>NZ_JAUYFU010000028.1 GCF_030689645.1 Humidesulfovibrio sp.
GGCGTTGAGGGCCAGCAGGTTGGTCTGGTCGGCGATGTCGGAAATGACGTTCATGATCTGGCCGATGCCCTCGGCCTGCTTGCCCAACTGGCCCATGTCCTCCTTGAGGGACATGGACACGCTCTGCATGGTGTTGATGCCTGCCACGACCTGCCCCACGACCTTGGACCCTTCGCCAGCCTTCTTGCGGGCGGATTCCGTTGATTCCGCAGCCTGGGAGGCGTTTCTGGCCACCTCAAGCACTGTGGAGTTCATCTCCTCCATGGCTGTTGCGGTTTCGGCCACGCGGGAGGCCTGGACCTCGGAGCCCCGGCTGGACTGCTCCACCTGGGCGGACAATTGCTCGGAGGCGGAGCTGATGACTTCCACCACTTGTTCCAATTGTCTGGCGGCCTCGATCATGCCCTGGGCCTTGGCGCGTTCGGCCTGCGCCTTGGCTTCGTTGGCCTCCTGGGTGGCTATTTGCGCCTTGCGGGCCTCTTCTGCGGCCAGGACGCTCTTCTCGTCCGACTCGGCAATCTTGGCATTGAGGTTCTGAACCATGTGCCGCAGGCTGTCGGAGAGCTTCCCAAGCTCGTCGTTCTGGCGCACCTCAAGGGTTTGCTTCAGGTTGCCCTGCGCCACGGACTCGGAGAAACTCACGATGACGCCCAGGGGCCGCGTGAGGGACCGGGTGAGCAGGAATCCGAGCAGGAGGCCGAGCAGCGGGGCCAGCACGGCCACAATGGTCATGGTGCGGAGACTGCTGTCAGCCTCTGCTATGCCTTTCTTGCTGTTTTCCTCCGACTCCTTTTTGGCCTGGATGATGAGCTGGCCCAGAGTGTCGAATAGGGCGCGGTTCACATCAATGGATTTGTTGATGATGTGGGTCACGGCCTTGGAGTACTTGGCTTCATTGGTGGGGTCGGCTGCGGAGTCCTTGAGCAGGGCGAACCCCTCGGTGTTCTGTTCCGCAGCCTGGGCGAGGATGCTCTTCAGGTCCTGCAAAAGTTTGGTTTCTTCCGGTGATTTGGGGACAGCTTCATACCGGGCCATGGCCTCGCGATAGATCTTTCTGGCTTCTTCTATGTTCTTGTACTGCTGTTCGCGGTCCTGGGCCGAGAGCTCGCGCACCAGCAGCGTGCGCTGGGCCACGATGACGTTGCGCATGTTGAAGCGCACCTGGGCCAGCGCCTCGATGCTGGGAACGTCCTCGCGGGTGATGGTCTCCAATGCGTTTTCGGCTTTCATTATTCCGGAATAGCCCACGAGGCCGACCACCATTGCGAGAACTGCGACCATGACGAAGGCCGTTATCAGCCGGACTCCGATGCGAATATTGTTCATGTGATGATCCTCGTTGTTGTGCTGCGTGGAATGTAATCAGGTATCGACGGCGGCCGACTGCGCATAGGGGAGTATAATAGCTTTGATGCAGCGCTCGGGTCAAGATGGCTGGCGTCTGATCATTATCGCTATCGGTTGTTCACCTTCGCGTCTTTAGCCTGCGACTATATGTGTGCGGCGTGGAGGTGTTGGAACTGCGTGCAGGGTGTCGAATACTGTGAAGTCGATCCGCATTTGGCGTCGCGTGCGCGCATGCATGGGGTGCGCCGGTTTTGGCAGGGCATGAAATAGCAAAGGCCGGGCATCCGCAGACGCCCGGCCAGTGTGATGCAGGGGGGAGGAGGGTCGGCCTAGCCGCCGCGCTTCATGGTGTCGATGAGTCCGCGCAGGCTGCCGGCCTGGGCCGCAAGGTCGCCCACGGCCAGGGCCGACTGGCGCATGGCGCTGGAGGTCTCGGTGGAGATGCGGTTGATCTCCTCTATGCTGCGGTTGATTTCTTCGCTGGCTGCAGACTGTTGCTCGCTGGCGGCGGCGATGGAGCGCACCTGGTCCGTGGCAACTTCCACCAGGCGGACGATCTCCTGCAGGGCCTCGCCGCTCTGGTTGGCGAGAAGCGTGGCGTTCTCGATGGTGGTGACGGCGCGTTCAACGTTGTCCAGGTTCTTTTTTGTGCCCTGCTGAATGCCGGTGATGGCCGCGCCCACTTCCTGGGTGGCGGTCATGGTCTTCTCGGCCAGCTTGCGCACCTCGTCGGCCACCACGGCAAAACCGCGTCCGGCGTCACCCGCGCGGGCGGCCTCGATGGCGGCGTTGAGGGCCAGCAGGTTGGTCTGGTCGGCGATGTCGGAAATGACGTTCATGATCTGGCCGATGCCCTCGGCCTGTTTGCCAAGCTGGCCCATGTCTTCTTTCATGGTGGAGGAAACGGTCTGCATGGTGCCGATGCCCTGGACCACCTGGGCCACGATCTTCGCGCCGTCCATGGCCTTGGTGCGGGCGTGGCCCGAGGAGTCTGCGGCCTGGGAGGCGTTTCTGGCCACCTCAAGCACAGTGGCGTTCATCTCTTCCATGGCAGTGGCGGTTTCGGCCACGCGGGAAGCCTGGACCTCTGTGCCGCGGCTGGACTGCTCCACCTGGGCGGAGAGCTCCTCGCTGGCGCTGCTGATGACCTCGACAACCTTCTCCAGTTGCGTGGCCGCGTGCATCATGCCCTCGGCCTTGGCGAGTTCAGCCTTGCCCTTGGCCTCCACAGCCTCGTCGGTGGCGATGCGCGCGCGCTCGGCCTCTTGGGCCGCGTGCAGAGACTTTTCCTCGGCCTCGGCGATCTTGGCCTTCATGGTTGCCACCATGCCCTGCATGACGAGGTACACCCCGCCTTTTTTGTCTTGCTCGCGGAAGGCCACGTTCAGGTCGCCGCCGGCGATCTTGCCCGCCACCTCGGCCAGGTAGCCGGGGTCTTCGCCCAGCTGGGCCATGACGCTGCGCACCAGCAACAGGCCGAAGGTGATGGAGGCGAAGAAGCCCAGGGCCATGAGCACGTAGGTGAGCTTCTCCGCTGCTTTGGCGTGGGCGTCGTTGCTATCGCTGATGGTCTTGGCCTGTTGGCTCTTCGCCGCGATCATCTTGTCCACGGCGGCCTGCATGGCGCGAGCGGCAGTGCGTCCTTCCGTGAAGAGCAGCGCGCGGGCCTGCTCTTGCTTGTTGCTGGCGTCGAGCTCAAGCACCTTGTCGGCCAGATGGTAGAACTCTTCTTTGGCTGTCTTCATCTCCTGCATCAGCTTCCGCTCGTCATCCGAAAGCTGGTAGGTGTCGAAGTGGTTCAAGTCGGCGGTGATCTTCTCGCGGAAGGTGCGCACTTGCTTCTGACCAAAGGCCTTGGCATCGTCCGTGTTGGCGTCCACCAGCTCCACCATGTTCAGCCGCAGGCGCTGCAGGGTGGTGGAAATTTCGCCGATTTCGGCCAGGGGCAGGGTGGCCTGCTGGTACAAAAGAGTGTCGGCGGCGTTGACATGCTTCAACTTCACGATGCCGAAGGCGCCAATAGCTACTACAACTAACGAAATTAAGAGGAAGCTGGCCAACAACTTTGTGCGAAGCTTGCAAGCGAGAAGTATGTTCATTGGTGCTTCCTGTTTTGGTTTGATTGAATTGCGGAAGACAAGGCTTTATACCCGCAGCCGTTGTTGTGTCTGTACGAATTTTGTGCATTGCGTAGTCCGCGGGAGGGAGATTCCCGGCGCGGCATGCATTCACATGCGGATTCGCGTGGTGGGTTAGCCCAGGGTTTCGCGTTCGCGGAAGCCGATGAGGTAGAGAATGGCGTCGAGGCCCAGGGTGGAGATGCTTTGGCGCGCCCCGGCCTTGACCTTGGGCTTGGCATGGAAGGCGATGCCCAGGCCCGCGATGCCCAGCATGGGCAGGTCGTTGGCGCCGTCACCCACTGCGGCCACCTGCTGGAGGCTGATGCCCTCCTTGTCGGCTAGGCGCTGCAACAGCTCGGCCTTGCGCGCGCCATCGACAATGGGCCCGATGACCCGGCCCGTGAGCAGGCCGTCCTTGACCTCCAGCTTGTTGGCGAAAACGTAGTCGATGCCGAGGAGCTGCTTCAGCCTGTCGCCGAAATAGGTGAATCCGCCGGAAATGATGGCGATTTTGAAGCCGAGGCGTTTGAGGTTCGAGATGAGCCGCTCTGCGCCCTCGGTCAGGGGCAGGTTCTGGGCCACATCCTCCAGCACGCTGGCGTCCAGGCCCTTCAGGAGCGACAAGCGGCGGCGCAGGCTCTCCTTGAAGTCGAACTCGCCGCGCATGGCCCCTTCCGTGATGGCCGAAACCTCCTCGCCCACGCCGAAACGCTTGGCCAACTCGTCGATGACCTCCACCTGAATGAGGGTGGAGTCCATGTCAAAGGCCACCAGCCTGCGGTTGCGGCGGAACACGTTGTCCTCTTGCAGGGCTACGTCCACGCCCATTTCCGCAGCCATTTCCATGAACTCGCGGCGTATGGCCGCCCAATCCGTTGTGCTGCCGCGCACGGAGAACTCCACGCAGGCGGGCTTGGCCTCGCCCCCGTTGGCCAGGGAAATGCGCCCCGACAGGCGGTTTATGATGTCGATGTTCAGGCCGTGGCGGGCCAGCGCTCCGGTGAGCCGGGAAATGTGAGCCGCCTCCAGCCTTCTGGCAAGGAGGGTGACGATGTGCCGGGGGCGTCCCTGCACGCCAACCCAGGTTTCGTAGCGGTCCGGCCCGATGGGCGTGAGCTTGAGGGTGATGCCCAGCTCGTGGGCCTTGAACAGCAGATCCTTGAGCACCGGCGCGGCCTGGGCTTCGTCGGGCAGGGCCACCAGCATGCCCAGGGTGAGGTGGTCGTGGATGACCACCTGGCCGATGTCCAGAATGTCCACCCCGCAGGCGGCCAGAACTCCGGTGAGCACCGAGGTGATGCCCGGGCAGTCTTCGCCTGTGGCGTGGATGAGGATGATTTCGCGCATGTGTCGTATCTACCTATAATAACTGGGCTTGCCCTGGTGCTGCATGGCCTCGTGTGTCGCAGTAATGTGAGGCAGCCCCGGCGGCTTGCCCCTGGTCTGTACAACTGCCGGAAAGCGCCCTGTGCTGTCAATGTTCCCAACTAAATCCTGCTTGCTGGGCTTCTTGCTGGGAATCCTGATATGCAGCACCTGGGCCATGATTTCGATGATGGTCAAGCGTCGTGCAAGGGACGGGAACTGAACTCCCACACGCAAAAAGCGGGCGGAAGCACATGCCCCCGCCCGCGCTGTGAGTTGTTGGGACTAGATCTTCACCAACTTGACCTGGCTCTGGTAGAACACGGCGCTGCCGCCCACGGGGTCCACCAGGCCGGTGTTCTTGAGCACCGGGTCCACGCGCATGGCCGCGTTGGCGTGCACGCCCCCGGCGCGGCGCTTGTCGCCGGGGATGGTCACGCCGTCCACGGTCTGCGCCCCGGAGCCGTTGGCCCAGTGGCCGAAGCCCAGGGCAAAGGCGATGTGGCCGGGCCGGATGCCCTCCATGACCTTGACCTTGCCCACCATGGGCTTCTTGGTGTTTGGTCCCAATTGCCAGACCCCGTCCGGATTGCTGGGCGAGGTGACTCTCACCAGATCGCCAGTCTTGAGGCCCAGGCGCTGGGCATCAACTGTGTTGATCTCGATGGCGTTCTCCGGGAGCGGCCCCAGCGTCCAGTAGTTGCCGCTGGTGCGGCTCTTGGTCTGGGTCACGGCCTTGTAGGTCAGAAGCGTCAGGTCAAAGCCCTGCTTCTCGTCCTCCAGCATCTTGCCCATGCAATCTGCCGGGCCGGGCACGTAGTCCGCATAATGCAGGTACGGCTTGCCGGTCATGGAGTTCTTGGTCTTGAGCTGGTTCTCCAGGTAGATGCCCAGCATCTTGCCGTACTTGTTGGCCAGCAGGCCGTCCTTGTAGCCCTTTTCGAAGTCCTGGAAGCGGCCGCCCCGGCCCAGCACCGTGACCACATGGGGCCACAGCTCCTCACCCACCACAGCCTTCCAGCGCGTAAGGTCGAACACCGTGGCGGGCAGGTGGCGGCGGCTCTTGGCAAAGAGGTCCAGCTCCTCCTTGGAGGCGGCGGGCACCTTGTCCGCGCCCTCCTCCTTCTCGCCGTAGGCCACGTTGGCCACCATGCGCAGGTACAGGTCCTCCTCGCGCTTCAGGTGCAGGCCGGGACCGAAGGCGTTCTCGCCGAAGCCCGGCAGCTTCATCTTCTCGGCGATGCCCAGGAACAGGGTCTCGATGCTGATGGGCATCTTCTCGCCGAACACGGTGACAGCCTCAGGCAGGGGTTCGACCACGGGCTGGCGCACGGGGAAGACCTTGAACGGCATCGAGGGGTGCGATCCGGAGAATTCCCAACGCTCCAGGTAGGTCAGGTCCGGGAAGATGTAGTCCGAATACATGCTGGTCTCGCCCACGCCGATGTCCGAGGTGATGAACAGCGGCAGCTTCTTGGTGTCGGACAGGATGCTGATGAGCTCGTGCCCGGCGGGCAGGGAATAGACCGGGGTGCCCATGTACAGCATGAGCGCCTTGATGGGGTACGGGTAGGCGTCGCCGATGCTGGGGATGACTTCCTGGTAGACGTCGGAGCAGAAGGGGTACCAGACCCGCTTTGCCGGGAACTTGTCGAACAGGGTGGTCTTGTCAAAGGCCTTGCCGCCCCGGATGATGTCGATGCCGAAGCTCTTGGGGGCCTTGGCCTTGCCCACCTCAAAGGGCTGGCCCGGCTTCTTGCCCGAGGCGTCGTAGGTAGTGGCCTTGCACAGGCCGCCCATGTGGTCATGGTTGCCGATGAGAATGTTCACCAGGAACCAGGCCATGACGTTGTAGAAGCCCGAGGTGTGCTGCGAGGCCCCGCGATGGATGTCGGCCACGGCCTTCTTGCCGTGGCTGGTGAACTCGCGCGCCAGGTCGGCAATGTCCGAGGCCTTGAGCCCGGCGATTTCGGCCCACTGCTCAGGCGTCTTGGCCGAAGCGACCTCCTTGTAGACCTGGAGCACGCTCTTGACCTTCATGCCCTTGACCTCGGCCTCCACCAGCAGGTCGCCCTCCACGGCGTTCTCCTCGTGGTTGGGGTCGAAAGCCACTGGATTGCCGCCGGAGAGGACCACGAAGGCGTCGTACTCGAAGTCCTTGTCGTCCTTGTCCTTGCGGATCTCCTTCTTCAGGCCCAGGTCGGACCCGCGCAGGTAGGCGCCGGGCTTGCCGTCCTCGCCCACCTTCACCAGCCAGGCGGCCTGGGTCCAGGTGGGCTCGTTGTCGGCCTTGGCCGCCGCCTTGTTGGCGTTGGCCAGGTAGCGGGCGTCGAAGCGGTTGTGCTCGATGATCCACTGGATCATGGCCATGGCAACTGCGCCCACGCCGCTGGACTTCACAGGCAGCCATTTCCAGGCGCGCGAGGCGGTCTTGGAGCAGCGCGGGTCGATGACCGCGAAACGGAAGCTGCCGTCGGCGATGCCGTCGGTCATCATGGGGACACGGTTGGTCGGGCCGTAGTTGGCCTCATACGGGTTGGCGCCAACGAATATGGCGAACTCGGAGTTGAGCAGGTCGGCCTGCCAGTAGAACTTGCTGCCGCCTGTCCACTTGCCGTCGGTGTACTGGTCGCTCATGGCTTTGCAGCTGAAGTACAGCGAGCCCTGGCACACGGTGGTGTGGCCGTGGCGGTTGTTGGTGCCCAGCGCCCCGCAAAACCGCTGCACAAAGTCGCTGCGCCCGCCCTTGAGGCGGCCCCAGTTGAACACGAACTGGTTGTTCTTCGGCCCCATGTCCGGATGCTCGGGGTCGATGAGATGCTTGAGATTGTCCGCGTGCTTGGCCTTGAACTCGTCCAGGGGCATCTTGCCCTTGGCAACGGCGTCGGCGTCCTCGGCCAGGGCCTTGGAGGCCTCCGGGTCGCGCAGGGTGCAGATGTCCTTCAGGCCCTCCACCTTGCCCTCGCCGAACAGGTCTCCACCCTCCACGACCTCGGTGATGGCCTGGTCGAAGGGGATGGACTTCCACTTGCCCTCGCCGCGCTTGCCCGCGCGCTTGAGCACCTTGACGATGCGGTAGGGGTCGTACTGGGTTTGGATGCCAGCCTGCCCCTTGGGGCAGAGCGCCCCCTCCACCGTGGCGGCCTTGTCCAGCGGAGTCTTGTAAGAGATGTGCGGGTTGAGCGTCCACGGATTGTACGGGTTGCCGTCGATCTTGGCGGCCTTGCCGTCCACGATCTTCACCTTGATGCCGCAGTTGGTGTTGCACTGCTGGCACACCGAATAGAGCTGGTTCTCCGGGTTGGCATGGATGTAAGCCCCGCCCTCTGCTGCCTGGGCGTCTCCGCTGAAGGCCTGGTGCAGGGCCAGCGCGCCTGATGCGGCGAGGCCACCGGCCAGGGCCGAGCACTTCAGGAACTTGCGGCGGTCCATCTCCACGGGGCCGGGTGCGGGACCGTTGATTTTGGCGTTCCTAGACATGGGATTGCCCTCCATTAAGCGGCCCGGAAACGGGCAGGTAGCGGGTGCCCAGGGCGAAGGCCAGAACCCCCGAAGACACGACCCAGAGGCTCACCAGCCACTCGTTCAGATTGGGGACGTAATCGGCCGAGAGCCGGGCGTGTACATAGAAGGGCTCAAGGCCCTCCAGCCGCGTCACGGCCAGGTCGGCCACCACGAAGTTGAAGCGGAAGCTGATGAAGGTCAGCACGATGAGGGCGCAGGCCCAGGCCACGGCCTTAGGGCTGTCTGCTCCGCCGCGCAATAGAATCAACGGCAGAAGCCCGCCAAGGCACAGGTGCATGAAGCCGAAGAGAAATCCGCTGCCACTGCTTAAGATGCGCTCCAGGGCGAAGGCCGCGTCTGGTCGACCAGAGGCCGAGGCCACGAAGAGCTGCGTCAGCTCCAGAATCAGGAAGAGCACCAGCAGGTGGAACACCACCCGGCCCAGTCCCAGTCCCGCCTCGCGTCCTTCCTCGTCGTCCCCGCGCAGGGCAAGCATGAGGAAGGCAAGCAGCGCGCCACCGGAGAGCAGTGCCGCAACCACGAACAGCGGCGGGGTCAGGGCGCTGTTCCACAGGGGGCGGCCCGGAACAACGGCGAAGAACACGCCGTTGGCCCAGTAAAAGAGCAGGCCGACGGGCAGGCTGACCCAGGACAGGCGCTTCACCAGCCGTTGGTCGGACTCGCGCTCGGCCGGGCCGTAGACTGTTCGCCCGAAGCTGAGGAAGCGATACAGGCCACGGTAGCAGCGGGTTTCATCCGCCGCCCATGCCACCATGGTGCCACGGATGAGCAGACAGGTCTTCGCCAGGTACAGGGCCAGCAAGGCGATGAACAGCACCATCATCCAGAACATCACCGAGGCCGGATTGGGCGAGAGGAAGAAGCGATAGAAGGCCCGGTGCATGGTGCCAAGGTCGAGCAGAATGAACTGGACCTCGCAGAGCAGGGCCACCAGCACGGTGAAGGCCGCCAGCGGCGCTGCGGCCTCGAACTGCTTCTGCCCAAAGACGTAGGCCAGGATGGTGACCAGGAAAGCCCCGGCCGAGAGGCCCAGGAACAGCAGGTAGAAGGCCACCCATAATCCCCAGGGGATGACCGAGCCGAAGGCCACGGGCGTCAGGCCATGAAGCAGGCGGTCCACAAGGCCCCAGCCTCCGACCACCAAACCCGCCACAGCCAGCACTATGAGCTTGTTGTATATTTTGTCCATGACTTCCCCCTAAACCAGGTAGTAAACGGCTGGTTTGGTACCAAGTTCTTCCTTGAGTCGCATGACGCGGGGTGAGCCGATGAGCTCCCGGACCAGGGCCTGGGGATCGTTGCGATCGCCGAAGTAGGTGGCCCTGCCGACGCAGGTGGTGACGCAGGCGGGCAGCATTCCCACGGCTAGGCGGTGCAGGCAGAAGTGGCACTTCCGGGCGTTGCCCACGGGCGAGTCGCGGCGGCTGCGCGGTTTCCACGCCTCGCCGTATTCGGCGGCGGGCTTTTCCTCATACCCGGCAGCGGCCCACTCGCCGCCAGCCGTGACGCCCTTGACCGCAGGCACCTCCTTGGCGTGCCACTCGGCAAAGTCCGAGGTGCGCGCACCGTAGGGGCAGGCAGCGAGGCAGTAGCGGCAACCGATGCAGCGGTCGTAGTCGATGACCGTGACGCCCTGGGCATTCTTATATGTGGCCGTCACCGGGCAGACCGTGACGCAGGGCGGGTTGTCGCACTGCAGGCAGGGCCGTGGCTGGAAGCTGCGCCGGACGTTGGGGAACTGGCCGTGCTCATGTTCGGTGACCGGACGGTAGATGACGCCTGGCGGCAGCTTGTTCTCCACGGCGCAGGCCACTGTGCAGGCGTGGCAGCCCGCGCATTTGGCCTGGTCGATGACCATGATCCAGCGGACCGTCTTCTGGTCCTTCTCCTTGGCCCGTTTCAGGTCCTTTTGCATCCGGATCAGCGGATCTTCTTTGGCCGGTTGTCTCGCCATTCTGCCCTCCTTGGTTGCGTTCGCATGCATCTGGTTGCAACGCATGGCGAAGTTCGCCTACTTTGGTAGGAATTTTGACTCCTATTATCCCCATTACAATGTTGTCGCGGGTAGGTCAATGAGTATAGGTAAGAATGTGGTTAGGTTGTTCGGATATTTTGGTGCAAATATGTGAGGGGTCATGGCGATGCCTGTCGACCCCGGTCCTCCCCCGGTAGGGGGCCAAACGTGTGTAGGCCCGGGGCTGGGCATGTTTGGTGGCCAGGGATGGCCATGCCCTGTCAGGGCCAGCCGGAGGCCCACCATGGGGCCACGTCTTCTCCATCGACCGCCTTGCCCGCAACCTCCAAGACCTCCTGCGGCTCCTGGGCCAGCTCACGGACAAGGGCGTTACGGTCCAGTTCATCGAGAGCCAGGTTCCGGCGGACGTCCTGCTTGCCCTCCGGGAGCTTGGTATCCATGTCCTCCCTGTCCATGACTCCGTGATCGTGGGCAGGTCGAACAAGGGCAAGGCCAGGGAGGTCATGCTCTCTTGTCTCCTCAGGGGAACAGGAGTGCCTGGGATCTTGGGGGTGGTAAGGGAATGACCATGAGCACGTTAAACTACAGGCACTTGGGGAGACCGCCACTCTCCTTCAGTGGGACCCGTAAGCTATGACCGACTGGAGCCAGCGCAAGAAGCGCAAGCAGGACGTGAGCGCCCGCGCCAGCGTCCCAAACCACATGTACGGCTCCTGCCGGGTGATCCACTGCGGTAAGCCTGCCAGAGCGGGGACAGCGGACGGCCTGGACGAGCGGTACTGTCGTGCCCATGCCGACCACAACCAGCGCCACGGCAGCCCGCTCAAGGGGTCGTACACGGCCAAGGAGCTGAACCCCTACCGCAGGGCGGCCCTGGCCTGGATGAGAGTGGGGTCCACCCAGGCCCCTTCGAGGGCTTAGAAGCGATCCTCCGAGATGGATCTTGTGCCACGTCCGCCGGGAGGATGAGCTGGCGTGAAATGCCGCCGGTTGTCATGACGAGGTCACGGAACTGCGTCACCGAGTCCGCCCTGGTCCACAGCCCCACGTACCCGCCCACCTGCTTGGCGGCATCGTACTCAAGGACAGGTCGCCCATCCACAAGGCAGACGATCCTGTTCCCGCGCACCTGCACTTCCAGGCGGGTCCAGCGGCCTGCCGCCACCGGCAGCTCGGTCTTGGCGCGCTCCAGCCTGCGGTTGTCCACGAACTCGAAAAGCACGGCGTTGTCCTCCAGGGCGTTGACCCGGAAGGCGAAATAGTTGCCGGAGTTCTTCAGGCCGAAGGCGAGGCCGCCCGCCCTGTCGATGCTCCCGGCCTGGGGCAGCACCTCCACTTGGAGGTCGGCGTCGCGGGCCTGGACATTGCGGGCCACGGCCAGGGGGAAGTAGGCGTAGGCCTCAATGCCGTCCAGGAAC
>NZ_JAUYFU010000032.1 GCF_030689645.1 Humidesulfovibrio sp.
GGCCGGGCATTAGCCGGACGGACCGCTTCGCGTTTTGCATGTTCCTTGAGCGCCAACAGGGGGGGGAAGATGTTTCGTACACGACACTTCCTTGCGCCTTTGGTGCGCAAGGAGCGCAATCTTTGCTCTCCTGCGGTGGCACGCCGAAGCGTTGTTATAATTATCTCATTAAATAATGGACTGTTACGTGTTTGGCACGGCGGATGCTTCAGTGGTGTCATGCCGCGTGGCATAATGACGAAACACGCAAGCGGAACTGAACCGGAAACCTCTAGCAACATCTTTCTCGCCAGAAGCACGACAAGCAGACTGTTGTCCCGGCGCATGAGCCCCCAAACAGCAGCCTTGCAAACCCTCTGAACCTACAACCTGCAAGGAGAATCGCCATGTTGAAGAAGTTCGCCGCCGCCGCTCTGGTCCTTTCCCTGGCCGTTCCCGCCTTTGCCGCCACTCCGGCTGTCGAGAATGCCGCCGCCCCGGCCGCCATGGAAGCCAAAACCGAAGTGAAAGCCGAGAAAAAGGCCGCCAAGGTTGAGAAGAAGTCCACCAAGAAGGCCAAGAAGGCCGACAAGGCCGAGGCCAAGGTCGAAGCTCCTAAGCAGTAAATTCCATCCCAGCTCCCTCCCCCAGCGGCGCGGTCTTCCACAGCAGGGACCGCGCCGCACTTTTTTGCGTCTTCCGTCCGCCGCAGCGGGAGCACCACGCCAAGCATCCAGAGAGTCTGCCGGCGGAGAAGAATGGCCGCAGGACACAGCGTAGAGCCTGCTGGCATGGTTGTTCTCCTAATGCTATAAGCGCTTGGAGCCGATAGGGAAGAAAGCAATTGCGTAAAGTACGCATTCCGCTACTGTCACTATGCCATGTTAGGCTTGTGCCAAGCTTTGGCGACAAAATGACGAAAGGGGATTCATACAACATGGCACGGGCCCTTTCCCTGGTTCTCTTCCTTCTGTTGGCCATGTCTGGCGCGGGTGTCGCCCTGGCGGATACTGCTGTTGAGGCGCCGAAGTATCCCTTCACCAACAGGTACAAGGCGACGGTTTTCGGCACGCCGCCGGACTTTCGCTACAAGCTTCCAGAAAACGCCCGGGGGGCCGTTCCGGAAGTTCGGTCGGTGAAGATCGACGGAAGGCGCATCCCGAAGGTGTTCTGGTACACCGAAGCAGTGGAATACTCCGTCATGCTGCAAGAGAAGGAAGCGCCGCTCATCTTTATCATTGCGGGCACGGGGGGCAGGTATAATTCGCCCAAGGTTCAGTTTCTGCAGTATTTGTTCTACGGAGCCGGGTACCACACCGTTGCCCTCTCGTCCCCAACGCATTTCAACTTCATTGTCAGCATGTCCAAGCATGGTCTTTCCGGTTATGTGCCTTACGATGTCGATGACCTGTACACGCTCATGCGCTGGGTCAAGGCGGATGTAGAGGCCACGACAAAGGTGAGCCGCTACAGCGTGACCGGCTACAGCCTTGGCGGGCTGCATTCTGCGTTCATCGCCAAACGGGATATGCAGGACAAGGTCTTCAATTTCGAGAAGGTGCTCGTCATCAATCCGCCGGTGGACTTGTACAATTCCGCCTTGGCCTTCGATTCCTGGCTTGCGGAAACCAGCACCAACAAGACGACGCCCCAGCAGTCGGTCGGAATGTTCATTGAGCGGTTTTCCGAGTTCTACAAGACGAATCACGTTGGCCGACTGGATAGCGAGGTGCTGTACCAATTTTTCAAAACTCTTGACGTGACCGACGAGGAACTGAAGCAGATCATCGGCGTAGGCTTCAGGATCACGTCCTCCTCCATGATATTCACGTCCGATATATGCCTGAACGCCGGCTACATCGTTGCTCCAGGCACCACTGTGTCGACAAGCGACCCGCTGCTCCCGTATTTCAGCGTGGCCAGCCGAATATCATTTGAGCAGTACTTCGAGGAGTTGCTCCTGCCGTATCTGCAGTCCAAAGACAGCAGCATTACAAAAGAGAAAGCCTTGCGCGCGTGCACGCTGCAAGGCATTGAGTCCTTCCTGCGCACCTCGGAAAACGTTTACCTCATCGGCAATGCGGATGACCCTATTTTGAATGAGGCAGAGGTGGCCTTTTTGAGGGATGTTTTCGGCAAGCGGGGGGTATTCTTTCCCAATGGAGGCCATTGCGGCAATCTGCAATACGACGGCTTCGCCAAGACAATTCTGGAGATCCTCAAGGGAGGGAAGTCGTGATGAACATGCGCACGCTTCTGCGTTCCTCCGTCGCCGCAAGAGTCATCCTCCTGGCGTCGCTGCCGCTGCTCTTTGCCTGCGGCGCGACAAAACACGCGCCGGAACACACCTTGCCGGAAACGGGCTTCCGGGCGCCGGTGCAACGCATTGTGGATGCCGCGACCATTGAGAGGGTGGAGAAGGAGTCGATGCTCGACGTTTATGACCCTGCGGAGCGCACGAACCGCCTCGTATACAACTTCAACGCCCGCTTTGACCGCGCCATCCTGATTCCTGTTGTCACGGGTTACCAATATGCGTTTCCAGCCCCGGTGCGCACCGGGGTCTCCAACTTCATCAGCAACTTGAACGAAGTTCCGCGGCTCGCGAACTCCATGCTCCAGGCCAGCCAAACCAAGGTCAACGCAACCATCATACGGTTGGTGGCCAACACAACTGTGGGTCTTGGCGGCATGTTCGACGTGGCCACGGACATGGGGATCCCCAAGCAGGAAGAAGACTTCGGTCAGACCCTCGGCGTCTGGGGCGTGCCGGAAGGGCCGTATGTCATGCTGCCGTTCTATGGGCCCTCAAATGGCCGCGACACGTTGGGGACAGCGGGCGACATCGTGTTCTCGTATTATCAGATGGAGTACATGTTTGATCTTGCGGGAATTACAGACCACTCCCTGGCGAGCAACATCAACACTGGCGTTCGCGCTGTGGACACGCGTGCGGGCATACCGTTCCGCTATTACACGACGGATACGCCTTTTGAGTACGATATCCTGCGGTTTGCGTACTCCAAGGCCCGCGTTCTGCAAATACTGCAGTAGCGAAGAGCCGCACCTGCTTGTCGTTGGTGGCTGTATGAGATCGTTCCTGTTGCGCCGCTGGACCGGAAGACTCCACAGCCTTTCTTTCTCCCGTCCCGTTCCGCCCGGATCTAGGCGGGCTTCACTCCCGCTACGATGCCGGTGTGGTTGGGTCCGTTGAACCCGAGCCGCGCGATGCCCTTGAGCCCTGCGTCCACGAGCATCTGTCCCACCTGCGCCCCGGAGTAGGACTGCCCTCCGTCCGTGCCCAGCAGCATGTTCAAGGAGAACAGGGCCGGAAACTCCGGGCCGTCCAGGCTGTCATCCAGCAAGAACTCATGCACCAGAAGAACGCCGCCGGGGTTCAGCCCGTCTGCGGCCTTGCGGACGATATCCGCCGCCATGCCGGGGTCCTCGCCGTGCAGGATGTGCGACAGCCAGGCCACGTCGAACCCGGCGGGAACCGGGTCTGCCGTATAGTCCCCGGCGATGAACGCCAGGCGCTGGCCCTGGTCGTAGCCCAGGCCAAAGCGCTGGGCCGTGGCCTCGGCAAAGGGGCGGGTGGTGGTCAGGTCGAACACCGTGGCCGAAAGGCCCGGCAGGGCCAGGCAAAAGTGGATGGCGTAGGTGCCCGGCCCCCCGCCCAGGTCAAGCAGGCGGGTGCGTCCGGCCATGCCAGGCAGGCCCGCGTCCAAGAGCAGGTGGTCGAGCCTTGGGGCCAGCCGTGGGGCGATGCCCATGGCGATATTGAACATGCCGAGCAAAAAGTCCTGGCGATCAGCCTCAGCCCATTCCTGTCCGCCGCGTACGCGCTTGCCCGTTTGCACCGCCTGGGCCAGATGCCCGAAGGACTCCACAAGATTCATGTGGTGGCGGATGATGTGACCTTGGTAGCGCGGCGCCGTGCGCACCAGGAATGTTGCTGCCTGCTCGGTGAGGGCGAAGGCGTCGCCATGGCGCGTCAGCAGGCCCAGGCCGCACATGGCGGTAAGCAGCATGTCCAGGGCTCGGGCATCGCACGAAAGGCCGGGGGCGAGGTCCACGGCGCTGGCCGGGCCATCGGTCAGGGGGGTGAAAACGTCCAGGGCCACAGCCGCGTGCAGGGCGCAGGATTTCCAGTACGCGCCGGAAAGCGACAGCAACGGGCCGGGGGAAAGGTCGGGCGGCAGGTCTTTTTCAATGGCTGGCATGGAGGCCTCCTCGGCGCGGGTGGTTTGCGCACAGGATAGCGCAGGAATCACGTTGGGCGCAAGGTCGCCTGTCGCCAAAACGTCACGCGGTCTGCGCCTGGGCAGCACCTTTGGCAAGGGCGGGGGAGGCACGCGCGAACCGGGTTTGTCGACAAGCCGCTGGCGGCGTCTTGCGGCAGCTCTGCCGCGAGGGCTGAACTGACTTTGATGCGCATGGCGGTTCTTCCGGGCGCGACAAAAAAAACGGGCGACCCCCCGCATGGAGAGCCGCCCGCTTTATGGGTCGAAAAAGCCTAGCGGGTGATTTCCGTGCCGATGCCGCAGGTGGTGAAGAGCTCCAGCAGCACGCAGTTCTCCACCCGGCCATCGATGATGTGCACCTTCTCCACCCCGGCCATGATGGCTTCGAGCACGCACTGGAGCTTGGGGATCATGCCGCCCACCACCACGCCGTTCTCAATGGCCTGGAAGGCCTGGGTGCTGGTCATGCTGGGGATGAGCTTCTTGTCCTTGTCCAGCACGCCGGGCACGTCGGTCAAGAGGTGCAGGCGCTTGGCGCGCATGGCCCCGGCCACCGCCCCGGCCACAGAGTCGGCATTGATGTTGTAAGTGTTGCCCAGGTCATCCACGCCCACGGGGGCGATGACCGGGATGACGCCGATGCCCATGAGGGACTTCAGCACGCTGGTTTCGATGGATGTGACCTCGCCCACCTTGCCCAGGTCGATGATCTCGGTGGGGGCGTCGTCGCGGCTGATGGCCAGCTCTTTCTTCTCGGCGCGGATGAGCATGCCGTCCTTGCCGGAAAGCCCCACGGCCCGGCCACCTGCCAGGTTGATGAGGTTCACGATCTCCTTGTTGACCTTGCCCACCAGCACCATCTCCACCACGTCCATGGTGGCGTCGTCGGTGACGCGCAGACCCTGGCGGAAGTGGCTTTCGATGTTCAGCGCCTTCAGCATCTGCCCGATCTGCGGACCGCCGCCGTGCACGATGATGGGATTGATCCCGACGTATTTGAGCAGCACCACGCTGCGCGCGAAGCTCTGCTTGAGGGTCTCGTCGATCATGGCGTTGCCGCCGTATTTGATGACCACGGTCTGCCCCGCGAATTCGCGGATGTAGGGCAGCATCTCGATGATCATGCGGGCGCGTTCGGCGTCCTGCGTCAGGTCGCGGGGCGTCTGGGTGGGGCAGGCAAAGGCCGCCTTGCTGTCGTCGGGCTTGGTCATGGGAACCTCCGGCGGGCGATATGGAGCGCGGCAGACGCGCGCAAGCAGGCGCAGGTTGGCTTGCGCGGGCGCGGCTGTGGAAGCGTCAGCAGGACATTCGCCTCAAGGGCGCGGTTCTGTCAAGAATTGCGGTGTGGAACAGCCCGGGCGCAGCGCTAGGGAGCAGTGCCCGGAGAGGGTTGTGCTTATCCGGCCACGGGCCCGGTGAGGGGGCGGTACACCACGCGTTCGTATCCCTTGGTGAGGCTGCGGGCCAGGGCCGAGGACAGGCCCATGTCGCGCAGACGGCAGTAAAGGTGCAGGGGATTCAGGCGGTGCGTCAGTGCTTCACGTATGCGGCGGCTCATGATCGAAACTCCTGTTACCCGCCTTATCGGCGTGGCGGACAGGGCGCATTAGCCGGACCAGGCCCGGTTGGCAAGGACGGGCAAAGCGTATTCTGCGGCCTGCGTAGTCTTGAGCCTCAAGACGGTGCCGGGTTCGGCGGCCCTTGCCGTGACCCCGGCATTGGCGTATTGAGGGCAAGAGAGCGAGGAGGGTTTTATGGACGGCTTCTGGACGGCGCACGTAATGTGGTTCCTGGTGGGGACGTTGTTCCTCCTTGCGGAACTGGCTCTGCCCGGATTTGTGATGCTGTTCTTTGCGTTGGGCGCCTTTGTGGCGGCCTTTGCAGCCTATGCCCTGGGGCTTGGCCTCGGGGGCCAGTTCGTGGTTTTTCTGGCCGCCTCGTTGATCGGGCTGATTCTGCTGCGGCGCATGTTTCTGCGCGTATTTCGGGGGAGCACCCATTCCCCGGCCCAGCCGGACACCGAAGAGGTGGGCCTGGACGCCGGCGCGGGCAAGGCCGCCGTGGCCACCCGGACAATCGGCCCTGGCGCTCCGGGCGAGATAAAGTACCGCGGCAGCTTCTGGCGGGCAGAGTCCGCAGAGACTATTGGCGAAGGCGAGAACGTGGTCATCCTCGGCCAGGCGCAGAACGACTCCGGCGCATATCTGGTGCGCTCCGCCAAGGCGGAGCCCCGGGACGGCGGACGGTAGAGGAGTTCCCATGCTTGACGGCAACGTTATCATCCTGATGATTCTGGCTTTTCTTGCCATCATCGTGTTCGTCAAATCCGCAGTTGTTGTGCCCCAGAAGTCGGAATTCATCGTGGAGCGCCTGGGCAAGTATTCCAACACCCTGGGCGCCGGCTTCCATATCCTCATCCCCTTTGTGGACAGCGTGGCCTACAAGCGCTCCATGAAGGAGGAGGTCATCGAGATCCCTCCCCAGGTGTGCATCACCAAGGACAACGTGTCCGTGAGCATCGACGGGCTCATCTACCTCGAGGTGCGCGACGCGCAGCTTTCCTGCTACGGCATCGCCAACTACTATCAGGCGGCCATCCAGCTTTCGCAGACGAGCCTGCGCTCGGCCATCGGCAAGATTGAGCTGGACCGCACCTTTGAAACGCGCGAGGTCATCAACCATCAGGTCATCACCGCAGTGGATGAGGCCGCCATCACCTGGGGCGTCAAGGTGCTGCGCTACGAGATCAAGGACATCAACCCCCCGGCCAGCATCATGGCCGCCATGGAGCTGCAGGTGAAGGCCGAGCGCGAGAAGCGCGCCGAGATCGCGCGCAGCGAAGGCGAGCGCCAGGCCCGCATCAATATGGCCGAGGGCCAGCGCCAGCAGGCCATCAACGTGTCTGAGGGCGAGAAGCAGAAGCGCATCAACGAGGCCGAGGGGCGCGCCAGCGAGATCGAAATCGTTGCCCAGGCCACGGCTGAGGGCATCCGCCGCGTGGCCATCGCCCTGGGCAACGAGGGCGGAATGGACGCGGCCAAGGTGCGCCTGGCCGAAAAGTACATCACCGAGTTCGGCAATCTGGCCAAGGCCAACAACACACTTATTCTTCCGGCCAATGTGGCCGATGTCTCCGGCCTCGTGGCCTCGGCTTTGGCCGTGGTGGACGGGGTGCGCGGGACCAGAATCACACCAACAACCGACCACAGCGCGAGAGGCCAAGAGGCCGAGCCCCCCAAGGGCTTCGGGTCCGGCCAGACGCGCGGGAGCTGATTTTCCATGGAGCACGACGACAAAGAGATCACCGGCGACACCAGCCCGGATTCCGGCAAGACCGCAGAGGGCGCACCCGCCCGCCAGTATGTCCAGGCCCCGGGGCTGACCCAGGTGCAGAAGGCCCTGCTCTTCGCCGAGGAGCAGGCCAAGGCCCCCAAACCGGAGGCCGTGGGCGAGATAGCTCCGGAGGACACCCTGCCGGAGCTGCGGCTGGCCGACCTGCCGCCTTTGCTGCAAGAGGCCTGCGCCCGCGCGGGTTGGGGCAAGCTTATGCCCGTGCAGGAAAAATCCCTGCCTTACATGCTCAAGGGCCGCGACATAATGGTTCAGGCGCAGACCGGCTCCGGCAAGACCGGCGCGTTCCTGCTGCCGCTTTTGGGCCGCCTCAAGACTGCCCACACCTCCACTCAGGCCCTCATCCTGGTGCCCACGCGCGAGCTGGCCCAGCAGGTTGCGGCAGAGGCCACCACCCTCTTCGCGGGCACGGGCATCGAATGCGTGGCCGTATACGGCGGCGTGGGCTACGCCACCCAGCTGGAGGCCTTCAAACGCGGCGCGCAGATCGTCGTCGGCACCCCGGGCCGAGTCCTCGACCACCTGCTCAAGCGCTCGCTCTCCCTGGCCGAGCTCTCCACCCTGATCTTCGACGAGGCCGACCGGATGCTGTCCATCGGCTTCTACCCGGACATGAAGGACATCCAGCGCTACCTGCCCCCGCGCAAGCGCATCCACGGGGCCATGTTCTCGGCCACCTTCCCGCAGCAGGTGCTGCGCCTGGCCCAGGAATTCCTCACCGATCCGGGCCGCCTGTCCCTGTCTGACGGGCAGGTGCACATCGCGGACATGACCCACGCCTATTACGAAGTGCCCTCCATGGGCAAAGACCGCTGCCTCATGCGCATTCTGGAGATGGAATCGCCGGAATCGGCCATTATCTTCTGCAACACAAAGTCCGACGTGCACTACCTCACCGCTGTTCTGGGCCGTTTCGGCTACAACGCCGACGAGCTCTCCGCAGACCTCACCCAGTCGCGCCGCGACCAGGTGCTCACCAGCGTGCGCGCCGGGCAGCTGCGTTTCCTCATCGCAACAGACGTGGCCGGCCGCGGCATCGACATCCCCGGACTCAGCCACGTGATTTTGTACTCCCCGCCGGAGAACCCGGAAAGCTACATCCACCGGGCGGGCCGCACGGGCCGCGCCGGTGCTGCGGGCACGGTGATCTCGCTGGTGGACGTGATGCAGAAGATGGAGCTCACGCGCATCGCCCGGCAATACGGCATCCAGCTGCAGGAGCGCGCCCTGCCCACCGAGGCCGACCTGGCCGCCCACGTGACCCAGCGCATAACCACGGTGCTGGAGGCCAAGTGGCGCGCCAAGGACAGCCTGGAGCAGGAGCGCATGCGCCGCTACGTGGACGTGGCCCGCGCCATGGCGCAGGACGATGACCAGGTGCTGCTCTTGTCCATGCTGCTCGACACCGCCTACCAGAAGGCAATGCACACTCCGCCCCCTCTGCCCGAGGGCCGCAGGCCTGATTCCCCCGCGCGCGAGGGAAGCCATTCCGGCGCCCGGCCCGGCGACAGGTCTGGAGAACGATCGGGCGGCTCCTCCCGTGGTCAGGGCGAATCCCGTCAGGGTGGCGAGGGCTCCGGCCGCCGCCGCAAGCGCTAAGGACGAATCGTGGCCCAGCTTCCTCCGGCCCGCGCCGCCGCACTGGACTGTCTCTCGGCTTGCCTCATTGAAGGCCGGGATTTGCAAGCCGCACTGGACACCGCCCTCACGTCCGACCCCTTGTCGGATCGTGACGCCGGGCTGGTGACGGAGCTCGTCTACGGGTATTGCCGCCTCAAGGGGCGGCTGGACGCGCTTTTGGCGCGCTTTCTGGACCCTTCCCGCCGCCTGCCGGACGAGGCCATGCTGGCCCTGGGGCTGGCCGCGCACGAGATCATCCACCTGGACCGCGTGCCCGCCTACGCCAGCGTCAACTGGGCCGTGGACTGGGCCAAAGGCTACACCCGCGCCCACCTCTCCGGCCTGTTCAACGCCGTGCTGCGCCGCGTGTGCGACATGGCCGAGGCCGCACGCACCTTGGCGCCCTACAAGGAAGGCGCCAAGGACGAGGCCGAGGTGCTCTCGCGCTACTACTCTTGTCCTGAGTGGATCGTGCGCCTGTGGCTCAAGGAATACCCGAAAGAAGAAGTGGCGCGCTATCTCAAGGCGCAGGCCCGCCCGCCCGCCATGGGTCTGGCTGTCGAGGCCGAGAGCCTTGGGACCGAACCCGCCATGGCGCTCTCGCGTCGGCTGGGCGCGCACCCTGCCTGCCTGGGGCGCCAGGGCCTTGGCCTGGCTTTTCAGCCCGGCACCGGGCTGGACACCTTGGCCGAAGATCTCGCCCTTACCGACGAAGAACGCGCCGCCCTGTACCGCCAGGGCTTTTCCGCACGCCAGGCCCTGGCTGCGCTCAATCCCCAGCGCTGGCCCACGCCCGTGTGGGACGCATGCTCTGGCCGCGGCGGCAAGACCCGTCTGCTCATCGAGGCGGGCTGCGCCCCGGTCCTCGCCAGCGACACCCACCTGGGCCGCCTGCGCGCGCTCAAGCGGGAGCTGGCCCCGGCTGTGGAATCCGGGCGGCTCTTGGCCTTCCGCGCCAGGGCCGACATGCCGTCCCCCCTGTCCACCCCGCCGGGCTCCATACTTCTCGACGCGCCCTGCACCGGCCTCGGCACCCTGTCGCGCAGGCCGGACATCAAGTGGAAGCGCCAACCCTCGGATGTGTTGGCCCTGGCGCGCATCCAGTCGGACATGCTGGAGAACTGCTTTGCGGCCCTGGCGTCTGGCGGGCAGCTCTTCTACCTCACCTGCACCCTCTCGCCGGAGGAAAATCAGCGCCAGGTGGCCCGGTTTCTCGATTCCCACCCTGCGGCGCGTCTAGCCGGATCATGGACCACCCCGCCGGATGTGGCGGCTGGGGAGTTCTTCTACGCAGCCAGCCTGCAAAAGGTTGGCGAGTAGAGACATCGGTTTGGAATTGCTTTTACACGGCCTGGGAATGAGGGTATACGTACTTTTATTCGACCACCTGAAGAGCCTCCATGAAGACGCCAGAAAACGAACTCCAGCCCGGAGACTGGGCAAGGGACCTGCCGGACGGCAGCGTTTTTCGTGCGGCCTTCGAGTCCAGCCGGGCGGTTATGTTCCTCATCGACCCGGATACGGCGCGGGTCATCGGGGCCAACCAGGCCGCCTGCGAGTTCTACGGCTACCATCCTGACGAGGTGGACAAGGTCCACGCCTCGGCGGTGAGCCTCCTGTCCAGCGAACGCATCCGAGAGCTGATGCACAGCCTGAATTCCGGCGGAGCAACGCGTTTTGCCAGCCGCCACCGCCTGAAGTCCGGCCAGGTTCGCGACATGGAGCTGGACGCCTCGCCCATCACCCTGCGCAGCGGACGCTCCTGTCTGTTCTTCATCGGCTACGACGTCACCATGCGCAAGCAGGCCGAGCGCTCCCTGCGCCACAGCGAGGGCATCCTCCGGGCCATCCTCGCTTCCGCTGGAGACGGCATCGGCTACAAGGACGCCGAGGGCGTGTACCGCGAGGTGAACCCGGCCTTTTGCCGCATGGTGGGCCTGCCCTGCGAAGAAGTTCTGGGTCGCCGGGGCGATGATTTCTTTGACCGCCGCGCCGCAGCCCAGCATGTGCGCATGGACCGGCGCACCGTGGACGAGCGGTCTCTCGTTTCCTATGAATTGACGCAGGAAACCCCATCGGGGCCGCGCTATCTGAGCGTGCTGAAGTCCCCGGTGTTCGATGCCATGGGTGAGAACCTTGGCGTGGTCTCCGTCAGCCATGACATCACCGAGCGGCGCAACGCCGAGGCGGCCCTGGCCAAAAGCGAGGGACTGCTGCGGGCCATGCTGCAATCCGCCCAGGACAGCATCTTCATCACTGACGTGAACGACATCCTGCGCGAGCTGAACCATGCCTTCTGCACACACGTGGGCCGCCCGCGCGAGGATCTCTTGGGGCACCCGCTGTCTGATGTGTTCACGGGGGAGGAACTGCGCATCCAGCTTTCCACCAGCGCCTTGGCCCGCAAGACCCGCGAGCCCGTGAGCTTCGCCCAGCGCATGCAGCCCGCTGACCAGGAGTACTGGATCAGCGTGGTCAAGACCGCAGTGTTGGACCCCGAGGGCAACTGCCTGGGCGTGGTGGGCATGGGCCGGGACATAACCGCCCAGCGTGCGATGGAACTGGCCCTGCGCCAAAGCGAACGGCGCTTGGCAGGGCTTATCCGCCAGGCTCCGGTGGGGGTGTTCGAAACCGATTCCAAGGGTATGCTCGTCTTCGCCAACGAGCGCATGCAGCGCCAGACCGGCCGCACCCTGGAGGCCTTGTCCGGCAACCGCTGGCTTGAGAGCATCGTCCGGGCGGACCGGGAGGATTTTCTGGCCCAGTGGCGCAAGGCCTTGGAGCAGAAGCTCGAGGTGGACCGGGAGGTTCGGATTCTGGACGCTCGCGGCCAAAGTCTCTGGGTCTCCTGCCGCATACGGCCCATGACCGATGCGGCCAACCGCTTCAGCGGGTACCTTGGCGTCTTGAGCGACATTTCCGACCGCAAGAAGGCCGAGGCCATGCGCGAGGACGTGGAGAGCGTGGTGCGACATGATCTCAAGAGCCCACTCGGCTCCATGCAGAACGCAATGGAGCTGCTGGAGATCCTAGGCCCGCTGAATCAGGATCAGTCTCAGGTTCTCCACGAGGTGCGCACGCTGACCAAGCGCATGCAGGGGCTCATCACCTTGTCGCTGGACCTGCACGCCATGGAGGCCGGGGTCTTCAAACCCGTGCTGGAGGCGGTGGACCTGTGCGATGTGGTGGAGACCCAGCGCGCAGAGCTGCGTCCACTGGTGGAGGGCAAGGGCCTGCGCATCACGCTGGTTTCGGATTGCCCGGAAGAGCCGTTCCACGTGCTTGGCGAGCGCAGACTTCTGGACGCCGTGTTCTCGAATCTGCTCAAGAACGCTGCCGAGGCCTCGCCGGAAGGCGAGGAAATCATCGTGCGCCTGGGGCTGGAAGATCCCTTGGCCGAGATATGCATCCGCAATTCGGGCGAGGTTCCCGCAGCCGTCCGCGACCGCTTCTTCGAAAAGTACGCCACTTCCGGCAAGACCCACGGCACGGGCCTGGGCACCTATTCCGCGCGGCTCATGGTGCGCACCATGGGCGGCACCCTTTCGCTGCACACCGAGGAGCCCGGGCACACAAGCCTGATTCTTCGCCTGCCCGCAGCAAGCCCGAAGAAGATGAGCCTGCTCGTCCCCTCGCCCCGGATTCTTCCGACCTAGCCTGTTTCCCCGCGTCCCAAAAGCCGCAGCAGCCCGTCCAGAATAGTCCAGGGATGGGGTGCGCACCCCGGAACAAAAAGATCCGCTGGAATGAACGCCGCGCCGCCGCCGTGCGCTTCCGCGTGGTCCGCGTAGGGTCCGCCGGAAATGGCGCAGGCCCCCACCGCAATGCCCACTCGGGGCTCTGGCGCGGCGAACCAGGTTTTCTCCAGGCCCAGGCGCATGTTTTCTGTAACCGGCCCGGTGAGCAGCACGCCATCGGCGTGGCGCGGCGAGGCCACGAACTGGATGCCGAAGCGGCCCAGGTCGAACACCAGGGTGCCCAGCACGTTGGTGTCCAGTTCGCAGGCGTTGCAGCCGCCAGCGCTCACCTGCCGGAGCTTGAGGGAACGCTTGAACAGCCGCAGGCGGTCCGGCGGCAGGGGCCGGGCCAGCTCCAAGGGCTGGCCGCGCAGGATGAGCGCCTCGCGGCTGCTGGCGGCCAGGCGGAACTCGCCCGTGAAGCGGATGGCCTGGCGCGGGCAGATTCTTGCGCAGTCCGTGCAGAACAGGCAGCGGCCCAGGTCCAGGGAAAGTCCGCTGGCAAGGTCGATGGCCGCTGTGGGGCAAGCCTCTACGCAGGCTCCGCAGCCGTCGCAGGCCGCCGGGTCTATGTCCGGCCTGCCGGGATAGCGGTCCGGCAGCTGGGGCATTTGCTTCGGGTAGGCCAGGGTGCGGCGCCCCTGGCGCAGGCGGGCGATGATGTGCTGTATCACTGCCGCCCCCTAAAGGTCGTGTCCGCAGTAGGACAGGTTGAAGCTCTTGTTGCAGATGGGGAAGTCCGAGATTTGCTGGTTGCGCAGGGCCATGGAGAGCCCGGCCCAGTTGTGGAAGCTCGGGTCCACCACCTTGTAGGCCGCGAATCGTCCCGCGCTGTCCGTCAGGGCCACGTGGCAGATTTCGCCCCGCCAGCCTTCCACGAGGCTTACGGCCAGGTGCTCCGGGGCCAGGTTGCCCATCGAAGCCTGGAATCCGCCGCACGGGCCGGAGCCGGCGGGCAGGTGCGTCAGGTGCTCGGTCAGGAATTTTTCGGAGTGCAGCAGCTCCATGTGGCGCACAAAGGCCCGGCCCGCAACGTCGCCCGTCTGGCTCACGGCCACCGGGACGTGTGAGAAGGCGTACGCGCCCACGGGATAGTCCTGGCGCACGTCGATTTCCACGTCGCAGGCCCGCGCCGCCACGCCAACCAGCCCCAGGGCCAGGGCGTCCACGCGGGATACGATCCCTGTGCGCTCGAAACGGGAGAGCACTGACGGCGTGCTCCAAAGAAGCTCGACAGCTTCAACGCAGTGCGGGAAGACCTCAGCCAGATGCGCGCGCACGGCCTCGGCCCTGGCGTTATCCAGGTCAAAGCCCGTGCCGCCCGGCCTGATGAGTCCGCGCCCAAAGCGGCTGCCGCAGAGCTTGGCCGTCATGTTCAGGAAATCGCCGCGGATGCGCCCCAAAAACGAGGAGGTGGGCAGGAATCCCACATCAAGGGCCAGCGCACCCAGGTCGCCTGCGTGGTTGGCCAGGCGCTCCAGCTCAAGGGCCATGGCCCGCAGCACCAGCGCGCCCGCAGGAACCCGGCACCCGGACAGGGCCTCCAGGTTCTGGCAGGCCGCCAGGGTGTGGCCGATTGTCGTGTCGCCCGCCAGGGTCTGCATGTGTTGCAGAAAGCGTGGGCCGGGGCCGTTCACCAGGGCGCGCTCAATGCCCCGGTGCTGGTAGCCCAGCGAAATCTCCAGGTGCAGCACATCTTCGCCGTGGCACAGAAAGCGGAAGTGCCCAGGTTCTATGATGCCAGCATGCACCGGGCCCACGGCCACCTCGTGCCCGCCCTCGCCCAGGGCCTCCAGGAACCGCGCCTGGCCGATCTCTGGTCCGGCGATCGCTTCACCCAGCGGGTTGCGTGCGGGGAAGCGCACGGGCTTGAGCCAGGGGTGGCCCAGCGGCGTCACGCCCCAGGTTTCCCAGATCTCCCTTTCGAAAAGATGCGCCTGGGGGCAGTCCGGCGTCAGCGAGGGGTAGCCGTTGCCAGCCGGGGCGGAAAGGGCGTGCAGCACGCCCAGGCGATCCTCGGCCAGGATGGCGAAGAGCCGGAGCTCGCCGTTCACGGGCGCGCAGAACAGGGCCGAAAGCCTGGCCTCGTGCAGCACGGCCTCAAGCACCTCCACGCAGAACTCCTCAACCGGCAGCAGCGGGATGTGGCGGATGGGTATTGCCTGGGCGTTGCGCACGGCTAGAACCCCCCGGTGAGCCGCGCCGAGGCGGCCAGCACTGCGGCCAGGGGCGCGGGCTGGTACAGGCCCAGCAGCAGCGCCGCCAGGAGCAGGGCCAGGGGCGGCCAGGTGGCGCTCATCGGCTCTGGCCGGGCGGGGATGGTGTTTTCGCCCTGGGCCATGCGCAGGGCCGCTGTGGTGATTCCGATGAAAGCCATGGCCAGAAGCACCAGGAAAATGACGGCCAGGAAGGGGCGGTCCCCGGCCAGGGCTGCGCGCAAGATGGCAAGCTCGCTGACAAAGAGGCCGAAGGGCGGCATGCCGGTAAGGGCGAGCACCCCCGCCACCCACAGGGGGCCGGAAAAGGGCAGGGCGCGCACCGCGCCGCGCACTTCGGAAACGTTCTTGGTCATGTAGGCGGCCAACACGTTGCCGGCCAGCAGGAACATGGCGCCCTTGGCCGCGCCGTGGGCCAGCACGTGCATCAGGCTGCCGTGCATGCCCGCGCCGCCTATTCCCGCCCCAAAGGCCAGGATGCCCATGTGCTCCACGCTGGAATAGGCCAGCAGGCGCTTGTAGTCGGTCTGGCGCAGCAGGAACACCGCAGCCCAGGCCATGCTGGTGAGGCCCAGGAACACCAGCAGGTCGTTGCCGAACTGGGCCTGGCCCGCCGCCGCCAGCACCTGCCGCACGCGCAGGATGGCCAGGAATGACACGTTGAGCAGACAAGTGCTCATGAGGGCCATAACCGAGGGCGACTCGCTGTATACGTCGGGCAGCCAGGTGTGCATGGGCGCAAGGCCCATTTTGGTTCCGTAGCCCACCAGCAGGAACACGAAGGCCGCTTTGAGCAGCACCGGGTCCAGGGTGGGGCCTGCGGCCATCAGGGCGTTCAGGTTCAGGGAGATCTCGCCGCCCCCGGCCAGGGCCAGCATATACGTGCCGAAGAGCGCCAGCGCGATGCCCACGGAGCAGAGCAGCAGGTACTTCCAGGTGGCCTCAAGGGACCGGTGGTGGCGGTGGAAGTAGATGAGCGGGGCCGAGGCCAGCGTCGTGGCCTCTACGCCCACCCACAAAAGGCCCAGGTTGCGCGCCATGCACACGAAGCTCATGGCCGCCAGAAACAGCAGCAGGCAGCCGGTGAAGCGCGCCTCGGGCGAGTTCGAAAAGAGCCGTCCCTCGATCATGTCCGGCCTGGAGCCGCGCATCTCGCGCTCCAGGTAGCCTGCGGAGTAGAAGGCCGCAGCCAGGAACAGCACGCTGGTGATGAGCAGGAACAGCCGTCCGGGCTCGTCCAGCAAAAGCGCGCCGTCGAACATGGGCCGGGCGGGCGCCGCAAAAGCCGCCAGCGTAAGCAGCAGGTGCGCCACCGCCGCGCCCACCAGAAGCGCGCGCCGGGCGCGATGCTCCCGCAGCATGAAGGCGGCAGCGCCCGCAAGGGCCGGGACCAGGATTGTCAGCGCGCCGAGCATCCCCGCTATTCCTTCAAGGACGCCAGCCGTCCGGAGTCGATGTGGTCGAATTCGCGGTTGATGCGGAAGATGGCGATGCCCATGACGAACACGGCCACGAACACGTCCAGGAGGATGCCCATCTCCACCAGGAGTTGGGCCTTGCGCAGGGCCACGGCCCCGAAGGCGAAGATGCCGTTCTCAAGCACCAGGTAGGCCACTACTTGGCTCACTGCCTTGCGCCGGGTGACTATGCCGAAAAGTCCCACCAGAATGGTGAAGAAAGCCACTGGGATGAGCAGCTGGGGCACGCCCGGCCCGGGCAGGGGCATGCGTCCGCCCAGCCACACCGAGACGGCCAGGGCGGCCACGCCGAAGAGCAGCGAGCCGGAGTAGCTCACATAGGGCTCCACCTCGGCGCGCACATGGGCGCTCTCCAGGGAGCGGAAGAGCAGGGTGGGGAAGGCCCAGCCCTTGAGCAGGGCCGTTGCGGCAGAGATCGCAAGGGATGACCATGTCAGGTCGCCGTGGCCCAGGAGCGGCAGAAAGGCCAGGCCCACGCCCTGAAAAGCCACCATGCGGATGCACAGGCCGATGCGGCTGGTGCCCAGGAGCACCAGGTTCGTCAGCACCAGGCCGACCAGGATGAATTCCACCAGCGAGAGCATGTTTACGCTACCTCAGCAAAAGTATCAGCGCCAGGGCGGAAAGGGCGGTAGCGCCCACCAGCAGCCGGGGCACCAGCAAAAGGCGCAGGCGCGCCATGCTCGACTCCACAACGCCCATGACAAGGGCCAGGGCGAACACTCCCGCCACGCCCAGGGACACGTCCAGAAGCGGGTCGCCGCTGCGCACGGGCGCCAGCAGCCCGGCCAGCATGGCGCAGAGGGTCCACATCTTCACTCCCTGGCCGTAGAGAATGAAGGCCAGGTCCGGGCCGGAGTGGTCCAGCACCATGACCTCGTGGATCATGGTCAACTCCAGGTGTGTGTTGGGGTCGTCCACCGGAATGCGGCAGGTTTCGGCCAGGAGCACCAGGAAAAGCGCCGTGCCCGTGAGGGCCAGCACCGGTCCTGCCGCCTCCCAGCGCACCATGTCGATGCGGGCCAGCATTTCGGACAGGGATAATGAGCCCGTGGCCTGGGCCAGGGCGGCGAGGCCGAGGATCTGCGCCAGCTCCGCAGGCACGGCGAACTGCATCTCGCGGCTGGCGCCCATGCCTTCGAAGCTGGAGCCGGTGTCCAGGGCGGCGGCTGCGGTGGCGAAGCGCCCCAGGGACAGGAGCCCGGCGAAAAGGAACAGGTCGCCCTCAAAGGAGAGCAGCCCCGGCATGCCGCCCAGGGGCGCCAGGCACAGGGCGGCCAGGGCGCAGGCCAGGCCCAGCAGCGGCCCCATGGGGAAGAGCCATGTGGTGGTCCGGCTGTACACCGCGCCCTTTTTGAGCAGCCGCGCCAGGTCGAAATAGGTTTGCAGCAGCGGCTGGCCCGTGCGGCCCGCGAACTTGGCCTTCACGCGGTTGATGACGCCGAACAAAAGCGGGCACAGGGCGAGGCCCAGGGCCGCGCGCGCCAGCGCACCCCAGTGGACCGCGTTATGGTCGACGAGCGGCATCACCAGAGCCCCCAGGCCAGAAGCGCCACCAGGGTGGCGGCGATGTAGAGCACGTAAACGTGGACCTGCCCCTGCTGGAGCCGGTGCAGGGCCTCAAGCCGGGCGTCCATGAAGTTGAAGGCGGCCAGAAAGGCCGTGAGGACGCGGTCCTGGGTTTCAGCGAAGTAGCCGACGCGCACCGGGAACAGCCGCCAGGGCCGGGTTGCGCTGCCGGTGCTGCCCGTCAGGGACCGGAACATTTCGGACAGGGGCTGGGCGAAGGACGAGTAGGTGTACTGGATGCGCGCCGTGGGCGCGATGTAGCCGCAGTCCCAGGTGGGCCCGGTGCGCACGTCGCGGCCGCGCAAAAGCGTGCGGCGCAGCAGGAAAAGCCCGCCGAAGAGCGCCAGCAGCAGGGCGAAGACAAGAGAGGCCGTGGTCAGGCCGGTCACCAGCGGTGCGCCCAGCGCCTGTGCTCCGGGCAGGGCTGGCTCAAGCACGCCCAAGGCCGTGTTGAGCAAGAGCGGCGCGCAAAGGCCCATCAGCGGGGCCAGGCAGGCCAGGAAGATCATGGGCCAGCGCATGAGAGCCGGAGCCTCGTGGGCGTTTTGCGCTGCCTGGCTGCGGGGCTCGCCCAGGAACACCGCCCCGAAGGCTCCCACGAATACCGCAGCGGCTATGCCCGCGCAGAGGATCAGCGCGGCCAGCGCGGCCAGGCTGGGAATGTCCAGGCTGCTGGTGGGCAGCAGCAGGCCCTTCATGGCGGCCAGGCCCAGCAACAGCTCGGAGGCGAACCCGCCCAGAGGCGGCAGGCCGCAGATGCCCAGGGAGGCCACCAGGAAGGCCGTTCCGGTGGCCGGCATGCGTTTGAGCAGGCCGCCCAGCTGGTCCATGCGCCGCTCGCCCGCGCCATGCAGCACGCTGCCCGCGCAGAAGAACAGCAGGGATTTGAACACTCCGTGGTTCACCATGTGGATGAGGGCCGCGCTGAAGCCCAGCGCCGCCACCAGGGGCGCGTCGTGGGCCCGGCCCAGGGTCCCGAGGCCCAGGCCAAGGAGCATCAGCCCGGCGTTCTCCATGCTTGACCAGGCCAGCAGGCGCTTGATTTCGGCCTGGCTCAGGGCTCCGGCCACGCCGAGCACCGCCGTGCCGCCGCCCATGGCGATGAGGGTCCAGCCCCACCAGGGCTCGGGCTGGTAGGCCAGGAGCACGCGCAGAATGCCGTACACGCCGGTCTTGATCATGACGCCGGAAAGCACGGCGGATACATGGCTGGGCGCGGCGGGATGCGCCTCGGGCAGCCACACGCCGAGGGGGGCCAGGCCGGCCTTTGATCCGAAGCCCACCAGCGCCAGAAGGAATATCAATCCGGCGGGATCGGCTCCGGGCAGCATGGTGACTGACGCGCCGGGAGCCAGGCCGTAGGCTGGCGGCCAGGAGGCTCCGGGCTGCAGGCACAGCGCCAGCAGAAAGGCCGCACCCAGGTGCGAGGCCACAAGGTAGATGCGCCCGGCCCGGCGCACAGAGCCGTCCCTGTCCTCCATGCAGACCAGGAAGTAGGAGGAAAGGGCCATTCCCTCCCAGAACAGCAGCAACAGCAGCGGGTCGCGCGCGGAGAACACGCCGGTGATCGAGGCTGCCAGAATGTTGTAGAAGAACCAGGGCGGGCCGGCGCGCTTGCGGCCCTCCATGTTCGCCAGGTAGCCGCGCCCGTACACCGCGCCCAGGCCCATAAGCCCCAGGGCAGGGGTGAGGAACAGGGCGGAGATGCCGTCGAGGCCCAGCGCGCCCAATCCCCAGGGGGGAGGCCAGTACAGAATGAGTTCCCAGTCCTGCGGGCTGGCCAAGGCCTGCACGGCGGGAACCAGCCCCAGCAGGCAGCCCAGCGCCGCGAAGCCGGAGCCCAGGGCGTTGGCCGCGCGGAAAGAGCGAGGAAGAAGGGAGGCCAGGGCGCCCAGCAGAAAGGTCAGCAGACAGGCGGCGAAAAGCGTCATGCGCGCCTCGTAGAGGGGCTGGACGCGGACTGGTGCAGGTGTTCGGCTGCTGCGGCGGAGTGCAGGATGGCGGCCTCGGGGGCGCGGGAAAGCACGGCCTGGCGGAAATCCGCGTCGCGCAGGGCGGCGGCGAGCAGCGCCAGAAGGGTGAGGTGCGCGCGCACCGTGGGCGAGGCCAGCACGAACAGAGCCTCCACGGGCCGTCCGTCCGGGGTGCGTACGGCGGTTTCCGGCAGGGGCGTGGCCGGGTGGATGAGCAGGATGCGCGGCGTATCGCCCAGGATCAGCGGGGCGCGCACATGGGGCACCAGCACCCCGCCGCCCACGGCGGTGACGCCGGTGGCCTCCCGCGCCAGCAGCATGGCCAGCACCAGTTGGCGATCAGCCTCCCCGGCCTCGGGCAGCATGCGCGCAACCCCGGCGCAGAGCACTTCCGGCAGGGTGGCGCCTGGCACGTCCGCGAGGATTCCGCCCGCCCGCAAGGCTCCGGCCAGGGCGGAAACCGCAGCGCAATGTCCGTCATGTTCGGGCTCAAGCTCGCAGGACAAGGCTGTTGATTCTATGCCGTGGTGGATGGCCCACTCCATCAGCTCCGCGCGGTTGAAATGGTACAGCCCGCCTAGACGCACAGTGGGGAGTCCCGCGTGCGCTATCCAGCGCAGCACGGTCTTTTCGGTGCAGTTGAGGGAGGTCGCAGCCTCGCGCAGGGTGAGCCGCATTCCACGTCCTTACGTGTTGGAGCTCCGTCCGGGGAAGGGCGGGACGCACGGTTGATTGCGGTGGAGACGAAGCAACTGAAAACCTTCGGCCCCTGTTTGTCAACAGTGTTGTTGCGCGTCAGGGGGTTGCGCAATAACCCATGCTGCGCGCATCGGTGAGCCTGCGGCAGTGGCCAAGGGCGCAGGCCCGGGCATAGTCGAGGCACATGCCCGTCATGTCGCCGAGCTGCGAGCGTGAAACTCCCCGGTTCTCAAAGGCCGAGGCCTGTGTCGGGTCCAGATCCAGGGCCTTGGTGAAGTCGGCGATGGCCTCGGTGAAGCGTCCCTGCTCATCGCGCGCAACGCCGCGGTTGATCCAGCCCAGGGGGATTCCCGGCTCCAGGGCGATGGCGCGGGAGTAGCTCTCTTCGGCCAGATCCGGCAACTCAAGCAGGAAGTACAGGTCGCCTCTGGCCAGCAGGGCGGCGGCGTTTGTCGGGTCCAGCATCAGCGCGGCGTCCAGGTCCTCCAGGGCGCGCTCTGCATGGCCCAGGGCGGAGAGGGTCAGCCCCCGCTCCACAAAGGCCGCCCCCAGACGAGGCTCGCGCAGGATGAGCCTGTTGGCTTCGGCCACGGACTCATTCAGGCGGTCCAGCTGACGCAGGGCCTGCACGGCCAGCAGCCGGGCGGGCGGTTCGGCGCGGCCTTCCAACAGGTCAAGGGCGGCCTGGGCGTCATGTTCCGCGCCAGGTCGGAGCAGGGCCCGGGGGCGGTCCAGGGCATCGGTCTTTGCAAGGGCAGGAGGGGGAGGGGCCTCTAGCGCGGGGTCAGGGCGGCCGCAGCCCGCGCACAGCAGCAGGGCCAGGCAGAGAAGAGCCAGGCGCCCCAGCACTGGCCTGGCAGGGCTTGTGGAATTCGCCACTGTGCGGGAATCTGAGCGTGCGTGCATGGGGCTCCTCCGGGTCCTGTGGGCATGGCCGGGCGGCCTGCCGGGGGCATGGGCTTCGCAAGGGGGTTGACTGCGGGGGGCGAAACGCGTCATGCACGGCTGTTTGCCACGCTAGCGAGGTTGTTCATGTCCCGCAATACAATACTTACCGCACTCGTGTTCGCCCTCACCTATGTGGGGAGCTTCTACTTTCGCATTTATGTGGTGGACACGCCGGTGAGCGGGTCGGGCGGGAATGTGCTGCTCATGGCCGCGCGTCAGGCCGTGCTCTGGGGGCAGCTTTCCGGGGCCTGGGGCCTGGGCAGCCTGGGGGCTGGCCTTCTGGCGCTGTTCTTCGGTGGGCGGGGTCTTGTGCTGTTGTGGAGCTTCTTCACGGCCATGGCGCTTTGCAATTATAATGTAGACATCGGCGCCATCGGGTTCGTGCTGGGATTTTTGCGCCTGGTGCGCTTCTAATATCGCCTTCTGCCGGGGCGCTCGCCCCGGTGTTTCACCCCAGCGCTATACGCCCAACTGCTCCAGGCGAGTCAGCAGCCGGCGTGATGCCGCGTGGCCCGGATCCCGCTCCAGCGCCGCCGCAAGATAGTAGCGCGCGGAGGGGATGTCCTTGGTCATGGCGAAGGCGTTGGCCATGTTGTAAGCTACGACGGCTGCGGTCTTGTGGAATTCCGGGGCGATGCGCTGCACCTGCTCGAAGGCGCCTACGGCCATGCGGTGGAGCTGGCCGTCGGCATAGGCCAGGCCCATGTTGTACAGCACGCGCTCGTCGTTCGGGGCCACGGTGAGGGCTTTCTTGTAGTTCTCCACGGCCTCGCGCCATTTTCCCTGCCGCCTGAGGGCGATGCCCAGCCGGTTGAAGGTGATCATGTCCTCCAGGGTCAGGTTGTCGCCCTTCATGTCCAGAAGCTGCACATAATACTTCTCCGCCAGATCCGGCGAAGACTCGGCCACCACCTCTGCGATTTCCTGCACGACGCGGTCCACGTGGTGCAGAGCCTCGCGCTGGGCCGTGGCTATGGCTTCGCTGAAGTAGCGGTCCGCGTGCTCCATGTCGTTTCTGCGCACATAGACCTTGCCGATCTCGCATTTGCGGTCGGTGTTCAGAGGGCTGATGACGTCGAGCTTGCGCAGGTAGCGCAGGTAGGCGTCGTCGTCGAGCTCCTTGTGGGCCTCGGCCAGCTTCTTCAGGGGCTCCAGATACAGGCGCGCACCCAGGTGGGCGGCCTCGTAGGCGCGGATGGCTTCGTCGCGGCGGTCCTCGGCCAGGAAGGCATCGCCCAGGAGCATGAAGGCCACGGGGCTTTTTTCCTTCAGCCGCAGGATTTCCTGAGCGATCTGCTTGACCTTGGCCGTGTCGCCCTGGTCCAGGGCGCCTCGGGCCTCCTGCACCATCTGGCTGATCTTGCTCTGCGGCTTGATGGCCCCGGCCATTTTTTCCACCAGAGTGTCAATGCTCACGGGCTTGGTCACGATGCTGTCCACCCCGATCTCATAGAGCTGCGACAGGCCTTCCTTGCTGGTCTCCTGGGTGATGACCATGGTCCTTGCTTCGGCGAAGGTGGTTTTGACGGTGCGGAGGAAGTCCAGCGTGTTCCGGCCGCGCAGCAGCCTGTCGGCCAGGACAAGCACGGGCAGCTTGCGCGAGAGGCGGTCGCTGATGCCCTTTAGCGCCTGCACCGGGTCGGTGTGAATCTGCAGGCAGTCGGTCTTGACGCCCAGGGTCTTGAATACTGTGGCTCGCAGGGCCCGCACAAAAAGGGGGTCATCTGAAAGCATGACGATCATTCCGGCCTGATTTTCAAGGAATTCCCGGAGATCCTGGTCCAATTTCGGGGCAGTGGCCATTGTCCTCCTGCAGCGTTTGGGGGGGGCGGGTGGCGGTGGCGGGACAGCACGCCACGCTTCTGGGAAACTATCACAACGGTGAGAAACATGTCGAGTGCGTACTTCTTGAAATGGGTACTCGCGACAAGGCGCTGACGCCCGGCAGCTTTTTCATGGGCCACAAAGGTATTTTGAAAGAGTCTAGACAATGACGTGACGGATAATGGTTCGGAATAATATGCTTTTTGTTAGTTGGCATCGCCCATGCATGTTGCGGCGCAAAAGGGAATGTTTTTTCGAACAAGGAGGTTTACGTCATGTCTTTGGTGATCAATCACAACTTGATGGCCATGAACGCGTCCCGCAACCTGGGCACCGCGTACGGGGCCCTGTCTACCTCGACTGAGCGGCTGTCCTCGGGCCTGCGCGTGAACACCGCCGCAGACGACGCCGCCGGTTTGGCCATCCGCGAACTCATGCGCGCGGACATCAAGAGCATGAACCAGGGCGTGCGCAACGCCAACGACGCCATCTCCATGATCCAGACTGCGGACGGAGCGCTGGGCGTCATCGACGAGAAGCTCATCCGTCTGAAGGAACTGGCCATGCAGGCCTCGACGGGCACCTACTCGTCTGACCAGCGCCTCATGATCGACTCCGAATACCAGGCCATGTGCTCGGAAATCACGCGAATCGCCAACGCCACCGACTTCAACGGTATCCACCTGTTGAACGGGCATCTTTCGGGCGGCGCCACCTCCCACAATGGCACTGGCATCGAAGCCGTGGGCGCGCTGAAGATCCACTTCGGCTCCGGCAACGATTCCTCGGAAGATTACTACTACATCAATGTCGGCTGCTCCACCGCCTCGGCCTTGGGCCTTGGTCAGCTTGCCACCAGCAAGAACAAGTACACCGACGCGCAGATCAATGCCGAGCTCGACCTTACGATCAGGGCGAAGATGATCGCCGAGAACAACGCGGGCAAGAGCATCTCCACCCAGGAGCTTGCGCAGCAGGCGTTGGAGGCCATCAACCAGGCCATCATCTCCAAGGACAAGGTTCGCGCCGCTCTGGGCGCCATGCAGAACCGTCTGGAAAACACCATCACCAATCTCACAATCCAGGCGGAAAACCTGCAAGCCTCGGAATCGCGCATTTCCGATGTGGACGTGGCGACGGAAATGACGGAGTTCACCCGTCAGCAGATCCTCGCGCAGTCCGCCGTGGCCATGCTTGCTCAGGCCAACAGCCTGCCCAAGATGGCGCTGCAGCTCATCCAGGGATAGTAGGGCGCGGCCTAAGCGCCGCAGGCAAGACGCACGCTGTCAAACGGGCCGGAGGGGGAAATCCCTTCCGGCCCGGTGCGTTATTGGCGTCAGGCTCAGGCTTGGGCGCGGGAGAGGTCCGTGATGGCGTTGTGGGCGGCGGCCTGCTCGGCCTTCTTAAGGCTTGGGCCCGTGGCGCGGAAGCGCTGGCCGTCGGGCAGCAGCACCTCCACCACGAAGACCTTATGGTGTTCTGGTCCGCTTGAGTCCACGAGGCTGTACACCGGCCTTTCCCGGTAGGTATCCTGGGTCAGTTCCTGCAGACGGCTCTTGCAGTCCTTGCCGCCGGGCAGGGCCGGGCTTGCGGGCCACAGGGGATCCAAAAGCTTCAGCACAAGCGTTTGCGCCGCCTCGAAGCCGCCGTCCATGAACACCGCTCCGAAAAGCGCCTCCAGGGCGTCGGCCAGCAGGCTGTCGCGGCCGCGGCCACCTTGGGACTCCTCGCCGCGGCCCAGCAGCATGCGCTGGTCCAGGCCCAGGCTGCGCGCCACCCCGGCCAGGGTGCTGGTCTTCACCAGCCGCGAGCGCAGCTTGGTTAACAGGCCCTCGTCGGCATCGGGGAAGCGGCGGTAGGCTTCTTCGCTGACGCAGAGCTCAAGCACTGCGTCGCCCAGAAATTCCAGACGTTCGTTGGAGAGTTCCGGGCGGCCCTTCTCGTTTGCCCAGGAACTGTGCGCCAGAGCCAGCTCCAGCAGCTTGACTTGCTTGAAACGATAGTGGATATCATCCTGTACCGTCGTGAGATTCTCGTCCACCCAGCCCTCCGGAAGGCCACCCATATGTCCCAAATCCAGTCCCTTGCCGCGCTTTTGTCCCCTGCTTCCGTGGCGGTGGTGGGGGCTTCGCGCAGCCGGTCCAAGGTGGGCGGCATGGTGTTGGCCAATCTTGTAGCCGCAGGGTACAGGGGGGGTGTCCATCCCGTCAATCCCGCCGCCGCCCTGGCAGGGGAGACTTTGGCAGGCCTGACGCCGCTGGCGTCCTCGGAAATGCTGCCGGAGGGCGTGGATCTGGCCGTGGTCTGCCTGCCGCGGGCGCAGGCCCTGGCCGAGGTTGAGGCCCTGGCTGCGCGCGGGGTGCGGGCGGCCATCGTGCTGGCGGCGGGCTTCCGCGAGACGGGCAGGCAAGGGTTTCTGGCCGAGCAGGAGCTCACGCGCATTGCGGAGCGTGCCGGGATGCTGCTTCTCGGCCCCAATTCCCTTGGCCTCATCAACACCGCATGCAACCTGAACGTGAGCTTTGCCGCTGGACACCCCAAGCCCGGCGGAGTGTCGTTTTTTTCCCAGTCCGGGGCCATGTGCGTTTCCGTGCTGGATTGGGCCATGAGCCTGGGCCTGGGCTTCGCCAAGTTCGTGAGCCTGGGCAACAAGGCCCGCCTGAATGAGGCCGACGTGCTGCGGGCCCTGGGCGACGACCCGGACACCAAGGTCATTCTTGGCTATTGCGAAAGCGTGGAGGACGGGCAGGAATTTCTGGCCGCCGCGCGCGAGGTGACTGCGAAAAAACCCGTGCTCATGCTCAAGGCCGGCATCACTCCGGCTGGGGCGCGGGCTGTTTCGGCCCACACGGGCTCGGCTTCCGGTTCGCCCGCCGCCTACCGCGCGGCCTTCCGCCAGGCGGGCATCGTTCATGTGGAGGAAATGGCCAGCCTCTTCGGCCTGGCAGAGGCCTTCGCCTCCCTGCCCCTGCCGGGCGGCCCCGGCCTGGCCATCCTGACCAACGCGGGCGGTCCGGGCGTTCTGGCGGCCGATGCCTGCGCGCGCACCAGCCTGACCCTGCCGCGCCCGGCTGCGGCGACCCTCGCCAGCCTGGGCGAGGTCCTGCCGGGGTTCGCGTCGCTGTACAATCCCGTGGATGCGTTGGGCGACGCCGGGGCCGCACGCTACCGCTCGGCCCTGTCCATCCTTTTGTCCGACCCGCAGATCCACAGCCTGCTGGTGCTGCTTACGCCCACGGCCAAGTCCGAGCCGCTGAAAACCGCGCGCGCTGTCATCGAGGCCGCGAAAGGGCCGGACAATCCGCAGGCCAAGCCAGTGGCCGCGTGCTTCATGGGCGGGACCCTGGTGGCGCCTGCACGGGAGGCCCTTCTGGCGGCAAGCATTCCCTGCTACGATTTTCCAGAGGCTGCGGTGGAGGCGCTCTCCGCTCTGCATGACCAGCAGGTCTGGCTGCGGGGCCGCCCGGCGCCGCCCATGTCCTGCGAGGCCCAGGACGCCTGCGACGCCCCCTGGGACGACGAGGCCGTGGCCATCGTAGAAGCCGCCCACGCCCAGGGGTTGCTTGAGCTTGGCGGGGTGACGGCCCTGGAGGCCGCCCACGCGGCTGGGCTGCCCGTGCTCACCACCGGCCTTGCCCGCACCAGCCGCGAGGCCGTGCGCCTGGCCCGGGAGATCGGCCTGCCCGTGTCCCTGCGCCTGGCCGTGCGCGAGGGCGGGCCTGGAGCAGCCTTGGCGCTGCGCGAGAGCGAGGCCGCGCGCTTCGGTCTTCTCGCCGATGATGACGCGGTGCGCGGCGCATTTTTAGCCCTCACCAGCCGTGCGGCGCGCACAAGGCCGGACGCAAGCGTCACGGGTTGTCTGGTGCAGGCCGCTGCGGGAGCGCCGCGAAACGGGTTCGAGCTGGTGGCCGGCTTCACGCGGGATGCCCAGTTCGGGCCGCTTTTGTCCTTTGGCCTCGCGGGCGTCGGGTCCGAACTTTTGGGCGACGTGTCGTACCGGCTTGCGCCCTTGACCCCGGGGGATGCCCGCGAGATGCTGCGCGAGATGCGTTTTTATCCGCTTTTGCGCGGGGCCTGCGGCGGTGCGGTGGTGTCGCTTGCGGCGCTGGAGCGGCTGCTGCTGGCCGTTGCGCGCCTGGCGTTGCGCGCGCCAAGGCTGGCCGGGGCGCAGTTCGCGCCCGTGCTGGCCGGGCCAGAGGGCGTGTTCATCGCCGGGGCGCGGCTCACTTTGGGTTAGCCTTTGGGCGGACGCTGAGATATTTTTCGATCAAACGCGAAGGAGGGCGCCATGCCCGGACTCTACATCGGCTCCACTTCCGGCTATTCCGGCAAGAACACAATCACCGTGGGCCTGGGCCTGGGCTTCCAGCAAGCCGGGCTCAAGGTGGGCTACATGAAGCCCGTGGGCGCCATGCCCCTGGAGACCGAGGCGGGGCTGGCCGACGAGGACGCGCTTTTTGTGCGCGCCGCCCTGGGGCTGGCCGAGGACCCGGCCCATACGCCAACGGCCATGACCCCTGTGGTGGTCACCCAGGATTTCAAGGTGGACGCCTTTGAGGGGCGGCTGCCCGGCGTGGCCGACGGCGGCCTGGTGGCGAACATCAAGAGCGCCTACGAGGGGCTGGCCAAGGGCCGCGACCTCATGCTGGTGGCTGGCAGCGGCAGCATGTATTCCGGCAAATATTCCGGGGTGGACGCCATCAGCGTGGTCAAGGCCCTGGGCATCCAGAGCGTGGTCATCGACCGCTTCGAGAAGGAGTTGAACTACGACCTGCTGCTGGTGCTGAAGGAGCAGCTGGGCGACAATCTTTCCGGCGTGATCCTGAACGACGTGCCCCCGCCGTTTCTGGAGGAGGTGTCGGGACACCTCGCGCCCTTCCTGGAGGCGCGCGGCATTCCGGTGCTGGGCATCCTCCCGCGCGACCCGCTCATGGGCTCCATCACCGTGGGGGACCTGGCCCAGCGCCTGGGCGGCAAGGTCATCAGCGCGCACCACCGCACCGACCGAGTGGTCTCGCAGTTCCTCATCGGCACCATGCAGGTGGAGAACTTCATGCTGCACTTCCGCAAAAAGAAGAACGCCGCGGTCATCGTGGGCGGCGACCGCGCCGACGTGCAGCTTGTGGCCCTTGAGGGCGACTGCCCCTGCCTGGTGCTCACCGGCAACCTCTACCCCAACGACGTCATCCTCACGCGTTCCGAGGTTCTGGAGACGAGCATCATCATCGTGCGCGAGGATACCTTCACAGTGGCCAAGAAGATGGAGAACCTGCTCACCCGCCACAAGATGCGCGACGCCGTGAAGGTGCGGCAGGGAGCGGAATTGGTTGCCAAGCACCTGCGCATGGACGTGCTGCGGCAGAGCCTTGGCCTATAGGGCCGCGTTGTAAGGTGTATGGAGGTAGGCTTTCGGGCCGGGAGGACTGCATGCGAAAAAAGACCGTCACATGGTTCGTCGCGGTGGCGCTCACCTTGTTTTGCGCCTTTGAGGCCATGGCCCAGGGAGGGCTCCTGCGCGCGCAGCAGACCGCCCTGGCGAAGGTGACCGGGATCAAGGTGCTGGCCGTCGGCACTTTCTCTTCGACTGTGGAGAGCCGCGCTTATACGCCCAGCGTGGCTGACGGCATCCGCGACCAGGCGCGCGACTTCACTCTGGCGCGGCACGGCGCGGCGGCGGAAGCCAGCCTGGATGTGGGCATCGGCCTGCGCTACCAGCTCACCGGCAGCCCCAAGGGCGCGGCAGTGGTGGTGGACGTGGTGGTGGAACACCCGCAGATTGTGAACCCGGACACCCAGTTGCCCATGACGCACTCGACGGCGCAGTTCGAGCGGGTCATCGGGGAGGTGGAGCACAGCGTGTGGAATTTCGACACCCAGGCCGACCTTGTGCCCGGCGAGTACGTCATTGAGATTCTGCACAAGGGCCGTCTGTTGGCCCGGCAGGCCTTTCAGGTGACGGTGAAGCCGTAGCCTTCAATCCCCCCGCGCCGGGCTTGCTTCAATCCCGTTGCTTCACGTTTTCGCGCCAGGCGTTGGCCCTTGCGCAGCAGCCCTGGCCCACAAAAAGCGGGGCCAGGTCCACGCCCGCAACCGGGCGCACTACCAGATCGCAAATATAGCGCGCGCCGGTCCACCTCAGGGCCGGGCAGCGCTTCGTGTGGCCGAAGGCCTGGTGCGACACCTCGCAGGGATTGTCCAGGCAGCACCAGCCGCAGCCCACGCAGTCAAGGGGCGGCAGGCCGGGATCTTGCGGGGAGAAGAAGCCGTCGTCCAGGGGATCGGCCAGGGGCTCGCCTTGGGCATGGGCCGCTGGAACGGGCAGGGCGTCGGCGCGCGGGTCCAGTTGTGGGGCATCTGCGTGGCCTGGCGGCGGAGAGGTTGGCGAATTGTGCTGCGGTTTGGTCATGGTGCGAAAAAGATACGGCAGGCCGGGCGGGAAGGCAACCGGAACGCCGGGCCTCAGCGCAGGGCGTCGGTGCGGCCTGTGATTCTGGATGCCGTGGACTTGCCCGGCAGGAACGTGGTTTTGAGGAACGCCGGGTCCAAAAAGCGCATGGGGTTGTCCACGGTGCCGTCGGGCAGCAGGTGGTACCAGCGGTAGCCCAGGGCGTGGAAGTGCGCGCGGGCGCACGGCAGGTGCCCAAGCTCCCGCGCGGCGGCCAGGGCTGCATCGCGCTGGCAGCGTGAGGTGGCCACAGGTCCAAGCAGGCGCGGGTGGAATCCCCGCCGGATCAGAACGCTCTTGAGCCGCAGATACTCCCGGTGCCGACAATAGCCGTCGGCCACGCACAGGAGAGCCAGGCCCAACCAGCCCGAGGCGGGCAGGGCCAGTCCCAGCCCGGCCAAAAGGGCGCCGTTGGCCAGCAGGTCCAGGCTGTACATCGCGATGTCGACCCCCAGCAGCGCAGAGATTGATCCCGTTGCATGGGGCAGCGGGGCCACGCGAAACAGATATTTGTGGGCTGCGCGCGCAAGATTGCACAAACGGAGCAGGCTTGTCTGCGGGGCGTTCATGCTTGGGCTACTACAGCAGGCGGGCCAGCCGGGCAAGGGCGTAGCGCCTGCCGCGCAGGCGGGTTCCAACCGCATTGCGAGGGGGGTGTTTTGTTGTTATTCTCCCTCTCAACGCGGCGTCAGGGCCGCTTGTCGTCGTCACGCGGAGTTCCCCCAATGCAAACGAATTCGCCTTTTGCGCCCTTCCTGCCCGGCGGGCGAGCGCCCATGGACACCCTTCGCCGACAGGCGGAGCTGGCCGGAACATTGAACGCCAGCGGCGTGCTGGACCTGCTCCCTGTCATCGTCATGGTGCTGAACCAGGGACGCGAGATAGTGCTGGCAAACCAGAATCTGGCCAGGTTGGTGGGCCGTCCTGCGGCCAGCCTGCTGGGACAGCGCGTGGGCGAGGTTTTGGGTTGCGACCATCGCCGCGCCACCCCTGACGGCTGCGGCGTCACGCCGTTCTGCTGCCACTGCGGCGCTGCCCAGGCCATCCTGAAAGGATTGGCAGGCGGACAGGATGTGCAGGAATGCCGCATCACCCGCGACGATCGCGAGGTCATGGACGCAGCCAATTATCAGTTCTTTTCCACGCCGCTCACCCTCGCCGGGGAGAGCTTTCTCTTCGTCACCATGCTGGACGTCTCCTTTGAGAAGCGCGTGCAGCTTTTTGAGCGCATTTTCTACCACGACGTGCTGGACACTTCCTCCGGCATCCACGGTCTGTGCGGGCTTTTGGCCGGACAGGTAAGCGGCGACCTGCGCGACGACACGGAGATCCTGCTCGGCGCGTCCTCACGCCTGGTGGACCAGGTTCTGGCCCAGAAGCAGTTCTCCGCGGCTGAAAGCCGCGAGGTGGAGGTGCAGCCCGTGAAGCTCGGCACCCGGCTCATCCTTCTTGAGCTTGCGGACTTTTTTCGTCGGCAGGGCGTGGCCGCGGGCAAGCATCTTGTGGTGCACCCGGAAAGCGCGGATGGGTATTTCGAGACGGACAAAAATCTGCTGTACCGCATCATGGCCAACCTGACCAAGAATGCGCTGGAGGCCTCGGGGCAGGGCGAAACCGTCACCCTTTCTTGCGGCCTCAGGCCCGGCGGTGTGTTTTATCGCGTGCATAATTCGGGCGTTATGGAAGATGCCGTGAGGCTGCAGCTGTTCACCCGATTCTTTTCCACTAAGGGGCAGGGGCGCGGTCTGGGCACATACAGCGCGCGCCTGCTGACCGAAGAGTACCTGCGCGGGCGGCTGGAGATGCGCTCCGAGGCCGGAGTGGGCACGGAGTTCACCGTCACGCTGCCTGAGCGTCTGGGTTAACCTCTGCCGTTTGCCGGGCGGAGCTTGTGCCGGGCGTTGACGCTTCCGGTCGATGAGGGATAGATGATTCCTGTGCCCGGCGTGATTTTGGCTGGAGCTGTTGCCCCGGCATGTGATGATGCTTTGCGCTCGGTGCATTCTTTCTTTGAATTTTTCGTGGAATGGGATAGTCTGTCGGGTATGAGGTGAAAATGGTCACGCCACATGAGCAAAACCCCCTGAGCGGGCTGGATTCGGTCCAGGAGACCCTGGCGCGCCTTGGCGTGGAGAATAATGCTGACTGGATGGCTGTTGTGCTTTTTGCCCGCAATCTCGTTTCGGCTATGGACCTCTTCACCGAGGACCAGAAAGCTCAGCTCCAGGCCATAGTTTTTGAGCAGATGGCCAAGCGGCCCCTGGATCGTCGGCGCTTCATGCGCATCGTGAACTCCATCCAGAACTTTGTGCTTGAAAATCAAAAAATGACCGACCTGCGCAGCCAGCTTGCGACGGAGCGCCAGGGCTTTAACGCCTTGTACCATGAAATGTCCAAGGTCGTTGTGGAGGTCCAGGAAAGCATGGCCGCGCGGGAGAGCAATATCCAGCGCCTGGGGGCGGACACGGAAAAAGGCATCGTCGAGGCGGATTCTCCGGCCGAGGTGCTGCGCCGCCTGCGCGGAATGATCTCCGACATGGTGAGCCAGGCCAGGGACGAGGCGCGCTCCTGGCAGGAGCGCGCGCGCCAGCTGGAGCACACCGCCAATTTTGATCCGCTGCTTTCCGAGCTTTACAGCCGCCGGGCTTTGGACGCCCAGCTTACAGCCGCATTGGAGCGCTGCCGCCGGAACAACATTCCGCTGTCGCTCATGTTCCTTGATGTGGACAATTTCAAAATCATCAACGACACTCATGGGCACCAGGTAGGCGACGGCGTGTTGCGGGTGCTTGCGGCCATTCTCTCGGCCCACGCGGTGCAGTTTTCCGGCTATGCAGCGCGCTTCGGCGGCGAGGAGCTGGTGGTGCTGTGCGAGGGGCTTGATGAGGCCAGCGCCTTGTTGCGCGCCGAAGGCATCCGCCAGGATGTGGCGAGGTGCCCTTTTGTCCCGCACCTTACAAGTCCGGAGGCCGTGCCGCCCCTGCAGGTGACGGTGAGCATCGGCGTGGCCCATCTTGGGGCGCGCCAGTCGGCCTCGGATTTGGTCCTGGCGGCGGATCAGGCCATGTATGCGGCCAAGGCCCAAGGCCGCAACCGCGTGGTGCGGTATAGCTCCCTGGCGACATCCCGGACCGCCTGAACGATTCTGCCCAATCGAAGAGAGCCGACAACCCCGCCAGACTGGCGGATACTCCCAAGGATAGATGATGCCACGAGTGCGATCCATTCAGATGCGTGTTTTGTTGTGGGGCTGGGGCGTGCTCATTGCCGGCTTGGCCCTGGCCTTTTGGCGCTATAGCTCCACTCTGGATGATGAGACTGCGCGCGACTTCGAGCGTGACACCCAGGCCAAGCTTGAGACAGTGCAATGGCTCCTTGACCGCAGCGGGCCCTTTAAGGAGCCCCGCGACCGCCAGGACTTCCTGCACTCGCTGGCTGGCAGCATGGGTATGCGAATTTCCCTCATCGAGGGCGGGCACGTGGTTGCCGATTCAAGCGTGCCGTACGCCGAAGTAGGCAAGCTGGAGGACCACTCCTCACGGCCCGAGGTCATCGCCTCCCTTGGGGGCGAATTGGGCCAGGCCACGCGCCACAGCGCGACCCTTGACCGCGACATGATCTACATGGCCAAGAAGCTGGTGAGCAATGAGGGCGCGCCCGACACGGTGCTGCGCCTGGCCGCCCCGGTAAGCCAGGTGCGCATGCACCTGCAGCGCATGCGCTGGACACTTTTGGCTGCCATGGTGCCGCTCCTGCTTGGCTCCGGCGTTCTGCTCTGGCTGCTCACGCGCACCATCACCTCGGGCATCGCCCAGTTCACGGAGGCCGCACAGGCAATTGGCGACGGCGACTACCGCCGCAAGATCCTGTTCTATCCGGCGGCGGAGTTTCAGCCCCTGGCCGAGGCCATCAACCGCATGGCCAAGAAGATCAAAAAGAACGTGAAGGTCATCGAGAACCAGCGCGGCGAGCTCTGGGCCATGTTCGAGGGCATGATCGAAGGCGTCATGGTGCTCGATTCCGGAGGCCGCATCCTGCACGTGAATCCGGCGCTTTCGGGGATATTCCCACGTGCCCACGAGTTCATCGGCCGCGCTCCGCTTGAAGCCACCATGAGCCTGGAGATCCAAAATATCGTGGACTCCATCATGGCCGGCGAAACCAGCGAACGCGTGAACCGCCAGATCGAACTCAAGGACCGCCATTGCGCCGAGATGACCGTGGTGCCCTTCCGCGACCACAAATACCGCCCGCGCGTCATCCTGGTGTTCCACGACACAAGCGAGCAGAAGCGCGTGGAGCGCGTGCTGCGCGACTTTGTTGCCAACGCCTCGCACCAGTTGCGCACGCCGCTCACCAGCATCCGCGGCTACTCCGAGACCCTGCTCGACTCGCCCCCGGCTGAGGCCGAGAAGCGCCGCGAGTTCCTGGAGATCATTCACGCCAACGCCGTGCACATGGCCAAGGTCATCGGCGGCATGTTCGCTCTGGCCAAGAGCGAGCGCGACGGCAAGCGTCCGGCTGACCTCTCGGCCAGCGTTGCGCAGGCCATGGACCACGCTCTCAAGAACGCATCGTTTGCGGCCCAGGAGAAGAACATCGAGCTGGTGCTGGCCCCCCTGCCGGAGAACCTGCCGCCTGCCGCAGCCGATCCCGACGGGCTTTTGCAGATCATTGAGAGCATCGTTGACAACGCCATCAAGTATTCGCCCGAAGGCACCAAGGTCACGATCGAGGCTGTGAGCGACGGCCCGAGCGTGACCCTGCGCTTTGCCGACGAGGGGCCGGGCATCACGCCCGAGAACCAGAAGCGCATCTTTGAGCGCTTCTTCCGCGCCGATGGCAACGGGGTGGATGGCGCGGGAAGCGCTGGACTCGGCCTGGCCATTTGCAGGCACATCGCCCGCAACTACGAGGGCGAGGTCTACGTTGATTCGCCGACGAATCCCGAGTCCGACACCGGCAGCGTGTTCACCGTGCGCCTGCCTGCCGCCTAAGGATTACGCAATCCGGGCATGG
>NZ_JAUYFU010000039.1 GCF_030689645.1 Humidesulfovibrio sp.
ACACCGCTTGCTGCCAAGTACGACCTTGCGGCCTTGCTTGAGGAAACCACCGGACTTGAACGCGCGCGCCAGGCCCGCACTCCGGTTCCCTACCTCGACTTCGTGCTGGAGAACTACAAGCGGCGTCCGCTTTTCCTCAGCGTGAACCACCCCGCATCAGAGCTTCTGGCGCATGCCGCACGTGGCATCCTGCGCGAACTGGACCTGGCCCCGGCAGATGCGCAAGCCCTGTCCGCCCTCGAATCGGGCTACGAAGACTTCTTCCTGCCCATCCATCCGCAGGTGGCGGAGTTTTACGGCCTGGCCTATGGTGGCCCTGCGGCCAGCTACCCGGTTTATGGCCGGACGCGGACCTTCTCCGAGTATGCCGCAGCCTACGTGAGCTGCCGCAAGGCGGGCATCAACGACTTCATCGGCTACCTGCAACTGGCCTAGGGGAGCAAAATGAGCACAAGCGAGAGAGTCATCGCCTGGGTGGGCGGAATCTTCTTCATGGAGCACATGCAGGCCCATGGCCTGCGCCCCATCCGCATCCCCCTCACCAAGCCAGAGGCGCTGACCTTTGAGGACATCACCGAGCGCTGCGGCTGCGTGCCGGACGCGGTGGTCTATACCGACCGCAGTCTGCCCCCGCCGCTTCTGGGGGTGGAGCGCTTCCCCTGCCTCACGGCCTTCTACTGCATCGATTCCCACATCCACAGCTGGTACCCGGTGTATGCCGGGGCCTTCGACCTCTGCGCCGTGAGCCTCCGCGACCACGTGGAACGCTTCGCGCGCGAGCTTTCGCCCCGCCGAGCCATCTGGCTGCCGCCTTATGCAGACGATTACTACCAACCGCGACAGGCGGATAAGGACTTCGACCTGCTCTTTGTCGGCACTGTGAACCCCGAAACCACGCCCCAGCGCTGCGACTTCCTGAACCGCCTGGGCGCTCTCTGCCCCGGCCTCACAGTTCGCCAGGGCGACTTCCGCGAACTCATGCCGCGGGCAAAGGTCGTGCTGAACATCGCCGAGCGCGGCGACCTGAATTTCCGAGTCTTCGAGTCCCTGGGCTGCGGCAGCTGCCTGCTCACCCCTGGACTGGCCCACGGGCAGGGCGAGTTGTTCCACGACGGTGAGCACTTTGCTTCCTACACGGGCGATGACGAAGCCGACTGTGCGGCCAAGGTCCGTGAACTGCTGGCCGACGCCAACCGCCGTGAAGCCCTGGCCCAGGCCGGCCTTGCGCAGGTGAACGCTTCTCATCGGCCATGGCAAAGGGCCGAGGCCTTTGCGAAACTTTTGCGCCAAGGATTTGACGACGATCAGCCAGGGCAGCGCCTGGCAGCGCCACACCAGGGTCGCAAGGCGGCACTGCGGCTAATGTGGCTGCACTGGGCAGAAAACTGCGGCGATGCGGCCCTGGCTGCGCGCCACCTCCATGAGGCAAAAAACCTGGGCGCGCGCGGGTAAGACCATGAAACGGCACGTCCAGCGCTCGCCCCGCACAGCCTGTGCGGCCCTGCTTGCCCTGTGCTTCTGCGCGAACTCCTGCTCGGCCTCAGACGCCATTAGCATCGCCCGCGTGGCCTCCGGCGACACCAGCGCGGCCATCGGCATGGCGCGCAGCAAGGCTGTTCGCTACGCCGCCAACCCAAGCGCCATCGAAGCGGATTACAAGCGCTTCAAGAGCATCCTCAGCACCTTCCGCCGCGCGGTCAGCGGAAACTGGGGCAAGGACGACGCACGCGAGCCCGAACCCAAGCAGTACGTTAAGTACACGCAGAACTATCTTTCCCGCGCCAGCGTCGATTTTGAGAATGGCCGCATTCTTGTGGAGACCCTGGACCAGGACGCGCCGGTGAAGAGCCTGCGCGAGGCCATCGTCACCACCCTGCTGACGCCCTACGACCCCCGCGCCGTGGACATGTACTCCAGCGGGCCGGTGCAGCTTGGCGGCACCCCGTTCCTGCTCGGGGAGGTCAAGGACCAGCGCGGGCATAACATCCGCACGGAGGACCAGGCCGAGGCCTTCGCCCGGCACCTGCTGGCCCAGGGACCCGAGGAGCGCCCGGCGTCCGTTGCTGGCAAGACCGTGCACTACGTGTCCATTCCCATGGCCGGGGATCATTTGCAGGTGCGCGCATCAAAATTCAGACCCCAGGTGGAGGCCGCGGCCAGGCGCTTCGGCATCTCGCGCACGCTGGTCTACGCCATCATCCGCGTGGAAAGCGACTTCAACCCTTACGCCATCAACACCGTTCCAGCAGTAGGGCTCATGCAGGTGGTACCCCAAACCGCAGGGTCCGATGTTCACGAATTCCTCACCCAGAGACGCGGCGAACCAAGCAAGGCTTTCCTCTTCGAGCCGGACAACAACGTGGTCTACGGCACGGCCTACCTGCACCTGCTGTACACCCGCCACCTGCCTGGCGTGGTTGACCCCATCAGCCGGGAATACTGCGTCATCGCCTCATACAATGGCGGATCCGGCGCGCTTCTGAAGACCTTCAACCGCGACCGCTCACAGGCGCTGCACGCCATCAACTCCCGCCCGCCGACCGCAGTGTACGACACTATCACCCAGAAGCACGCCGCGGAAGAAACCCGCCAGTACCTGCGGAAGGTGCTGGAAGCCAAGAAGCAGTTTGTTGGATTGTAGGCCCGCAGGCCTGATGGGACGCGAAAGGCGCTAGATATCCACGAAGGTGCAGGAGAGTGTGCCGTCGTCCGCCACATCCAGAAGGGCCAAGGAGCCCTCGGCCAGGCTGCCGGGATTGAGCATCCACGAACCCTGGTGTTCGGCCCAGTGGCGGCGGTGGGTGTGCCCGAAGCAGACGAGGTCGTGTGCGGGAAAAGTGTCGGCCACTCGCTTCCATACCGTACTGCGCTCGCCCCATCCATGGGCGATGCCCACCTTGAGTCCACCGCCGGGCAACTCCAGCTCCCGGCTCAGGGTCAAAGGCAGCTCGTGGTCAAGGGCAAAGTGGTCGCAGTTGCCGCGCACGCAAAGAAAGCGCTTGTGCCGGGAAAGGTAATGATACAAAGACGCGCCCACCATGTCTCCGCAATGAAGCAGGACATCGGTGGGCGCGAGATATTCATCGTACAGTGCGCAGAAGCGCTCGTCGGGACCGCTCAGATGCGAGTCCGATATGACGGCCAGACGCATGGAACTTACTTACGTGCAGACCCGCAGGCGGCCTAGTCGTTCATCTTCTTGTAACGCATCCGCAGGTAGGCGTCGCGCAGGGCCACATAGGGGTCCACGCTGGCCTCCTTCAGGGCCTCGTAATCGCCGATGCGCATGGAGACCTCGTTGACCTTGTCGTAGCCCTTGGTGCCCATGGACCAGTACCAGGGGTTCAGATAGGTGGCCGGAGTCAGGAAGTAGTCTCCCGCGTAGCCCAGGGTGTCGCGGCCAGTTGAGGGGCCGATGAAGGGCCACACAAGATAGAAGCCGTTGCCCGCGCCCCAGTAGCCGAAGGTCAGGCCCAGGTCCTGCTCGACGGAAGGGATGGGCTTGTAGGGCTTGCTGTCAGCCGTAATGTCTGCGAAGCCGCCCAGGCCGAAGGCCGTGTTGCCGATGAAGCGGGAGGTTTCCACCGCTGCGGCGTCGAACTTGGCCTGGAGCATGAGGCTGGTGAAGCGAACCGGATACATGAGGTTGTGGAAGAAATTGTGGACCCAGAGGCGAGGCCGTTCGGGCACCACAAAGCTGTAGCCTTGGGCCACAGGCTTAACGGCCCAAAAGTACAGCTTGTCGTTGAAGGTGAACATCGCGCGGTTCCAGCCCTCAAGCGGGTCCGGCGTCTCGGCGACCTGGTCGGCCACGCTCATGGCGGCGCCGGGAGTCTTCTTAACGATCTGACCGGTCTCGTCCCAGATGTCATCATCGCCATAGGCCAGCAGAACCGGTCCAGCAGGCTTGAGCCCGGGAGCCTTCTCCGAAGCAAGGCAAACGCCGCTCAAAAGCAGCATCAGGCCTGCCGCAGCCAAAACATGCCGGGCAATGCCCCGGAGAGTCAACCCACTGCGTTTCTTCATGCCGTCCCCCTAGCCTTCCTTGCCGACAATATCATCGACGTTCTTACCATCGTCAAGGGCCTTGATCTTGTCCTTGATGCGTTGCAACAGAGCCTCAGGACTCTCCTTGGAAAGCACCTTGGCGAACTGGCTGCGATAGTTTTTCACCAGGCTCACGCCCTCAACAACCACGTCGTAAACCATCCACTGGTCGCGTTTGATCATGACGTAGTTGATGGGAATGCTCTTGTCCTTCATGACTACAACGGTGCTGATGAAGGCCTGGTTTCCCTCGATCTGCTCCTTGGTGTAGTTGACCTTCTCGTTATTGTATTTCTCAAGCTTGCGGATGTAGGTTTTCTGCAGCAGCTCAGAAAAGCTGCCGACAAAATCATCCTGCTGCTTGGGGGTGTACTTGGACCAGTTCTCGGCCACGGCGCGCTTGGAAAGCTCGCGCCAGTCGAAGAAACTGTCCGCCACGGCGCGCAGCTTGGCCTGACGATCCGTACGCTTGGAGGCGCCCTTCAAGGCGGGGTCGGACAAAATGGAAATGACTTTGTCGATGCCGCCCTTGAGGCGGTCCTGGGGCTCGCCTGCAAGGGCAGCCGAGGAAAAGGATAACATCAGAAGAAACAAACCGAATACGCAGAAGATTTTTTTCATTTCACATGTCCTATCAAGCTGAATAGAGCGCGCGATTACACGCCGCCAAACACATATTTACTTATTAGCTCTTCAAGGTCAATAGACGATTCCGTGTCGCGGAGCACAGCCCCTTCTTTAATAGGGTCGCCGCCGCCGCGCGAAATCTTTATGTATTTGTCGCCGATAAGGCCGCTGGTCTTCACCGAGGCGATGGTGTCGTCGGTGAGCTGCACATCCTTGCGAATACGCAGAGTCACTACGGACATTCCATTTTGGTTGTCAATGCCGATCTTTTCCACAAAGCCCATTTCAACGCCGTACATCTGCACCGGCGCGTTGACCTTGAGTCCGGTGACATCGTTGAATTTGGCTGTAATGGCGTAGTCGTTGTCCGAAAACAAATGCACGTTGCCCAGCTTGATGCTCATGTAGGCGATGGCCATGAAGCCCACCAGCACGAACAAGCCCACCTGCGTTTCCTTGGAGTATTTCTTCATCCGGCACCTCGTTTGGTCTTGCCCCATGGGGCGGGACTGGCCTTGCGGCAGTTATTCGCCCAGATACCCGGAGCAGTCGCGCTTCATCAGCTTGAAATCAAGGGGCGGCATGGTCAACCGAGGCGAGTTGCGCTCCGCCGCCTGGCGATCCAGGAAACGGCGCAGATACTCGTCTTGCGTGGCGTCCAGCTCGGCCAGCGAGCCCTGGAAAAGCACCTTGCCAGAGCCCAATACCAGCACGTGGTCGGCGATTGCGCGCATGCTGTTCAGATCGTGGCTCACCACCACGAGGGTCATGTCGAAGCTGCGCTTAAGCTCCAGCAGCAGCTGGTCCAGCTCGGCAGCGGTAACGGGGTCCAACCCGCTGGTGGGCTCGTCGCAGAACAAAAGCGGCGGGTCCATGACCATGGCCCGCGCCAAGCCCGCGCGCTTGCGCATGCCGCCGGACAACTCGTTGGGATAATAGTCGTAAAAATCAGCCAACCCCACAAGCCCCAGCTTGGCCAGCACGCGTTCGCGCACGGCCTTTTCGGGCAGTTTTGTGTGCTCGCGCAGGGGCAAAGCCACGTTGTCGCCCAGGGTGAGGGAGCCCAGAAGCGCCCCGTCCTGAAACAGCACGCCCATGCGCTGGCGCAAACAGTGCATGCCCCGCCGGTCCAGGGAAGTCAGGTCGTGCCCGCCAATGACGATGCGGCCAGCCAGCACGGGGTGCAGGCGCAAAATGTGCTTCAAGAGCGTGGATTTGCCGCAGCCCGACCCGCCCAGAATCACCGAAATTTTGTCGCCGGGCAGCACCGCGTCGATATTGCTCACCACGGCGTGCTCGCCATAGCCGATGGTGAGGCCCTCCAGGCGGATGTCCGTGGTGGTCTGCTGGGTCATGCGGTCATGCTCCTAGAACAACAGCGAAGTCAAAATGTAGTCGGCCAGGAGAATCAGCACGCAGGAGGTGACCACAGCCGAGGTGGTGGCCTGGCTGACGGCCTCCGGTCCGACGGAATCGCGCCGCAAATGCGTGTAGTACCCCATGTAGCAGCAGATGGTGCACACCACGACGCCGAACACCAGAGACTTGATGAAGCCGCCGGTGATGTCGCTCATCTTGAGGTATGCGCTGACGCGGTACCAGTACACGCCGGAGTTTCCGCCCAAAAGCAGCACGCCGGTGATATAGCCGCCCACAATTCCCACCAGATCGAAAAACGCCGTGAGGATAGGGAAGCAGATGATGCTGGCCGCCAGCTTTGGGCTCACCAGATAGCCAACGGGATTGATGTCCATGACCTGCAGCGCGTCCACCTGCTCGGAGATGCGCATGACGCCTATTTCGGCGGTCATGGAAGACCCAGCCCGACCGGTGATCATGATGGCCGTGAGCACGGGGCCAAGCTCGCGCACCAGCGACAGCGAGACCGCCGCGCCGAGGAAGCCGTCGGCCCCGAACTTGGCCAGGGCGTAGTACATCTGCAAGCCGATGACCATGCCCGTGAACAGGCTGATGAGGGTGATGACGCTGATGCTCTTGACGCCGATGAAGTAGACTTGCCGCACGGCCTTGTTGAACTGCCCCCAGGACCGGAAGATGCGCCCGAAGGACTCCAACAGAAACAATGCCATGGCCCCAATCTCACCCACATGGCGCAAGAAAAAGTCGCCCAGACGGGCGATGGGTGGAAGCTGGGCGCGTCGTGCCTCGATCATCGGTTGCTATTCCTCGTTTTCCGGCAGCACGCAGGCTGTCAAGACCCGGCGACGGGCGTCTGGTTCGCGCTGGCGGCTAAAGGTGACACGCAATCAACTAGCACATGCGCATTGACCTCGCAAGACATTGCGGTTCCACGCTGCGCATTTTAAACAAAAGCGTATAGGCACAACGCGTCGGCGCCGCCGGCAAGCCTACTGTCCGTCCTCGTCCCCCGCGTCCTCCGCAGCCCTGGCGGCCTGGGCCGCGTCCACGTCGATCTTTGGCAAATTCTTCCGGGAGCCGTTCTTGCGCTCCCACCAGGCCTGGTCCGGCCCCAGAAACCACCACTCGGTATGATCCGTCTCAAGCACGGCCCGCGCAAGCTCCTGGCCTTCGGGTGTGCGCAGGCGCTCGGTCGCTGCGGCCAGCCACTTGCCCGCGTACTTGTTGCCCAGGTCGGACTGCTCCTTCAGATTCAGCATCAAATCCAGCTGGTCCGCATCCTGGGCCAGCTTCGCCTCAATGCTCGCCGTCTCCTCCAGCTCCTCCCACATGGGCATGAGGTCCGGGCCAAGGCCCGTGCCCGACAGGCAGTCGGCCAGAGCCTGGGTGCGGGAACTGGTGTTGTAGATGCGGTTCACGTAGTTGAAATCGCCGGTGCGAGCCTCGTGCAGGTCGTGGAACAGGCACAGCATGGCCGTGCGCTCCTTGTTGGCCCCGGCCATCTGCGCCAGCACAAAGCCGATGACCGCGGTGCGGAAGGAGTGCTCGGCCACGTTCTCCTGGCCGGTGCCGAGGAACTGATAGCCGGAGCGCGGCGTCTTGCGAAGCATGCCGCACTCGAACAGGAAGTCGGCCAGGCGGGTCATGCGGGAGCGTGCATTGAGTCGTGACATGATCTGATGAGCCTCCGGCGGCCAGGAAAGGGCGCTGCCCCTTCCCGGACCATCCCCGCCAGGAGGATTTCATCCCCCTGGACCCCGGTCAAGGGGTGGGTGGTTTTGTTCTGGCTGGTTGAAAGGGCCGGGTCTTAAGTCCGGTAATCCGCATTGATTTCGACGTAGCGCTTGGTAAGATCGGACGCGAGCAGCGTGAACGAGCCGCGCCCCGCGTGCAGATCAAGGACGATCTCCACATCCTGGTGGCGCATGCACGGGGCAAGCAACGCGTCCAGGTCCTCGGGCGAAGGCTGGCCCTTCTCGAACACCAGGATGCCGCCGATGGTCAGCACCACGGCGTCCGGCTCAAAGTCCGCTCCGCTCCTGCCCAGGGCCGCCACAATGCGCCCCCAATTGGGATCACAGCCGAAGAGCGCGGTTTTGACCAGGGGCGAGTTGCCGATGGCCCGGGCGGCCATCTCGGCCTGGCCAGCGCTCTTGGCCCCGCGCACGGTGATGTGCGCCACCTTGGTGCCGCCCTCGGCGTCCTGAACAATGCGATAGGAAAGCTCCTGGCAGACAGCGGTGACGCAGTCGCGCAGCAGCTTGAGCGACTTGGCGTCGCGTGCGGCCACGCGGGACGCGCCATTGGCCAGGGCCAGCACCGTGTCGTTGGTGCTGGTGTCGCCGTCAACGGTCAAGGCGTTGAAAGAACGGTCCGCCGCGTACGAAAGAATATCCTGCCAGGCCACGGGGTCCACGTCGGCGTCGGTGAGGATGAAGCCAAGCATCGTCGCCATGTTGGGGCAGATCATGCCCGCGCCCTTGCACATGCCGAGCACGCGAACCTCGCCCCCGGGCAGAGCCAGCGTTTTGGCCGAGAGCTTCGGAAAAGAATCCGTAGTCATCATGGCCTTGGCCACGTCCATGGCCGTGGCCTTGCCCAGGCCCTGGCCCAGAAGCGGCGCGGCCGCCGCCCACTTGTCCATCTTGAGCTGCGCGCCGATGACCCCGGTGGACGTGGGCAGCACGTCCACAGGCGCGATCTTTGCGGCCTTGGCCGCAAGCTCCAGGGTGGCGCGGCAGTTGGCCAGACCCTCGGCCCCGGTGCAGGCGTTGGCCTGGCCGGAGTTCACAAGCAGGGCGCGGGCGAGGGGGCGTTCGGCGAGCAGTTCCTTGCACACCAGCACCGGCGCGGCCTGAAAGCGGTTCCTGGTGAACACCCCGGCGGCGGCGGCAGTTCCCTGGCTCACAATGAGCCCCAGGTCGTTGCGGTCCGCGCGCTTGAAACCGGCGGCGGCCACTGCGAAGCTGAATCCCTTGGGCATTATGGTCATGGACGCACCTCACGAAATAATATCGTCGCGGCAAGGCCCAGGCCAGACGCGCAATACTTGCCTAGCACAGGCCGGGCCGGGTTTCAAAGGCTGTCTTGGAGTGTGGTTAGGCTAGCTCAGGCGTCCGGTTTGTACCGGGTGACGCAGTTTCTGCCTGCGCTTTTGGAGCGGTAGAGCATGCGGTCGGCTTCGCGCAGCATTTCGTCCAGGCTGAGCCCCGGCTCGCTGCACAGGCCGATGCTCACAGTGTAGGACACGGTCGTGTCGCCGAAAATCACGGGCGTGGCCTCGAAGGTGGCGCGAAGATCCTCGAAAAGCAGCTGCGCCTGGTCGGAGGTGATGTCCGAGGCCAGGACGCAGAACTCCTCGCCCCCCAGGCGAGCCACGATGTCGGACACGCGAAAGCGCGAGGACAAAAGCTGCGCCATCTGCCGCAGCACTGCGTCGCCCGCCTCGTGGCCCAGGGTGTCGTTGACGTTCTTGAAGTGGTCGATGTCCAGCATGGCCACGGTCATGGGCTGGCTGCGCCGGGTGAGCAGGCCGTGCAACTGCGCGCCTGCGGAAAAAAAGTAGCGCCGATTGTACACGCGGGTGAGGAAGTCCCGCTCTGCCATGTCCCGCACCATGGCGATATGCTCAAGCATTTCAAGATTCTGCGTAATGCGCGTGTAAAACTCCTCCACCAGGAAGGGCTTATTCAGGTAGTCGTTGGCCCCGCTCTTGATGAACCGGGCCGAGAGCCTGGCCCCTCCCATGGACGACACGCCGATGACGGCCATCACGTCCTTGCCGAAGCGGCGGCGGATTTCGCGCGTCAGGGTGAAGCCGTCCATGCCGGGCATGTTGTAATCAACCATGACCAGGCGCGTGGCCGGGTGCTCCTCCAGAACCGCCAAGGCTTCCTCGCCCGTTGCAGCCTCAAGCACATGGTAGCGATGGGCGGCCAGCAACCGCGTCACGGCGTGGCGGTAGCTGCGGGAATCGTCCACCACCAGGATCTTGGTTTCCGGATTACGCTGAAGCCGCGCCAGGAGTTTCACCACGTAGTCCACGTTCTCCTGGCCGTCCTTGAGCACGTAGTCGACGATATGGCGGTTCCAGAAGCTCTCGCGCATGGCGTCGGAGAGTTCGCCGGTGAAGACGATGGCGGGAATGGAGTACGCGATTGCGAGGTCAACGGACTCGCCATGGGGAGCGTCGGGCAGGTTTATGTCGAGAAGAGCCGCAAGGTAGTCCGTGCCCTGGCCGATATACTCCACTGCGGCGGCCAGGTCGTGGGCCACATGCGTCTCGAAGCCCAGTTCCAGACGAACGCGCTTGGCCACCAGGGCGGCAAAGGAGCGGCTGTCCTCAACAATGAGCACTTTCGTCATTAAACACCCCTGGCAGGCAAGCCGAGGACCTACATATGGAGGCGAAACCGCGCTCCGTCCGTCGGCAGCGCCGCCAAACCACATTTTACATATTGCCAGTATAGCTTACAAGGCAGAAAAAAGCCGGGCAGAGCCCGGCTTGGTTATTTCATACAGCAATTCTTGAATTTTTTCCCGGATCCGCAGGAGCAGGAATCGTTGCGCCCCACCTTTGCTGCGCGTTTCACGGGCTGCTTCTTCTTGGGTTCCGCAGAGGTGGACGGCCCCTGGTATTCGACCTCGGCCACGGTCTCCTTGTGCTGGAACTCCTCCTCCTTCACTTCCTTCTGGATGCGCAGGCGGCAAATGAGGCTCATGGACTTCTCGGCGATGGCGTAAAGCATGGCGCGGAACAGGTCGAAGCCCTCGCGCTTGTACTCCTGCTTGGGGTCCTTCTGGCCGTAGCCGCGCAGGCCGATGCCGTCGCGCAGGTGGTCCATGGAGAGCAGGTGGTCCTTCCAGTTGCGGTCCAGGGTTTCCAGAATGAAGTAGCGCAGGATCTCCTGGTAGCTGTCAGGCGAAGCGGCCTGCAGGGTGCCCAGGATCTCGGCGATCCACTCCTCGGACTGCTCGCGGCTGGGCAGTTCCGCGGCAAAGCCGGGGAAGCGCGACAGGTCGAACATCTCGTCCAGACGGGAGGACATGATGCCTGCGGTCTCCTCGTCCACGCCGCCCTTCATGTGTTCAAGGGGGGCGTAAATGTCGTCCAGCAACTCGTCCACGTACTCCTGCACGATCTCGTCCAGGGTTTCGGCGTACATGATTTCGCGGCGGCGGGTGTAGATGACCTCGCGTTGCTGGTTCATGACGTTGTCGTAGTCGAGGAGCTGTTTTCTGATCTCGAAGTTGTGGGCCTCCACACGCTTCTGGGAGCCCTCGATGGCGCGGCTGACCATGCGGTTTTCGATGGCTTCGCCGTCCTCCAGGCCCAGGGTGTTCATGAGCCCCGCGATGCGGTCGCTGCCGAACAGGCGCATGAGGTCGTCGTCGAGGGCCAGGTAGAAGCGCGAGGTGCCGGGGTCGCCCTGGCGGCCCGCTCGGCCGCGCAGCTGGTTGTCGATGCGCCGGGACTCGTGACGTTCCGTGCCCAGAATGTGCAGACCGCCCAAGGCCTTCACGCCCTCGCCCAGCACAATGTCCGTGCCGCGTCCGGCCATGTTGGTGGCGATGGTGACGCGTCCCGTCTGTCCGGCTTCGGCCACGATCTCGGCCTCAAGCTCGTGCTGCTTGGCGTTCAGGACGCTATGGGGCACGCCGCGCTTTTTCAGCATGGCGGAGACAAGCTCGCTCTTCTCAATGGAGACCGTGCCCACCAGCACCGGCTGGCCGCGCTTGTGGCAGTCGGCGATCTCGTCGGCGATGGCGTGGTATTTCTCGGCCTGGGTCTTGAAGATCATGTCCGCGTTGTCCACGCGCACCATGTCGCGGTTGGTGGGAATCACGGACACGTCGAGATTGTAGATTTCCTTGAACTCAACGGCCTCGGTGTCGGCCGTGCCGGTCATGCCGGAGAGCTTCTCGTACATGCGGAAATAGTTCTGGAAGGTGATGGAGGCCAGGGTCTGGTTCTCGGCCTCGACCTTGACGTTCTCCTTGGCTTCCAGTGCCTGGTGCAGGCCGTCGGAAAAACGGCGGCCAGGCATGAGGCGCCCCGTGAACTCGTCCACGATGACCACCTGGTCTTCCTTGACGATGTACTCCACGTCGCGGCGGTACAGGTGGTGCGCCTTGAGGCCCTGGAGCACGTGGTGCTGAAGGGTGGCGTTGGCCGGGTCGTAGAGATTGTCCACGCCGAGGAGCTTCTCGCATTTGCCCACGCCGCGCTCGGTCATGGCGATGCTGCGCGCCTTCTCGTCCACCTCGAAGTCGCCCGTGGGCTCGACGCCCTCTTCCTTGGACTTCTCCCCGCGCGTGAGCATGGGGATGATGGCGTCGACCTTGCGGTACAGCTGGGTGGATTCCTCGGCCGCGCCGCTGATGATGAGCGGGGTGCGCGCCTCGTCGATGAGGATGGAGTCCACCTCGTCCACAATGGCGTAGTTCAGGGGCCGCTGGACCAGCGACTCCTTGTAGAACTTCATGTTGTCGCGCAGATAGTCGAAGCCGAACTCGTTGTTGGTGCCATAGGTGATGTCCGAGCCGTAGGCCACCTGGCGCTCTTCGTCGTTCAGGCCGTGGACGATGACGCCCACGGAGAGGCCCAGAAAATTGTACAGCTTGCCCATCCAGCCCGCGTCGCGCTTAGCCAGGTAGTCGTTGACCGTGACGAGGTGCACGCCCTTGCCGGAAAGGGCGTTCAGGACCACGGGCAGCGTCGCCACCAGGGTTTTGCCTTCACCTGTCTTCATTTCCGCGATGCGCCCCTGGTGCAGCACCATGCCGCCCACCAGCTGCACGTCGTAGTGGCGCATGCCCAGCACGCGTTTGCCCGCCTCGCGCACCAGGGCGAAGCACTCGGGCAGAAGGTCGTCCAGGCTGCGGCCTGCGGCCACCTCCTCTTTCCAGGCAGCGATCCTGGCCGGGAAGTCCTCATCTGCCAGGGCCTGCATCTTCGGCTCCAAGGCGTTGATGGCGGCCACAGCAGGGTCAAGCTTCTTCAAAAAGCGGTCGTTGCTTGAACCAAGGATCTTCTTAAGGATATCGCTGAACATGGGCACAAACTCCTCAAGCTGGCTAACGGCATGCCTTGCCAGCGTATTTCGTCTTCATTTTAGGCTCTTGAAGCTGCGCTTCCAGGCCGGGCACGCCAAACCAGGTCACTCCCCCGATCGTGGCGCAGGGGTGTTCTCGGATATTTCCGGGGCCGCGTCAAATTGTGGTATTGAGATAACGCCCGCTTGCCGTTCGTCAACCCGCAACTCCGCGCTTTCTTTCACTGTCTAATTATCTCCGCAAAGAGATGCCCACGCCCTGGCGTCAGCTGCGGCCTATGACTTCCAGCCAATGGCCCACCCTCGCCCCTTGCGGAGCCGTGGCCGAAAGCTGCATAACGCAGCCGCTGCAACCTGTGAGCACGTAGGCTGGCGTCACCTCCGGCGCAGCCGAGAATCCCAGCGTTGCGTCCAAGACGTCCCAGCAGCCCCGCCCCACTGTGGCCGAAAGCTCGGGCGCAGAGAGTTGCAAAATGCCGCCGAATCCGCAGCAGCCGCCCTTGGCCGGGGTGCGCAGCCGTGCGCCCAGCAGGCTGGACAAAAGCTTACAGTCAGCGTCGCCCAGGCCGTCGTTCAAATCCGCGTGGCAGGGCCGGTGATAGCCCGCCACGGTCGGCGCGCCGCGCCCGGCCTTTGCGCCTGCGCCCATGAGCAGCGCGGAAAGCGGCGCAAGGGAATCGCGCCAAAGCCGCTCCTCGTCTCCATCGGCGAAAAGCCCGCAGCCCACGTAATCCGCCAGCCCCTTGCGGCAGGTGGCGCAGTAGGTGACGACCAGTGGCCGCCCGGCCTCGCGCCAGGCCGCGATGTTGGCCACCCGCGCGTGGGCCTGATCGCCCGGCAATCCGGCCACGCCCAGGGTGGAGCCGCAGCAGGAAAAGCGCCCCTCCACGACCTTGGCGCCCAGACCGTTCAGCAGAAAGCGCGCCGTTTCCGCCCACACGCCGCGCGGCCCCTTGCCCACGCACCCGTCAAAAAGAACAACGGGCCGCTGGCCGTATTTGGCGCCAAAGGCTTCGCGCGGAAATTTTGTGATGCCGAGCCAGGGCCGCAATCCACCGCCGGGGCGCAGTCCCTTCAATCCCTTGAGCGCCAGGCCCAATGACGCGGGCACAAAGGCGTCCGGGGTCAGGGCCGCGCCCTTGGCCGCCAGGGACCAGTACGGGCCGAGCCGGGTGATCCATTGCTTCCACATCCACTGCTTGAAATCCGGGTGGCTGGCGCGCATGGCCGCCATGAGGGCCGGCACCTGCACCCCTTGCGGGCACAGCTTCTCGCAACGGCCGCAGGCCAGGCACAGCCCCGTGAGGGCGGCCACGTCGGCCTCGGGCAGGCTGGCGTCCATGAACTTGGAAGGCCCGGCCAAAAGCGCCTTGGCGCGGGGCGACAATTCCTCGCGCCCGGTGGCCGACAACAGCGGGCAACCCTCCAGACAGCAGCCGCAGAGCACGCAGTCCGGCGATTTCGGCGCATCGGCCACTAGGACCACCCCTTGCCGGGATTCAAAATGCCGCTGGGATCAAACACGTTCTTGATGCCCGCCATGAGGGCGCGCTCCTCTTCGCCAAGCTGCCACGAAACATACGGCCCCTTGGTGATGCCCGTGCCGTGCTCGCCCGAGATGGTGCCGCCCAGCGACAGGGTCAGCCGGAACACGGTCTCCTTGCAGGCCTGGGCGCGGCTGCGCTGGTCCGCGTCTGATGCATCGTAAAAAATGTTCACGTGGATGTTGCCGTCGCCCAGGTGCCCGTAGCAGGCCACCTGCACGCCCTGCTCCGCTCCCATGGCCTGAAAGCCCTCCACGGCCTGCACGGTGCTGCCGCGCGGCACCGCCACATCCTCGCCCAGCTTGTCCGGCCCCAGGCGGAAACCCGCCGGGCTCACCAGCCGCCGCAGCTCCCACAGGGGCTCTTCCTCCTGCGCGCCCAGACCCTTGAAAAGACACAGGGGGTGCGCAGGCGCAAGGGCCACCTCAAGGCGCGCAAGCTCCGCCGCCAGCGAGGCGTTTGAGCCGTCCACTTTCAGCACCAGCACAGCCTGGGTTTCCTTCGGCCAGGGCACGTCCTTGATCTGGCCCACTGCCCAGCAAGCCTTGGCGTCCATGAACTCCATGGCCGTGGGCAAGATTCCGGCGCGGAACACGCCGCGCGCCCCGGAGAGCGCATCTGCCAGGGTGGGGAAGGCCGCCAGCACCGTGGCCGAGCCCTCGGGCAGGGGCAGCAGCTTCAGGGTCAGCTTGGTGAATATTCCCAAGGTGCCGCAGGAGCCCACGAAGAGCCGCGCGAGGTCGAGGCCCACCACGTTCTTGTGGGAGCGGCCTCCGGCGTTGACGATCCTGCCGCCCGGCAGCACTGCGCGCACGCCCAGCACGTAGTCCCGCGTCACGCCATACTTCACCGCACGCATGCCGCCCGCGCAGGTGGCCACATTGCCGCCCAGGGTGGAAATTTTGAGGCTCGCCGGGTCCGGCGGGTAGAAGAGCTTCTGCTTCTGCGTGAGCGCCTGAAACTCGGCGGTCACCACGCCGGGCTCCACCTCGGCGCAGAAGTCGTCGGCGTCGATGTCGAGCACGCAGTTCAGCCACAGGCTGGAAACCACCACGCCGCCAAAGGCGGGCACCGCGCCGCCGCTCATGCCCGTGCCGCGGGCGCGGGGCACCAGGGGCACGCGTTCGGACTCCGCCCACGTGAGCAGCTCTACGACCTGTTCTTCCGTTCGGGGGCGCACGACGGCCCAGGGCATGGCCGAGCGGCGGCTGGAATCCGCGCCGTACACGGCCATCTGCGTGGGATCGGTGACAAGCCCCTCGCCGGGAAAGAGCGATTCAAGGAAGCGCAGGTGGGCGGGCGTGAGGGCTGTGGCGAGGCTGGTGCTGCTCTTCATGGGGAGGGTATCCGAAAAGGCCCGCCCAGCGGTTGGGCGGGGCTATTTTCTCTTGAAGTCGGCCAACTGCCGGGCCATGTCGCGGTTCAGGTCGCGGGCCTTGATGTCGTCGCGGCGGTCGTGGACGTTCTTGCCCTTGCCCAGCGCGATTTCAAGCTTCACCCGGCCATTCTTGAAGTACAGCCGCACAGGAACCACGGTGAGGCCCTTTTGCGCGGCCAGGGCCTGCAACTTGTCGATTTCGCGATGATGCAACAGCAGCTTGCGGTCGCGGGTGGGGTCGTGGGGATCCATGCCCGCGTTGGCGTAGGGCGCGATGTGCACGCCCGTAAGCCAGGCCTCGTCCCTGTAGAAGCGGACGTAGCCGTCCATGAAGTTCACGCGGCCCTCGCGCAGGCTCTTGAGTTCCGAGCCCATGAGCACGAGACCGGCCTCAAGAACCTCCAGGAATTCGTAGAGCCGCCGCGCCTGCTTGTTGGTGGCGATGAGCTTTTCGCCCGCATGGCGATTTGGTTGAGACATGGGATTTAACCGCCGAGGTCGTCGTTGTCCAAAAGCGACGCAAAGAAATTGAGTTCTTCAGGGTACTTGTGGAAAATTGTGTCGCGCACCAGACGGTTGATTTTGCCAACAGTGCGGCAAGCCAAAACGTCGCGCAAAAGCGATTTGCACTCGCTCATGCGGGCCTGGCGGATGATGCGCTTGATGCCAGGAATTGCCTGGGGCGAGAGTGAGATGCAGTCGATCTGCATGCCCATGAGAATGGGGACGCAGAAGGGGTCGCTGGCCACCTCGCCGCAGAGGCTGGCCTCGATGCCGGCCTGGTGCGCGGCGTCCACCACGTGCTTTATGCTCCTGAGCACCGCCGGATGCAAGGGCTGGTACAGATAGCTCACGTGGGCGTTGGTGCGGTCGATGCCCAGGCTGTACTGGATGAGGTCGTTGGTGCCGATGCTGAAGAAGTCCACTTCCTCGGCCAGCATGCTGGCGATCATCACCGCAGCGGGCAGCTCGATCATGATGCCCACGGGCATGTCGGCGTTGAAGCGCTTGCCCTCGGCGCGCAGCTCCTCCTGGGCCTCCCGCAGCTTGGCCTTGGCTCGGCGCACCTCGCGCAGGCCGGAGATCATGGGGAACATGATGCTCACGTTGCCGTAGGCGCTGGCCCGGGCGATGGCCTTGAGCTGCGTCTTGAACAGCTCCGGGTGCTGCATGCAGAAGCGGATGGCGCGCAGGCCCATGGCCGGGTTCGCCTCGTCCAATGCGCCAAAGCTGGTGATGAACTTGTCCGCGCCGAGGTCGAGGGTGCGGAAGATGACCTTGCGCGGGCTCATGATGGCCGCCAGGTCCGAATATTTGTCCGCCAGCTCGTCCTCGCCGGGCAGGTCCAGGCGGTTCAGGTAGCTGTATTCCGTGCGGTACAGGCCTATGCCCTCGCCGCCGTTGTCCAGCACAGCCGCCACTTCCTCGATGAGCTCAATGTTGGCCAGCACCTGCACGCGGTAGCCGTCGATGGTTTCTGCGGGAAGCTGGCAGCCTCGGTAGATGCGGCGCTGATAGTCCTCGAACTGGTCGGCCAGCTCGTTGAACTCTGCAAGCTCGTCCTCGTCCGGGTCCACCAGCACGCGGCCGCCCACCCCGTCCAGAATCACCAGATCGCCGTCGCCCACCAGTTCTTCCAGCTCGCCAGCCCCCACCAGGGCCGGAATGCCCAGGGTGCGCGCCATGATGCCGGTGTGCGAGGTCTTGCCGCCCTGGGCCGTGGCAAAGCCCATGATCTTGCCCACCTCAAGCATCACGGTGTCGGCGGGGGTCAGGTCGTGGGCCATGATGATGACCCGGCCCTCCACGGCCAGCTCCGTGCGCACGGTGCCAAGAAGCCGCGCCATGACGCGGTCGCTCATGACCCTCACGTCTTGCAGGCGTTCGCGGATGTACAGGTCGTCAAGCTGGCCGAAGGCCTTCTCCAGCTCGGCCACGGCCTTTTCCAGCGCCCATTCGGCGTTGACGCCGAGGTCGCGGATGTGCTTGGCCGCAGCTCCGCAAAGCTTGGGATCCTTCAGGATCATCAGGTGCGATTCAAGGATGTGGCGATGCTCGGCGAGTTCAGCCGGAATGCGGTCGCGCGCGCTGGCCAGGTCGCCTTCCACGTCGCTGAAAGCCTGGCGCAGCCGAGCCTCCTCGGGCTCGACCAGGCTGAGGCCGATGCTCTGCCGCGGCACCTCTGCGTGGTGCCTGCGGTTGACGAACACTGCCTTGCCGATGGCGAAGCCCGTGGACACCGAAATGCCGCGAACTATGGCTCTGGCCACTACTTCTCCCCGAATCTCGCTGCAAAAAGTTGTGAGATCTTCTCCACGGCCATTTCGGCGTCCTGCCCGCTGGCGCGGATCTCAAGGGTGCTGCCCGGCCCGGCCGCAAGGGTCAGCACATCCAGGATGCTTTTGGCATCCACGGTCTGACCTGTGCCGGTGATGCTGATGCTGGCCGCAAAGGCCTGGGCCTCACGGGCTATCTGGCTTGCGGGCCGCGCATGCAGGCCAAGCTGGTTGGCAACCAGCACCTGCCGCACGCTCTCGCCTCCGGCGCTGGCCCCGCAATCCGATGAAGCGATGCTCTCGGTCATGATCTCCAGCCGCTGTCGTTGTCCGTCATGCGATGTTGGCCCTACGGCATGCCCAAAGGCGGCAGGCCGCTGGCGCGCTGCATAAGCCAGGGTATGGCCACAAGCGTGGCGAGCACGGCTCCGGCCACCACCCAGCGGGGCAGCACGGGCCGGATGGCAAGAACCCCGGCAAGGGCGAACGCGCCCATTCCCCAGCCCCACGAAACCGCGTCCCCTTTGGGGAACAGTATGGTCCAAAGCCACAACAAAAGGGCCGCGTTCACAAACTTGATGCGCCGACCCCAGTTGATGAGATCCCAGCGTTTGAGAGCGGCCAGAAAGCTGAAGCCCCTTCGCACGCCTCCAAGGAAAGTGTACACGCGGAAGCCCTGCAATCCAAGAAAAAAGAAAAGCCCGATACCGAAAGGCAATACGCGCTGCCCCATGAGCAGCAGGCACGAAGTCAGGAGCGCCCAGAAAATGAGCACGCTCCCGGCGAACACCGAGTCGCCAACGGCTGACAACGTGTAACTCGTGGTGTTTTTGACTTTTTCCAGGGCGTCCGGCGGCAACCTTCGGCCGGCGATGTCCGCCTCCACCGAGAGAAAAATGCCCACCAGACAAGGCACCCAGAACGGATGCGAGCTGAAGTGCTTCGCATAGCGCTTCAGGGCCTGCTCCCTGGCCTTGGGCTCCTTGTGGATGATCCACAGGCCGGGCTGCATGGCGTACAGGATGCCCACGCTCATGAGCCCGCGGGGGTTCATGGACGCGCCCACCAGATAGGTGCGCAGGAAGCATTTGAGGTACGCCTTGCCGCGCTCGCTCCAGAACTTCGCACGCACCCCGTACATGGCCTAGGCCTCCGGCTCCACGCTGGAGTCCACGATGCGCAGGCCCATTTCACGCGCCAAGGCGAGGTCGGCCTCGGGCGCAGAGCCCGCAAGGGTCAGGTAGTCGCCGATCATGAGCCCGCTGGCCCCGGAAGCGAAAAGCTGTTGCTGGCCCTCCCCGCCCGCCGGGCCGAACACAGGCCCCCGGCCGCCGCACACACGGAGGTTGGCCGTGGGCAGCATGAGCCGGAACAGGGCCAGGATATGCAGAGCCTCGGCAGCCGAAAGCACAGGCCGGTGCTCCATGCGCGTGCCCGCGATGGGCATGAGGAAATTCATGGGCACGTTCGAAACGCCCAGTTCGCGCAGGGTCAGGGCCAGCTCCGCGCGTTGTTCCCAGCTCTCGCCCAGGCCGAAGATGCCGCCGGAACACACGAAGAACCCCTCGGCCAGGGCCAGGCGCACGGCCTCGACGTCCTCCTCGTAGTCGTGGGTGGTGCAGATCTGCGGGAAAAAACTGCGCGCCACTTCGAGATTGTGGTGCACGCCGGAAAGTCCCGCGTCCCTTAGGCGCGACAGCCGCTCGCGGCTCAGGACGCCCACGGAGACGTCCGCGGCCAGCCCGGCCTCGCGAACCAGGCGCACGGACTCAAGGAGCTGGGCGAACTCGGCTTCCGTGGGCGCAAGGCCGCTGGACACTATGCCGAAGCGCGAGGCTCCGCGCGCCTTCATGGCGCTTGCAGCGCGCCCGATCTCTTGCGGGTCCAGAAAGGCGTGGCGCGGGCTGTCGGTCTTGTGCCGGGAAGACTGGGCGCAGAAGGCGCAGTCCTCTGTGCAGGCGCCGCTTTTGGCGTTGACGATGGCGCAGAGGTGCAGGTCCTGGCGGAAATATTTTGCGCGAACGGCCCGCGCGCCCTCAAAAAGACGCGGCAGATCGCTCCCGGCGCAGCCTGTCACGGCGCAGAGGGCGTCCCGGTCCAGGGCGCGGCTCTCCAAGGCCAGGGAGATGGCCCTGTCCAGAGAGTCCTGCTGGTTTTCAGCGCTTGAGCAGCTCATAAATTTCCTTCACGCCCATGCCGGGAATCCGCTCGGCCACGCGCCGGGCCACCTCGCGCGGCTTGCCGCCACGCTCGCGCTCCTCGGCCAGCACGGCCTCCAGAACAGCCTTGGGATCAGCAGCAGCGCCCTGTCCGGCTGCCTGTCCGGGCACCTGCGGCAGCGGCCCGAAAGCCTCCGGCCCGATGATCACCGTGACCTCGCCCAAAACGTCCAACGGCGCGGAAGCCAACGCACCCAGACGCCCCAGGATAAACTCCTCGTATTGCTTGGTCAATTCCCGGCACACGGCGAACTCGCGGTCGCCCAGCGCCCCGGCGGCCAAGGCCAGGGTGGCGGAGAGGCGGTCCTTGCGCTCGAAAAAGATCAGGCTTGCGCCCGTGGCCGCATGGCGGGCAAGCAGCTTTTGCGCCTGGCCCTTCTGCCTGGGCAGGAAGCCAAGAAAAGTAAAGGGCGCAGGCGGCAAACCGCTGGCCGAAAGAGCCACCGCCGGGGCGAAGGGGCCAGGCAGGGACGTGACCAGGAGGCCGCCCAGGCGGCAGGCGCGCACCAGCCGGTAGCCGGGGTCGGAGAGCACTGGAGTGCCTGCGTCGGAGATAAGGGCCACGGCCTGTCCGCCCGCGATCATCTCCATGACCTGGGGAATACGCCCGGCCTCGTTGTGCTCGTGCAGGCTGAAAAAGCCCGCGTGCCCGGCGCGCACAAGCCCCTGGCGGCGAAAAAAAAGCCCAGCCCGGCGCGTGTCCTCGGCCAGCACCACGTGGGCGCGCGTCAGCACGTGCGCCGCGCGCGGCGAAAGATCGCCCGCGTTGCCGATGGGCGTAGCCACCAGATACAGGCCCGGCGCCAGGGGCGTCAGCGCCGGAGGCGGAGCGGAAGAAGCCGGAGCCGCCGGGCTGGCGGCAGGTGCGGAGGCGTCGTCGAGCTGCGCCATGCCTAGTCGAAGTCCGCCAGAAGCGCGCCCACCTGGATGCCCATGACCTCCGGGCGGTGCTCGTACATCTGCCGGATGCGCCAGCGGGCCTGGTGCAGCTGCTCGTTGTTGATGCCGTTCCTCAGCGCCGTGTCGGCCTCAATGAAGGCGGCCAGACGGTCGCACATCTTGAGCAGCGGCCCGTCCTTGGGATCCAGCTCGTCCAGGTTCTTCGGCCCGCGCAGATCGGATTCGGTGACATGGCGGACCTCTCCGCCCTCATGCACGGTGGCGATGAATTCGGAGCCCACGCTCAGGCCCAGCAGATAGCCCAGGCGCTCGGCCAGATCCTCGCAGCCGCCGCTCTTGAGCGGACCGATGATCTTGCGCTCCAGCTCCTGCGTCTCGTACTGCTTGATAAGCTCGCCGATGGAGGCGTCGGAGGTCTTCACGGGCGAGATGATGTCGCGGGTGAGCAGCTCCGGCAGGTCGTGGAACAGGCCAGTGAAGAAATTGTTGTGCCGCCTTGCCTGGCAGGCCCCGGCCTCCACGCTGAAAAACCAGGAATACGTGGCAACCAGGAACATGTGCCCAAGCACCGTAGTCTCCGGCACGCGGGGGGTCTGCGACCAACGCTTCTGGAAGCGCAGCTGACCCGCACGCGCAGCGAAGCGGCTGAACTCGTTATCCCCGCTCAGAAGCTCCGCAACACCTGGGATGTCCGTCAATCCACGCAGGCGCGTCTGGAAGCTCTCCTCAATCTCCGGCATCTCCTCGTCCTGCGGATTCAGGGGCTTGAGCACCCGGAACTCGGAGTAGGAGGCGTACAGGTGCGCCGCCATGAGGATGCGCCGGGACAGGGTCTTCTCCTCCGGCTCCATGAGCGCCTCGGTCATGCGCTCCCAGAAGTCCGGGCCAAGGGGCGCCAGCCTGGGCTTCAGCTGCGGCAGCACCCACTGGGTGAGCTTCTGGTAGTCCTCGCGGTTGGCCTTGATTTTGTAGAACACCGGCGGCTTGATGTCGGTGATGACCAGGCGGTAGAAATAGTCGAAGAGCCCGCCCTCGATGGTCTCCTCCACCAAGGCCAGGCGTTCGGCCTGCTCCATCCCCGCAGTGACGCGGGTGAGCAGCATCCAGGCCACGATCATCTTGTGGGCCTGCTTGTCCACCTCCATGAGCTCCATGGGGCGCAGGCGGTCGTTCCAGCGCTTCATGAACGCGCCGGAGAACACAAGCTGCAGCAAGCTCTTGCGGATAACGGTCGACATCAGATCCCTCCAGGGGTGAACGTGGTGGAAAGCCTACCCCGCTTCCCCCCCGGACTGCAAGGGGGGGAGGCGGGGACATGAGGCGGATCGCCGCCGTCCGACTATCTGGGCGTGAACAAGGCCAGGCACTCGGCGTGGGCCGTGTGCGGGAACAGGTCCACGGCGCGCACCACCGCGAGATCGAAACCGCCGCCCTCGCCGGCCAGCAGGCCCGCGTCGCGCGCCAGGGTGGCCGGGTTGCACGACACGTAGACCAGCCGCGAAGGCTTGGTGCGGTTCAGCCAGGCGATGAGCCCGTTGTCCAGGCCCTCGCGCGGGGGGTCCACCACCACAACGTCGGCCTTGGTGTAGCCCTCTGGCAGGCGCTCGGGCACGGCGCTTTCGCCGGTCAGATCCGCGCGGATGAAGCGGCAGTTCTCCACCTTGTTCACGCGGGCGTTGGCCTCGGCGTCGGCCACGGCGGACGGGTTGGCCTCCAGGCCCAGCACCTTGCCTGCGTGGCCGGCCAGGAACAGGGCGATGCCGCCGCCGCCGCAGTACAAGTCGTAGACCACGTCCTTGGGCGCCAGGTCGGCCAGTTCGCGCAGGCCGGAATACAGCCCAAGAGCCCCGCCGGTGCAGGTCTGGAAAAAGGCGTCGGCGCTGACGGAATAACGCACGTCCTCAAGGCCCTCGATGAGGGCGCTTTCGCCCAGGGCCAGAACCGTGCGCTCGGACAGGGCCAGGCCGTCGGCGCGCCCCCGCTCGGCGTGGACGAAGCCAACAACCTTGGGGAAACGCTGCATAAGCGCCGCGCCCAGGCTGAACAAAGCCAGGGCCGGGGCGCTGTCCGCCGGGACCGGCGCGGTGATGAGCTGGGCAAGGTACTTGTCCTGGTGCACGCTGTGGCGCAGCACCAGGTGCCGCAGAAGGCCCAGGCCGGTGCGGCGGTCATAGGCCGCAAAGCCCGCCTCGCGGCAGGCCTGCCGCACGGCGTCCATTATTTCGTAACCTTCCTGCGGAAAGATGGCGCAGGCCGACACGTCGAACACGCGGCCCGGATCGGCCTTGCTGTAGAGGCCCAGACGCAGGGAATCGCCCATGCCCTGGAAGGCGAACTCCATCTTGTTGCGGAAGCCGGTGCTGCTGGGCGCAGGCAGGGCGGGCAGCACAGTGGCGGGCTCCACCCGGCCAATGCGCTTCAGAGCCTCAAGGATCTGGCGCTCCTTCCAGTAGAGCTGCCGGGCCGGGGCCAGGGTCTGCAACGGACAGCCGCCGCAGACTTCGGAATGCGGGCACAGGGGTTCGACTGCGTCTGGCGAAGGCGTAAGCACCTCGACCGCCACGGCTTCGGCGTGGCGGCGGTGCATGCGGGTGATGCGCGCGCTCACGATTGATCCGGGCAGGCCGCTGGCCACAAACACGGCCATGCCCGCGCCCTCCTGTCCTTCGGGCATGCGGGCCACGCCCGCGCCGCCCAGGGCCAGGGTGTCGATGGTCAAGGTGAGGGTCTGGCCCTCTAGGGGATGGGCTTCGCGCTCCTTAAGCGTGCGCTGGTGTTGGCCGCCGCTGCGGGTCTGGCCGGGACCGCGACGGGCCGCGCCGCGTCCATTGCGCGCCGAGGGTGCGGAACGTTTCGGGGTCTTTTTCGACTTGGAGTTGCTCACTGTGCCGCCTTGTTTTTCGGGGGTTCATACCCGGTAAGTTCCATGGAGAAATGGCCGACCACCACCTTGCTCTTCACGCGCACGGGAATGCGCCGGGCATCGTTGGTGATCCAGACCTGAAGGGTCGCATTGGGGCTCTTGCGGAACACCCCGCCAATATCGCGCACATCCGGCTCCACAAGCAGCGTGTCGAACTCGCCCGCCGGGGTGCTAATCTTTTCGCGGCGCACCACCCGGGCCTTGCCGGTGATGCTCTTCTCGCCGTCGGTCACGGGCGCATAGAAATCATAGCCCACGCTGAGCGGCTTGGTGCGGAACAAAAACAGCATGGACAGGGGGTCGAAGGTGCCATTGGGGATGACCACGGCGCTTTTCAACGCGCCCTTGCTGTAGCGGTAGGCCACGTTGCCGTTCTTGTCGAAGCGCACCACGTAGTTGCGCACGTAATCACCCTCGCTCTGGTCCTTGCGGTACAGAATGGCATGCGTCACCGCCGGGTCCACATAAGACTCGATGGAGTCGCGCACCTTGTAGAAAGTGTCCACAAAGGGCGTGCTTTTCGCCAAGGCCCGGAAGTGCAGTGCCTGGCGGCCCTCCACAGGCCCGGACTCCAGGGTCTCCAGGGTGGCGGAGCCCGCCAGGATGAAGGTCCAGTAGATGTTGTAGCTGAGCTTCTCGCCAGGGCCGAAGGGGATGCCGGCCCGGGCCGGAGCGCCCCACACGAGGACCAGAAGGACCGTCAGGGCCAGAATACGCTTCATATATGTCAGAGTGCGGTCTGGCACGGCGATTGTCAAGCCTGGGCAACCTTGGCCCATGGTTCACTCATGCGCGCCTGGCCGCTTGCCTAGCCCGGCCAGACCGGGCTATGGTGAGTGCAACCGCCCGGCGTTCATCCCCTTGTGGGCGGGCTACAATCCTCAGAGGAGTGCCGCATGCTGTTTCGGAAAAGGGCCTGGGATTTGATGCGCGATGAGTTTGCCACGGTGGACGAATCCGCCAGTCTGGCCGAGGCCGTGCGCGCCCTGCGCGAGAGCCAGAAGAAAACGCCGGAAAACAACATCGTCCTGGTCATGGGCAAAACCGGCAGCAAGGAGGGCGTGCTCAAGGGCGTGGTTTCCGTGTGGACAGTGTTGACCGCACTCGATGAATGCGTCCTGCGCGACCCAGACCTCAAGGTGGTCAAGGAAAGCGATTTCGACAAGACTTTTGCGCGGGCCAGCGCCGTATGCACCCATACGTCCCTTGCCGGCCACATGGACCCGGACGTGCCGACGCTGAAGCCCAACGACCCCCTGCCCGTGGTGCTGGAGCTGTTTTTGCGCCGCAAGCGCGGCTGGGCCGTGGTTCAGGAAAATGGCAAGGTCCTGGGCGTCATCCTGGTGGCCGACCTGTACCGCGAGCTTTCAGCGGACATGGTGGCCGCCTTCTAAATCACTTCCGGGTCCGGGACGCGCAGTTCCGGACCCCCCCTGCTCAATTCCGCTGATGATGCGGCCCTCGTCCAGGGTCAACACCGCATCCGCGCAGGAATCCAGCCAGCCCAAGTCGTGGCTGGAGAGGACCAGCGTCGTGCCATAGGCCGCGCGCGCGGCCATGACGGCGGCCTTCACGAACTCCGTGCTGGCGCGGTCCAGTCCGGCTGTGGGTTCGTCAAGCAGCAGCGCTGCTGGCTTCAATATCAGCCGCGCGGCCAGGGCCACGCGCCGGGCCTCGCCGCCGGAAAGCTGCCGCCAGGAGCGGCCCGCGTATTCGCCTGCGTCGAGCCCCACCAGGGCCAAGGCGTTGGCAATGGCCTCCCTGGACGCTGGCAGCCCGCGCAGCTTGAGGCCATAGGCCACGTTGGCCGCAACCGAGCGTGAGAGCAGGCAGGTGTCTTGCCCCAGCAGCACGGCCTTGCGGCGCAGCAAGTGCACGCCGCCATGCGCGCAGGCGTCCACCAGGACGCCATCGAACTCCAAGCTGCCCGAGCGCTGCGCCAGCAAAAAACCCAAAAGTTTCAGCAGGGTGCTTTTGCCACTGCCATTGTGCCCCGCTAGGCCCAGAATGCCGCCGCGCGCGATCTCAAGCTCAGAAACGCGCAGCACGGCCTCGCCTGCACCATAAGCGACTTCGATGTCCTTCAGCCGGTACAACGGCCCGTTCATGCGCACCCCCGGTAATCCGCAGCCGCGCGCGAGCGCAGCAGCCCCACCACGAGATTCACCACAAGCGCCACCAGCATGAGCACAATGCCCAGAGCGATGCCGCTGGCGAACTCGCCCTTGCCGGTCTCCAGGGCAATGGCCGTGGTGATGGTGCGCGTCTGCCACTTGATGTTGCCGCCCACCATCATGGCGATGCCCACCTCGCTGACGATGCGCCCAAAGGCCGAGGCGGCGGCAAGGGCCATGGCGAAGCGCGCCTCGGAGAGGGTGGCGAAGAGCAACTGCATGCGGTCCGCGCCGAGGGAAAGCACGGTCTGGGTCAGGCGCACGTCGGTGGACTCCACCGCCGTGGCGGTCATGGCGATGATGATGGGCAGACCCAGGAGGGTGAGGCCGATGGCCATGCCCGGCAGGGAGAACAGAAGCCCCCACTCGCCCAGCGGACCGCGCGAAGTGAACAGGGCGTAAACCATGAGCCCGATGACCACGGTGGGCAGGGAGAGCATCCAATCCACAAAAAGCCGCGCCACGCGGCGGCCAGGAAAGCGGAAGTGCCCCAGGGCGAACCCCAGGGGCAATCCCAAAACAAGGCTTGCGGCCAGGGCCAAGGCCGTGACGCTGGCCGTGGCCCAGACCGCCGAGAAGGTCTCGGGGTCCAGGGCCAGCAAAAGCGCCACGGCCTTGGTCAGGCCCTCGCTGAAATAGTCCACCTGCTTTACGTTTCCTTGTTATTTGGCTGCATTGGGTGTGAAGAGCTGCCTGCCTTGCACCTTGAAGTCCGCAATGGCCTTCTGGCCCACCGGGGAAAGGAACCAGCCCATGAGTTTCTTGGCCGCATCGTGCTTGATCTTTGCGCACTTGGGCGAAAGCAGGATGATGCTGTACTGGTTGCGCAGGGTCAGGTCGCCCTCGGACAGGACCACCAGGCCGGACTTGCCATGGTGCTTGGCCTCATAGGCGATCCAGGTGCCGCGGTCGGTGATGGTGTAGGCTCCGCGCTCGGCGGCCATGCCCAGGGTGGTCAACATGCCCTGGCCCACCTGGATGTACCAGGATTCCTTGTCCGGGGACAGGCCGGCGGCCTTCCACAAGCCAAGCTCCAGCTTGTGCGTGCCGGAGTCGTCGCCGCGGCTGGCGAAGGACGCCTTGGTCTCGGCAATGGCCTTGAGCGCATCGCCCGCGCCCTTGCCCTTGATCTTGGCGGCGTCCTTGGCAGGGCCGACGATGATAAAGTCGTTGTACATGAATTCCTTGCGCAGAATGCCGTGCCCGTCATCGATAAATTTCTTTTCCGCGCCGGGAGCATGGACCATGAGCACGTCCACGTCGCAATTCTTGCCGTGCTCCAGGGCCTTGCCCGTGCCTACGGCGGTCCAACGCATCTCAAGGCCAGCGTCCTTCAACACTTTCGGGGCCAAGTAGTCGAGCAGGCCGGTGTCCGCGGTGCTGGTGGTGGTGCCCACCAGGATGGTCTCGGCGGCCAGCGCGCTGCCGGTAAAGGCCAGCAGGGCCAGCAGGGTCAGGGTGACAGTAAGTTTACGCATGTGCATTCCTCCAGATTGGGGGTCAGAAGTGGCATATGTCATCATTGATTCATGCCACAAATGACATAAGACCAACGCCGCTGTAAAGACCCGCCGGGACAATCCGCTTTTGGCACCGCAGCCGTTGCCGGCGCCTACTCCACGCCATTGACCACGTTCTGCGGGCTGCCTTCCAAAAACGCCCGCAGGTTCCTGGCGGTGATGCCGAGAAGCCGTCTGCGGGCTTCCACGCTGGCCCAGGCCACGTGCGGGGTGATGAGGCAATTGGGTGCGGAGCGCAGGGGATTGTACGGGCGGATGGGCTCCCGGCTCAAAACGTCCAGAGCCGCGCCGGCGAGCTTGCCGGACTCAAGGGCTTCGGCCAGGGCGGCCTCGTCCACCAGCTGCCCGCGCGCGGTGTTCACCAGAAAGGCCGTAGGCTTCATGCGCGCAAGCAGCCGCGCGTCGACCATGTTCTCGTTCTCGGGCGTGAGCGGGCAGTGCAGGCTCACCACGTCAGAGTCCTCGAACAGGTCGTTCAGGCTGGCGAAGGCGAAAGGCCCGTAGGGCGGCAGCTCCTTGGGACGCGGCGCGTGGGCCAAAACGTTCATGCCAAAGGCGTGGGCCAACGCGGCCACGCGCTGGCCGATGGCCCCGAAGCCGACCACCCCGAAGGTCTTGCCAGCCAGCTCCACAATGGGCGCGTCCCAGAAGCAGAAGTCCGGCTGGGCGGGCCAGCGGCCCTCGGCCACGGCGCGCGCGTGGCGGCAGGCCTTGCCGAAGAGCTCCAGAGTCACGGCCATGACGTGCTGGGCCACGGCGGGCGGAGAATAGCCCGGCGCGTTGCACACGGGAATCCCACGGGCTGCGGCGGCCTTGACGTCCACCACGTTGTAGCCGGTGGCCAGAACGCAGATGCATTTTAGGTCCGGCAAGAGGTCCAGATCCTCGGCCAGCAACTCGGTCTTGTTGGTGAGCAGCACCTGCGCGCCCTTTGCGCGCTCCGGCAGCTCGCCGGGATCGGTGCGGTCGTAAAGCACCAGCTCGCCCTGCTCGGCTATGAGTTCCCAGGAAATGTCCTGGCCCATGGTGAAGGCGTCTAATGCGACGATGCGGGGCTTTTTGCTCATGCAGTCCTCCGAATTTTTTGATGCAGGCGCACGGTATCGTCTGGGCCGACTTGCTGGCAAGAGGGGACATGTCCACAGACTGTCCCGGCAAGCTACTGCGCCAACCCCCCTTGACATTTCCCGGCGTTCCGGTGAAATAGACCCGCCCCGGCGAAATGCGCCGGAAAATAAATTTTGGAGGAACGACCATGTTCGGCGAACTCTTGAAAGATATGGCCCACAGCAGCGCCCAGGGAACCGTTGGCGTCTCCCTTATCTTCATCTACCTGGCCTGGATCATCACCGTGGCCTTCATCCGCATCCAGCAGGGCAAGAAAGAAGGCCACCACTAGGCCGAATTTCGCCCACGCCGGGATGCCCCCCGGCCCATCACAAAAAGAACCGGCTGTCCGGGTCGCCGAGTGCGACCCGGATGGCTTTTCTTGTTTCAACACCAGAAGCGACCTAGAAAAAATATCTCCGCAACGATTCCTTTCCGCGTCCCCTGGCTCATCCTGGCCGTGCCTTGCCCCTTTTCGTCAGCGCTCCTAGCCCTGCCCCCAGTGGCCAAAACACAGCGCGCCGGACGCGAAACAAGAACGGCCCTGGAAGCGCTTCCAGGGCCGTTCTTGTTTCGCAAACCCACAGCCCCTTGCGGGTTCTTGAGTGCAAACCCCGCATCGTGTGGGGAACAGGCTAGCGGTCGCTCCACTCCAGGGTCAGGCGCTCCATCTCCTCCGGCGTAAAGGCCGGGGAATCCAGAAGCCCCGCGCGCCTGCGCTGGGAGAACATTTCGTAAAGGATCACTGCGGCGGCCACAGAGACGTTCAGGCTCTGCACCATGCCCTGCATGGGGATGTACAGCTCCTCGTCAACGCCTTCCACAAGCTCCGGGGTGGCGCCACGGTGCTCGTTGGACAGGATCACCGCCGTGGGCCGGGTGAAGTCGAAGTCGAAAAGCGGCTTGGCCGTATCCGAAAACCCGGTGCGAATGACCTGCACTCCGCTGGCCTTGAAGCCTTCCAGCATCTCGACCGCGTTGTCGTGGCGCACCCGCTCCACCCATTTCTTAGCCGAGGCCGAAGACTTCTTGCCCAGGTCCGGCCACTTCTCCGTGGTGTAGTAAAGATGCACGCGGTGCAGGCCGAAGGCGTCGCAACTGCGTAATATCGCAGAGACGTTGTGCGGGTCCCAGATGTTGTCCATGACCAGCGTGACGTCCTTCTGCCGGTGGGCCAGAACGGTTTTGATGCGCTCCAGGCGCTCGGGTGTGATGAATCCTCGCATGGGCGGGCTTCTACCCCCATGCGGGCCGCCGCGCAAGTGCGGGATCTTCGACTCGCGGGTCTGCTGTTGACATTTTAACTGCTTCTGCGGATAAGCTGCTACACCATGCGGATTTTCCGCTTCGGAGGTTTCTGTATGCGCGCGCTGGTCGCCGAAGATGAATTTTTGGGCCGCAAAGTGCTCTCCGTCTTCCTGAACACCCTGTTCGAGGTCGATGTCGTGGTCAACGGGCTTGAGGCCGTGGAGGCCTTCAAACTCGCGCACAAGGAGGGACGCCCCTACGATCTTCTGCTCATGGACATCATGATGCCGGAGATGGACGGGCTTGAGGCCCTGAAGCAGATCCGCGCCATTGAACAACAACACCCTGGCCGCATCCGGGCCAAGGCCCTCATGACCACGGCCCTGGACGATCCCAAGACCGTCATCCGCTCCTTTCACGATGGTGAGGCCTCCGGCTACATCGTGAAGCCCGTGCGCAAGGACAAGCTTTTCGAAGAACTCAAGAAACTCGGATTCATCACGGCCTAACGCCGCGAGGTCACCATTTGAGCGACGCCCTGTCCGAAGAATTTTTCGCTGAAGTAGGCGACAAATACTATCCCCAAGTCCTCGAAGGCTTGGAAAAAATCGGCGCGGGCGAGGTGGCCTCCGGCATCGAGATCCTGGCCAGGCCCCTGCACACCATCAAGGGCGTCACCGGGTTCATGCCCGGCTTTGAAGCCGCCAGCCACCTGACCCACAAGGTGGAGAGCTTCCTCAAGAAGCTCCAGGCCGTGACCCTGCCCCACAGCGCAGACAACATTTCCCTGGCCGCTTACGGCGTGAACTCCGTCTTCGCCGTCATCGAGCAGATCCGCGACCAGGGCGCGCCGGACCAGGGCGAGATAGACGCCGTTTGCCAGGTGCTTGAGGCGGCCTCCGGAGGCGCGCAAAAAAGCGGCGGCGCCAGCTCGGCCAACTGCCTGCTGCAGGAGCAGGGTCCAGCCGGACCGGTGCTCCGGCTCACCTGCGCGCGCATGCACCTCAAGGCCCAGGCCGACCAGCTGGTGGGAGCGATTCTGTCCCTGCCGCAAACGGAACCGGTGACCCTGGACCTCTCTGCCGTGCGAAGCTGCGGTTCCTCAATTTGGGAGGATCTGGCGGGTCTGGCGGGCATGTGGACCCTCCGCGTGCGCGGGCTCTCCGGCGCGGCCCGCGAAACCTTCTACGCCTGGGAGTTCGACGCCGTGTTCGCCCTGGAGCCCGAGGCAGCCAGCCCCGGCGAAGAGGCCAAATGAAGGATCACATCCGCCAGTGCATCGCCCCCCTGGAGGAGAGCGTCCTCAAGCTGGAGGAAGGCCGCCCCACCAGCAACGAGGTGACCCCGGTGCTGGAGGCCCTGGGCCTCACCCACCTGAAGCTGGCCTCGGCCCAGGTCATTTCGCTTTTGGACATGCTGGCCGACGGCATCACCCCGGTGAACGAGGGCATCATCACCGCCCTGCTGCGCCTGTGCGAGGCGCACAAGAAATTTCTCTACGCCCTGGCCGGCGGGCTCGACCAGCCCCGCGCCGCAGCAGCCCCGCCGCAACTGGAGATGCCAGCCCCAGCGACAGCCCAGGCATGTTCGGATGTTCCGGCGACGGGCGCGCTGCCCCCTGACGCCGCCCACCCCGGCGCAGCCCGTGCCGACGCCGCCCACCCCGATGTGGCGGAGGCCCAGGCCAATCAAGTGCTGGCCGCCAGCAAGCAGGGCATCACCAGCATCCGCGTGCCAACAGAGCGGCTCGACAGCCTCATCGAGCTGGTGGGCAAGCTCATGGTGACCTTTGCCGTGCTGTCCCAAAGCGGCACGCGCGGCGCCACTCTCTCGGCCTCCACCCTGTCGGAGCTGGACACGGTGATAACCGGCCTGCAAACTCAGGTGGACGCCATCCGCCTGGTGCCCCTGAAGCAGATCTTCCTGCCCATGAACCGCCTGGTGCAGAGCCTTTCCCAAAAGATGGGCAAAAAGGTGCGCTTCACCATCACCGGCGACGAGCTGGCCCTGGACAAAACCATTGTGGAGAGCCTGAACGAACCCCTGGTGCACCTGCTGCGCAACGCCCTGGACCACGGCCTGGAGCTGCCCGACGAGCGCACGGAAAAGGGCAAGGACGAGACCGGCACAGTGCTCCTGAACGCCTTCCGCAAGGGCGACACGGCCTATGTCGAAGTCTCCGACGATGGCCGGGGGCTCAACGCCGCGAGAATTCTCGACAAGGCCCGCGAGCGCGGCCTGGTGCAGCCGGACCAGGAGCTCACCGAGCAGGAGATCATCCAGTTCATCCTGGCCTCTGGCTTCAGCACCGCAGAGAAAGTCACGGACGTGTCGGGCCGGGGCGTGGGCATGGACGCGGTGGCCAACGCCGTGCGCATGCAGCTCGGCGGCGACATCACCATCGAGAACCTGCCCGGCGCGGGCTCGCGCTTCACCCTGTCCATTCCGCTGTCGCGCTCGGTGAACGAGGGCATCGTGGACGCCCTGGTGTGCCGCGTGGGGCCGGAACTGCTCATCGTGCCCTCCCGAGACGTGCTTGAAATCTTCGCGCCACACGCCGAGGACCTGGTGGCCCTGCCCGACGGCAGCGAGACCGTGAGCGTGCGCGGCCAGATCTTCCACCTGTTGCGCCTGTGCCGCCATCTGCAACTGGGCGAAACCTGCGCCGGCATCGAAAAGGGACTCATCATCACCGTGCGCATGGGCGAAGTATCCGCCGCCCTGCTTGTGGACGAGGTGCTGCGCCAGCAGCAGGTGGTGGTGACGGGCTTCACCGTGCCCGTGCAGGACATTTACACCCTGCCCATCCTGGGTTTCGGCATGATGGGCGAAAGCGACGCCCTGGTGCTGGACATCGAGAAGCTCCTGGCCGAGGTCTCCGCGCCCGCCCAGGGATGACGCCCCAGGCTTGACACCCCCTGCCCCCCATACTATCGAGCACATTCGTCCGGTGCCCCGTTTTTCGGGGTGAAGAGGGAATCCCGTGGAATTCGGGAGCGGACCCGCCGCCGTGAGCCCCGCAAACGGTCGGCCCCCTAGCGCGCCACTGGGAGTACTCTCCTGGGAAGGCCGGGGCCGATGGGGCAAGTCGGAAGACCTGCCGGATTGAGTGTCATGGCTTCTCGTCGGCAACGAGGGCTTATTGTCCGACGGGACTTGTAAGGGGACGAATACGGAACTCCCTTTCCGCGTACGCATGCGGGAAGGGTTTTTTTATTCCCCCGCACCGCCCTCCATTTTGGAGGTCTTCATGCGTTCATCCGCTTTCTCCGCGCTGTTGCGCGCCATGCTCCTCGCCGCACTGGCGCTGACCCTGGCCCAGCCCTGTCTGGCAGGCGAAGGCAAACAATCCCCCGCGCCCAAGCGCGGCATCCTGCTGGTGGCCTTCGGCACCAGCGTGCCCGAGGCCGTCACCGCCATCGACTCCTTGAAGCAGCAGGCCGAGGCCGCCTTTCCCGGCGTGCCTGTGCGAATGGCTTACTCATCCAAGATCATCCGCGACAAAATCGCTGGCGAGGGCATAGCGAAACGCGCCCCGGCCCAAGCCCTGGCCGACATGGCCGCCGAGGGCTTCACCGAGGTGGCCGTGCAATCCCTGCATGCCATCCCCGGCAAAGAGTTCCACGACATCGTATCCACAGCCAGAGCCATGGAAGGCATGCCCAAGGGCATCGGGAAGATCACCATGGGCCTGCCGCTGCTCTCCACCCCGCACGACATCAAGGCCGCAGCAGCAGCCATCCTCGCCTCCCTGCCCAAGCGCGGCAAGGGCGAGGCTGTGGTGCTCATGGGCCACGGCACCGAGCACCCGGCCAACGCCGCCTACGCAGCGCTCCAACTGGCATTGTGGAAGCAGGACAAGAGCGTGTTCATCGCCACGGTGGAAGACACCCCCGGCCTCGACGAGATCATCCCGGACCTCATGCGCTTGGGCGCGCGCACCGTGCACCTGACACCGCTCATGAGCGTTGCGGGCGACCATGCCCGGAACGACATGGCCGGCCCGGAAGCCGATTCGTGGGCCAGCAAGCTCAAGGCAGCGGGCTTCATCCCCAAGGCCGACCTTACGGGCCTGGGCAGCCGCCCGGCCGTGTCCCGCCTGTGGATCGACCATCTCAAGGACGCCGTAAAGGCTCTGGACCAGTAATGATGCAGCAGGGCGGAATACCAGGCGCGAAAGAGTGCGAAAAGCGGCGGGATGTTTGCCCTGCCTGGCTTCGCGCCTGCGCCCTGGCTTCCGCCCTGCTGGTCTCGCTTTTGCTGACCGTGGTGCTGGCCTGCGCCGTGGGCAGCTACCCGTCCACGGTGGGCGAGTCCCTGCGCGCGCTGCTGCAGGCTGCGGGCTTCGCGGCGGGCGAAGCCGTGGACCCGAGCCTCTCCGTGGTCATCGTGGACATCCGCCTGGCCCGCGTGCTGCTGGCCGGACTCACCGGAGCATCCCTCGCCATTGCGGGCGCGGCCTTCCAGGGCGTGCTCAGAAACCCCCTGGCCGACTCCTTCACCCTGGGCGTTTCCGGCGGCGCGGCCTTCGGAGCCTCGGTGGCCATCATCAGCGGCATGGCCGGGGAGGCCGCCCTTTCCGGCGACGCCCGCGCCCTGCCCGCCTGCGCCCTTGTCGGGGCGCTGACAGCCCTGGCGTTGGTGCTTGGCCTTTCACGCGCGGGCGGCGGGCCGCTCTCCGGCCTGCGGCGCGAAACCGTGGTCCTGGCGGGCATCGTGGTGTCCACCTTCCTTTCCGCCCTCATCTCGCTGTTGAAAAGCCTGGACGAAGAATCCGTGGCCAGCATCGTGTTCTGGATCATGGGCAGCTTCCAGGGCCGGGGCTTCGAGCACGCGGAGCTGGCCTGGCCGTACATGCTCGTGGGCGCGGCCATCGTCTTCTGGCGCGCGCGGGAGCTGGACGTGCTGGCCCTGGGCGAAACCCAGGCGCGCATGCTGGGCCTGGAGGCCGGGCGCTCCCGCCTGTGGCTGCTTTTGGCCGCCAGCCTGCTTTCCGGCGCGGCTGTGGCGGTCTCCGGCGTCATCGGCTTTGTGGGGCTTGTGGTGCCGCATCTGGTGCGCCTTGTGCTGGGCGCGGGGCACCGCAGGCTTCTGCCAGCCTCGGCGCTTCTGGGCGCGCTTCTGCTCATCTGGTCCGATGTGGCCGCGCGCAGCGTGCTGCCCGGCGGGGCCGAGCTGCCCGTTGGCGTTGTGACCGCGCTCATCGGCGGGCCCTTCTTTTGCCTGATTCTGGCGCGCAAGGGCCTGAAGAACAGAGGCGAAGCATGATCCGGGCGCGGAATCTTCATTGCGGCTACGGCGGCCACGAGGTGCTGCGCGGGGTGGACCTGCATCTGGCGGCAGGTGAATTTGCGGCCCTGCTGGGGCCCAACGGCTCGGGCAAGACCACCCTGCTCCTGGCCCTGGCCGGACTGCTGCCTCCATTGAGCGGCGGCGTGGAGCTTGCGGGCCGCGACATTTCCGGCCTTTCCGCCCGCGAGCGAGCCCTGCTGGTGTCCTGCGTGCCCCAGGGCGCTGCGGCCCCGGCAGGCTACAGCGTGCAAGAGCTGGTGCGCATGGGCCGCTACGCCCACACGGGATTTCTGGGCGGCTATGGCCCGCAGGACGACGATGCCGCGCAGGCCGCCCTGGCCGATGCCCATTGTCTGGACCTGGCCGAACGGCAAGCTGCCGAGCTATCCGGCGGGGAGTTCCAGCGCGTGCTGCTGGCCCGCGCCCTGTGCCAGGGCCGCCGGGCGCTCTTGCTCGACGAGGCCACCTCGGCCCTGGACCTGGCCCGGCGCGTGGAGGCCTTTGACCTGCTGGCGAGGCAGCACAAGGCCGGCAGCACGGTGTTCGCCGCCGCCCACGACCTGAACCTGGCCGCGCTGTATTGCCCGCGGCTGGTGTTCCTCAAGGCCGGGCGCATCGTGCTCGACGGCCCCACCAGTGACGTTTTCACGGAAGCGAACCTCAAGGACATCTATGACACGGACCTTCGCGTGGCTCCGCACCCTGTCACCGGCGCGCCCCAGGCGCATCTGGTGCCTGGCGCTCACGCTCACGCTTCTTTGCTGCGCTAACGCACAGGCCGAGGTGCGCGCGCCCGCCCGCGTGCCCATCCGCGTGGTGGACGACGCGGGCCAGGAGATCGTCCTGGACCGCCCGGCGGTCCGCGTCATCGCGCTATACGGGGCGTTCAACGAGATTCTGGACGGCCTGGGCAAAGCCGACGTCATCGTTGCGCGCACCAACGCGGACACGATCCCGACGCGCATAGCCACTCTTCCGGTCATCGGCACGCACATGCGGCCCAACATTGAGGCCGTGCTGGCCCAGAAGCCTGACCTGGTGCTCCAGATGGCGGGCCGCAAGGAGGCATCCCTGCCCGTGGACGCGCTGAGGAAGCGCGGCCTGCGCGTGGCCGTGTTCCGCGCCGCCAGCTTTGCGGAGCTGTTCAGCGTCATCCGCCGGGTGGGCGTGCTCACCGGGTCCGAAGCCCAGGCCGATGACATGGTGCGCGGCATGGAGGCCCGGCTGGCAACGCTGGATGCAAAAGTCGCAGCCACGCAGCAGCGGCCACGCGTCTTTTACGAGGTGCGCTCGCCCAACATGCTGGGCGCCGGACGCACGGGGCTGGTGGCCGAGATCATCCGCCGCGCCGGGGGCGTCAACTGCGTGGAGGAGCGCGTCAAGTTCGCGCGCCTGAGCGAGGAGGAGATCGTGCGTCTAGCGCCCGAGGCGTACCTCATCCAGCGCGGCCCCATGAACCCGGCGCCCCTGCCCCTTTCCAAGCGCCCGCGCCTGAGGACCATCCCCGCCGCCGCCAACGGCAAGACCTGGTTCGTGGACGAGCGCAGGTACTCCCGCCCCGGCCCGCAAAGCGTCGGCGCTGCCGAGGAACTGGCCGGGCTGCTGCACCCGGAGATTTCGCAGAAGCAATCAGCACCCGCCAAGGGCGCAAAAAAGGACAGGAAATGACCCGTTTTGGAACACTGTACGGCATAGGCGTCGGCCCTGGCGACCCGGACCTCATCACGCTCAAGGCCGTGAAGACGCTTCAGAAGGTGGACGTGGTGCTGGCTGCGGCCTCCACCAAAAACGAGGCCTCCCTGGCCCTGTCCATCGCCAGCCCCCACCTGCGCGAAGGCGCGGCGGTGGTGCGCCTGGACTTCCCCATGACCCGCGATCAGGCCGTGCTGGACAAGGCCTGGCGCGCCAACGCCGACACGGTTTCGGGCATCCTGCGCCAGGGCAAAAGCGCCGCCTTCCTGACCCTGGGCGACCCACTGACTTACAGCACCTTCGGCTACCTGCTGCGCACCCTGAACGGCCTGCTGGCCGAGATTCCGGTGCAGGTGATTCCGGGCATCACGAGCTATCAGGCCGCGGCGGCGCATACGGGCCGGGTGCTGGTGGAGAGCGGCGAAAGCCTGGCCGTGGTGTCGGGCGTGGCGGACGAGGAAGAGCTGACGCGCGTGCTTTCCGGCGCGCAGTGCGCAGTTATCCTCAAGGCCTACAAGAACATGCCGGTGATCAAGAAGGTGTTGGCGAACCTGGGCCTCACCGACGCCAGCGTGTTCGTCACCCGCCTGGGGCACGAGGGCCAGGAGGTCATCCAAAGCCTGGACCAGGCGCCGGATAAACCCAGCTACTTCTCGCTGATCCTGGTGCGCAAAGAGCGTTAGCGCCTCACTCGCGCGTATTGGCGCGTAGCGTCTATTCCACCAGCAGCATGTGCAGGTCGCACACGTTGGTGCGCGTTGGCCCGGTCTTGTACAGCCCGCCGATGGCCTCGAAAAAATGGTACGAGTCGTTGGCGCGCAAGGCCTCTGCCGTGGACAGCCCCCCCTCCCGCGCGCGGGCCAGCATGCCCGGCGAGGCATAGGCCCCGGCGGCGTCAGTGGGGCCGTCCGTGCCGTCCGTGGAGGCGGACAAGAACGCGATGCCGCGCCCGCCCTCAGGGTCGCGCTCCATCTCGGCCAAAAAGGCCAGGGCCATTTCCTGGTTGCGGCCACCCTTGCCCTCGCCCGTCAGCGTCACCACGGTCTCCCCGCCCAGAATCACGCAGGCCGGGCGCGCCACAAGCATGCCCGTGCGCCGCACGTCCTGGCCGATGCCGGACAAAAACCGCGCCACCTCCCGCGCCTCCCCGGTCAGCAGGCAGGTGAGGGGCGCCACGTTGTAGCCAAGTTCGCGGGCCTGTTCGCAGGCGGCCAGGAGCGCCGCGTGGTTGGTGCCGATGAGCAGGTTCGTGGCGCGGGAGAGCGCCGCGTCGCCGGTTTTTGGCGTCTCGTCGATGTCGCCCGCAGCGCCAAGCTCAAGGGCCCGCAGCACCTCCTGCGGAACGCCTGCCTCTATGCCGTAGCCGCGCACGATGCCGAGAGCCTCGGCGTAGGTGCTTTCGTCCGCGCTGGTGATGCCCGAGGCGATGGTGTCCAGCCGGTCGCCCACCACGTCGGAAAGAATGAGTGAAATGCTGGTTGCCGGTGCAAGAAGCCGCAGGAACCGCCCGCCCTTGAGCTCGGACAGGTGCTTGCGCACGCAGTTGATCTCGCGGATGTCCGCCCCGCAGGCGAGGAGCGCGCGGGTGACGGCCTGCTTGTGCTCCAGGGTGAGCACCACCTCGCGCCCGCCGTCCAGATAAGTCATGGGCGAGGGCAGCAGGGCCGATCCCCCGCCGGAGATGAGGTTGATGACCAAGGTGTTCTCGTCCGCGCCGCGCGCAAGCTCGGCAATGCGCCGGGCCGCCTGCACACCGGCCTCATCCGGCACCGGGTGCGCGGCCTCGGCCTGTTCGACGTGCCGGAGTTCCTCGGTGTGGCCGTACTTGGTGCACACCAACCCCTCAAATGTCACGCCAGCGGGCAGGCGGTCGGCCAGGATCTCCTCCACGGCCTTGGCCATGCGCGCGGAAGCCTTTCCGCAGCCCAGCACCAGAATGCGCGAAAAACGCGAAAGATCCTCTTCGTGGCGCTCCTGCTCCAGCTCGATCTCCAGCACCGAGCCCTTGAGCCGCATGCGGTCCTTGAGCATGCCGTAGGGATCGATGCGCACAAGGGCGGCCTCGAAGATGCGCTTCAGGGTCTGGAACTGGGGTTCGTTGTGCATAAGGCCTCCGGGGTTGGACTGGATTCTAGGCTAGGCGTTTTGCCCGGCGGACTCAAGCCCCTGCTCTCGCCCGGCGCGCAGGCCGCCTGAGCCGCGCCCCAAACGAAACAGCCGGGTTCGAGCATGTTCGAACCCGGCCCCCCTGTGCGCAGAAAAATCATTTTTAGCCCTTTGCTCAGGAGCGGCGTTCCTAATCCTCGCTCTTTTCCGTCTTGCCGCACAGCATGACGGCCTGGAGCAGGTGCGGGGTCTGGATGTGGATGACGCGCCTTCCAGTGGCGGCAGGTCCGCTGGCCCCGCTCACGTCGATGCTGAGGTGCCCCTGCGTGACCAGGCCCTGCAGGTAGCCTTCGATGGTGCTGGCGCTGCACACGAAGATGTCGGACAGGTTGCGCACTGCGGAGTCGTAGAGGATCTCCGTCTTGCCGTTGGTCTCGAAGAGGTCGAGGATGCGCACGATGCCCATGGGCACGTTGGGCGCGCGCAGGGCCTTCTTGGTGGTGTTCTTGAGGCGCGTGACCATGACGTTCAGGATGGCCTGAATGGTGGGCGGCGCGGAAGCGATGTAGCCCTCCAGGTCGTCGCCGTTCAGCACGACAACTTTGGAGTCCTCAAGGGCGATGGCCGTTGCGGTGCGGCCATGGTTCTCCAGGAACAGGGACATTTCGCCGAAGATGGACACGGGCTGGAGCACGGCGAAGACCTTCTTGCGGCCATCCACGTTGCCGGAGATCTCCACCTTGCCTTCCACAAGGATGTAGGCCTCCTCGCCCTTGCTGCCCTCGGTGAAAATGACGTTATGCTTGAGCACGGTGCGCTGCAGGAACGAGCCCTGGCTCACGCGCTTCATGACAACGGAGCTGTCTCGGCTTCCTGGCAGGGGCATGCATCACCTCGTTGTGGCGTCTTCGCTGGCGAAAAAGGGTGCCTTGCCGCCCTGGGCTTCGCGTCCCTCGGTGAGCACCAGGCGATACCCGAAGGCGATGAACAGCGGGCGCTTGCCCCACTCCTCCGGCTGCAGGGAGAACTCGAAGCCGATGCCCTCGTCGGCCCGCGCCTCGCGCGGGAGGAAGGTGCGGGTGTCCTGGGCCATGACGCGGCCCTCGGGGTCGCAAAGATAGGCGGTGAACTTGAGGGACTCCGCCCACTTGGCCCATTCTGGAAGCTTCCTGGTGTCAAGGTAGGCCCAGCCCTTGATGCCGGCCACGTCGCCCACGGGCACCACCTGGTAATCGAAGCGCATGAAGTTGGTCACCAGGGAGCGCGGCTCCTCAAGGGACCAGGGGTCTCGCTTCAGGTGCGCGGCGCTCATGGGCGCCTGGGCGCAGCCCCAAAAAAGCGTCGTTGCGGCCAGGGCCACGGCGCAGAGTGCAGCAGTAAGGCTCTTCCCTTTATTCATAGCTTAGATTTACCACAAACCTCGCAGGATGCAAATAATACCTTCGCGCCGGGGTTCAACAGGAAAGGGCGCGCCACTTGCGCCCCAGGTCATCCCACAGGGCTCCCAAGCCCGCGCGAAACACGGCGTCCATGTCCTCCCGCCGGTGCTTCCCCTCCAGTTTGATCTTGTTGCCGAAGACCTGGCCCATGGCCGCCGGGCCTTTGGCCCTGGCCAGACTGGAGTGCTGCACATGGGCCACGCCCACATCGCCCGCATACCTGGCCGGGCGGCCCGCCGCAGCGCTGCGCAGGTCGCGGTCCAGGTCGTCGAACTGCGTGGGGCTGAAGCGGATGTCGAACCCGCCCAGCTCGCGCAGGACATCCACTCGCAGGGCGTGGCAGCAGCCGGACACGTGCGCCGCAGGCCGCGCGTAGGTAAAGAGCCCGAAATCCAGCGCCCCGGCGCAGTTGTCGAACACGTTCACATGCTCCGGCAGGTCGCGGATGGTTCCGGCCCGGCCTGAGGGCGCAAAGAGCTGATAGTCGGCGGATTGCAGGCAGGGCGGCGGCGTGGCGGAAACAATGCGGCATCCCGTCGCCCCGGCCTCTGGATGCGCCAGGGCTTCGCCCAGCAGGCGGCGCAGCCAGCGCTCGGGCAGCAGCACGTCGTCGTCGAGAAATACGGCGAACTCCGCTCCCTGCGCCTCGGGCTGGCTGATGAGCCAGTTGCGCGCGGCGGGCGCGCCCACGTTCACCGGCAGGCGGATGACCCGCAGGGCCCCCTGCGGAAACAGATCCGCGCAGGCCGCCATGACCTCGCCAGTGCAGTCGGAGCTGCCGTTGTCCAGCACAAGGACCCGCGCCTGCCCATAGTCCGTGCGGGCCAGGCTCTCCAGCGTCTGCCGGGTGAGGTCGGCCTTGTTCCAGGAGTAGACGAGAATCACGGCCCGGGCGGTGTCTTCCTGCGTGGCCAAGGGCTGCGGACCAGCGAGATCGTGGAGCTTGAGCCCCAGATGCGTGTGCCAGGGCAGTTGGGCGAATAACGCTGCCAATCCCTCTCGTCCGGACTGGACCTGCCCCAGGCGCAGCAGCAGTTCCGCGCGCAGGTAGGCGGACCAGGCCCCAAAGAGTGCGGACGGGTCTGCGGCGTCGAGGGCGTCCAGGGCGGACAGGGCGTCCTCAGCGGGAGCGTACAAAAATTTCGTCTCCGCAACCAGGCGCGCGCGCAGGGGCGCAAGCCCGGCGGGCAAAACGCAGGCGTCCAGGGCCGCCAGGAGCAGATCTGCCGAGCCCAGGCGCAAGAGGCCTTCCCAGGCCGGGGCCAGCCAGGCCAGGCCTGTTGCGGCGTCGCGCAGGCGCGGCAAAAGCACGCGCAAAATCTGGCCCATATCGCCCGAGGCGGTGAGGGCCGACATATCATCCGTGTCTGGCCCCCCTTGCATGCGCGCCAGAAGCTCTGCGGCGAAGACTCCAGCCGGAACCCCCGGCAGCGCCTGGGCAAGAATCTCTACGCGCTGCCGGTCAAAGGGGGCGCGCTGCCAGGACCATAACCCCAGGCCTGCTCCACAGGCCACCAGATCCGCATCGCCGGAGCCGAGGGCCGCAAGCGTCAGGTAGCGGGCCAGGCCGGGCTCCTCCAACCCCATGACCCACTGGGGCAGAACCGGACGCAGCTTGTCAGCCAGGGCCGGGGGCGCTATGGTCAATGTCGGAAAGCCGATGGGGCGGAACATGAAGCCTCGCTTGTTGTTGGAACGGGAAAATCAGTACGCAGTGTAGTGCATGTGCCAGCGGATGAAAAGCAGCGCAAGGAGCTTCATGAACAGGGATTTGGACAGAGGGCTGGACGCCGTCGAGGCTGCGCTCAACCAGGGAGGCGTGGTGCTCTATCCCACGGAGACGTTGTACGCCCTGGGCTGCGCGGCACACCGGTCCGAGGCCTGCGCGCGCATCGCCGCCCTCAAGGGGCGGCCCGAGACCAAGCCCTTTCCGCTGGTGCTGGGCGACATGGACGGCCTTGCGGCCATAGCCCAAGAGATGCCGTCAGACCTGCTGCTCCTGGCCGATCGCTTCTGGCCCGGACCGCTGTCTGTGCTGGTGCGCACCAAGGACCACCTGCCCCGCCTCGTGCGCGACGACGAAGGCTTCTCTTCCGTGCGCATCACCCCGCACCCAACGGCCCGGGAGCTGTGCCTGCGCGCCGGTCCGGCCCTTGTGGCAACCAGCGCCAACCGCAGCGGCCAGCCCGCCACAGCCCATCCGGCGGAACTTGACCCCGCGCTTTTGGCCGGGGCCGACGCCTCGGTGCTGACGCCACCCTGGCCTGCCGGGGGGGCGCCCTCCACTTTGGTTCGCCTGCTGGGCCAGGACCGCATCAACATCCTGCGCCAAGGCGCGGTGAGCGCCGACGCCCTCTCCCAGGTGTTCCGCATAATTTCTTGAGCCCAGCGCAGCGCCCAAACCCCGCCCCTGCGCCGGGCCGTTAAAAATCCTGAACCACAAAACCCGCGAAACCACGTGAACCAGCCCTCCAAGTATAAAACCTTAAACCGTTTTCCCCAAAAAAACGCTCTCGGCAGCAGCCAGCAAAAAAAATTAGACGATCCAACACGCTGAATAAACAAGGTTTATTTTTTATTTTTACGGGCCGGACTTGTTTGGCCCGGCTCTTGCTCTACTCTGTTTATCCTTCCTTCTTTTGCTGAAGTCGGCTTCCCTGGGGTGGTCCCACGGAAGCTGATTTCGTTTTGGGGGGTCAGAGATTCCCCCCCCGCCACGCATCCTTCACTTCCACAGACAACACACCGCATTGCCTCATCTTTTCCACGAGTACGGTTCTCCTGCCTGCACGTTTCCGCGCGCATATTTTGCGTTATGCCGCACGACAAGCCCGAATATGCCGTCCGTGACCGGCGCGCATTGCGCATTGCGTCAGTCCAAAGACTTATACCAGCCCCTTCACGCTAGGCGCTCCCGCCACACATGTTGCGGATCCTGCACACACGTTTTCAAGAACTCACCAGCATGTCACACGATTGTTCTTGTAACTACGAGTAAAATCGCCTATCCAGGAAATGCTCCATCACAAGCGACAGCAAAAAAACACTAGTTATCAGTAAAGGTAAACCAATGTCCGGCCCCGATCAGCACCGCAACCCCGCTCCTACCGTGGATGTCCTGATCTTCGATCCGGTGCGCGGAATAGTGCTGGTGGAGCGCAGGAATCCTCCCCTGGGCTGGGCCTTGCCGGGCGGCTTCGTGGACTACGGTGAGACCTGCGAGGCTGCGGCCCAGCGCGAGGCCAAAGAGGAAACCGGGCTTGACGTGGTGCTCACCGGACTGCTCGGCGTGTACTCCGACCCGGCCCGCGACCCGCGCGGCCACACCATAAGTGTTGTCTACACCGCCCAGGCCCTGGACCCGCTGCGGGTCCAGGCCGGGGACGACGCGGCCCAGGCCGTTTTCTTCGCCCTGAACGACCTGCCCCCCCTGGCCTTCGACCACGGGCGCATCGTTCAGGACTTTCAGGCCGGGCTTTCGCGCCTGCGCCCCTAGGGCGAGGCATGTCAGAACTGACCCGAGCCGGAGCAATCCGGCCGGTTGTTTCGAGGGATAGCATGGGCATCAAGCCGCTCGTCCTGTTCATGACCTCGGAGATGTACCCCTTCTCCAAGACCGGCGGCCTTGCCGACGTTCTGGGCGCGCTGCCCCTGACTCTTTTCCGCATGGGCGTGAACACCGCTGTGGTGACGCCGCTATATGGCCGCTTCAACACCTCGGAGTTCGGCCTGCGCCTGCTCACCGAGCGCTGCCCCGTGGGCTACCCCTGGGCGCCCATCACGGCGGAGATCTATCAGGCCGACTATTACGGCATGCCAGTGTACTTCGTGGGCCGCGGCGAATACTTCGACCGCAGGAACCTCTACAATACTCATTCGGGCGACTATTTCGACAACTGCGAACGCTTCAACTTCTTCTGCCGCGCCACCCTCGAATGGGCAAGACGCCTCGACTGGGCCCCGGCGGTCATTCACGCCCACGATTGGCAAAGCGCGCTTGTGCCCGCCTACCTGCACTTCTGGCGACGCAACGACCCCTTCTGGCGCGACACGAAGACCGTGCTCACCATCCACAACCTGGCCTTCCAGGGCCGCTTCGCCTCGCGTCTTTTCTTTGAATCGGGCCTGCCGGCAGAGGCCTGGAACATGGACGGGGCCGAATTCTACGGCGACTTCAACCTGCTCAAGACCGGCATCGCCTACGCCGATTCCGTCACCACGGTGAGCCCATCGTACGCCGAGGAAATCCTCACACCCCAGTTCGGCTGCGGGCTGGAGGGCATGCTGGGCCGCAGGCGCGGCGTGCTGCGCGGCATCCTGAACGGGGCCGACTACACCGTGTGGGACCCCCGCGACGACAAGTACCTGCCCTGCATCTACCGGGCGGGCTGCGCCGACGGCAAGCAGGACTGCAAGAACGCCCTCTTGAAGGAAATGCACCTGCCCGACCAGCTGGAGGACAAGCCGGTGCTCAGCTTCATCGGCCGTTTCCGCGGGCAGAAGGGCGTGGACATGCTCATCGACATCATACCGAAGCTCATGGAGCAGGAGGTGGGGCTCATCGTGCTGGGCGAGGGCAAGCTTGAGCACGAGGCCCGGCTGCAGGAGCTGGCCGAAGTTCACCAGGACCGCCTGCGCGTCATCGTAGGCTACTCCGAGGATCTGGCCCACCGCATCCAGGCCGGGTCGGACATTTTCCTCATGCCCTCGCGCTACGAGCCCTGCGGGCTGACGCAGATGTACGCCCTGCGGTTCGGAACGCCGCCAGTGGCCACGGCGGTGGGCGGCCTGCGCGACACCATCGTGCCCTACCCGGATCCACGCGCCACGGGCTTCACCTTCCAGAACGCCACCGCCGAGGAGTTCCACGCAACCATATGCCAGGCCCTTGACCTGTGGCGCGACAACAAGCCCTACTGGAAGGGCATGGTGGAACGGGCCATGGCCCAGGACTTCAGCTGGGAGCACTCCGCCGCGAAGTATATCGAGCTGTACCGTTCCCTGGGAGCCCAGGTCTAGGGAACCTTGTCACGCGCCGCCCTGGGCAGGGGAACCATCAAGGGGGATGACATGCCGCTGACCAAGAAGTATTCGAGCGACAAGGCCATGTGCAAGGTGGGATTTTCCCTGCCGGAGGAATTCGCGGGCAACGCCAGCAAGCTGTTCCTGGCCGGAGAATTCAACGCCTGGGCGCCAGCGCCCATGCGCAAGTCCAAGGGGGCCTTCTCCTTGAGCCTCGAACTCCCCGCTGGTGCAAGCTACCAGTACCGCTATATCACCGGCGAAGGCGTGTGGCTCAACGACACCGAGGCCGACTGCTACGTGTTCAACACCTTCGCAGACGCCGACAACTCCGTGGTGCTGCTGTAGAGAACGATCGGCCCACTGCGCGGACCGGCACGGACCTTGAGGCCCCACCAGTCACGAGGAATGGGCAGGTAGAAGCTCTGGCCCGGGAAGCCCGCACACAGGATGCCCCCCGCTGCGCTCCTCCCAAAACACGTGAAGCAGGAACAGCCCAAGGGCCAGCGCCAAGGTCACCTCGCCCTCGTCCACCGCGCCGAAGCGCCGCAACAGGTCCAGGGCCGCCCTGCGCACCAGGCGCATGCCCGCAGCCGTGAGCGCCAAGTCCTCGTAATCCAGCTCGGGCAGAGCGCCGCCAGCCGCATCAAGCGCCGCCGGAGCCCTGTGATGCGCCTTGCGTGCCATTTCCTGGTGGGAACCTGCGCCGCTACACCCTTCCGCCGCGGCGCAAAGACGTATAGAGTGATCTCCTCCGGCCAACCCTTGACAGCTCACAGGAGGCCCCATGCCCCCGCATAGACGCACCAGCGGCGTACTTCTCCACCTCACCTCCCTGCCCTCGCGTTTCGGCATCGGCGATCTGGGGCCGGAGGCCCTGCGCTTCGCCGAATTCCTGACCCTGGCGGGGCAAAGCCGCTGGCAAATGCTGCCCCTGAACCCCACGGCGTCCAGCCTTGGCAACTCGCCCTACTCCAGCTTTTCCGCCTTCGCAGGCAACACCCTGTGCATCAGCCCGGAGGGGCTGTGCGAGGACAACCTGCTGCCGCGCCGGGAACTGGACCGCCTGGCCGTGCCCTGGAGCGACCGCGTGGACTTCCCCGCAGTGGAGCGCGCGCGCGCGGCCCTGCTGAGACAAATTTTCGACCGCCTTATGCCGATAAACGGCGGAGGCACCCTGGAGAACGACGCGTCCTTCGCCACCTTCCGGGGGCACAACGCCGCCTGGCTGCCGGACTACGCCCTGTTCATGGCCGTGAAGGAGAGCCTTGGCGGCGCGGCCTGGACCGCGTGGCCGAAGGAAATCCGCGACCGGCGCGAGGAGGCCCTGCGCGAGTACGGCGCCCGGCTCCACCGCGAAATCACCTACCATCAGTTCTGCCAGTGGCTGTTCTTCCGCCAGTGGGGGCGGCTCAGGTGGGAGCTTTCCAAGCTCGACATCGAACTGGTGGGCGACGTTCCCATCTACGTCACCCACGACTCGGCGGAGGTTTGGGCCAACCGCAGCTTGTTCAAGCTGGACGAGGCGGGCCAGCCGCTCTTCGTGGCCGGGGTGCCGCCCGACTACTTCAGCAAGACCGGCCAGCACTGGGGCAACCCTGTGTTCGACTGGGAGGCTGCGGAGCAAGACGGCTTCCAGTGGTGGATTCGCCGCCTGCGGCACAATTTCGGGCTCTTCGACCTCGTGCGCCTGGATCATTTCCGGGGCTTCTGCGCCTACTGGGAAATCGAGGCAGCAGAAGAGACCGCCGTAAAGGGCCGCTGGGCGCCCGCGCCGGGAGAAAAGCTGCTTGAGGCGGTCAAAGCCGCCCATGGCTCGCTGCCCATCATCGCCGAGGACCTGGGCATCATCACCGAGGACGTGGTGGCCTTGAAGGAGCGCTTCGGCTTGCCGGGCATGAAGATCCTGCAGTTCGCCTTTGGGCCGCACACGCCAGCCAGCCCGGACTCGCCGCACAACCACGAGATGAACTGCGTGGTCTACACCGGCACCCACGACAACAACACCACGCGCGGCTGGTTCGAGGCCGAGGCCACGCCCCCGGCGCGTCGGGCGCTGTCCCGCTACCTGGGCCGCAGAATGACGGAAGACACCATCGTGCGCGAACTCATCCGCGTGGCGCTCTCAAGCCCGGCCAAGGACGCCGTGCTCACGGCGCAGGACCTGCTGGACCTGGGCGCAGGCGCGCGCATGAACACTCCGGGCCTGTCCGAAGGCAACTGGGGCTGGCGTGCGCCCGAGAACGCCCTGTGCCTGTGCGGCGGCGGCCACGCCCTGGCCGAGAACCTGCGCGGCCAGTGCGAGCTTTACGGCAGAACTCCGCAAATGGAGCCGGAGGCGCAAGACGCCCCTTGAAGCTAGCCCGCATTTTTTTCCAGCCCCGTGTTGACACAGGGCCGTCCATGTTTATGTATGCAATGCTACGAACGCCCCGCCTTCGCCAGCGGGGCTTTTCCATCGTACAATGGCGGCGGCCGCTCTAACGCGGAAAACCCGCGCTGGCCGCTGCAAGAAACACACATAACACCTGCGGAGGACGTACAAGATGAAGTTGAAGCCCCTCAATGACCGTGTTCTGGTGAAGCGTCTGGAGTCCGAGGAAGTGACCTCCGGCGGAATCATCATCCCCGACAGCGCCAAAGAGAAGCCCCAGAAGGGCAAAGTCGTGGCCGCAGGCCCCGGCAAGCTGGACGAAGCCGGCAAGCTGGTCAAGATGGCCGTGAAGGCTGGCGACGTGGTGCTTTTCACCAAGTACGCGGGAACCGAGATCAAGATCGACGGCGACGAGCACCTGGTGCTGCGCGAGGACGACATCCTCGCCATCGTCGAGAAGTAAGGGCCGACGCCAAAACTTGCCTTTGAACCGGGCGCAAGGAGCATCTCCGCGAGCGCCCGCCACCTGACAAAAACGCCACAGGGCATAAATTTCAAGGAGTCCGACACATGGCCAAAGAAATCATTTTCGACGCCAAGGCGCGTGAGAAGCTGAAGATCGGCGTGGACAAGCTGGCCAATGCCGTGAAGGTCACCCTGGGACCCAAGGGCCGCAACGTGGTCATCGACCGCAGCTTTGGCTCCCCGCTCATCACCAAGGACGGCGTCACCGTCGCCAAGGAGATCGAGCTTGAGGACAAGTTCGAGAACATGGGCGCCCAGATGGTCAAGGAAGTCGCTTCCAAGACCTCTGACGTGGCTGGCGACGGCACCACCACCGCCACCATCCTGGCTCAGGGCATCTTCGCCGAGGGCGTGAAGCTCGTGGCCGCTGGCCGCAACCCCATGGCCATCAAGCGCGGCGTCGACAAGGCTGTTGAGGCCATTGTGGCCGAGCTTGGCAAGATGACCAAGCCCACCCGCGACCAGAAAGAAATCGCCCAGGTCGGCACCATCTCCGCCAACAACGACCCCACCATCGGCGGCATCATCGCCGAGGCCATGAACAAGGTCGGCAAAGAAGGCGTCATCACCGTTGAGGAAGCCAAGGGTCTGGAGACCACGCTGGACGTCGTCGAAGGCATGCAGTTCGACCGCGGCTACCTCTCCCCCTACTTCGTCACCAACCCGGAGAAGATGACCTGCGAGATGAGCGATCCGCTCATCCTCATCTGCGAGAAGAAGATCTCCTCCATGAAGGACATGCTGCCCGTGCTTGAGCAGGTGGCCAAGATGAGCAAGCCGCTCGTCATCATCTCCGAGGACATCGAGGGCGAGGCCCTGGCCACCCTGGTGGTGAACAAGCTGCGCGGCACCCTGAACGTGGTCGCAGTCAAGGCTCCCGGCTTCGGCGACCGCCGCAAGGCCATGCTCCAGGACATCGCCATCCTGACCGGCGGCACCTGCGTGTCCGAGGACATGGGCGTGCGTCTTGAGTCCATCACCGTCAACGAGCTGGGCCAGGCCAAGCGCATCGTCATCGACAAGGAATCCTGCACCATCGTGGACGGCAAGGGCAAAAAGGCCGACATCACCGCCCGCGTGAAGCAGATCCGCGCCGAGATCGCCGAAACCAGCTCCAGCTACGACCAGGAGAAGCTCCAGGAGCGCCTGGCCAAGATCGTGGGCGGCGTCGCCGTCATCCACGTGGGCGCCTCTACCGAGACCGAGATGAAGGAAAAGAAAGCCCGCGTCGAAGACGCCCTGAACGCCACCCGCGCGGCTGTCGAAGAGGGCATCGTCCCCGGCGGCGGCGTGGCCCTGGTGCGTTGCCAGAACTCTCTGGAAGGCATCAAGGTTGTGGACGACGACGAGCAGGCCGGTGTGGACATCATCCGCCGCGCCATTGAAGTGCCCCTGCGCTGCATCTCCGCCAACGCGGGCTTCGAAGGCTCCATCGTGGTCGAGAAGGTCAAGGGCGGCAAGGACGGCTACGGCTTCAACGCCGGCACCGGCGTGTACGAGGACCTGATCAAGGCCGGCGTCATCGATCCCAAGAAGGTGACCCGCATCGCCCTGCAGAACGCCGCCTCCGTTGCGGGGCTTCTGCTCACCACCGAGTGCGCCATCGCCGACAAGCCCGAGCCCAAGGGCTCCGCTCCGGCCATGCCCGGCGGCATGGGCGGCATGGGCGGCATGGGCGGAATGGGCGGAATGTACTAGCCCAAGCTCACAATCCCAGCTTCACCAAGGCCGGAGTCCGCAAGGGCTCCGGCCTTTTTTCTTGCCGCTTTACATCACCGTCAACAATGGCTTACCTTTAACTATCTCCTGAGAATTATCGGGAGCCAGCTCCTCGGATCTCACAGAGCAGGAGAAAACCCGCCATGCCCAAACCCAAGCACATCATAATCGCCTGCCTGGTTTGGACTCTGCTCGCCGTCCTGTCTGCCGGACTGATCATCAGCGGGAACCACCGGCAAATGCAGGAGCAGTTCCGCGCAGCAGCGCAAATGGCCTTTGAAAAGGACATCACCTTCCGACTCTGGAACGCTTTTCACGGCGGCGTCTACGTGGAAGTGAACGAAAACAACCAGCCGAATCCCTACCTTGATGTTCCTGACCGCGACCTGCGGACCGATACGGGCAAGCACCTGACAATGATCAACCCGGCCTACATGACACGTCAGGCCCACGAAATTCAACAGGACGGCTCAGGCGTGCAAGGACACATCACCAGCCTGAAGCCCATACGCCCGCAGAATGCCCCGACCCCCTGGGAACGCGCGGCATTGGAGTCCTTTGAACGCGGCGCGACAGAAGCATACGCACTTGTGGAGGTTGAAGGGCAAAACCAGTTCCGATTCATGCGACCCATGATCACCGAAAAGCCCTGCCTCAAGTGTCACGCCAAGCAGGGATACGCCGAGGGTGACATCAGAGGGGGCATCAGCGTGGCCCTGCCGGTTGAGGCGCAGGTCATGGCGTTTCGCTCATACGCCGCCAAAACCGCCGTTGGGCATCTTCTCGTTTGGGCCTTCGGCATCGGGCTGGCCATCTTTGGCGGAAGGAAGCTCATGCAAAGCATCCAGAAGGAGCACCAAGCCCGCAAAGAAGCGGAAGCAGCCAACATGGCCAAGAGCGAATTCCTGGCCAACATGAGCCATGAGATCCGGACCCCGTTGAACGGCGTGCTGGGCATGCTGCAACTGCTCAAGGAAGAAAACGCGCCCAAGGAACGGTCCAATTACATAGGCATGGCCTATGACTCCGGCACCAGGCTCTTGGCCCTTTTGAACGACATCCTCGACATCTCCCGCGTGGAGGCTGGTCAACTGAAGCTGGAGCGCCAGCCCTTCAACCCCCGCGACCTGCTCGATACCGTGGCAACCATGTTCCAGAGCGCATGCGCCAAGCACGGCCTGAAGCTCATCGTGACCCCGGATCCCCTTCTGCCTGAGATTCTGGTGGGCGATGAGGCCCGCCTGCGTCAGGTGCTCTTCAACCTTGTGGGCAACGCCGTAAAGTTCACCCCAAAGGGCTCGGTGACGATCGAAGCCTGGGCCAGTTCCAGCGTGAAGAACTCCGCCGAGGTGCGCTTCTTCCTATCCATCAGCGACACGGGCATCGGCATTCCAGAGGACAAGCTCGGGCATGTGTTCGAACGGTTCACCCAGGTAGACGGCTCCTACACCCGGCGCTACCAGGGCGTGGGGCTGGGCTTGGCCATCGTCAAGCGCCTCATGGATCTCATGGGCGGCAGCATCGACGTGGACAGCGAGCCAGGGACGGGCACCACCTTTTTACTTCAGATTCCCCTTGCGCTGCCGCAGGCGCCGCTTTCTGAACAACCCGCCGGGTCCCAACGCCCTGGGCCTGGTGCGGCCTCGGAGCCCCTGCGCCTGCTGCTGGTGGAAGACGAAGAGGTGAGCAGAATCTCAGTCCAGGTGTTGCTCACGCGGATGGGGCACGATGTGACCAGCGCCCAGGACGGTCTTGCCGGGGTGGAGGCTTTCCGGCAGGGGCGCTATCACTGCATCCTCATGGACATTCAGATGCCGATCATGAACGGAGTGGAGGCAACCAAGACCATCCGAGCCCTGGAGGAGCAGGAGGGCAGGCCGCGCGTGCGCATCATCGCCCTCACCGCCTACGCCTTGCCCGGCGACCGCGAGCACTTCATAGCCTCCGGCATGGACGACTACGTGACCAAGCCGGTGCAGCCAGAGGCCCTGCTCATGGCCCTGCGCAGGGCCAAAGCCGCTGGCCTTCCCGCGCTGGAGCCTCTGTCCAAAACCTAGTCCCGAAGATCGGCTTTCTGTGGCGAGGCAATGCTATCCATGCAACCTGCCCCCCAATCGGCCCGGCGGAAGCTCTTTCAGCCCTCAAACCACAAAGCCGACGCGTTGCCACGTCGGCTCCAAGAGTGTGCTGCTGGAATGAAGAAAAGCGCGCTCTGCAATACTTCCCCACGCCGCAGACCAGCCTCACAAAGGGCATTGCGCCCGCGCAGCTATCTGGCGGGCAGGCCCGTGCGGTCCAGGTGCAACCTTCCGCGCTCGTCCATTGACATGATGACGTAAAGCGGCGTGGCCAGCATGCGCGCGCGATTCACCGGCCCGTAGCTGCGCGAGTCGAACGAGGCGTGGCGGTTGTCTCCCATGACATAATACTCATCCGGCGCCAGGCGTGCGGGCGACATGTCCAGGCTCTTGCCCCCCGGCCAGCGCGATGCGTAATAGCCCTCGTCGATGGGATCGCCGTTGATGTACACCAGACCGTCCTCCACCTCCACCACCTCGCCCGGCAGGCCCACCACGCGCTTGACGAAGATCAGCGAGTGCTCGGACGGATACTGGAACACCACCAGCTGGCCGCGCCGGATGATGTCGCGCGGGCGCAGGGCGGCGCAGCGCAAGCGGTCGCCGGAGCGCAAGGTGGGGCGCATTGAGGTCTGGGCCACGCTATAGATGGGAAAAGCCCAGCGCTCGGCCTGGCCCGCGACGACAGATACCGTCGCCATGACGACGATGATGCCCAGGTAGACCACCGGGGTGTTCCGCGGGCCGGGGATGAAGTCGTGCAGGAGTTTGGCCACGCGCCGTGCGTCCCAGGCGGCGTAGAGAGAGAGCAGCAGGTAGCCGGCCAGGGACGATACCCACCAGCGGAAGGTCTCCGCCGCGCCGATGCCCAGCAGCTGCCAAGCGGCGGCAAAGGCGAGCAGCACCATGCCCTTGCGGAATCGGCCATTATACACCTGGCCAAGGCCAGGCCACAAAAAGGAAAGCAAGGCCGCCAGCCAGGGCTTTCGCGGACTGGCTGGAGGTCCGGCGGACACGCCGGAGTTTCGGGGCAGGACGTTCAGATGCATGGCTCGCGCCTCGTTGGTTGCTCTCTTCATGTCTTTAGCAGATGACGCCCCAGGAGGCAAAGGGTTGCAAGGGGGCGAAATATGCCACGGGCCGCCTGCTCGCGCCGTCCGCGCCCTTGACACAAACCCGGCCTTTGCCCCACACTCCGCCCGCTCCGGCTTCGCATGCGCCTCTGTGCCGCATGGTCTGCGCCGGGGCGAAAGGACACCACCATGCGCGTGCTCGGAATTGATTACGGACAGGTCCGCGTGGGCCTGGCCCTTACGGACCCCGAAGGCCGCATGGCCTTCCCCCGGCCCGCATTGACGCGCACCACCCGCGACGGACTCTTCGAAGCGCTCAAGGCGCTCATTGAGGCCGAGGGAGTGGAGGCCGTGGTTGTGGGCCTGCCCCTGACCATGGACGGCGGCGACTCCCTGACCACCCGGCAGACCCGGAACTTCGCCGAAAGCCTTGCCCGGCGCATCACCGCGCCCGTGCATCTCATGGACGAACGCTTGAGCTCCGCAGCGGCGGATGCTCAGCTCAAGGAGGCCGGTCTGTGCAGCCGGAAGAGAAAAGTGCGCCTGGACAGCCAGGCGGCGGTGCAGATCCTGGAAACCTGGATCGCCCAAAATCCCGCGTAAAACCCCTGCTGTTGATCCTGCTTGGATTCGTCGCAACCGTTGCGACGGCTCTCGCCGGAGCCACAATCTATTTCCTCGGTCCGGCGGATGCGCCAGGCCGCGAAGCCATCGTGCTCATCCGACCAGGCATGACGCTGCCTGCAATCGCCCGCGAGCTGGAAACCCAGGGGCTCATCAGAAACGCCCAGGCCATGGTGCTGCTGGCCAAGGTGCACGGCAACCTGACATCGGCCAAGGCGGGCGAGTTCCTCCTGAGCTCCGGCTGGCCACCGCAGGAGATCCTGCGCGTCATCACCACCACCAGCGGCATCCAGCACCGCGTTTCCGTGCGCGAGGGGCTTCCCTGGTGGACGGCGGCAAAACTCTTCGAGGCTGAGGGACTCACCGATCAGGCCAGCTTTGAGCAGGCCATGAAGAACGCCACCCTGCTCTCGAAATATTCCATCCCCAGCGACTCGGCCGAAGGCTACCTGTTCCCGGAAACCTACCAACTGCCGCGCACTCAGGCCGACAACGGCACAGTGGCCGTGGAGGCCATGCTCAAGGAATTCGACCGCCAGGTAAAAAAACTCTGGCCCCAGGGCCCGCCCCCGGCGGAGGAACTCAAGCGCCTGGTCATCCTGGCCTCACTGGTGGAGCGCGAAACCGGCGACGCCACCGAGCGTCCGCGCATCGCCGGGGTGTTCGTGAACCGCCTGCGCCTGGGCATGCGCCTGCAATGCGACCCCACCACCATCTACGGCCTGGGCCCGGCCTTTGACGGCGACCTCAAGCGCGTTCACCTGGAGGACGCGGCCAACCCGTACAACACCTACGCCCGCGCAGGGCTGCCGCCAGGCCCCATCTGCTCCCCCGGCTTGGAGGCCATCAAGGCCGCCCTGAACCCGGAGGCCCACGAGTACATCTATTTCGTGGCGCGGGGCGACGGCAGCCACGAGTTCAGCGCCACCCTCGACGAGCACAACCGCGCCGTGAACCGCTTCCAGCGCCACCGCAGAGCGGAGGCCTACCAGTCCGCCCCGCAGGCTCCGGGCGCTGTCCAGCCTGCCAAGGCTGCCGCCCCAGCGCCAAAGCCCAAGGGTAAGCCCGCAAAACAGGAGAAAGCCGCGCAGCCAAAGCCCAAGCAGGAAAAAAGCAAAGCAGGCAAAACAAAGCCTGCGGAGGTTTCGCGCCAGGAAAAGTCCGGCGGCGAGGCGAAACGCCAGCTTAAATCAACCTGAACGCACAGGACTGCCCTGCCCTGGCCCGTTCCACGCCACATGATCCGGCCTGTGCCGAACCGCGCAACCCTGCTCTTTTCTTGACACCTCCGCACCACTGGGGCATTCTTCTGTCATATTTGACACACCCCTGGAGGCGGCCATGAGCAGTTCCGAAGACCGCAACATCTACCTCTCCACCATCGCCCCGGCCGAGGCGGTTCAGCGCGCCAAAGACGCCCTGGACCGCGCCGCGCTCATTCGCCCGGAAACCGTTCCCGCCCATGAATCCTGCGGCAGAGTGACCAGCGCGCCCATTTTCGCGCGCTGCTCATCGCCCACCTTCCACGCCGCAGCCATGGACGGCATCGCCGTCAGTTCATCAGCCACCTTCGCCGCGCGCGAAGGCAGCCCCGTGACCCTGAAAAAGGGCGCGGGCTTCGTGCCAGTCAACACCGGCCATTCCCTGCCCGACGGCATGGACGCCGTGGTCATGATCGAGCAGGTGGAGCAGATGGACGAGGACACGGTGCGCATCGAGTCCCCGGCCTTCCCCTGGCAGCACGTGCGCCGCATCGGCGAGGATATCGTGGCCACCGAGCTTCTGCTGCCCCAGAACCACACCCTCTCGCCCTATGACGTGGGCGCGCTGCTGGCCGCAGGCATCTTCGAACTCTCCGTGTGGGAGCGCGTGCGCCTGACCTTCATCCCCACCGGCGACGAGGTGCTGGACTTCACGGCCTGCCCAACCCCTGGCCCCGGCCAGGTCATTGAAAGCAACTCCCAGGTGTTCCGGGCCATCGCCGCCTCCTGGGGTGCGCTGCCCAGCTTCACCGCTCCCGTGCCCGACAAGCCGGAGGCCCTGCGCGCAGCCGTGGCCGCAGCCCTGGCAAGCGGCGCCCATGTCGTCGTGGTGGGCGCAGGCTCCAGCGCAGGCAGCAAAGATTTCACCCGCAGCACCTTCGAGAGCTTCGGCAAGCTGCTGGCCCACGGCATTTCCGTCATGCCGGGCAAACCCACCGTGCTGGGCCTCACCAGCGGGCTCTTCGAGGGGCGGCTGCTTGTGGGCGCGCCGGGCTATCCCGTCAGCGCCGTGGTCTGCCTGGAGGACGTTCTCCAGCCCATCGTGCGCTGGCTCATGCGCCAGGCCACGCCAGGCAGGCAGAAGATTTCCGCGCGGCTGGCGCGCAAGACTCCAAGCCGCCCCGGCATGGAGGAGATCGTGCGGCTGGCCGTGGGCAGGGTCGGCGGCAGCTACGTGGCCGCCCCCCTGGCGCGCGGGGCCGGGCTCATCACCAGCCTCACCAAGGCCCAGGCAATCACACGCATCCCGGCCCAGAGCGAGGGCCTGGAGCAGGACGCCATCATCGAAGCGGAGCTGCTGGTGCCCTTGGCCGGGCTGGACAGCGTGCTCGTTCACATCGGCAGCCACGACAACATCCTGGACCTGTTGGCCAACGAGCTCATGGGCCTGGGCGAACCGCTTTCCCTGGTGTCGAGCCACGTGGGCAGCATGGGCGGCCTCACCGCGCTCAAAAACGGCTCGGCCCTGTTCGCGGGCTGCCACCTGTTCGATCCCGACAGCGGCGACTTCAACTTCCCCTTCCTTGCCAAGCACTTGCCCGGACTGGATCTCACAGTCATCAACCTGGCCATCCGCCACCAGGGGCTCATGGTGCAGAAGGGCAACCCCAAAAACATCCAGGGCGTGGCCGATCTGGCCCGGCCCGACGTGAACTTCATCAACCGCCAGCGCGGCGCAGGCACGCGGATATTGCTCGATCATCACCTGGACAAGGCGGGCATACGCCCGGAGCAGGTGCGCGGGTATGACCGCGAGGAATACACGCACATGGCCGTGGCCGTGAACGTGCTCACCGGCGCGGCGGACTGCGGCCAGGGCATCTATGCCGCGGCCAAAGCCCTGGATCTGGACTTCATGCCCCTGGCCCGCGAACGCTACGACCTCATCCTGCCCACGGCATGCCTCGACGACCCGCGCATCCAGACCCTGCGCCAGGTCATCGGCACCGCGCAGTTCCAGGAGCGCATGCGCGGCCTCGGCGGCTACGACACGCCGCTGACGGGCAAGGTAATGACGCCGGGCATGGGCTTGGGCAAGTAGCCTCCCACGCCTGCACACGCAAAAAAAGCGCCGGACCGCAGCAGCAGTCCGGCGCTTTTTCGCGTCGTATGGGAAGGCCCCAGCCTTACGGCATGAGCGGGGCCAGGGGCAACCCCTGCGTCTCCGGCAGGCCGAGCATGAGGTTCGCCCCGGCCACGGCCTGGCCCGAAGCGCCCCGGCACAGGTTGTCGATGGTGGTGACGATGATGAGCCTGCCGATGCGCTCGTCCACGGCAAGGCCAATGTCGCAGAACATGGTGCCCCGCACGAAGCGCGTTTCCGGCAGGGTGCCTGCGGGCAGCACGCGCACAAGGTCTTCGTTCTTGTAGCGCTCGGCATAAATGGCGTGGACCTCGGCCAGGGAAAGGGGCTTCACCAGCCGCGTGTAGATGGTGGACAGGATGCCCCGGCTGATGGGCAAAAGGTGCGTATTGAAGGACAGGGCAACGTCCTCGCCCGCCAGAAGCGACGCTTCCTGCTCGATCTCCGGCGTGTGGCGGTGGCGGGTCAGGTTGTAGGCGCGGAAGGTGTCGGACACCTCGCAGAACAGCGTGCCCACGCCCGCAGTTCTGCCTGCGCCGCTGGTGCCGCTCTTGGAGTCGATGACGATGTCGCCCGTGTGGACCAGACCCTGCTCCAGGGCGGGCGCAAGGCCCAGAATGGCCGAGGTTGGGTAGCAGCCCGGATTGGCGATGAGCCGCGCTCCAGCCATCTTGTGGCGGTACAGCTCGGGCAGGCCGTACACTGCCTCGGCCAGAAGCTTGGGCTGGGTGTGCGGCGTGGCGTACCATTTCTCATAGGTGGCCTTGTCGCGCAGGCGAAAGTCCGCCGAAAGATCCACGACCTTCACGCCCTTTTCAATGAGCGCGGCGGCGATTTCCTGGGCGGTCTTGTGCGGAACGGCCAGGAACACCAGCTTGCACGAGGCGGCGAGGTCGGCCGGGTCGGGCATGGTGACCGTGAGCGCGCCCATGCGGCCCAGGTCGCCGGGGCCGGAAAGATAGGGGTACAGCGAGGCCAGGGTCTTGCCCGCCTCAGACCGGCTGGTGGCCCGCACCAGCTCCAGGCCGGGGTGGCCAGCCAGAACGCGGGTCAGTTCCATGCCGGTGTAGCCGGTGACCCCCACAAGGCCCACGGGAATGCGCTCGAAATTCTTGCTGGGCATGTCTCAGCCCACCTTGTTCACGTATTTCATGCGCAGGGTGTAGAGCATCTCGCACAGAAGCTTCTGCTCCTCATCATCCAGACCGTTGGTGGTCTTCTGCTGGAGCATGCCCAGGATATCGATGACCTGCTTGGCCAGATGGGGCTGGACGTCCAGCTTGCCGGTGCTGGGATCCACGGCCTCGCCCAGGTGCACCATGGCCGAGGAGGACAGGGACAGCACAAAGGTGGAAAAATCTATTTCCGGCAAGCCCATGAGGTGTTCGCCGCACCCGCAGCTCTTGGTATCGGACATGATCGCCTCCGTCACATTCTGAATTGGGTCATGCTACACCTTCCCCGGCCAGGGCACAAGACCGCACGCGGACCTGGACGCGTTTCACCCTGCCGCGCAAGGCTTTGCGCCACGCCCTGCCCCCACCGTGCCCCCACCGTGCCCCCACTTTGCAACCAGGGGCGAACAATGTACAAGGGCCTTGCTCAACGTTCCGATTCTGCTTCAAGGAGTGCCCATGATCGCGTTTCTGCTCTTCCTGATGGCCTTTGGCCTGGGCATGGTGCCCTTTGGCCTGTACGTGGCGCGTTTCGTCAAAGGCATAGACCCGCGCGATGCGGGCAGCCGCAACGTGGGCGCCACCAACGTGGCGCGGCTGTGCGGAACGCCCTGGGGCGTGCTTACCCTGGCCCTGGACCTGTTCAAGGGCTTTCTGCCCTGCGTGCTGGCCCCGGCGGATACGGGCTGGATCGCGCTTTCGCTCATCGGGCTGGCGGCGATAATGGGCCACGCGTACTCCCCGCTGCTGAACTTCCGGGGCGGCAAGGCCGTGGCCACAACGGTGGGCGTGTTTCTGGCGCTTGCTCCGGGCGCGCTCATCCTCTCGGCCATTTGCTGCCTGCTGGTGATCTGGCTGTCCGGCTACGTGAGCGTGGGCTCGCTGACCCTGGCCCTGGCGCTGCCGGTGTTCTGCCTGCTCACGGGCAACGTCAGCATGATTCCGCTGGCTGCGGGCGTGATGCTCTTCTTGTTCTGGCGGCACCGCGAGAACATCCTGCGCCTGAACAAGGGCCAGGAGATGCCGTGGAGGAAGGGGAAGAAGTGCGAGGCGGGGGCGTAGGATGCCAGACAAGTACAACTCACCAAGGAATACACATCGTGGATAGCGTAATCAAAGTAATTAACAAATTGATTTCTGACGGCGAATCTTTTTCATTCGATAATTTCTGCTATCACGATAAAAGTTCTCTTGGTAAATATGGAGAAGCAACAAAGCCAGAATGGGTTGCATGGAAGAAGCGTGTTTACAATTTAATCAAGAAGCATGCGGCAGCAAATTCAGCCGCAGTGGGACTAGTAGAAATTGGGGATAGAATCCAAACGAAAGAGTATGGACCCGAGAATTTCTCTCGCGCTAAAGAAACTTTACTGAAAGCTCTTGAACTGTTGAAGGAAATTGTCCAAGAAGATCTCTTTCAAGAACTTAATGTAGAACAAAATAGCAGCAGTTCTCCAGCTTTTTCAAATCGTGTTTTCATCGTTCACGGACACGATTCAGCGCTCAAAACTGAGACAGAACAGTTTATTCAAGAAATCGGGCTCGACCCCATCGTCCTTCACAGGAAGCCAGACGAAGGCGCGACGGTCATTGAAAAATTTGAAAAGCATAGCGATGTTGGGTATGCCTTTGTACTGCTAACCCCAGACGAAATTGCATACACAATAATCCAAGACAAGCTTGATGATACTGACAGGGAAAAAGAGAAACGAGCACGCCCAAATGTTATCTTTGAACTTGGTTTCTTCGTCGGAAGGCTGGGGAGAAATCGTGTATGCTGTTTACACAAAGGCGACATCGAGATACCAAGTGATCTTAAGGGACTACTCCACAAGAAGGTTGACCAATCCATCGAGACCATAGCCTACGCTATTATCAAAGAGCTAAAAGCTGCTGGCTATAAAATCTAACAAAAGTTTTTCTTCTGTCCAACCAGCCCCCCATCACCCCGCCACCCTCACGCAAAACACTTCGCCCTCGACGAGTTTCACCTCGCCGCCGATGTGCAGCAGGTCGTTGGACCAGCGCCCGGACTGCGGGTGGAAGGTCTCGGCGTAGCGGCATTCTGAGCCGCAGAAGGATTTCTGGAAGCGCACGGAGCAGGCCACAAAGGTGCCGCCGCTTTGCGGATCGCCCGCCACGGCGCAGACCCAATGGTCCATGTCCCGCGTCAGCGCGGAATTGCCCTGGTAGCGCACAACCGCCACGCTCTGCGGCCCGATGAGCGCGCCAAGGGATTCGGCGTCAGTCGGCCCCTCCATGCGTTGCACATGAAAGGTTTCGCCGCCGAGCCGGGAAAGCACCCGCTCCAGGTTGTCCTGAAGCAGCGCATAATTGCCGTCGTATTGGCCCGTGGTGCCCACGATGCCGTTCAGGAAGTCGCCTGGGTGGTCCACCTGGGCAAAGGCCGCGCACACGGCGTCGAACTGCGGCGCTTTGCCGCACAGGGCCACGTAGGCGTTGACCACCGCGTACAGAAAGCAGGCCCCGTCCAGGTCGCCCTGGCCGTAGATGTGTCGTTTCGCGGCTGTCGTATCTGGCGTGTCTGTCGAGTCCATGCTGGCACCGCCTCGTCTTGCCCCGTCAGGCGCAGGGCGTTGCAAATGCGCCGAAGTCCCTACTGCACCACGTCGCTGCCCATCTCCACGTCCCAGTAGCTCACGTCGCCGCCGGATTCCTCGTGCGGGGCGTTGGGGTCGCGGGGCGGGCCGTTGAGCGGCTCCACCGGCAGCAGGCCGAGAATCGCCGCAACCAGCGGGGTCAGGCCCGGGCGTTTCAGCGCGGTCACCGGGATTCCCGCCGGGTACAGGCGGCCCATGACCTCCTGCTGTTCTTCGGAAAGCAGCTCCCACTTGTTGAGCGCGAGCAGACGCGGGGTGTTGGCCAGGTCCATCTCGGCCAAAATGCCCTCCACCGCGGCGATCTGCTCCTCCACCTCCGGGTGGGAGATGTCGGCCACGTGCACCAGCACATCGGCGGACTCCAGTTCCTCCAGCGTGGCGCGGAAGGCTTCCTTCAGGTCCGGCGGCAGGCGGCGGATAAAGCCCACGGTGTCGGTGAGGATGACCTCGCGCTCGCGCGGGAAGCGGATGCGCCGGCTCGTGGGATCGAGGGTGGCGAAAAGCTTGTTCTCGGCCAGCACTTCGCTGCCGGTGAGGGTGTTCAAGAGCGTGGACTTGCCCGCGTTGGTGTAGCCCACAAGGGCGATGACCGGGCAACCGGCCTTGGAGCGGCGCTCGCGCGTGCCGGAGCGGTGCCTGCGCACGTCCTCCAGCTCGTTCTTGACCTTGGTGATGCGCTCGCGAACGCGGCGGCGGTCGATCTCAAGCTTGGTTTCGCCGGGGCCGCGCCCGCCGATGCCGCCCATGAGGCGCGACATGGCCGGGGTTTTGCCCACAAGCCTCGGCAGCGTGTACTTGAGCAGCGCCATTTCCACCTGCAGCTTGCCCGCCCGGCTGGTGGCCCGGCTGGCGAAGATGTCCAGAATGAGCTGGGTGCGGTCCAGCACGCGGCGTTCGGTGGTCTCGGCCAGGTTGCGCAACTGCGAGGGCGCAAGGTCCTGATCGAAAATGACGATCTGCGCGCCTGCTTGCAGGCACAAAACTTCCAGTTCCTGCAGCTTGCCCTTGCCCAGGATGCACCGGGCGTCGGCCTTGTTCACGCGCTGAATCAGGCGCGCTGGCGTGGCCAGTCCAGCCGTGCGGGCCAGCTCGGCCAGCTCGTCCAGGCTGCGCTCCTGCACAACGCGCGGGGCCGAGGACACGCTGACCAGGATGGCGCGCTCGCGGCCCTTGTCTTCATGGACGCCGCGCTCGGACCGGGCGAACTCGTCCTCCAGGGCCTGCACCAGGGCGGAAAAATCCACGCCGGAAAGATCGAAACGGACAGGGGGAAGCACGTCGTAAGGCTTGCTCTCGCCCGAGGCCTGCGCGTTCATGGGCACCACGTGGGCCACATGGAGCTGCTGGGGTTCGCCGTACTGACCAACGGTGAGGGCGCAGACGCTGTCCAGGCGCAGGGAGACCATGTCCATGAGGTCTTCCTGGGACAGGACTTCGCCGTTCAGATGGGTGTGCAGCAGGCGCAGACCGCGCAGGCGGGTCTCGCCCAGGCGGGAGCGCGGCAGCTCAGGGATGAAGATGCCTGCGGGCTCGCCCACGATGAGCATCTCCACACGGCCCTGGCGGTCGATGAGCAGGCCGAGCTGCCTGCCCAGGTCGCGGGAAAGGATGGCCAGCTCGCGCGCCTGGTCGGTGGTGTAGCCGCCACCCGCCGGCGGAAACCGGCGGGTGGTGAGGCGGGTGAGGCGCTGTATCTGATTGGGCTTGAGGCCCTGAATGTTGCCTTGCGGTTTCTGGGCGATGGGAAAAAGCCTCCCGGAGGGTCGTTACAGGGGAGCGCTCGCCAGGTATTTGGCGATCATGTTGTCATAGGTCGAGACGCGGGCGAAGGTCTCTGCGGCGAGTTCGCGGCGCAGAGCCAGGGAAACGCCTCCGGCATTGGCCTCAAGGTCGGCCTGGACGCGCGGATAGTAGCAGGGATCGGGCACCACGAGCATGGAATGGAAATTCTTGGCGGCGGCGCGCAGCATGCACGGCCCGCCGATGTCGATTTCCTCCACTGCGGCGCGCAGATCAACGCCCTTGGCTGCGGCATCCGCAAAATTATAGAGGTTCACGCACACCATGTCGAAGGGCTGAATGCGCAGCTCCTCCAGGGTGAGCAAGTGTCCGGGGTTGTCCTTGTCCGCCAGGATTCCGGCGTGAACGCGCGGATGCAACGTTTTCACCCGGCCACCCATGATCTCGGGGAAGCCGGTGACATCGCTGACGCTGGTGACTTTAAGCCCGGCGGCCACAAGCTTTTTGTGGGTGCCGCCGGTGGAGATGAGCTCCACGCCGCGCGCGGTGAGGAAGGACGCGAAATCTGCCAATCCAGACTTGTCGGTGACGGACAGTATGGCCCGTCTGATGGGAAGGAAATCCATGCACAGCCTCTCTGGTTTCAGAGATTGTGCCAGAAGATCCGACCCAAGGCAAGCCGGGGCGTTTTCGCGGCCGCTGATGGTTTCCCGTATGCGGTTCCCTGTCCCCGCCCGACCGACCGGACGGGGACAGAGAGCCAATTGGGAGGGGAGACCGTCAGTTAGTCGTCGAGCTGCGCCAGCAGTTCCCGCGCCGGGGCGAAGCCGGGGTCCTGGGCCACAATCTGATCAAGCAGAGCCTGGGCCTCGTCCTTGCGGTCGAGACAGACCATGCAGCCAGCCAGAGAGTAGCGGACCTCGCTCTTGCCCGGATGAATGGAGAGATAATTCTCCAGGGCCGGGATGATCTGCGGAAGCTTCTCCAGCTCATGTCCGAGCCGGATGACGCTGAGCAGCGCGACCATGTTTTCCGGATTCTTGGCCAGGGCCTCAATGAACAGGCCGAAGGCTTCTTCCTTCTCCCCCTGCTCCATCTTGACCAGGCCGATGCCGGCGAAAGTTTTGTCGTTGGCGTCGATGCCGTGGGCCTTCGTGTACAGAATCAGGGCGCTCGCAAGATCCCCGCGCTGCACAGCGATGGTGGCCAGGCCCAGGTACGGATCCGGGTGGATGCCGTTGGATGACGCGGCCTTCTTGTAGTAGTCCTCGGCCTTGTCGAGCTCGCCCATGAAAAGGTAGCACTCGCCGAGTTCCTTGTTGATCTCGTAATCCAGATGACTCATGGTTCCCCTCCGTTTTCCCAAACTGCCCGCGTCTCCATGCGGACGGCAAAAGTTGCGTGGCTCTTGGGAGCCTGCCCGGCACATGCAGCATGTGTGCCAATGCACCAATCATCTCCTGCCGCCCCACCCCACCCTGCTCCGCCAGCGCCCCCTCACGCGCGCGATAACAACATAATGGCGCGGGGCAGGCCAAAACCAGCGACGCTAGTTAAATGTCCTTATATTTGAGCATATTAAAAACTTGGAACGGCCTTTGCTATGTACCAGCCAAGCTGGAAGGCGGGCCACTCGGTCGGCACCCGGCAGAAAAGGGCAAAAGCCAGGAGGGACAAGGCATGAAGAGTCTTTTCGGTCGACAGTTCGGCGTAATGGAAAAGGTTCTGGACCTGCGCCTGGAACGTCAAAATGTCGTCATGGCCAACATCGCCAATGTAAACACCCCAAAGTACAAGGCCCGCAAGCTGGAGTTCGAGGGTGATTTGCAAAAGGCCATGCACATGGACCAGCGCGGCAAGATGACACGAACCAATTCGAACCATCTGCCCGCGAATTTCGATGTCAACGGGTTCCAGGGCAAGGCCCTTGCGGACTGGAAGCCGCGCACGGTTCACGGCGAGGACGTGGTGGACCTGGACAAGGAAATGACCACCATGGCCAAGAACGCCATGATGTACAACGCCCTCACCGACATCATCGCCAAGAACTTCAGCGGCCTTCAAACCGCCATTCAGGATGGAGGAAAGTAAATGGACTTCATGAGCGCACTCGACATCAGCGCCTCGGGCATGAAGGCTCAGCGCACGTACATGAACGTCATCTCCATGAACCTGGCCAACGTCAAGACGACCAGGACTCCTGAAGGCGGCGCGTATCAGCGCAAGAGCGTGGCCTTTGCCGCCAGCCCGGTGTTCAACCCCTTCGACAAGGAAATGGAGAACGCGGAAAACCGCGAACTCAAGGGCGTCATCGTGCGCGGCATCGTCGCCGACAAGCGCCCCATGAAAATGGTGCACGAGCCCGGCCACCCAGACGCGGACAAAGAAGGCTACGTCAAGTACCCGGACATCAACGTGGTTGAGGAGATGGCCAACATGATCACCACCATGCGGTCATACGAGGCCAACGTTCAGGCCATTCAGGACACCAAGGCCATGTTCAACAAGGCCCTGCAGATCGCCCGCTAGCCTTCGGAAAATCAAGGAGACTCACCATGATCGTCAAGTCCGTCGCCATGCAGGCTTACCAAAATGCCCTGAAGACCCACCAGAACGCCGAACACGGCCTCGCCTCCGGCGTCAACAACGCCCAGAAGCCCGCCGGCGGCTTCATGGACGCCATGAAGGGCAGCCTGGACAAGGTCAACTCCATGCAGCAGGAGAAGAACAGCCTGGTGGAGTCCTTCGCCGCAGGCAAAGACCACAACGTCCACGAACTGATGATCTCGCTGCAAAAGGCCGGACTGGCCATGAGCATGACCAGCGCCGTGCGCAACAAGATCCTGGCCAGCTACCAGGAACTTACCAAGATGCAGTTCTAGGCACCGCTCCAGAACGCGTCGTAAAGAGAACAGCCTCAAGAGAACAGGAGAGAGAGCATGCACCCGAAAGTCGCTGAATTACTCGAGAAGGCCAAGGGCCTTTGGTCCGCGCGCAGCATGTCCCAGCAGATGCTCATCGGCGGTCTGGCCGTTGTTCTGGTGGCGGCCTTCACGGCTGGCATCATCTTCATGAACAAGCCCGACTTCAAGGTGCTCTACACAAAACTCTCCAACGAGGACGCCTCCAAGGTCGTCACCCTGCTGAAGGCCACAAAGGAGCCCTACCAGCTCGCGGACGACGGCCAGACGGTGCTGGTGCACGCCGACCGGGTGTACGAGCTGCGCCTGAAGGTCGCCAGCGAGGGCAATCTCCACGGCCAGGGCATCGGCTTTGAAATTTTCGACGAAGTGAAGATCGGCCAGACCGATTTCGTGCAGCACATCAACTACCAGCGCGCGCTGCAGGGCGAACTCTCCCGCACCATCGCGGAGTTCCCCAAGATCGAGAACGCCCGCGTGCACCTGGTTGTGCCCAAGAAAAGCCTGTTCATCGAGGAGCAGACCCAGCCCTCGGCCTCGGTGGTGCTGAAGCTGAAGGAGAAGGACGGCAAGCTTGAGCCCAAGGAAGTGCAGGGCATCGTCAATCTTGTGACCATGGCCGTAGAGGGCCTGGACAAGAAGCGCATCACCATTTCCGACCAGAACGGCCAGCCCCTCTACCAGCCTGCGGATGACGAGTCCGCCGGCATGAACACCACCCAGCTTGAGTACAAGGCCCAGATGGAGCGCAAGATCGAGCGCCGCATCGAGGAGCTCCTGACCCCAGTCATCGGCCCCCAGAAGATCATAGCCCGCGCGAACACCGAGCTCGACTTCAGCCACAAGACCATCAAGAAGGAACTGTTCAACCCCGACGGCCAGGTGGTCAGAAGCGAGAGCAGAAGCGAGGAAACCGTTTCCGGCAAGGCCAACCTCGACGGCGCCGTGCCCGAGGCCAACTTCCGCGGCGACGGCTTCACCGGCACCCAGAGCTCCCAGGACTCCACCCGCGAAACGCGCACCACCAACTACGAGATCAACAAGGAAGAGCAGCAGATTGTTTCCCCTGTGGGCGAGTTGAAGCGCCTGGGGGTTGCTGTTATCGTCGACGGCACGTACACCAAGGACGAAAAGACCGGCCAGATGACCTACGTGCCCCGCAGCGAAGAGGAAATGGCCCGCATCAAGAGCCTGGTCTCCAGCGCTGTCGGGCTCGACAAGGACCGCGGCGACACCCTTGAGGTGTCGAGCATCGCCTTCGGCGCAGTGGATCTTGGCGAGGGTTCTTCCCTGGTGAAGAACTTCATCGACCTGGGCGGCAAGCTGGGCAAGCCGCTGTTGACGGGACTGCTGATCTTCCTCTTCCTGATCCTGGTTGTCCGTCCCGTGGTCATGGCCCTTATCCGGCCCAAGGTGGCCGAGGAGGAGGTTGAGGAATTGGCGAGTCTGCCGAGCACCGACGAACGCCTGGCCATCGAGGAGACCATCGAGGTCCCCGAAGAGGCCCTGGATACGGCCCGCCGTCTGGAACTCTTGAAGAGCCAGGCCGTGCAGTTGAGCGAACAGAACATGGATCAGGCTATCCGGCTCTTGAAGTCGTGGGCCAGACAGGAGGCGTAAGTGGCCAGCTTCACCGGTCCCCAGAAAACCGCCATCGTCATGCTCGCCCTGGGCGAAAAGTTCACGAGCGAAGCGTTCAAGCGCATGGAGCGTCAGGAAATCGCCGCCGTCTCCAAGGCCATGCTGGACATCGATTCCGTATCCCGCGAAGACGTGGTGGATGTGCTGAAAGAGTTCAACGACGCCATAACATACGGCGCCGAGACTTTGACCGGCGGGGCCGAGCAGGTGAAGCGCCTTCTTACCAAGGCTCTTGATTCTGAAACAGCCAAGTACATTCTGGACAGCCTGGAGATCGACACCGGCCCAACGCCCTTCCAGGAACTTTCAAACGTCAGCCCGCGCATCCTGGCCCAGATCCTCAGAAACGAGCATCCGCAGACCCTGGCCCTTATTTTGGGCCACCTGCACCCGGACCAGGCCGCCGAACTTTTGTCCAATCTGCCCAGCGGCGTGCGGCCGGAAGTGCTCATGCGCCTGGCCAAGCTGGAGGCCGTGGCCGAGGAGATGCTCCACGAGGTGGACAAGGTCCTCCAGAGCCAGCTCATCGCCATGGGCGGCAAGGAAGGCAAGAAGGTCGGCGGCGTCAATGCCGTGGCCGAAATCCTCAACGCCGTGGACCGCGCCACCGAAGAGGAAGTCCTGTCCGAGATCGAGGAAGAATCCCAGCAGATGGCCGACGACATCCGAAACCTCATGTTCGTGTTCGAGGACATCAAGGGCCTGGACGACCGCAGCATCCGCGAACTTTTGAAGGACATCTCCAACGAGGAGCTGACCAAGGCGCTCAAGGGCGCCAGCGACGACCTCAAGGACAAGTTCCTCAAGAACCTGTCCGAGCGCGCCGCAGGCATGATCCGCGAAGATCTGGAGATCATGGGCCCGGTGAAGCTCTCCGAGGTGGAGGGCGCCCAGCAGAATATCGTCAAGACGGTGCGCCGCCTCGAAGCCGAGGGCCGCATCGCCATAAGCAGAGGTGGCGGCGATGAATTCATCTAGCCCGCAGACGCCCCCGAAGACCGCTCCGCGCTACTCAGGCCGCGTGCTCATGGGCTGCGACAGCCCCGGCGCAGGCTTCGTCACCATCCAGGAGATCGAGGGAAAGCGCCACAAGCCCGTCTGGGACGAGGCCACCGAGGTCGAGTACATCGCCCGCTGCCGGGCCAAGGCCGAAACCCTGGCGCGCGAGATCGTCGCCCAGGCCATGCACAAGGCGCAGATCGAAGCGCAAGCCATCCGCGACCTGGCCAGGGCCGAAGTGGACGAGGCCGTGGCCCAGGCCCGGGCCGAAGCCGAGGCCGAGGCCCAGGTGCGCCTGGACGCCGAGGTGACCAGCCACGTGCAGGCCATGAGCGCCCTTTTGGCCGGCATCCAGACCCTGGGCCAGGAAGTCTGGGAGGCGCGCCGCAAGGATTTCGCCACTCTGGCCAAGAGCTTCACCCGCAAGGCCCTGGGCGTGGAGATGGAAGCGCGCCGCGCCGAAGTGTTGGAGCGACTCATGGACGAGGCCTGTTCACGGCTGGACGCCCACCGCGAGTTCACCCTCAAGGTGTCGCCGCAAGATTTCGAGCTGGCCAGAAGCCTCATGGAGCAGATCCAAGTCAGCCGTCCCGACCTCGGCCAGTGGAAGCTCGCCACCGACGCCAGCCTGACCATGGGCGGCGTGGTGCTGGAAACCCCGGAAATGCTGGCCGACAACGCCCTGGGCAACCGCGTGGCGCTGCTTGATCCCTACCTGGACCAGCTGTCCCTGCCGGAAGACCTTGCCCAGGCCAGAGAGGAAGGCAGTGACCCTCAACCCTGAAGCCGTCAGCCAGGCCTTTGACGACCTGGACCTCTGTCAAACCTTTGGCAAGGTCACGCGCGTGGTGGGCCTCATCGCCGAGGGCCAGGGCATCCGCCCCCCTGTGGGCTCCGTGTGCCACCTGCTGCCCGAGGACCGCGACTCCACCCCCATCCCGGCGGAGGTGGTGGGCTTCAAGGAAGGCTCCTGCCTGTTCATGCCCTACGGCGACCTGCGCGGCATCCGCCCGGGCAGCCTGATAAGGAATTCCGCCTCGCCCCCGCATTTCCCGGTGGGCCCCGGCCTTTTGGGCCGCACCCTCGACGCCTTTGGCGAGGCCATCGACGGCAAGGGCATGTTCGCGCCCGAAGCCTTTGTTCCGCTTTACCGCACCCCGCCCAACCCCATGGAGCGCCCGCGCATCGACCAGCCGCTGGACGTTGGCGTGCGCGCCATCAACGGCCTGCTGACCCTGGCCAAGGGCCAGCGCGTGGGCATCATGGCCGGCTCCGGCGTTGGCAAAAGCACCCTCATGGGCATGATGGCCCGGTACACCAAGGCCGACATCAACGTCATCGGCCTGGTGGGCGAGCGTGGCCGCGAGGTGGTGGAGTTCATCGAGCGCGACCTGGGGCCGGAAGGCATGGCGCGCAGCGTGGTCATCGTGGAAACCAGCGACAAGAGCCCGCTAATCCGCATGCGCGCGGCCTATGCCGCCACAGCCGTGGCCGAGTACTATCGCGACCAGGGCCTTGATGTTCTTCTGATGATGGACTCCGTGACGCGTTTCGCCATGGCCGGGCGCGAGGTGGGCCTGGCAGCGGGCGAACCGCCCACGCGCGGCGGCTACACCCCCAGCGTCTTCGCCCAGCTGCCGCAGTTGCTTGAGCGCGCGGGCAAGAGCGCCGTGGGCTCCATCACCGGCGTGTACACCGTCCTGGTGGACGGCGACGACTTTACCGAACCCATCGCCGACGCGGTGCGCTCAATCCTCGACGGGCACATCGTACTCACGCGAGAACTGGCCGACCAGGCGCACTTCCCGGCCATCGACGTGTTGAAGAGCATCAGCCGACTGCGCAGCGAGGTGGTGGCGCGCGAGGACATCGAGGCCGGGCGCACGGTGCTGCGGCTCATGAGCACCTTCAAGCGCGTGGAGGACATGGTGAACATCGGCGCGTACCAGAAGGGCGCCAGCCCGGACGTGGACCGCGCCATCGCCATGGTCGCGCCCATCAACGCCTATTTGCAGCAGTACGTGGGCGACAACGAGCCCCTGGACGCCTGCTTCGCCAAGCTGAAAGAGCTTGCGGCGGCGGGAAGCTAGAATTCCTCACCGCACCCCGGCGGAAACCCGCTGCGCCATCACACAGGCCGTGCGCGGGTTTCCCTGAAACAGCCTGTGCACCACCGCAACGTTCGCTCCGTTGGACTTCTCGCCCTGCCGCAGCGCAGCCAGCCAGTCCAGCTCAAGCTCATCCATCCCAAGCCCGAAGACCTCCTGCGCCGGACGTGCGCCCTGGCCGGAAAGCCGGTGGAACTTCTTGATCTTCTCCAACCCATACCGCGTGTACAGATAAAGTCCGAAGGAACCTGCCTCGGCGTAGGCGCGGTGCTGCCGGACCCTGTCCAACACCATGAGCCTGCCATTCCCCCCATCCGACATGCCCCAGGATTCGTGGTCCGGCCCCAAATCCTTGAGGGGCAGGAACGCGTCCATCCTCAAAAGCGCCAAAACCCATTCGTCGGCGCTGAATCCGCAACGCGGAAAGGTCCTCGGGTTGCCCACACAGGTTTCCGCGAGAATCCCCATCATGTTGCGAATCAGCTTATCCGGCTGGGGAAAAATGGCGCTGGTGAGCTTGTGCGCCAGCATCTGCGTCCCGCCTTGGTAACCGAAAACTCGAATGGCGCGCACGCGGCCAAGAGGGCCTCTCTCCCAGTAGAAGACGCAAGAATAATTCTCCCGGCGCGGCTGATCGAAAATGACGCGAATTTTTCCGAATTGCCCAATTTCGGCATCAACGGACCAGAACTCCAGAACCCGATCCAGCGTCGCCTGCGCCAGCTCGGCCTGGTCCTTCAACTCCGCTTCGGACATTTGGCCCGTGGCGTCGCTGGCGACAAGGAACCGGGTTTCCACGCTGGCGCACTGCGCTTCCGGCACAGCCCCCAGCAGGGACCAAGCAACGAGGAACACCCCAAAAAGCAGCGCGACAAACTGTCCTCTTCTCATGTGATGACTCCTCCATTTCCACTGTTCGCACGCCACCTCCGCCACGCCCACAGGGTCAGCCCCAGCGCGGCCAGATACAGTGCCAGAAACACCCGCTCGTCGAAGTCATAGAACAGGAATCTGCCCAGCCAGTGGGCTATGAAGCTCTCGCCGTATGCGGGCGCGCGCGCCGCCGTGCGCAAAGCCGCCTCGAAATCCGTCAGCGGGCAGGTGAGGCCGAGCAGCGACTCCCCTGCCACGACGGCCATGCCCGCGAGGTGCGTTATGCGGAAGGCGCGATTGCGCACGAATCGCCAGCCCAGCGGGCCGCCCACAAGAATGACCACAAGGCCAAAGGTGAGGAAGAGCGCCAGGGCCGCGTGGGCCGCAAGCACGATGTCGGCGAGAAGCAGCAAGGTGTGGTCATCCATGGAGGCCTCCGGCCCGTTATGAGCCCCCTGCGCTTTTGCCTAGGCCGGCGCAGCCTCGCCCGCCTGGGCCGCTTCGTCGGGGCCCAAGGCCAGCACCACGCGGTTGCGGCCAGCCCTCTTGGCAGCATACAGCGCCTCATCGGCGCACCGCAGCAGCGCTTGCAGATTGCCCTTCCGGACGCTCGCCACGCCAAAGCTGGCAGTGACGAACTGGCCCTGCATCACCGGGAAAATTGTTGTTTCCACGGCCTGGCGCATGCGCTCCGCCAATTGCCGGGCCTCGCGCACGTCGGAAAATGGCACCACGACCACGAACTCCTCGCCGCCGTAGCGGGCGAACACGTCCTCACCACGCAGGGAGCCTTGGCACAGGGCGGCCACGTCGCGCAGGAGTTCGTCGCCCGCCACATGGCCCAAGGTGTCGTTCACGCGCTTGAAGTGGTCCAGGTCGAGCATGATAACCGAGGCCGGGCGGCCCTGGCTGAGGGACTTGCGCAAGGCCTCGGCCCCCAGGACTTGCAGCCCACGCCGGTTGAGGACGCCCGTCAGGGAGTCGGTCTGGGCCATGTGGGCCACCTGGGCTGTGGCGGCGCGCAGATCGACCTCAAGCAACTGCGAGTTCATGGAGAACACCACATAGAACTCCAGCACGCTCTGCAGGGTGCGAAAAAGCAGCAGATAGGTCAGAATGGGGTCCGCGGAATAGTCGTAGCCAACGGCGCCGAGCATGCTCCAGCCCCGCGCGCCATGTAACGCCGCGCCGAGGAGGAAGGTGGCGCACAGCAGCGTCACTCCGGCCATGACGCGGCGGCCCAGAAGCGGTATCTCCAGGCCAACCCGCAGGCAGATGACCAATGAGACTGCCGAATAGATCATCACGCGTCGCATGATGTCCGGCGAGAAAATATAATCCGCGGACAGAGCCAGCCCCGCCACGGCGGCAAGGAGCATGTTCTGCCTGGTGCGGGCCCACAGCCTGGGGAGGCGGCAATAGACGCCCAATCCATGATAGGCAATGATCTGCTGAGCGAAGGAGCCGAGGCCGGTGAGCAGCATCAGCAGCAGGGCCTCGCCCATGCTGGAGCGCAGAAATATGAAGCTCATACTCAGCAGGGCGCAAAACTCGGCGAGGACGAAAGTGCGGAAACCGGGGTACACTTTGCGGTGCAAAACATAGTGGCCCATGACCACGAACCGGGTCAGGGTAACGCCGAGCAGCACGGGCATAAGCGTGCTGAAATTCATCATAAAAGTCACTGCCGCCAAGCAGACCTCACATTTCCGGCAGCAGTCCCTCGGCGCACACGGGCCCGGGGCTGCTGGCAACGCGTCTCCAGTATGCAGCAGCCGAAGCCGAGCGGCAAATGGCCCCCCCGCTACCCGTTCAAATTCTTGTTGCGATGGTCCAGGTGCAGCAGGTCCTGCTCGTGGATGCGCAGGACGAAGTCCGCATGGGTCTTGAGCCGTGAGGAAAACGCCCGGCCCCGCGTATCCGAGGACGATCCGCCCACGAACTCCACAGCGCCGATGTGCTTGCCGCGCTCTTTCAGGTGGCGAATGGACGGAATGGCGTCGGCGTCGCCGGAAACCACCACTGCCACGTCGTAGTTGTCCTGCAGGGCCACCATGTCCACGGCCAGCGCGGTATCCAGGCCCTTTTCCTCCACCCAGCGGTGCAGGAAGTTCACCTTCCAGTGCCCGGCCTCGCGGATGTCGATGAGGTCCGAGGAGGCGCGCACCCCGGCGTAGAAGCGGCGCATGCCGTCAATTGCCCGCACCTTCTGGCCGTACCAGTCACGGAAATCAGCCGCGCAGGCGTTCCAGGCCACCTCCTCCAACTCCCCTTCCGGCAGGTTCGGGTTGTTGGCGGAAACCCGCGTCAGCCACAGGGCGCGGATTTCCGCATCGCGCACAAAGGCCGCGCGCAGGGCCGCGCGCGACTGCGGGGCCGAAAGGTCCCATTCGTCCACAGACCCCACGGCATACCAATACACACGCCGCAGCTGGGCCACAGCCGCAGCGGTCTGCAAGGTCACCTCGTGCCAAACCTTCACTGCTTCTCTATAAATATGACCGTACAGCTGACCGTAATTTGAGATTTCTAGATTCATCGTGCGCAAAGAACCATATAAATTTGATCCATCAACAAAAAATGCAAAGCGCTGCATGAAAACTCCTCATGTTGTATCCCAGCTAAAAGAGCTTCTTGACCCCGTCCAGCAGTCCGCTGGACTTCTTTTCCGGTGTGCCCCCCTGGCGCGAGGACCGCCCGCCGCCGGTGAGGACATTACCAATGCCCTGCACCACTCCGCCGACTGCGTCAAGGGCACCCTTGCCGAGAGTGCGCAGGTAGTCCGTGCTGAAACTCAAATTGTCGTAGGGCCCGGTGATGCGCATGGGCACCACCAGACCAAGAAGCCCGGCGTTGCCGCCCTGGCCCTCGCTGCTGGGCACCACCCGCACATGCAGGGTGTAGTCGGTCTGCTTGGTGGCTATGTCCACCGTGCCGCGGCCATCTGCGCGCAGGAACGGGGCCTTGAAGTCCAGATCGTTGATGGTGGCCACGCCGCCATTGATGGCTGCGGTGCCGTCGATGCTGCCGAACTTTGTGGACTTCTCCGCGCCGGTCTCGGCCCCGGTTGCGGGAAGCGCATCCTTTGCTTTCTTGCCCGAGTCGCGCACGACGCCCAGGATGTTGACGCCAGGAAACACGCCGTCACGCACGGAGAAGCGGACTCTGCCGCTCATGCTGCGTTTGAGGCCGTGCATGGTGTTCCCCTGGCACACCAGGGGCGACACGGTTTCCGCGCTCATGGTGCCCGCGAACTGGCTTTCCTTGCCTTCAATATCGCTGAACAACGGTTTTTGCTGCACGTTGACCAGCTGGTAGGAGAGCGTCACCGCCGGGCGGTCGCCCTGCACGTCCACGCGCAGGGAGCCCTTCAGGCTGCCGTCATACAGTCTGGCCTCCACCTGCCCCACGTCCAGCACGCCATCCTGGGCCATCATAGGCAGCTTCAGGCTGGTGAAGCGCAGGCCTCTGATCTTGAAGCGCTCCGCCGTCACCTGCCCGTCGAGCTTCATCTCGCGCAGGGCCTTCACCGTGAACACGTCGTCCTTGTGCGGATCAACTCCGGCACTTCCGGGCGCCGCCGATGCGGCTTCACGCGCTTCCGCCTCAACGGATTTCTTGGCGGGCAAAAAGCGGTCGGCGTCCAACCCGCTGACGCGCACGTTGAAATTGTAGGCCTTCTTTTCCAGGCCCGTGACGCGGAAGCGGCCTTCCACGCGGGCGTCGTCCAGGCTGGCGGTGAAATTTGGAATTTCGGTGTAGCCCCGGCCTGCCTTGAACTCCAACGCTGCGGTGATGTGCTGGTAGGCAGCCGCGTCGGCGGTGTCCGGGGCCTTGCCCGTGAGCGCTGCGGAAAGCTCCCGGCCATTGAAGTCCGGCACGTCCAGCCTGCCCTTCACGTCCGGGCCGTCCTTCAGGTTCGAGGCCAGGAACTGTCCCGTAACCTTGGCCCCGTAGCCGGAGAAGCTTAACCCGGACCCCACGGCGGTATGCTGTTTGTCGTCCACCTTAAGTTCCGCCAACCCCAGCTCAAAATCGCCCTTGCCGCCGGGCACGGCCTTGCCCGTGGCTGAAACCTTGAGCTTGAGGTCGCTGAACACATGCCGCTCGTCGCCCGCATTCAGAATCACTGTGCCCGTGGCCTCGGTTTGCGCCTTAAGTTCCGGCTTTGACGAGTCGAGCAGAAAGGATGCTGTGAAATCGCTGGGCTTTCCCTGGCGGATGGCCTTCATCTCCACGTTCAGGCCGCTTACGGCGTAGCGCTTGCCGAGCATGCGGTCTTCCCATATCAAGCTAGAATCCTTGACGCTTATGCCGTCAAGAGCCACGTCGCCCAGGCTCCAGTCAAAGGCCGAAGGGCCTCCGGATTTCTGCGCCCCGTCAGCGGCAGCGGGTTCCGGATCGTCCGGCCCGATGATGTCGTGCCAGCTGGCGCGCCCGTCGGCGTTCCTCACCAGATGCAGCTCCAGCCCCTCCAGCACGACCTTGCCCACCACCACCCGGCGCGAAAGCAGCGGCAGCAGCTTGATGCTCACGTTGGCGCGCTGCACGCGGGTGAAGGGCTTGTCGTCAAATCCCGGAGGATTGCTCACGCGCACGCCGCCGGTCTGCACGCCCAGACGCGGGAAGAACGTCAGCTTCACGTCTCCCTCGAACACCAGCTCGCGGCCAGTGCTCTCCTTCACCAGGCGGGCGAAGTCATCTTTATACTTATTGGGGTCCACCATGAGGGTGAGCAGAACGGCGCCGAGGACGAAAATGCTCGCTATTGCGCCGCCGATGAGGACGAGTACGCGCATGTGCCCTCCTGATTGGGTGCGCTGGCGCGGCCTAGCTCAGCAGGTCGCGGATGGCTTTGAGTTCCAGGCACAGGTCCGAGAGAGTGTTGGCCAGGGCTTCCGCCCGGTCCTCGGCCTGTACCCAGGCTTGTGTCAGCGATTGGTTTTCGGCCCGGCTTTGGGCCAGGAGCTCGGCCTGGGCGTCCGGCTGGGCGGAGGCCGGGGCTTGCTGCTCAATGACGGCGAGCAGCGACGGCTGCACGCCGTGGCCGAGGGTGTTCACGCCTGGGCTGGGGCTTGCCGATTGGACGAGAGATGGCTGAACCTGCTGGCTTGCGGCCTGGCCCCCTGCCTGACCCGCTGGCTTGCCCTGCGCTTGGCCCTGCGCCTGGCCCTTGGGCTGTCCCTTGGTCTGAAGGAGGCGCTTCTTGGCGCCCTCGATGGTCAGGCCTTCCTCGTAGAGCAGGCGCTTGATCTCGCGCACCAGCTCCACGTTGCCTTCGGTGTAGGCGCGCTGGCCGCTGGGAGTTCGCACGGGCACGAGCACGTCCTTGAACTCGCTCTCCCAGAAGCGCAGCACAAAGGGCTTCACGTCGAGCAGCTTCGCCGCCTGCCCGATCTTATAATTCTTTCCCTTCGCGCCTGCTTCCATTCTTAAAGTCATAGCAGAGGAAATGCCGGGGGGGAAGGGGGCGGGAGGTTGCCACCCTTCAGAGAATGGTTTAGCGGTCTTTAATCGATATCAATATAGCCTAATTAAACCCTTTCGTTATCGAGGTCTGCACGTGGCAATTCCAGACTATCAAACTATAATGCTTCCATTGCTCAAACTACTTGAAGATGGGAAGGAATGGACACTTTCTGCTTTGACAGAAGCCATTGCTAACCAATTCAAAGTAACTGAGGAAGAACGACAGCAACTACTCGCAAGCAGGAGCCAATCAATCATCAGTAACAGGGTAAGCTGGGCCAAGTGTTATCTGAAGCAGGCTGGACTCATTCATTATCCCCAGCGCGGACAATATGCCATCACCCCAAAAGGGCATCAGGTACTCAAGGAAGCCCCCCAAGGATAGACAACATCTACCTCATGCAATTTGGCGAATTCCAAGCGTTCCGAAAACGCTCCAGCGACACTCCAGCAGAAGTTTCACCCGCGTGTTCAGATGCAACTCCGCAGGAGGCTATTGAAAAAGCGTATGGAACACTCCAGGAAATACTTGCTGGGGAAGTCCTGGCGCAAGTAATGAGCTGTAGTCCTCGCTTCTTTGAATATCTTGTCATAGATCTGCTGCTGGCCATGGGCTATGGTGGTTCGAGAACTGAGGCCGGTGAGGTTGTCGGGAGATCTAGTGATGGCGGAATCGACGGTATCATCAAAGAAGACCGCCTTGGCCTTGATGTTATTTACGTGCAGGCAAAGCGCTAGACTGGAAGCGTAGGCAGCCCCGAGATTCAGAAATTCGCTGGTGCCCTGCTTGGCCGCTCCGCAAAGAAAGGCATATTCATAACAACATCCACATTTACGGCGGAAGCAAAGCAATACGTCCAGAGCATTCCAAATACCATCGTCTTAATTGATGGCGTGGCACTTGCCCAGTATATGATTGAGCACAATGTAGGCGTTGCGCCAGCGCAAACTTACGCGATCAAAAAGATCGATTCCGACTACTTCATTGAAGCATAGACAATGCAAGAAGGGGAGCCCTCGCGGACTCCCCTTTTGCATTCCCTCTGCGGGATTCTTTCTGATTTCGCTTAAATCCTGACAGGCAGCTTCTGCGGCAGGCCGGAGAGCACCTTGCCGTGCTCTTTGTCCACTTCCTTGTCCACCAGCGTGCGCTCGGCGTGGCGGTAGGTCAGGCGGTAGGTCAGGTTGCGCTCGGCCTTCTCAGAGGGCGAGCCTTCGGGAGCGTACACGGCCACAAGGGCCAGGCTCTCTAGATTCTTGGGCTTCATCTCGCGGATGGCCGCTTCGATGGCCTCGCCGTGCAACGTGGCCGGGCAGATGACCGTCACGTCGCGCCGCACGGGCGGGAACTTCGGCAGGCTCTTGAACACCGGGGTGGTGGCGCTGGAAAGCGCGCGCATGAGGTCCGCGTCCATGTCCGCCAGCCAGATGTCCTTGCGCGCGTGGTAGGCGTCGGCGATCTTGGGCTGCACGCGGCCAATGCGGCCAACAAGCTGCACGCCCGCCTTGGTCGCCACCTCAACCCGCACGCAGGGCTCAAGGTAAGGGTGCTCCGTCTCCAGCACATAGCTGCCCGAGCCCAATCGCAGGTGCGCCAGCAGATTCTCTACCAGCCCCTTCACGTCCAGGTAGTCGGCCTCGCCCTGCTCCCAGGGCCATTCCTGGCTGTGGCGCGAGCCGTGCACCAGCATGCCCAGGCGGGAGTTCTCGCGCGCGCCGGTGTCGCTGGCCGCGTCCTCGTGGAACGCCTTGGCGACTTCGAACAGGCGCAAGCTCGCGTTACCCTGGGCCAGGTTGTGGCGGACGTTGTTCAGCAGGCCCGGAGCGATCTCCGTGCGCAGCACGTTCTGATCCTCGGTGAGCGGGTTGGCGATTTTGATGCGCCCCGCAACCGGCAGGTTGAGGCGGTCCAGGTCGTCGGTGCCGACAAAGCTGTAGTTGACCGCCTCGCGCAGGCCAGCGCCCACGGCCCAGGCCTTGAGCGCCTGAAGGAAGCCGAACTCGGTGTCGCGCATCTGCACGGACTCAAGGGACTTGGAAATCTTGGGCAGCACGGCGGGAATGCGGTCCAGGCCATGCACGCGTCCGCATTCCTCGAACAGGTCCACCTCGCGCTCCAGGTCCAGGCGGTGCGAGGGCGAGCCCACGCGCCAGCAGTCCGGGTTGGCGTCGTTCACCGGGCAGCCCAGGCCCGTGAGGGTGCTGCGGCAGAAGTCCGCAGTCAGCTCCAGGCCCAGCAGGGCGTTGCACTTGGCGATGCGGAAGTCGTGCTCGCGCTTTGCCCAGGGCTTGGGCTCGGCCACGGCGATGCCCGCCATGACCCTTGCGCCGGAGACCTCAGCCATGAGCTGGGCCGCGCGCTCCAGGGCGAAGAGGCTGCCCACCTGGTCCACGCCGCGCTCGAAGCGGTACGAGGACTCGCTGGGCAGGGCCAGGCGGCGGGCGGTCTTGCGGATGGTTCCGGGCCGGAAGATGGCGCACTCAAGCAAGACTTCAGTGGACTCGTCGGTGATGCTGGAATTTGCTCCGCCCATGACACCGGCCAAGGCCACCGGGCGCTCGGCGTCCCAGATGAGCAGGTCTGAGCCCAGCAGCTTGCGTTCCTGGCCGTCAAGGGTGGTGATTGTCTGCCCTTCACTTGCAGGCGCGACGCGGATCACGTCGCCCTTGAGCAGGGTACGGTCAAAGGAGTGCAGGGGCTGGCCCAGCTCCATCAAAATATAATTGGTGACGTCAACGATGTTGTTGATGGGGCGCTGGCCGATGGCCAGCAGGCGGTAGCGCATCCAGTCCGGGCTCTTGTCTATCTTCGCGCCGGTG
>NZ_JAUYFU010000048.1 GCF_030689645.1 Humidesulfovibrio sp.
GCTGACCCAGGTGGAGCAGGGCGTGTGGGACCAGCTTGTGGCCATGCTGCGCGACTGGCTGAAGGGCATGGGCGTGGTGGACCCGCAGGCGCTGACCGATGCGGACCTGGCCAACGCCGTGCGCGCGGCAATCCGCTGGACGCGCTACGGCGAAGGCGGGCCAACCGCGGTGAAAACCGAAGAAATGATGGCGGCGCAGTCACCCCCACCTGCTGGCCCACATTTAGGGGCTGTTGAGACACGCGAAGATGCCAACGGCGAGAAGTACGTCTATGAGAACAAACTTTCGGAAGAGGAGTCTATCACCACCGAATATTCATCTTCTAACAGCGGCGTATACAGAAAAGTCAAATTGTCCAATGGGAAACAAGTCCATTCGGTTCTGAACTCCGTTGGTGAGTTTGTGGACGCCTCAGATATTAACCGCCGCGCTGATGAGCCAGACCCGGAGGCCCGCGCCTGGACAGGAGATAGGGAGACCGGGGATTTGCTCGCCCAGTTGGGGGCCTTGTCCGAGAATATGGATCTCTCCGGTGAGCAAGCGGGAAAGCTGGTGGAGGTTATCAGGAGGCTTGCGACGGGAAAAATTTCCCGCGAGCAGGCCCAGGTGGAAGCCGACGCCATAACGGGCGCAACGGCTGCGATCATGCAGGACGTCGCAAAGAGTGAACGCGGCGGGGGCATGCTGCACCAGCCTGAGTTGCTGGACAAGGCGCTGGACAAGGCGCGGGATTACGGGCGGCGCATTGTTGAAGCCGCCAAGCAGTGGGCCGAGGTGGTGGACAAGGCCGCTTCCGGCAAGTTGCACGAACGCACCATTCTCCAAATGGGAAAAACGCCGGACCTGTTGACCCAGATAGGTTTGCCCGGCCTGACCATGGTTATGGAGAAAAGCACCTTCGACAAGGTGCAAGCCATTAAGGCCAAACATGGGAGGGTGCATCACTTAACCAAAGAGCAGGTCACGGCGCTGTATAAAGAGATGGCCGACCCTGTGGCTGTGCTGCGCTACGGCAAGGGTAAAAACGGATTCACCGTGGTCACCACTTTGCGCGAAGACGGAGATCCGGTCATCGTGGGCCTTGATGTGGATGTGAAGGCGGGCCGTGTCCGAGTAAACGAAGTGACCTCTGCTTATGGCAGAGAGAGATTCCCTGGCTGGCTTGTGGGAAAAGCCGCGGCGGGTGAACTTGTTTACCTTGAAAAAAAGAAAACTGCCGCGATCCTTGAGGACATGTCCGGCCCACAATTGGCCGGGGTGCTCAGGGCGCGACAGCGTTCTGGTGTAAAGCTATACACCGAAAGCGATGTTGTCAAGCCTATATATGACGACGGCGGGAAGAAGCTGAATCAGGACTCCGCGCCGGGCGAGTCAGCCTATTCCGCCCGCGCCGCCAAGCAGGCCGGACCGCGCGCCGGGGTGCAGTTCCTGGACGATGGCCGGGCCATCATCCACCTGTTCCAGACGGCGGACCCGTCCAGCATCATCCACGAAACCGGGCACATTCTGCGCCGTATGCTGCCGGAGCGCGACCAAGCGATTGTCGAAGACTGGTGCAGCGTAAAGGACGGCCTGTGGACCCGCGAGGCGGAAGAGCAATTTGCCAAGGGCTTTGAACGCTACCTGTACGAGGGCCAGGCACCCACCTCGCGCCTGCGCCGCGTGTTCCAGACCCTGCGCGACATGCTGGTGCGCGTCTACGGCAGCATCCGCAACATCGGCGGGGTGAAGCTTACCCCGGAGGTGCGCCAAGTGTTCGACAGGCTCGTGAGCACCCAGGCGGAGCGCGATGCCGAGGCCCAGGCGGCGGACAGCGTGCACAGCTTCCGCGTGGATGAGGACGCGGGCATGCCCGGCTACGCGGAGGAGCTTGCGGCCAGCTTCAGCGAGATCAAGGACTACGAGGATCTGATGGCCGAGGCCGAGCGCCTAGCCTATGAGCGCTTCGACCTGGAGCGCCGCAAGGAGCACCGGACCCTGCGCGCACAGTGGCGGGCCGAGGCCCGCGAGATCGTGGACGGCTACCTGCCGCACCGGGCAATGGACGCTGCCGTGGCCCTGGGCGGCCTGGATCATGCCATGGTTTCCGAGTCCTACGACGCGGAGTTTGTGCGCCTGCTGACCATGAAGCGCCCTGGGTTGGTGAAGCGCGGCACCGGGCTTTCGCCCGATGCGGTGGCCCTGGAGCACGGCTACACCGACGCGCACGACATGCTGGAAGACATCCTCGACGTTCCGGCCAAGGGCCAGATCATCACCGACTACATGGCCCGGCGTGAGGAGGCCTACCAGCGCCAGCGCGCCCTGGATAGCGACTTTGGCGGCGACTACAAGGCCGTGCAGGAAGCTACGCTGGAGATCTTGAGCAAGCTCACCAAGGCGCAGAACCGGCGCATGGAGACCATGCAGGCCCGCGCCACGGTGGACGAGCTGCGGCTGTATGACCTGGCCAAGCTGCGCGCCCAGGCCAGAATGGAGCGCACGCGCTTGCAGGACCAGGCCAAGCAAGCCTTCAACGCGGGCGACCATCGCCGGGCGCAACTCTTGCTGAACCAGATGAGCCAGAACGATTTGCTGTTGCGCGAAATGGAGCGCGCCCTGGCGGAGCGCGAGAAGATAGAGCGCAGCGCACGCACCATGCTTACGCGCAAGATTGATGAGGACTGGCGGCAGCAGGCGCGCAACTGGGCCGGGCTGTTCGGCCTGGGCGGAGCCAAGGCGGAGCGGGGCGGGCCGGAGCTGCTGGACTTCCTGTCCATCAAGGGCCTGCACCACTTTGTGGACCAGGACGCCATCGCCAGCCTTTCGCGCGTGCCGAAGGGCGCGCTCAGCGTGGACCAGTACCGCGACGCCCACCGCGTGCTGCGGCAGATAATCCATTTCGGCACCTGGGACACGCGCATCATGGGCCAGCGGAAGGCCCAGGAGTTCGATGCCGTTATGGGCCAGGTGCTTGGCGCAATCCTGGCCAAGGGCCCAGCCTCGCCTCAGGTGAATATTCACCCGGAGCCGCCCTCCGCCCGCAGGACCGGGACCATGGGCGAGTTTCTGGACGGGGTATCGGCCTATCATGCCGAGCTGCTCAAGCCGGAACACATCTTCCGCCAATTGGACGGGCAAGAGGACATGGGCGCGGTGTGGAGCGCCTGCTTCAAGCCCATTGTGGGCAGCCGTGGCGACTTCTTGGCGTTGGGCGAGGAGGTGCAGGCCAAGCTTCAAGCGGCCTTCGCCCCGGTGCGCAAGGAGCTGGCCGCCTGGCGCAAGAAGCGCCTGACCATTGAAGAGGTGCCCAGAAACGTGGTTATCCGCAAGGGCAAAGAGGTTGAAGTCCAGCAGGGTGCGCCGCTCCAGCTCACCATGGAGGAGATCGTCATGGTGGCCCTGAACAGCGGCAACGACGGCAACCGCGAGGCCATCAAAGCCGGGTTCCAGTGGACCGAGGGCGACATGGCGGCCATCCTCTCGCGCCTGGGGGAACGGGAGTGGGCTGTGGTGCATCAGGTGTGGGCGGCAATCGAGGCCATCTACCCGCACCTGAACCGCGCGCACAAGCGCCTGACAGGTGTGGAGCTGAAGAAGGTGCAGCCGCTGCCCTTTGTGGCCCGCACGCAAAGCGGCCAGGAGATCGAGGTCAAGGGCGGCTACTTTCCGCTGATATTCGACCGGGAGCTGAACTGGAAGGCGGACCGGCAGGCTGCCCAGGCGGAAATGCAGGATCTTTTCCAGAGCATCTACCAGAAGCCAAACCCCAAGAGCGGCTTCACCAAGGAGCGCGTGGGCGGGCGCATGGCTCCCAGGCTCGACTTTGGCGTCATTGCCCGGCACGTGCTGGACACCGCGCACTACGCCACCCACGCCGTGGCAATACGCGATGTGCAGAAGATCACCACGGACCAGCGCTTCCGCGAGGCGGTGGAAGCTGCCTGGTCCCGCCCGGTGTACGAGCAGATCGCGCCGTGGCTGCAAAACGTGGCGCGGCCCGCCAAAGAGGAGTCCTCGCGCATGGAGCGGTTCTTCGCCCGGACCCGGCGCAATGTGCAAATCGTGGCCATGGGCTGGAAGCCCTTTACGGCCTTTTTGCAGCTCACCTCGCTCACCAGCACTGCCTACAAGGTGGGCTGGGCGCAAACGGTGCGCTCGGTTTCTGCGCTCATCACGCACCCGCACGAGGCCATGCAGTTCGTCTCGGAGCGGTCCATAGCCCTGCGCAACCGCCGGAACAGCTTTGACCGGGATGTGGTGGACATGCTGGGCCAGTTCGACCCGAGCAAGAGCGGCATGTTGGATACCGTGCACCGCACGGCCTTTGCGCTCATTGGGGTGGTGGACAGCGCCGTGGCCTATGCCACCTGGCAGGCGGCATACACCCAGGCCATGGAGCAGAACGGCTGGAGCGAGGAGAAGGCGTGCGAGTATGCGGACATGACCGTGCGCCTATCCCAGGGCGACGGCGCGGCCATGAGCCTGGCCAGGGTGCAGCACGGCAACGAGCTGCGCAAGTTCGTGACCATGTTCTACAGCTGGTTTTCCACCAATTACAACAACATCGCCGAAGCCAACCGCCGGGCCTTTGGCGAGGGCGCAAGCATGCCCAAGACCATTGAGCTGGCCAAGGCCTATTGGTGGCTGCTCATCGCGCCGGCCATTTTGGAACAGCTGCTGCGCAACGGCCCGCCGGACGACGACGAGAAGAAGCGCGGCCTGGGGCTGTCCATCTTCAGCTACTACATGAGCTCGTTCCCGGTGCTGCGCAGCTTGTCGAGCGCCTTGGCTGAGGGACGGTCTTTTGAGCTCAGTCCTGTGCTTTCAGCAATTGAGTCGCCTGTTGATCTTGCCAATGCCTTCAAGGCCAAGAAGGACCGGGGCCGCAAGGTGGCCAAGGCCACGCTGCTTGGCGCGGGCTACCTGTGGGGCCTGCCCTCGCGTCAGGCTGTAACCGTGATGGATGCGGCCCTGGACATGGCCGAAGGCAAGACCAAAAACCCCCTGCGGTTCATCGTGCCCGCACCGAAGAAAAAGAAGAACGCAGCCACTCGCCGGGTTACTTACGGCGGCAACTGATACGAGGAGGAAGGGAGTTATGACGTACACCAGCAGCGCCTCAAAGTCGAAATACGCCGGAAACGGGGTGGCCACGCAGTTCCCAACCGGGTTCAAGTTTTTGAAAAGCAGCCAGGTGAAGGTGCTGCTCGTCACGGTCTCCGGCCCGGTTCCGCTCATTGAGAACACGGACTACACCGTGGCGGGAGCCGGGGCGGTCAGCGGCACCGTGACTTATCCCAAGGCGGGCAGCGCGCGGCAAGTGTTGGCCGCCGGGGAAACCCTCACCATCTACCTAGCGCCGCAGATAGCCCAGGAGACCAAGATTTCGAACACCTCGACCCTGTGGCTTGAAGAGGTTGAGGTGGCCCTGGATCTGCTGACCATGATCTGCTTGTCGCTTCAGGAGGAGACAGGCCGTTCCGTAAAGGTGGCCATACAGGATACCACCGACCCTGCCGCGCTCATCGCACAGTTGCGGACGGACGCGGCAAACGCCACCACGAGCGCGTCTACAGCGGCAACTAAGGCAAACGAGGCCAGCGCATCCGCCGCCGCTGCTGCCGCAGCTGCTGCCAGCGTTCCAAGCGCCGGGACGGTACTGCTCAAGGCAAGCAATCTTTCTGACCTTGCCGACGTTGCAGCCGCCCGCACGAGCCTTGGCCTGAAAAGCGCCGCCCTGCTCGAAAGCACCGTGCTTGCACAACTCGCCGTGGTCGGGGCCTACACGCGCCAGCAGTACGCCGTGCCTGTGGTCCTCACCGCACAGAACGGCGCTATCGCCCTGGACGCCGACCTGCACCAGGACATCGACATTTCCGCCACCGGGGCCATCACCCTGGGCGCACCAGCCAACGCCGTGCGCGGCAAGACCATCTTCATGACCTTGTACGCGGCCTCGGCTTTGGCGATCACCTGGAACGCGGCCTTCAAACCCAATGCAGACAATGCCCTGGACGCCACATTCGCGGCTGGCAAGCGCATCTTCCTGAACTTCCGCTGTGTGGACGGCGCGAACTGGCTGCTCATGGGCCGCACCAAGGAGGCATAGTCATGCATCTTGGCTGCAAGAACATGGTGGGAGGGGCGGTGCGCAGGGGCGTCTACACGGAAGCTTTTGTGCCTGCGAATTATACTGGGCCTGTCACCTTTGCCGGGTATTACGCATGGGAAACACCATTGCAAGTTGCCAGCGGATCTTCATTCACATGCCAAGACCCCTACACAGCAGGTCCAGCAGCGCAAATGCTCTACAGGCCCTTTGAACACTTTGTTGAAACTGAGGGCATGTTTCGCATTGGTTCGGCACTGCACGGTAACCACTCGAATGGAACGCTGTTTTTCTCGCCAGACGCGATTGCAATTGTGGATCCGACATCTTTGGCAGTGGCAACAAACGGGCTGTCAATAAGCGTGATTACGATCAGCTCAGGATCTAATGTTATCGCTTCAAAGCTCGCTCTTGGAAACAAGAACACTGGTTACGTCAGCGGGGCGTACCACGGGAATAGGGCGTATAATGTCGTCACATATTATGATGTGTACTACAAGATTACAGCGACCATGTTGTATGCATCACTTGTAGAGAAGGACGCAGTAAAGCCTGGCACGTGGGAATTATCGCTTGCGCGTGACCCGATGCAGATTGCACACCACGGGATAATCGCAACGTGCCTTAGTAGCAACAACATCTACGGCCCGGCTGTGGTGAATGTCACAAGGCATATTATGGCATAGATAACCGAGGCGCGGCTCAAGGCCCTGCCGGGCGTCGGACAGTCTGGGAGATGATGGCACGCAGCGTTGGATTTTGGCCATATGACTTGACGCAAAGTTTACGCAAGGACGCGTAAAAAACTGCCCAGAATTGACTAGATTTGACAGCAAAGAGAAAGCCCCGCAACGGCGTCAAACCGTTGCGGGGCCTAGTCTGCTCTGGAGCCAGCGAGGAGAGTCGAACTCCTGACCTGCTGATTACGAATCAGCTGCTCTGCCAGCTGAGCTACGCTGGCTGGCTCGCGTCGCGCTTAGATATACAAGGGCTAGGTGGCGGTCAAGGCAAAATTGAAATCTGCTGCACTCAAGAGCGCCAGATCAAATCCGCAGCCGGTGTTATCGCCTGAGTCGAAGTCTGCCGCCAGTGGGGATCGTGGGGCGCTTTGTGAAGTCTGTGATTCTTTTGAGGCTCAGTCCAGCCGGTGGCCGCGTCGATTCTCCCAGATGGGGATCATGGGCAGCAGCTCACCTGTTTCCGCTTTGTCCGAAACGATAAGCAGCCCCTGGGCCTGAAGCATGTCCAGCCTGGCCTCTCGCGTGCGGTCAAGCAAAGGGAGGGCATGAAGCTCTGCCCCGACGGCGGAAACCGTGCAAGGCACAAGGCGCTCCCAACCCAACTGCGGGCCGCCAGGAAGCAGGCTTGTTCGAGCCAGGATAAGCCCTGGCACGGGCAAGGTGCGGCCCCTGAGCCAGCACATGGCGGGAAGAACCAGGGCGTGCATGAGCGCAAACACGGCCCAGGGCGTACCCGGAAGGGCCAGTAGCAGTGTGTTGCCCCTCACGGCGGCAAACATGCTCTTGCCTGGAATGAGCGTCAGCCCTGTGAACAAGGGTTTGAACCCAGCTTCAAGGGCGGCCTGCATGATGAAATCGCGCTGGCCGGGGCCGGTTCCTCCGGTGGTGATGATGCTCTGGTAATCATCCGTGCCGAGCCTGCGGCCAATTTCGCCAAGGTTGTTGGCGCACACATCCGCCGTGACATCAGCAACATTTCTCTGGCGCAGCAGTCCGGCCACAAGCAGCAGGTTGTCCGCAGGCATGTGCCCTGGTGCAGGTGCGGCGTCCAGGGCGTCAAGCTCGTTCCCCAGGGCAAGGGCCAGCACCTTTGGCGCGCGGTAGGCCTTGGCACGAATCGCCCCTGATACCGCCAGCGCTGCCAGTACGGGAGAAGTCAGGTCTTCGCCGCGCCGCACGATGCGCGTGCCTGCCTTGAGGTCGCTGCCCACAGCGCGCACATGCTCTTGAGGCACGACTACGCGCGGCACCTTGAGGATCGAACCCGCGAGGGTCACGGATTCCGAAGTGACCACGCAGTCAGCGCCTGCTGGCAACGGCCCGCCGGTGAGGATGCTCACCGCCTGGCCAGGCTCAAGTGGGGGGGGGGCAATGGTGCTGGGGCGGATCTGTCCGTTGACGGTGAATTCAGTCGGGGCCTCAGCAGTGGCCTGACGCGTGGCTTGGCTCGCAAGGGCAAAGCCGTCAACTGTGGACCGGGGCTCCGAGGGTGTTGAGTGCACTGCGAAGAGGTCCTGTGCGCTGAGCAGTCCCAGGCAGTCCATGAGCGGCAGGTCCTGAACATGGCGCGCGTGGTCGTGAATATGGTGGCGGATGCGTTCCAGGGCTAGATCGCGGGAAATGCGTTCCTGGGTCACTGTTTTTTCTCCTGGGACTGGCGCAGCCTCGCTGCGGTTTGGCGCAGGGAGCGCAGCTCCTCCGGCGTGTTGGCGTTCTTAAAGGACAGCAGATCCTGGTCAGCCTGAAGCAAGGTGGCGACGGGCAGAGGATTCACGCGAACCTGATCGAAGAAGCGGATGATTTTATGGTCGCCGCGGGCCAGTTGGGCCGTGATGTGCGGCAGACAGCGGCGCGAATAGAGTGCGCACAAGGGCTCGAAGTAGCCGTCTGGTTTGCGCGGCAGAACAACGTCGTCCTCTGGCCGCAGGTGGGCCAGCAGGGCGTCCAGCAGGGCCGGGCGCAGGAAGGGGGTGTCGCAGGCGGTGAGGAAGACGTGCTGCGTTTGAGCGTTGGCCAGTGCGGTTTGGATTCCTGTGAGCGAACTTCTTCCGGGCAGCTCGTCCAGGGCCAGCCGCAGGACTTTGGTCTGGTCTTGGTCGCAGATGCCGCGATATGGTTCGGGCTCCTTGGCTACCAGCAGGATGTCCGTGAAGCGTGGCGACAGCACTTCATGCAGCCAGTCGAGAATGCTCTGGCCACACACATCCAGCAGGGCTTTAGGAACTCCGCCCATGCGCGTGGCGGCGCCGCCCACAAGGATTGCTGCGCTTACGGGAGCCCCATGAACATTGCTTGAAACAGTTCGCATTAGAAATCTATATGTTGTGACGGGCTTTTCGGCAACACATGAGAAGGACATTTCTCGCGAAAGATGGCTGGTTTGCCGTGCAGCCCCTTGAGGCGCGGGGCGCGACAGTGTATCCAGGTTGACAACGGGACAGATCGGGACCGCATCGGTGCCGCATCGGCAAAGCCGTGGAGCAACACGGGAGCGATACGTGGATCAGCGCGCCTTGCAGGCTTTTTTCGCACCCAAAACGGTGGCCGTCATCGGCGCGTCGGCCACACCGGGCAAGGTGGGCAATGCCGTCGTGGTCAACATGCTGGCCGCAGGTTTCAAGGGGCGCTTGTATCCCGTTAACCCCAAGGGCGGCAGCATCGAGGGGCTGCCCGTTGCCAGAACCCCGGACGACCTGCCAGGCGGCATCGATCTGGCGGTTTTCGCCGTGCCCCGCGATGCAGTGCTGCCCGCCTTTGAAAGCATGGCGGCGCGAGGCCTCAAGTCGGCAATAGTCATCAGCGCAGGCTTCCGCGAGGCTGGGCGCGAGGGCTATCAGCTTGAGCGCGATCTGGCCGCCTTGGCGCGTAAGCACGGCATCGCGCTTCTGGGGCCCAACTGCCTTGGAATGATAAACACCGCCCACGGCGTCAACGCCAGCTTTTCCGCCTCCCAGCCCGTGCCTGGCAGCGTGGCCTTCTGTTCCCAGTCCGGCGCCCTGTGCCAGGCCATCCTCGACTGGTCACGCGGTGAGCACTTCGGCTTCTCTAAATTTGTCAGTCTTGGCAACAAGGCCGTCCTGAACGAAACCGAGCTTCTGTCCTACCTTGGGAACGATCCCGCCTCCAAGGTCATCATGGGCTACATGGAGAACGTGGACGGCGGCGAGGAGTTCGTACGCGCCGCGCGCGAGGTGAGCCGCAAGAAGCCGGTGATAATGCTCAAGGCTGGCTCCACCAACGCCGGTGCCAAGGCGGCCAGCTCTCACACAGGCTCCATCGCCGGGTCGGATGACGCATATGCCGCAGCTTTTCGCCAGTGCGGCATTGTTCGTGCGCCGGATCTGGAATCGCTGTTCTTTTTGGCCGAGGCCTTCGCCAGTCTGCCTCTGCCCCGTGGACCGAACGTCGCGGTCCTGTCCAACGCGGGCGGTCCCGGCATCCTGGCAGCGGATGCCTGCGAGAAGACACGCCTGCACATGGCCCGGCTGTCGCCGGAGACAATCCAGCGGCTGCAGGCCGGGCTGCCGCCATATGCCTCGGTGTATAATCCCGTGGACATCATCGGCGACGCCGGGGCCGAGCGTTACAAAAAGAGCCTTGAGGCAGTACTGGACGACCCCCTTGTGCATGCGGTGCTGCTGCTCATCGCCCCCACGGCCATGGTTGAGATTGAGGCCACGGCCACGGCCATTGCCCAGGTGGCTCGGCGCTCGGACAAACCGGTGATGACCTGCCTCTTGGGCCGGGCCCACGGCAGCATTGGGCGCGAGCTCTTGCGCCAGGCCGGGATGCCTTGCTACGCCTTTCCCGAACCCGCCCTGCGCAGTATCGAGGCCATGTACGCCTACGCCCAGTGGAGACAGAAGCCAGTGCCTGTCTTTGAACCGCCTCAACGCGATCTCGATGCCGCCCGTCGGGTAGTGGCTGAGGCTGTTGCGCAGGGGCGGCAGGAGCTTTCTGATTTTCAGGCCAGGGAACTGCTGGCTGCCTATAACCTCAGCACACCGCCAACGGTCCTTGCGCGCAGCAGCGCCGAGGCCGTGGATGCGGCAAAGGCGATGGGGGGGCGGGTGGTGCTCAAGGTGGATTCTCCCCAGCTTGCGCACCGCACGGATGTCGATGGCGTGGCTTTGGGCCTTTCTGGCGATGTGGCCGTGCGCCAAGCCTTCAAGGATCTGACCGATCATGTGCGCCGCATCCGGCCAGAGGCACCAGTTTCCGGCTGCCTGGTGCAGGCCATGGCGCCCGCAGGATCGCTTGAAGTGATTGTGTCCATGCGGCGCGACGACCAGTTCGGCCCGCTGCTGATGTTTGGGTTGGGCGGCATCCACTGGGAGATACTGAAGGACATTTCCCACCACTTGACCCCCTTGAGCCGCGGCGAGGCTTTTGGCATGATCCGATCCATCCGTTCCTATCTGCTGCTCAAGGGCGTGGATGGTGAGCCTGCCGTGAATTTTCGCGCCCTGGAAGACGTGTTGCTGGCCTTGGCGGCCCTGGCGCACGATTTCCCGCAGGTTTATGAGGCGGAACTCAATCCTGTTCTTGTGAACAACGATGGGGCGCTGGTGGCCGAGGCGCGGCTGACCCTGCGCACCTGACACCCTGCGTCCACGAGCGTCACGTCTTTGGGCGGGCGCGAGGAGGAATATATGGTTGGCGTGTACATCGGCTCCACCACGGGCTATTCCGGCAAGAACCTCATTGCCATGTCTTTGGGCCTGCGCTTCAAGAAACTGGGGCTCAAGGTTGGCTACATGAAGCCCGTTGGCGCAGTGCCCCGTAAGGAAGACGGCAAGCCGGGCGACGAAGATGCCATGTTTCTCCAAGATGTGTTGGGCCTGCGCCAGGATCCGTCCCTGGTGACTCCGGTGGTGGTGACCCGCGAGTTTACGCGCCGCGCTTTCAGCGAGGATATCGGCGATCTCATGCCAGGCATAGTTGACGCCTACGCTAAGCTCTCTGAAGGCAAGGACGTGATGATCATCGCTGGTTCGGGGAATTTCCTCGGGTCCGGAACTTATTGCGGTCTGGATGGCGTCAACGTGTCCCGCGCCTTGGGGGCCAAGGCCGTGGTCATTGACCGCTACCAGAATGAGCTTAAGTACGACTACCTGCTGCGCTGTCGAGAGGCTTTGGGGGATGATCTGGCGGGCGTGATTCTGAACGACGTTCCGGAGCATTACAGGCCCGAGGTGGACGAACTGCTCGTCCCTTTTTTCCGGCGCAAGGGGGTCGAGGTGCTGGGCGTCATCGCCTCCGACCCGATTATGAGCGCCATCAAGGTCAGCGACTTGGCCGAACGTTTGGGCGGCAAGGTCATCAGTGCGCATCACAAGGCTGACCGCGTGGTGGAGAACTTCCTCATCGGCACCATGCAGGTGGAAAATTTTCTGGCCCATTTCATGCGACACAAGAACTCGGCCATCATCGTCGGCGGTGATCGCTCCGACGTCCAGCTGGTGGCCCTTGAGGGCAGTTGCCCCTGCCTTATCCTCACGGGCAACCTGCACCCCAACGACATCATTCTCACCCGTTCGGAAGTGCTTCAGACCCCCATCATTATGGTTCGCGAGGACACCTTCTCCGTGGCCAAGAAGATGGAGAACATCCTCTCTCGCCACAAGCTGCGCGACATGATCAAGGTCAACCACGGCGTGCGGCTGGTGGGCGACGCCCTTGACTTCGATTTGTTGCGTCAGCGCCTGGGCGTGGAGTGACGCGGCCCGATCTTTCGAGTAGTCACGAGATGCGATTTGTGCGCCTTTTCCGGCGTTGGCCGCATCTGGCTGCATCTGACAGCTAAGCTGGCGACACCGCCTCCCTTGGCCGCGATGCGCCGGTTCCTCTTGCTGGAGCCCCCCCATCATACGACACAGGAGACCTCATGCAGCTCACAAACTTATTGAAAAAAGTAGCCGTGCCTTGCGCCGCTACGTTGGTGGCGGCATTGTGGCTGCTGCCGGCATTTGCCCAGGACAACGTGAAGAGCCTCAAGGATCCGGCCTTCCCAGAGCCCCGTGCCTTGGCTGTGCCTTTTAAGCATAATGAGCACAACGTTAAGGCTGAGATCAAGAACTGTTCTTCCTGCCACCACGCCTATGACGCACAGGGCAGGCGCATCGCGGGGGCGTCCGCAACCCAGCGCCGCTGCTCGGACTGTCACCAGGTCCGGCCCACGCCAGACGACCATGCCCCGGCCCTCATGATGGCCTTTCACAAACTTTGTCAGGACTGTCACCGCAGCAAAGGCAAAGGACCTTTGAAGTGCTCGCAGTGCCATACACAATAACCATCACAATGAGATCCTACTGCAATGAGCGAAGCAGCATTCTTTGAATTGTATCACCCTGGGCTCCCGAGGCTGGGCCCCGGCAGCAGCCAGGACACGGCCAGGGCTTTGGCCCTGGTGCCGGGACTTTCCGATGAACCGCTGATCCTCGATGTTGGCTGCGGCAATGGTGCCCAGACGCTGGCCCTTGCAAGGTTGTTGCCGCACGCGCGCATCGCCGCCATTGACCTGTATCCTCACTTTCTTGAAGAATTGCGGCGGCGAGCGTGTCAGGAGGGGGTGGGTGAACGCATTGAGCCTGTCCTGGGCGACATGTCCTCCCTGAACTTTCAGCCAGAATCGTTTGACCTCATCTGGTCAGAAGGTGCGGCATACCATATCGGCTTCGCCGTGGCGCTCTCCTCGTGGCGAACGCTGCTGAAGCCAGGGGGGTGCATCGCCCTGACCGACATCTCCTGGTTTCATGACGCGCCACCGGCGGAAGTTCGTGATTTTTGGAATCGAGAGTTTCCAGGGATGGAGAGTGAAGCCTCACATCAGGTTCATGTTCACAAAGCTGGGTTCGATCTCCTTGGTCAGTTCCGGCTCCCGGCGGAATGCTGGTGGAAAGATTATTATACGCCGCTTTCCATGGAGTTGGCCGGGTTCCGGCTTCGGCATGCGGATAAGCCCGAGTGGCTGGCCGTGGCCGACATGGCGCAGGAGGAGATGGATATTCACAGACGGTATTCTGATTACTTTGGCTACACCTTCTTTGTGTGTCGACGCAGGGACTAGATTTCGATTGAATTAAAAAAAAGGCCGGGTTTCCCCGGCCTTTTTCGTTTCTCTCTAGGCTCTCTACAGAATGTAGCGCGAGAGGTCGCGGTTCTCGACGATGTCCGTCAGTTGGCTGCGAACATAGTCGCTGTCTATGACCACAGTTTGCCCGCCCTTGTCCGAAGCCTCGAAAGACAGCTCAGCCAGGATTCTCTCCATAATGGTGTAGAGCCTGCGCGCTCCGATATTTTCGGTTTCTTCGTTGATGCGCTGGGCCGTGGCCGCGATTTCAAGCAGGGCGTCGTCGGTGAAGCTGAGGCTTAAGCCTTCGGTGCCGAGCAGGGCGGAGTACTGTACGGTGAGCGCGTTCTGCGGCTCAGTGAGGATGCGGTAGAACTCTGTCGCCCCCAAGGCGGAAAGCTCCACACGCAGGGGGAAGCGTCCTTGCAGCTCCGGGATCAGGTCCGAGGGCTTGGCGTAGTGGAAGGCCCCGGCGGCGATGAACAGGATGTGGTCGGTCCTGACCATCCCATGCTTTGTGTTCACCACGCACCCTTCCACCACCGGCAGAAGGTCGCGTTGGACACCCTCGCGTGACACGTCTGGTCCGCCGTGGTCCTGGCGGCTGGCGATTTTGTCCAGCTCGTCCAGAAAGATGATCCCGGACTGTTCCACGCGCTCGCGAGCGATGTCCTGCACTTTGTCCATGTCGATGAGCTTGTCTGATTCCTCTTGAACGAGGGCGGCAAAGGCATCCTTGAGTTTCATCTTGCGCAGGCGTTTCTTCTGCGGGAAAAAGCGGCCCAGCATGTCTTGAACCTGTCCGCCCATGTCCTCCATGCCGGACATGCCCATGAGGGACGCGCCGCCGCCGTCCTGGCTGGCGATCTCAAGCTCCACCATGCGGTCGTCGAGTTTGCCCTCGCGCCAGAGCAGTCGAAACTTCTCGCGGGTGGACTCGTTGGCCGTGGCAACATGCTCCGCTGGTTGCGGCGATGCCGGGTCGGCAACGGGCGTGAAGGTATAGCCGCCGGGTTTTGGGGTGCTGCCGGGCAAAAGCAGGTCAAGGAGCCGGTCCTCAGCGTGCTTCTCGGCGCGAACCCGGACCTTTTCGCGCTCCTCGGCGCGCACCATGGTGATGCCGATCTCCATGAGGTCGCGGATCATGGACTCCACGTCGCGGCCCACGTAGCCCACCTCTGTGAACTTTGTGGCTTCCACTTTGTGAAAGGGGCTTTTGGCCAGTTTGGCCAGACGGCGGGCGATCTCGGTCTTGCCCACACCGGTGGGCCCCATCATGATGATGTTCTTGGGCGCGATCTCCTCGCGCAGCTCGGGGTCGAGCTTCTGCCTGCGCCAGCGGTTGCGCATGGCGATGGCCACCATGCGCTTGGCCTCGGCCTGGCCCACAACGTATTTGTCAAGTTCGGAGACAATTTCGCGGGGGGTGAGGGAATTCACTATTTTGCCTCCCGTTCCTTGGTTTCCAGCGTGATGTTTTCGTTTGTGAACACGCACAGTTCGGCCGCGATCTTCATGGCGGCCATGGCGATTTCCTTGGCTGGCATTTTCGTATGGCGCTTGAGGGCGCGGGCTGCGGCCAGGGCGTATGTCCCGCCGGAACCAATGGCCGCCATGCCGTCGTCGGGCTCGATGACATCGCCCGTGCCAGTAATGAGCAGGATGGTTTCGGCGTCGGCGGCGAGGATCATGGCCTCAAGTTTGCGCAGGTACTTGTCCGTGCGCCAGTCTTTGGCAAGCTCCACCGCAGCGCGGGTGAGATTGCCGGAATGGGACTCCAATTTTTTCTCGAACCGCTCGAACAGGGTGAAGGCATCGGCGGTGGCGCCCGCAAAACCGACAATGACCCGGCCTTTGTAGATGGTGCGAACCTTTTTGGCGGTGTGCTTCATGGCCACGCTTTGCCCCAGGGTCACCTGACCGTCGCCAGCCATGGCGGTGCCTTCCTCGCCGCAGACGGCCAGGATTGTGGTGCCGTGAATTTCCATGCGAACTCCTTGGAGGTAGGGATCTGCGGCGGACCGACTTGAATATCGGACCGCCGCGCCAGTAGTTGAAGGCCTCTGCCTCGCGCTGCCACTAGGCGGCCTGGGTGGCGATGGCTACTCGTCGTCGTCGCTGACGCTGGGGTCTGCACCCGGCTGAGCATCGGGAGTGCCCAAGATTATGCGGCCCAAACGCACATCATCAGCGATACGTGATTTGAGCGCCTCTATGCTTTCGAACTTGCGTTCTGAGCGCAGGCGCTGAACGAACTGGAGTGAAATCTGGCTGCCGTAAATGCTGCGATTGAAGTCAAGGATGTGTGCTTCAAGGGTCAGGCCAGTGTCACCAAAAGTGGGATTGTAGCCCACGTTTGCCACTGCCTGGAATGTTTCTCCATCGACTTCCGCCCACACTGCGTATACGCCCGACTTTGGCAGTAGCGTACCCTCAAGGCGCAGGTTGGCTGTGGGGAAGCCAAGTTGCGCCGCGCCGCGCTTCATGCCGTCGATGACCTCGCCCTGGACCTCGAAGAACCGTCCCAACAGCGGACGGGCGTCCCAGACGTTGCCGGACTGGATCAGGTCGCGGATGCGTGTGGAGCTGACCACTGCTCCGCCGACAATCACCGGGTCCAGGCGTTCCACGCCAAAGCCCAGTTGCTGGCCCATGGCGGAAAGCAGTTCAAAATTGCCCTTGCGGCCTTTGCCCATGGCATAGTCGTAGCCGATGACAAGCTCCCGCAAACCGAGACCTTCCACGAGGTAGTGGCGAACGAACTCCTCGGGCTCCTGTGCGGCCATCTGGCGGGTGAACTCAAGCACCAGCGCCACGTTGGGGCCTTGCTGCTCTATGAACCTGAGGCGCTGGCGGGTGCTGGTGATGAAGGGCGGCGTCTTTTGCCCCATGAGCACGGTCATGGGATGCGGGTCGAAGGTGACTACGACGGAGATCAGGCCGCGCTTCTTGGCCTTGGCGCAAGTGCGGGCCATGAGGCGCTGGTGCCCCACGTGGACCCCGTCGAAGTTTCCGATGGTGACGCAGGAGCCGGAGATGGTGTCGCGAAGCTCGTCAATGGTTCTTGCAGCGATCATGTGCTTTTGCGGTATCCTTTGTGCTGTGTTTTCGCGGTGCCTGGTGCGGTTAGAAGAGCTGAAGCCGTTGATTTCTTGAGGGTCCGCCAGGTTTATCGCCTGGTTTGCCACTGTTTTTGGCGGCTTCCTTCGACTCTTCTCCAGTGGGGTGCAGAACCTTCTGCAGCTCTTCAAGCTCGCGTTTCTGCGCTTCTGTGATGGCGAGTGGCTTAGCCTTGGATAAGTGGAATTCGGCCTTTTGCTTGTCGCGGCCATATAAAGAGGAGTAGCTGAGCTGTAAGTGCGCCCCAAAGATATCGCCGCTTTCACCCTTGATGCGCCCCAAGTGGTAGCGAACTTCAGAGTCTTGCGGCACTTCAGCCGCCACGCGTTCCATAAGGCTGATGGCGCCGATGTAATCCTTGCGCTCAGCCATGATGCGTGCAGTGAAGAACATGCTCATGGCGTCTTTCGGATTTAGGATGGCGGCCTTCTGCAAGAGCGGAGCGGCCTTGTTCATGTTTCCCTGGTTGAAGAAGAACATGCCCGCTTCGCGAAGCACGAGGGGGTCATCCGGTCCGCAGGCAAGGGCTGCGCTGAAGGCCTGGTCCGCTTGCTGCTGGCGCTTCAGCCGGTCAAGGGCGATGCCCCTGCCCGCTTGGTCCAGACAGGTCTGCTCGGCCTTGGGCTTGTTGTCATAGTAAGCCAGGGCCGTCTCGGGCGAAGTCATGCGCGAGCGCAGGATGGTTTGAATGCGCTTGAACCGCTGCTGCTCGAAGTCACGTGAGATAACATTGGCAGGCAGATGTTTGATGCGGTCGCGCAGGTAGCTGATGCGCTCGTCCAGCCCCGGGTGAGTGGAGAGATAGGAGGGGATGTTGTCGCCGCTCATGAACCAGCGCTTCTTGTTCATTATCTCGAAGGTGTGCGGCATGGCGTTGGGGTTGTAACCGGACTTGATGAGGTAGTTCATCCCAACGTGATCGGCCTCGCGCTCATTTTCCCGCGTGTACATAAGGAAGGCCGACTGCACGCCCGCCATGGAGCCCATGGTGACGGCCTTGCCCATGTTGCCCATGCTTGTGCCCCCGCCAGAGCCCAGCAGCACGCCGGCAACCATGCCGGTGATTGAGGCAATGTTCAGGTACTTCATCTGGTCCATGCGCTTGGCCACGTGACGCTCGGTGACGTGACCGAGCTCGTGTCCGATTACCGCAGCCAGTTCATCCTCGTTTTCCACCCCCAGGATCAGCCCGGTGAAGATGTAAATGTAGCCGCCGGGAATTGCGAAGGCGTTCATGGCGTTGTTGGCCACCACGGCGCTTCTTATTGGGTAGGCCTGCGGCGGCATGGCTCTGGCAACGCGGTCAACCACGCCTTTCACGTAGATGACGATCTCCGGGTCGTCCACAAAACCCATCTGGGCGCGGATGGTGTCATCAAACTTTTTGCCCATTTCGATTTCATCGGCAACGGTGACTGACCCGAACATGCCTGCGGCCTGGGCGGGGTTGATGAAAGTCGCTGTGAGAATCAGAACGACGAGGAGCCGGAACAGGATCTGTGACCGGTGTGTCATGCGCTCATCCAGGTGTTGCGGCTGCCGGACAGTGCGGCGGCCATGGCCATCTTCCCATAGCACAGCTCGACAAAAGAAAAAAGGATGCGCCTAGGGCGCATCCTTTTGGGAATAGTCATTGAGTGTTGATCGTTACTTGTTCATTATGTTCAGGAATTCATTGTTGTTTTTAGTCTTGCGCATCTTGCCCAGCAGGAATTCCATTGAGTCTGTGGAGTTCATGGGGGAAAGCACCTTGCGCAGAATCCACATGCGGTTCAGCACTTCTTCGTCCAAGAGCAACTCTTCCTTGCGGGTGCCGGAGCGATTGATGTCGATGGCCGGGAACACGCGCTTCTCGGAGAGATGGCGGTCCAGGTAGATCTCCATGTTGCCGGTGCCCTTGAACTCTTCGAAGATGACTTCGTCCATGCGCGAGCCGGTGTCGATGAGCGCGGTGGCGATGATGGTAAGGCTGCCGCCGGATTCGATGTTGCGCGCGGCGCCGAAGAAGCGTTTGGGACGCTGCATGGCGTTGGCGTCCAGACCGCCGGAGAGCACGCGTCCGGAGGACGGGGTCACGGCGTTGTAGGCACGGCCCAGGCGTGTGATGGAGTCGAGCAGGATGACCACGTCACGCTTGCGCTCCACCAGGCGCTTGGCTTTTTCGAGCACCATTTCCGTCACCTGCACGTGGCGGGTGGGCGGTTCGTCGAAGGTGGAGCTGATGACTTCGGCGCGCACTGTGCGCTCCATGTCGGTCACTTCCTCAGGCCGCTCGTCGATGAGCAGCACGATCAGGTACACTTCCGGGTGGTTGGCGTTGATGGAGTTGGCGATGGTCTGGAGCATCATGGTTTTGCCGGTGCGCGGCGGGGCCACAATAAGGCCGCGTTGACCCCGACCAATGGGAGAGAGCAGGTCGATGACGCGGGAGCCGTAGTTCTCGGCGCCGTTTTCCATGACAAAACGCTTGTCTGGGTAAAGCGGGGTCAGGTTGTCGAAAAGCACCAAGTGCTTGCTGGCTTCTGGCGGTTCGAAGCCGATCTCGCTGACCTTGAGCAGAGCGAAATAGCGCTCGCCTTCCTTGGGCGGACGGATCTGTCCGGATATCACATCGCCCTTGCGCAGGCCAAAGCGGCGTATCTGCGAAGGCGAGATGTAGATGTCGTCGGGGCCCGGCATGTAGGAGTAGAGGGGGGAGCGCAGAAAGCCGAAGCCGTCGGGGAGGATTTCGAGAACGCCTTCACCGAAGATCTGGCCGTTCTGGGAGGCGCATTCTTGCAGCAGAGCAAAGATAAGCTCCTGCTTTCGCAGGTTGCTCGGATTCTCAATCTTGAAGCTGCTGGCCAGCTCCATCAGCTCCGGCATGCTCTTTTGTTTCAGATCTGTGAGGTTGAGCTTGTTCTCTGAAGTGGAGACGTACTCTTCCTCAACGTAGTCCTGCATGCGGTCCTGCGCGCGTTCCTGCGTGCGTTCCTGATTACGCTCCTGTGGTCGTTCGGTTGAACGCTCTTGCGAGCGGTCCTGCGAACGGTCCTGTGAGCGATCTTGGGAACGATCCTGTGAACGACTCTTGTGAGCTTGATTGGGGTGTTTTTCGCGGGGCATTGAAAGCCTCACGCTCCGTGGGATGAGGTTTAAGGGGAGTGTGCGCCTCACAGTGAGGGCTTGTCGTCAGAAATAAAGCGATGTCAGAGGGCAGCGCAGCTGGAGTTTTGCATCCAGTTCCTGGAGTGATGCAGGACATGGCGGGGCATATTCAGTGCTTGTACCAGTGGAGACGGGTATCCGAGTGGTATTCTGCCTGTTGCGGAAGGGGAATATGCCGCGCGAACGCGCTGAAACTAGCGCCTACCTCAAAGGCATGGCGTTGACAAGGGGGCTATTTGGCTTTTTGCAACTTTTCCTGTTGTTTCATGATGACATCGGCAAACATTTCATTGATGTCCACCTTGACGTCAGCTTGGTCACGGTCCAGGGAAAAGGCCAGCTCCATTGAGACAAGTGTCATGGCCTGCTCAAGCAGGCGCCGCTCGCCAAAGGAGAGCTCCTTGTCCATGCCGATGAGATAAAGTTCCTTGAGCACATAGGCCACATCGGCCAAATCCACGCTTTTGAGCTTTTCGGAGTATTCGCGATAGCGACGGTTCCAGTTCTGGCCTGTGTAGCCTGTGAACCCTGATCTGTCTTTTAGGGACTCAAAGACCGCCTGTCCGTTCTCCAGGCTGCACACATGGCGCAGGCCCACATTGCGGGCGTTTGTGACCGGCACCATGAGGGTTACGGAGTTGCTCAGGATGCGGACGATATAATAATCCGCGCGAGCTCCGCCAATCTCCTGGCTGTCGATGCGTTCAATTCGACCGACTCCCTGGGCAGGGTAGACGACCAACTCGTTGATTTGAAACACTCAGTCTCCTTCCACAGTGGGGGGGTACAATTCCGGTGAATGTTCACACTACCCCATTGCGCCGGGAGTGTCCATCGTCTCAGGGGGGGTGGGGGGCTCGGCCAGGCGGAAAGCGTTGAGCATCTGTACGGCCTCGGCTTGCCCCCGACGAAAGAGCAGGGTCAGGCCTTTCAAGGCCGCCTGCCGGATATCATTCACAGCCAAAAATTCTGTTTCGTCGAAGGGCTCGAGCACGAACTTCGCCACGTCCGCAGAATATTGCGGACGGCCTATCCCCAGGCGCAGCCGTAAAAAATCGCAAGACCCCGTGTGCTCCACAATTGACTCGATGCCTCTGTGTCCGTTGCTGCCGCCGCCACGCTTTAGTTTCATGCGTCCAAGCGGCAGGTCCAGTTCATCGTGAAGCACCACCATGTTCGCGGCGGAAGCGCCATATCGGCCCAGAATACGTGCGACCGCACGGCCAGAAAGGTTCATGTAGGTTTGCGGCTTGGTCAAAAGGCAGCTGGTGCCGCCCAATGTAAGGGAATACAGCTCGAAGTCGCCGCTGGCCTGGAGGGTTTTGAGGGCCATGCTCTTGCGCCCGGATGCCTGGGTCAAGATTGCATCGGCCACCAGAAACCCGAAGTTGTGGCGGGTGCGCTCGTACTGAGGGCCAGGGTTGCCCAAGGCTATGATTAGGGGAGTCGTGTCCATGAGTGCCCATGCCGCGGGATGGAAGGACGGCGGGAATTGAAAGCTTGAAAAGACGGGGGAGCCTGGGCCCCCCCGCCGTAAGAACCGGCACAAGGCCGGTAAAGAAAGCCTGTGTCCTACTTCTTGCCGTCTTCAGCCTTGGTCTCTTCGGCCTCGACCGCGATGACGCCAACCACGGAGTAGTTCTCGTCGAACACCGCGCGCACGCCTTCGGGCAGCTTCACTTCGCCCACGTGAAGGTTGACGCCGATCTCAAGGTCGGTGACGTCAATGACGATTTTCTCAGGGACGTTCAGCGGCTTGCAGATGACTTCAATGCTGTTGCGGAAGATTTCCAGCTGGCCGCCCATGATGATGCCCTTGGCCTTGCCTTCAACCACCACGCGAACGTCGACCTTGATGTCGCGATCAAGGTCCACGCCGTAGAAGTCCACGTGAATGGGGGTAGACTTGATGGGATCGTACTGGACGCTCTTGAAGAGAGAAGGCATGGACTCGATCTTGCCGTCAAGTTCAATGTCCAGCTGGAACACGCGGGAGCTGCCGAGCTTGGCGTGAAGCTTGGTCAGCGGCAGCATCTCCACCTGCACGGCGATGTTCTGGCCCTGCTGGTTGTAGTAGATGCCGGGCACCAGATTCTTGGTGCGGATGCGCCGACAGGGGCATTTGCCTTTTTCGGCGCGGGGGCTCACGGAAAGCTTCATCAGTTCAGCCATGGTGTCGTCTCCTTTATCAAGCGGGCTTAAGTACCGCCAGAAATTTGTTTATACGAAAAGAACGCTGACGGAGGTCTCTCCGTGGACGTTCATTATGGCCCTGGCCAGGAGGTCGGCCACGGACAGCACCTTGATCTTCTGGCACGTGCGCTTGCGCGCGTCCAAGGGGATGGTGTCCGTCACCAGTATCTGCGAAAATACGGATTTGTCCAGACGTTCGATGGCCGGGCCGGAAAGCACGGGGTGTGTGGCGCAAGCGAGGATCTTGCTCGCTCCGTTGTCGGCCAGCACCTGGCCTGCAGCGCACATGGTGCCGGCGGTGTCAACCATGTCGTCCAGCACAATGGCCGTCTTGCCCTGAACATTGCCGATCAGATGCATAGCCTTGGCCTGGTTGGGGGCGTCGCGGCGCTTGTCGACAATGGCCAGTCCAGCGTCCATGCGTTTGGCATAGGCGCGTGCGCGCTCCACGCCACCAGCATCCGGGGAAACCACAACGATGTCGTCGCCCAGGTCACGGAAATACTCAAGGAACACCGGCGCTGCAAACAGGTTGTCCACGGGGCAATTGAAGAAGCCCTGGATCTGGCCTGCGTGCAGATCGATGGTCATGAGGCGGTGCATTCCTGCAACAGACAGGAAGTCCGCAACGAGCTTGGCGCTGATGGGCACTCTCGGCAGAACCTTGCGGTCCTGGCGGGCATAGCCGTAATAAGGCACCACGGCGGTTATGCGTCGGGCGCTGGCGCGCTTCAGCGCGTCAATCATCAGACACAGCTCCATCAGGTGAAAATTCACGGGGGAGCTGGTGGGCTGCACGACGAAAACATCGTCGCCGCGCACATTGTCGTCGATCTCGATGCGGATCTCGCCGTCACTGAACTGCTCGCGCAGGACAGGGGTCAGACGGCAGCCGATATGGCCGCAAATTGCCTCGGCCAGGTCGACGTTGGCCGAGCCGCTCAGAATTTTCAGGTCGCTAGTACCAGACATTTTTAATTCCTTCGCGTGCAATGGCTGGGGTGGAAGGATTCGAACCCTCGAATAACGGGACCAAAACCCGTCGCCTTACCGCTTGGCAACACCCCAGTATCTAAGGGTCTCCACATGGACGGGCACACAACTCAACAGCATCGCTTCCGCGGCTTCGCGCGCTAAGCGGCAGTCCCGAAACAGGGAGGCAATTCCTGCCCCGCTTCCGGTCATGACTGCGCTGACCGCCCCAAGGGCGATCAACTGCTCCTTGATCATGCGCAACGCCGTATTGGCCGGAAAGACAACGACCTCGAAGTCGTTTCGAACCACTACGGGCGAAAGGGAAACACGTCTCTTATTCGCCGTTCTGGTGCTTGTCAAGCAAACTGATTCATGGCTGCTGCTGTTTTTTGAGTCCATGAGCGCATCCCAGGCCGCGTAAGCCCAAGGTGTTGAGACATGAACTTGCGGCAGCGCCAAAACCAAGGTGAAACCAGAAAGATCGATCTCTACCGGCGTGAGCTTCTCGCCGATGCCTTCCGCCACCGCCGGACCGGAAAGCAGGAAGAAGGGCACATCCGCCCCGATCCCCGCAGCCAGTGCCTTGAGTGCGGCATTGTCAAGCGCCGCTGCGCCGGCGTTGTCCTGCAGCCAGCGCAGCATTGCAGCCGCATTGGAGCTTCCGCCGCCCAGTCCCGCGCCAGTGGGGATGCGCTTGGTCAGGCGCACATGGATGTCCGGCCCGAAGCCCGTTGCCTTAGCATACGCCTGCCAAGCCCGATGCACCAGGTTTTTGTCCTGTGGGCAGTCGGGCAGTTCCGGCTCTATTCGGCACCCGGAACCTGCCGCGCCTGGAGCGATTTCAAGGCTGTCCACCAGTCCAGGCACGGGCAGAAACAGGCTTTCCAAGTTATGGTAGCCGTCCTTGCGCCTGCCGGTGATGAACAGGGAAAGATTGATTTTGGCCTGGGCCTGGAGCGTTTCGGGCATGGTGGCGGGCGGGTTACAGGGTGGGGGCGCGTTTGCCCCCCCACCTCTGCACGGAATGTTATTTCTTGTCCAGCGGGATTGCCCGCAGCAGGTTGCGCCCTTGGCGCTTCAACAGCAGCATGACCAGGCCTTTCTGTTTCGAGTCGGCCACAAGGCTCTTGAGCTGGTCCACAGTGTTGACCGCTTGCTGGTTGGCCTCGATGATCACGTCACCAGGCAATATATCGATCTGAGCTGCCGAGGTTCCTTGCTGGATTTCCATGATGAGCAGGCCCTGGGGCTTTTGCAGGCCCAGGGACTGGGCTTCCTCGCCGCCCTCAACGGGGCGGATGGAAAGGCCGAGCAAGATCGCCGAGGCCTTGCTCTTAGAACCCTTGTCCTGCTGCTCCGCCACAAAGTTTGGCTTGCGCTCGCCCAGGGTGATTGAGAGATCCAGCATGCGGTTCTGACGCCAGACGCCAAGCTGGATCTTTTCGCCGGGCCGCAGGGAAGCTATGCGCGCCAGAAGGGCGCTTGAGCCGTCCACGGACTGGCCGTTCACCTTCATGATGACGTCGCCGATTTTGAGCCCGCCCTTGTCAGCCGGGTCGCCGGGAATGACATGGGCCACGAGCACGCCCTTGGTGTCCTTGAGACCAACGGCCCGGGCGGTGTTCTCGTCAAGCTCCTGCATGGTGATGCCGAGCCATCCGCGCATGATCTTTTGTCCGGTCTTGAGCTGTTGGATGATCTTGTCGGCCATGGTTGCGGGGGTGGCGAAGCCGATCCCCTGTCCGTTGGGCACAATGGCCGTGTTGATGCCCACCACCTTGCCGTCCATGTCTATAAGCGGTCCGCCGGAGTTGCCGGGGTTGATGCTGGCGTCGGTCTGCAGGAAGCTGTCAAAGGGGCCGGCGCCGATGTGCCTGCCCTTTGCGCTGACTATGCCCGCTGTTACAGTGTGCCCCAGGCCAAAAGGATTGCCGATTGCCAGCACCCATTCTCCCACCCTTGTCGAGTCGGAATTGCCGAATTCCAGCACTGGCAGGCCGCCCCCCGCCTCAATTTTGAGCAGGGCCAGATCGGTTTCGGCATCCCGGCCAATGATTTTGGCGTCGTAGGGCTTGTCGCGTCCCAGGAGCTTGACCTTAATCTCGTCGGCCTCGGCCACAACGTGGTTGTTGGTCACGATGTAGCCGTCAGTCGAGATAATGAAGCCGGACCCCAGGGAACTCAGCTTCCGGGGCTGTGTGTCCTGCTGACCGAACTGGCGCTCAAATTGTTCGAAAAAATCTCTAAGCGGGTGGTTTTTGGGTGCGTTTTTGAAGAGTTCCTGAATCTGTGAACCCTTGCTTGCGACGTTTTTAGTAGTGCTTATGTTGACCACTGCTTTTCCGGCCCGCTCGGCCAGATCGGTAAAGTCCGGCAGCCCAGCCTTGGCGAGGGAGGTCCCAGGCAATGCGAGCAGGGCTAGAAGAGTAGTCAGGGCCAAAAATCGTTTCATGAAAATACCTCCGTTCTTGCCTCCATGCTGGCGGCTTTTGAAGAAGTATAAGCCAAGGCATCGATTTGTAAAGGTGTGACGCCTTTGGACGAAGGGCATACATTCGACTTGAACGGCAGGCGAGAATTGTGTAGGAGTCCCTCTCTGGCGATCGAAAAGTGCCCTCGTAGCTCAGTCGGATAGAGCACAGGATTCCTAATCCTGGTGCCACAGGTTCGATTCCTGTCGAGGGCACCACTTCACCACGCCCCCATCTCTTCTGAAGTCTAAAAGACATATCATTCAACGATAATGTGCTAAATGGGTAGCGTCTACGCATTCCCATTGGGCAGGGGATTCGTTAATTGTATTAGGTGCAAACGCCTTTGTTGGCCGACTGGGACAGCAAAGGCGTTTGCCCATCTAGGCGATCCTTCGTTCAGGTGCATTGTCGTGTCGTTGCGCACCCTATCTGTTCTCACAAGTAGTGCCCGGAAGCGCTTGCGTTGGCGTTCTGTTAGAATTTTGCAACAGCAGCATGATGAAGTGGTATGGAATGAAAGTCTGCATTTTCATGTTGTTGTTGTTTGCATTGTGTCTTGCCGTTAGGCCAGCCCTTGCCGCCACGCAGTATTCAATGGGCCCGTTCATTTTGAACGTGCGTTCAGCGGGCGAGTCGTATCAAGAAGATCCGCCGCCGTATCCGCCGACCATCGTCACCGGAGACTTCAGCGCGGCGGAGCTGGAAAGCATTATGGTGGGCGTCAGGGCCTGGACCGAGCGGGTTGGCGGCGGCACCTCCCCCGGCATCATCATCAATCTGGCGAAGGTCGCCTACCCAGGCGGCACGGCATACAACTACACGCCGTACACGGGCCGCGCGAATACCGACCTGTACAGCTACATCGTCAACGGCCAGTACTTTGCCCCGAACCCCTCCATCGGCTATCATACCGAGATTGTCTTCAGGAGCGACTACCCGGCGACGCCCCCGAGGCTGGGCCTCGACGGCAATCTTTTCTCCACCGTCATGGCTCACGAACTGATGCACGCCCTGGGCATGAAGGGTGTGCTCCTGCGCCAGAGCGGCGGCGTTCCGTGGAACCAGACGACCTGGACGCTCGACGCGTCATCGGCGTGGGGCTCGCGCCTGTACGACGTCAATGGCGTCAAGGGCGAGCAGGGCAGCATCGTCTTCAACCCCGCGGCCCCCGCCAACCGCTCCAACGGCAGTTTCGTGCTGCCGGACTTTTACGCCGATCCCACGCAGGCCATGGCCTCGCATCCGGGGCAGGTGAGTTTCTTTCCAACGTTCCACGGCCCGGCCGTGGACGCGCTAAGCAACGGCAAAGGCTTGCCCGTCATGGGCGGCGTCGGGACAGACTACCGGATCGACGGCGGCAACGTGCTGGGGCATCCTGCACTTCTGGGTTCGCTCATGTCGTACTCGCCCGCTCCATTCGTGTTTTTCCCGGAGCTGGAGCTGGCTGCGCTCAAGGACATGGGCTACTCCATCGACCTGAAGCAGTTCTACGGCAAAAGCTACTACCCAAGCAATCTGGGCGGCTTCCTGACCACCGACCCCACCATGGCGCCCGGCCTGGTGGGGGGGTATCTGGCCGAGACTGCGGACACTGTGGTCAATACCGCCGGGTTCAACAGCGCTGCCTCCTTCGGCGCGGGCCTGCATGTCTACCGCGACAAGCTCAACGTCACCCAGGCGGCGAACATCAACGCCAGCGGGTACGCAGCGGGCGGCATCCGCGTCGACGGCGTGGGCAACACAGTCACCATCCCCAGCGGAATCACCGTGGCCGCAAACGGGCAGCAAGGCACAGGCGTACTTGTTGCCTACGGCAAGGGCAATGTCATCAATCTCAATGGCGTCGTCGAAGCCACCGGCCCCCAGGGAGTCGGCGCGATCTTCGACACCGGCTCATGGTACCTCTCCTATTACTACATGCCGCCGCACGCATATGGGGTCAACTCCGACTACCGCTACTTCTTTACCAAGATGAACTCCGACCTGAACGGGGCGCTGGTGGACTCCTTCAATATCGCGGGAAGCCTTACAGGCTCCTCCGCGGCGATACGGATAGGCTCCTATGCGTACGTGAGGGCAATCAATATCATGCGCGGCGCGGCCATCTCCGGCGACATAGAGAGCGGTTGGAACCCCTGGTACATGGGTGTTCCGGCTACCTACATTACGGCATTGAACGTTGGCGTGAGCGATACGGCCGGAACCCCGGACAGCGCCTTCAACATGCGCTACAACGGCAACATCTCCGGCCCGGCAAGCTTCAGCATGAACGTCGCCGGCGGCACATTCTCCTACAACGGCACATACAGCGGCCTGTCTCTGGCCGTGCAGGCCGGGGCCACCCTCAAGGGCAACGCCACCTACCGGCTCTATGCCGACAGCACCCCCGCCGGGCAGGCCGCCCCAGGCGGTGGCGCGTTCACCAATGCAGGAACCGTTGCGCCGGGCAACAGCATCGGCACGGTCAACATCACCGGCAACTTCACCAACACAGGCACGCTGCTCATGGAGTTCAACGCCAGCGGACAAACGGATAAGCTGAACGTAAGCGGCGTGTTCAATCATAACACTGGCGCAGGCGCCAAGGTGACGGTAACGCCGGACTCCGGGTACTATTCCGGCACCATGACCATACCTTTCGCCAGCATGTTCAGCGGGGGCGGAGGCAGCACCCTGCCCAGCGGCATAGACAGCTTTGTGGCCCCAAGCTCGCCCACCCTTGGCATGGTTATGTCTGCCGGGCCGGTTTACACCGTGACCACCACGCGCAGCGCCACCGCCTACAGCCAGTATGCGACAAGCACTGACACCTTCGGCCTGGGCCGCGCCCTGGACGCAGTCGCTGGTTCAGCCAAGGGCGACATGCAGCAGTTGTTCAGCGCGCTGGACTTCTCAGCAGTGGGGGGCGGCACCATCTCCCGCGCCCTGGCGGAACTCTCACCTGCTGCCTACAACAGTGCAGCCCAGGCCTCGGTCAATTCCAACCGGATGCTCTCCGGCGCAGTCTTGCGGGCCATGAAGCAGGCTCCACGCTCCATGGGGGGGGGCCTAAGCGCCAGCGATAGCCTCGAAGCTTGGTCCGCCTATGTCGTGCCCTATGGTGGTCTGCAGCAGCAGCGCACCAGGGGCGAAGCTCCAGGCTTCAGTGCTGCGGACGTTGGCGTTTTTAGCGGCATAGAGCGCGAATATGGCGATGGCCTCAGCGCGGGCTTCCATACGGCGCTCACGCATCGCCAGACTGATGTGAACACACAGTCTGGAGCACAGACCAAGACAGACAGCATTCATTTCGGCGTTCAGGCCCAGGCGAGGCCAAACCCTTCGGAGGGCGTGTACGTTCATGGCCTGGCTCGGGTTGGCATTGAGAGTAGCACCACTCAGCGTAAAGTCGCCATCGACGGCTACCAGCGCGCCAGCCAGGGCGAGTGGTTGGGCTTTGCCAGCGCTGCGGATGTTGGCGGTGGCTACAACTGGCTGGTGGGACCGGTGTCCTTCGGGCCGGTGGCTGAACTGGATTATGGTTTTAACTGGCGTCCGGCCATGAAGGAGCACGGTGGCGGCGGGGCCGACCTTGCCCTGGATTCCGCCGGGCAACACAGCCTGCGTTCGGCTCTGGGAGGGCAACTGAGCTCGGAGCACCGACTGACTCAGGGCCATATTCTCCAGGCTGGGCTGCGTGCGCAGTGGATGCTTGATCTGTTGGGCAACGCCGTCACCACCCGTGGCAGCTTTGCCGGAGCCGACGGCCTGAAGTTCTCGTCACACGCGCCCTCTACGGCCAGAAGCAGCCTGGGGCTGCAAGGAAACATGACCCTGCTACTGGGCGGCGGCCTGAGGTGCAGCGCCTTTGCCGGGACTGAGCTGTTCCGGGAGGGCTTTTCCAGCGTGGAGGGCGGCCTGTCCTTCAACTGGGTATTCTAATCCTGCCAGAATTCCACGTCTACGTTCGGCCCGGTACGCCAATTTATTGGGCGGGCGCTTGTCAGTCTCTCTCAATACAGACCCATTACATGAACATGGGGATATGCTTGCGCCCAATAAATGCCGAGCCAGCGGAATGCGAACTTGGGCACATCGCCAGAATAATGGTGAACGGTGTCCTGTTTGAACGATGCGTCGTTAACAGTATGGGGCTGTGCCAAGTCAATGAACGGCGCATGGTTATCGATGGTTCTCAATATTGCATGAGCGAGGTCAGGCAGAGACAAGACTGGTCATTTATTGTAGGCTTATGCAACATTATTTTGTGAGTCGATCTATACGTTTTTTCTTGGAGTTTTCGTCATGCGCATTCTTGTCGACGCCGATGCCTGCCCCACAGCGATCAAGGAGATTCTTTTGCGCGCAGCCATGCGGCGGAAGATCGAAACAACCCTTGTGGCCAACAAGAACCTGAACGTGCCGTCCTCGCCCTACCTCTCCACTTTGCGGGTAGGGCAGGGGTTTGACGTGGTGGACGACACCATCGCAGAATTAGTCCAGCCTGGTGATCTGGTTATCACGGCTGACATTCCCCTGGCTGCCAAGGTCATTGAGCGCGGCGGAACAGGTCTAAACCCCCGCGGAGAGCTATACACCCCGGAGAACATCGGCTCACGGCTGACCATGCGCAACATGCTGGATGAATTGCGCAGCACTGGCGTCGTCACCGGCGGACCAGCGCCTTTGAGCTTGGCAGACAGAAACGCCTTCGCCAATCAGTTGGACAGGTTTCTAAGCGCGGCCCTGCGTTCAACCTAGCCGAACGGTTCAAACAGGCTCTATGGAAGAGTTCTCTGTAGTGGCGAGAGGTTTCATGTTTTGGGAGTTAAGATCCTTTGAGGATCGGTTCCCCCCTTGTTTCTGGGCTCAATATCGACATATTTCAAATCAACGCTTGTCTGAATCCGTTTAATTTCTCTCAGCAAACGCAGAACAATTCTCATCCAACAGGAGGGAGCAATGCGCCATGGATTTCGAGTTGCCATAAAGTTGTGTTTAGCGTTGGCGCTTCCTCTTGCTGCGGGGTGCGCTGGGCCGGTTTATACGACCTATGATTCTAATTCTATTCGTGACTTTATCCATGGAGCCCCTTTTCAGGCTGTCGGCTTTCCCATCGACAGCATAGGCGTGTGCGGTCCCATGTCATCGGATGTCGCAGATCTGTTCATTTATGATGAATATCTAGCCGCTGACCTTGGTCCCGATTGCGCTTCAGCGTTGGACAAGGCCGGAACTGAGGGCATCAAGTTTGTGGCAGCTGTGGAAAAGGCCCCAGACGACCCCAAAAGTTTGAGGGTGGAGCAGGACTACACAATACTGGTGTTGGATATGCGCACAGGGGACGTCATTTGGCGCGTTGACGGCGAAGAGGGACCACGTGGTGCGCGTATTCGCAGAAACGCGACCCTTGAATTGGCGTTCCGTGACATGGTGAAGGCCTTTGCAAGGACGTACCCGCCAGCGTCCAAGCGAGTGGCTCCGCAGGCACGCGAGTTTGGTTCTTGAACAGGAGCTATGCGTCGAGCGCTTTGGGTTTTCCGCTAACAACATGCAGCAACGAACAATAATTACCCAGATCGTGACCGCGGCGAAGCTTCTGGAAACGTTAGAGAGAATCGAAACCTGGCTTGTTTCACTCGCTTTTGCACGTATCAGGCTATCGGTTCTTCGGCAGGGCGCCCGCGCTGCGCAATGCTGTGGACCGTCATCTGCCGGGCCAACAGCAGTTGAGGCTTTTCAAATATGTTTCTTGAATTTTGGGGGGCTACTGGTTTGACTCCTCCGCTGTGAACTGCTTTCTAAGCTTGGTGCAGAGCCGTTTCGCATTAGGTCGCAACTATTTTGGAGAGATAGAATTCCGTAGAAATGACTGTTCTCATGCTCTGCCGCCAAGTGCTCCTGTCAGCAAACGTGCTTCGTCATCTGAAGGTCTCAAATCTGGCAACGCCTGTCCGTACACAGACTATATTCGAGCCAGCGTGAAACACGGAGATCACGAGGGTTGGCGCGCAGCGCAACTCCATACAGCCACACCTTCCCGTGATGGTACAACGGGAGCGCCATAACTGAGACGAGGTTTGCGTTGGCTGGCCGGGTGTGCAGGCCCCAGGAGCCTTTGGGGGTTCCCGTCAGGGCATAGCTCTTAGGTCGTCGAGCGCTTGAAGCACAGGTTTGCTCGTTGGCTTGTCTCGCACTACCGCCAGGGTCGGCAGTGAAAAGGCCAAAAGCCCGTCGCGCACCGAAAGCGTGCCCACTGCGGAGTCGCGCCGGGCGGTGAAGGGCAGTTCGTCGGGGCCGCGCTGGCACTTGCAGTTGATGTTCACGCGGCTCACGAGGTTGCGCAGACGCTGCGAAAGATCCGCCAGCTGAACGGGATCGCTGCCGAAGACGCTTGCCTGCTGTCCGTAGTCGGATGCCGCGATGGCGCGCAGAACCTCAGTCGGCTCATCAAACACCGCAACAGGTGCAATGGGTCCGAACTGCTCCTCTCGGAACAGGCGCATATGCGGGGTTACTGGGTAGAGCACCGAGGGTGCGAAAAACGTCTCGTCCGGCCTGGCGCTCATGGGACCGCCGTTCGGCGTCAGCTCGCGCGCGCCTTTGGCCAGCGCGTCGGCCCGCAGCGCGTCGAGGAATTGAACCTTGCCCGGCTCTGGCAGGGGGGTGATATTTACGCCCTGCTCCCATGGCAAACCGATCTTGAGGCCCGCCACGGCGGCGCAGAAACGCTCAAGAAACGCATCAGCGATGCTGCGCGCCACAAAGATGAGTTTGATGGCCGTGCAGCGCTGGCCGTTGAATCCGAAGGCGCCGCGAAGAATTTCTGCAACAACCTCGACCAGGTCTGCATCGGGCAGGATGATGGCCGCGTTTTTGGCCTCAAGCCCCAGCACGCAGCGCAGCCGGTTCGGGTGTGGGTGCAGGGCGTGCATAGCCTGGGCCGCTCTGCTGGTGCCGATGAAGGCCAGCACATCAACCTTGCCCGATGTCATGGCTGGGGTCACGGTTTCGATGCCGCCGGAGAGGATGTTCACCACACCCCGCGGGAAAGCTTTGTGGAAGCAGTCCATGAGTGGGAAAAAAAGCATCCGCCCGATGCGGGGCAGCTTGACCACTGCGGTGTTGCCCATGAGCAGGGCTGGAATGAGGGTGGCGAGGGTTTCGTTCAGCGGAAAATTGAAGGGGCCCATGCACAGCACCACTCCCAGGGGAGAATGCCCGATTTGTGCGTCGATGCGTGAAGCCTTCACAGTGTGCGAATCCTCGGAGAGCATTCGGCGCAGCTCGCAGAGCGTGTCCTCGATGTATTCGATGGTGCGGTCGAACTCCTGTTCTGACTCCTTGCGCGACTTACAGATCTCCCAGATCATGAGCCGTACAATTTCCGTGCGCTTTGCGTTCATGCGCAGGCAAAAGTCCTCCACGCAGGCCATGCGCGCTTCGGGCGGCAGGTTGGGCCAGTCGCCAAGGCCCTGATCCCAGGCGGTGCAGGCGGCAGTCAGGGCTTCCTGCCCGGTGGATGGCGCATGCGCCGGGCAACTGCCCAAAAGCTGACGCTCTGGGTCTTTAGAGCCTTCAACGAACACAGGGGCGTGAACCTCTTGCATGGCCCCGGTCCAGGTGCGCAGTTCACCATCCAGAAGATAATCGCGGCTCAGGAGTGGTTCGCCAAGGGCGAGGTCGGCTGGGATGTCCTGGGGGTGGGCCAGACAAAAGGGGGGCTTGGACGCCATGTCTCTTGATCCTTGGGGGGTTGGTGATGCGTGAACTCGTGCGCGGCCCGGCGCAGCTGTTGCGGCAGGCCTGACCACGCGCGTTCAATTCTTGGAGTTTGGGTCTCTAGATGACGGCCACGGCTTCGATTTCAACCATGAAACAGGCGTCGACCAGGCGTGAAACCTCGACGATGGTGGTGGCGGGGCGGATATCGCCGAAAATTTCGCCATGGGCTTTGGCGATGTCGTCAAACTTCGATGCGTCGGTGACGAAGATGCGGGTGCGTACAACGTCCTTCATGCCTGCCCCGGCTTGCGCAAGGGCTGCGCCGATGATTTCCAGGGCGCGTTTGGCCTGGCCGTACATGTCCGGGGCGACGGAGCCGTCTGCTTCCACGCCGCAGGTACCAGAAACATAGATGGTGTTCCCGGCCACTACGGCGCGGGAATAGCCGAGAAGCGGTTCCCATTTGGAGCCGGAGGTGATGAGGGTCTTCTGGGTCATGAGGATCTCCCGGTGCTTGAAGTTGGCTGACTGGATGAACATTGTGCCAGACTTTACCACGGAGCGGAAGAGCCGGGCCTAGTGTTCCCAGCGGAAGCGGAACAGACAGGCTGCGGCTCCATCAGAGATGGTTTGTGGACGGTCGAGCCGCAACTTTGACGAATAGCCTTCGGCAAAGGCCGCATCGCGCCGACAGGACAGGGTGGAGTGGAGAACTGCGGGCAGGCCCATCTCACGATACATTTCCATATATCCGCAGCGAGTGACCGTGAAGCGTAGGGCGTCCTCCCCGCGTTCGATGTCTACGATGGTCAGCGCCCCGCCTGCCTGCCAAAGAGCCAGCACCTCCGAGAAGTGCGCTAGACTGGGCGCGCCGCTCGGAGCCTTGTCGGCGAAGGCTTGGCCTGCGGCACGCGCGGCTCCGTCAACGGCTGCGTTGAGCAGCTCAAGCGCTGCAGCTTCGCCCAGGCGGGGCAGGGCGGCAGTGTAGACGCGCAGGGCCAACTCGGCTTCGATGGCGCGGCGGAACTTCAAGGGTACGGCGCTCAAATCGACACCCACGCGGCCTCCGTTGCATTTGCTTTCGTCTTCACCTAATCTTTGCGCCGGGCAAAGGCCCAATGTCACTCAAACCTGGAGCATGCAATGCGTATTCGCAAGAGTCTCATCGTTTTCGCGGTGCTGGTGGCGGCCCTGCTGCCTGCGGCCGCGCAAGCCAACAAGATTACCGACGCCATTCAGAAACGCTATGATTCCTTAAGCTCGTTCCAGACGGATTTCCAGCAGGAACTGACCAATGCCGCCAGCGGCAGTGTGGAGAAGCGCAGCGGAAAAATCTGGTTCAAGCAGTCCCTTGTGCGCTGGGAGACCCATAAGCCTGAGAAGGAGCTCCTCGTTGTGGGCCAGAACGTGGTGTGGAACTACTTCGAGGCTGAAAAGCTGGCCATGAAGTACCGCAGCACACAGGTGTTCAACTCCAAGACCATGATCCGCTTCCTTTCCGGCAAGGCGAACCTCAAGGAGGACTTTAAGGTTGAGGAGCAGGGCACTGAAAACGGCCTTGTGAAGCTGCGCCTGGTGCCCAAGGAGCCAGAACCCTCCATGGTTCTCGCCTACATCTGGGTCGACACCAAGACCAACCTCCTTGGCCGCGTGCTCATCGTAGATTTCTTCGGCAACGGCAACCAGGTGAGCTTGACCAATCTGGTGCTGGATAAGAAGGCCGAGCCGCGTCTGTTTGAATTCACTCCGCCCACTGGCACGCAGATCAAGGATAACACCAAACAATAGCGCGCTTACAGCCCAACGGCCCGGCGCAGGCCGCGAACCTCAGCAGGGGTGAGCGGCCTGCACTGGCCGGGGTTCATGGATCCCAGGCTGATGGGACCCTGGCGCACCCGGATGAGTTTTAAAACGGTCCAGCCCAGGTCGCGGCACATGCGGCGGATTTGCCGGTTCACCCCCTGCAAGAGCTTCATCTCAAGCCATACTCCGCCGGCATCGCTGCGCAAAACGTCCACCTTCACCGGGGCGAGCAACTCGCCTTCCTTCAAGGTCATGCCGTCGCGCATGATCCCGAGCTTGATGTCCGACACCGCGCCTCGCACCAGCACATGGTAGACCTTGGGCAGGTGCCAGCGCGGATGGATGAGCCGGTTCATGAGTTCGCCGTCCGTGGTAAGCAGTAGAAGTCCTTCTGAAAAGTAATCCAGACGCCCCACATGCAGCAGGCGTTCGTTTTTGTACTCCTGCGGCAGGATGTCGAACACGGTCTGCCGCCCTTGCGGGTCGCTGCGGGTGGTGACCACCTGTACGGGCTTGTGCAGCAGCAGGGTAAGGTCTCGGCCACCGCAGGAAAATGGGTGATTGACCAGTTGCCCGTCCACAAGCACCCGGTCTGTTTCCGGGTCAACGCGAACACCTGGCTCCGCCACCACCACACCGTTTAGCTGCACGCGTCCCGCAAGGATTAGTTCGTCGGCGCCACGTCGCGAGGCCGCTCCGCATTCGGACAGGTACTTGTTGATGCGAATTAGGGGAGATTTTTCGTCAGTCATGTATTTCAGCCTATTATGGAGTCTAGATATTTTCGTGCAAAAGTCATGACGCCTATCCGTTGATGGAAACCCTCAAAACAGCCCGAATAAGGCTTACTCAGTTCGTCGAAAGGTGCACGGATTTCCATTGCCAGCAAGCCCCGCACCCAGTACAGACAGTGCCGTGCGGAACGCACTTCAACCGAAACGGGAGCATTTTTTGTCCAAAGAAAAGGCCTTGCATTATTTCGGCAACAGGCATTTGATCCTGCGCTGCCTTGGCTACTTCATGCCCTTTAAGTTCAAGGTCATCGCGGCATTCCTGTCAATGTTCGTGGTTGCCGGGTGCACTGCGGCCATGGCCTATCTTGTCAAGCCAGCCATCGACCAGATCTTTGTGAACAAGGATGTGGAGGCCCTGAAGATCCTGCCGTTCATGATCATGGGCGTCATGGTGGCCAAATGCTGCTTCCGCTTTGTGCAGACCTATTTCATGAACAGCGTGGGCATGCGCGTCATTGAAGCGCTGCGCAATGATCTCTACGAAAAAATCATCGTTTTGCCCATGCGTTTTTACGAGCAGAGCCAGGTAGGCATGCTCATGTCGCGCATCCTCAATGATGTCGTTGAGATACGCAATAGCGTCCCTTCGCTGGTCATGCTCATTCGTGAAGTTTTCGAAGTGGCTGGCCTCATCGCCGTGGTGTTCTATCAGGATGCTGAATTAGCATTTTACGCTGTAGTCGTTGTGCCTGTTGCCGCTTATCCACTGGTATACTTCGGAAAAAAATTACGGAAACTGGGGCGCAAATCTCAGGCTGGCGTTGCCAACATCAACGTCTTTCTTCAAGAAAGTTTCAGCGGCATAAAAGTAATTAAGGCATTTGCCACGGAGCCGTTGGAAACAACCCGCTTTCGCGGGGCAAACAACAAGCTCATGAACCTCACAGTCAAGCAGGTGCTCAACAGCGAGCTGTCCTCCCGTGTCATTGACCTGCTGAGCTCCATCGGCATAGGCATGGTGGTCTTCTATGGCGGTATGCGCGTCATCGATGGTACAACAACCGCAGGCACATTCTTCTCGTTTATGGCTTGTATCATAATGCTTTATGAGCCAATCAAAAAAATTGACTCCTGCAATATGGACATTCAGCGTGCTCTGGCAGGTGCCGAGCGCGTGTTCGATATCCTTGATTCTCCGCATGTTGTGCGCGAGACCGGAGGCGCCAGCGAAGTGGAGCTCCCGTTCAGCACCCTTGAGTTCCGCAACGTGCAATTTACCTATCCCGCTGCCACGCGACCTGCGCTCGACGGCATCAGCCTCGACGTGCGCGCCGGGGAGCGAGTGGCCATTGTCGGCCCCAGCGGATCCGGTAAGACCACGTTGGTGCACCTCATTCCACGTTTCTACGACATCGACGGCGGCAGCATTCTGCTGAACGGGCGCTCCCTAACTGAGTATACTCTCAAGAGCTTGCGCCTCACTCAGGGCATTGTGTCCCAGGACGCCTTTCTGTTCGATTCTTCTGTGCGCGACAACATCGCTTACGGCCAAGCCGGATTCTCCCAGGATGCCATCGAGGCCGCCGCCAAGGCCGCTTATGCCCACGAGTTCATAATGGAGTTGCCAGAGGGGTACGACACTATCATTGGCGAGCGCGGCGCGCGGCTCTCTGGCGGGCAGAAGCAGCGCCTCACCATCGCCCGGGCCCTGCTCAAGAACCCGCCCCTGCTGATTCTCGATGAGGCAACCAGCGCCCTGGACACCGAGAGCGAGCGCATCGTGCAGTTGGCGTTGGAGAACCTCATGCGCGACCGCACCAGCATCGTCATCGCGCACCGTTTGTCCACCATCTTGTCTGCGCACCTCATTGTGGTCATGGAGGAGGGCAAGGTTGTGGCCCAGGGTAAGCATCACAAGCTGCTCGAAACCTGTCCGCTGTATGCGAAGCTGTACCAGATGCAGTTCGCCGACAGCTCCGCCTAGCCCGTTCACGCAAGGACAGACCATGCGCATCAACCCAAGCCTCATCAGCCCAGCCCTCACGGCTTTATACCGGGCCTGGGTGCGCAGCATCCGCTACGACGACCAAGGCGGCCTGCGCGAGACCGAGGCCGCCCTGGCCTCCGGCAGGCCGGTGCTGCTGGCCATTTGGCACGCGGAGCTGTTTGCGCTTACCGGCTATGGCCTGTGCCGTCTTTATAATCGCGTGGCAACAGTGGTCAGCGACAGCCGCGACGGCGAGATCATAGCGCAGGTGCTTGAGCGCATCGGCTACGGCACGGCGCGTGGCTCCAGCACTCGCGGTGGCCTAAAGGCCATCATCGCGCTCAAGCGGCACATGGACCAGGGCCGTATCGGCGTCATCACCGTTGACGGTCCGCGCGGCCCCCGGCACAAGGTCAAGGACGGGGCTGTGTATCTTGCCCACAAGACTGGCGCGCTGTTGATCCCAGTGCGCTCGCGTCCGTCGGCCAAGTATGTGTTCGAGCGTTCCTGGGACCAATTTGAGTTGCCCAGGCCCTTTTGCCGCTGCCCTGTCTATTTTGGAAATCCTCTTGAAATTGTTGCGGAAAAAACTACGCCGGAGATGCTGGCCCGCGAGGGCCAACGGCTGGAGCAGGCCCTCCACGCGACCCTGCCGCCAGAATAGTGCAGACATGGTTTTGCGGGACATCGCGCAAATGCGAAGGGGAGCCGAAGCTCCCCTTTTTTTATGCAGATTTGACTGTCTGGCTAGGCCAGCTTCATGCGCGCCGTGCCGTTCGGGTTGAAGGGCAGGGGAGACTTCTTCGCTTCCAGGTCGCCGCGCTGAGTGCGAACCAGGAAGTCCGTCTGCACTGCGTGGGCGTCGGCCACGTAAGCCAGCGCGACGCAATACCCCAGGGAGGGCGCAAAGGAGCCGCTGGTGACCATGCCCACCTGAGTGCCGTCGGGCAGGTGCAGGGTGTCGTAATGGCGCGCGCTGCGGCGGCCAGCCAGTACAAGCGGAATAAGCCGCTCGCGCACAGTGGCCAGAGCGGCCTGCCCTGTAAAAGGCTTCTGCTTGGTGATGAGCGCGCCGAATCCAGCCTCGGCCGGGGTGTGCTCGGTATCAAGATCCTGACCATAGAGGGGGTAGCCCATCTCCAGGCGCAGGGTGTCGCGCGCGCCGAGGCCAATTGGCTTCACCAGCGGGTGGGCGGCCAGCTTGTCCCACATGGCCGGGGTCATGGATGAGTCCAGGTACAGTTCGTAGCCCAGTTCGCCGGTGTAGCCGGTGCGGCTCACAATGAGCGGCGAGCCCTGCCAGGTGATGCGCTTGAAGTTGAAGTAGCCGGGGGAAACGAAGTCGGCACCCAGGATATCCTTCAGCACCTCGAAAGACTTCGGACCCTGCAAGTCGATTTTGCCTGTAGCATCAGAGATGTTGTTGAACTCCGGGCCCTTTGGCAACTGATTCTTGATCCATTCGAAGTCGCCGGCCTCGCACGCGCCGTTGACCACAAGCATGTAGTCGTCGGTGTCCAGGCAGTAGATGATGAGGTCGTCCTGCACACCGGCTTTTTCGTTCAGCAGGAAGCCGTACCTGCACTTTCCTGGGGCCAGCGTGTCCAGATCCTGGGTGACCACTGCGTTCAGGGCGTCTTTGGCTCCTGGCCCGCGCAGCGAGAATTCTCCCATGTGGCAGATGTCGAAGATGCCCGCGTTCTGTCGGGTGTGATTGTGCTCTGCGATGATGCCTTCGTACTGGATCGGCATGTCGAACCCGGCGAAGGCGGCCATCTTGGCTCCCTTGCCTTTGTGCCAGGCCGTGAGGGGGGTCATTTTCAAGATTTCCACAGCGTGCTCCTTATCGAATGATCTTGTGGACAACGTCTCCTTGCCACAATCTTCCGGGCAGCTCAATAATATTGAGCAGACGCGCTTGCCGCGGGTTAATCGCTACGAGAGCGCATGTTGACGCTTAAGGGGAATTTCTTTAAAAAAATCCGTGGCGGCAACGCCTGGAGGTTTTGCATGCGAAAGATTGACCAGTGTCCCCGTGTGGCTATCAATTCGAAATACTGCACCTGCACCCACGCCTCGTGCAGCAAGCACGCCTTGTGCTGTGAGTGCGTGCACTATCACCGGCTTCGCAGCGAGCTGCCTGCCTGTTTCTTTACCCCGGAAGAAGAAAAGACCTATAATCGCAGCGTTGAGTTTTTCATCCAGCGCCGGTCAGGCAAGTAGGCCATCATGTCGCTTCGACTGCGCAATCCGCTCAAGATGCTGCGCAGCAACGCTGTCGCCATTGATATCGGCACAGGCCAGACGCGCATCCTTTCGCCCAATGGCGAAGTGCTCTTGAATGAGCCCACTGTTGTGGCTTTGGAGCAAGGCACCTGTACTGTCATCGTCACCGGGACCGAAGCCAAGACATATTTGGGCAAGGCTCCGGACCGCATCAGCGTGGTGCGTCCCGTTGAAGCCGGCGGCATCATTGATTACGAAGCGGCGCGCGAGTTGCTGCGGCGTTTTCTGGCCCAGATTCTGCCTGACGATGGCGTACGCATTAAGGCCTGCGTCGTCGTCTCCCATGGGCTCACGGAGTTGGAGAAACGCACGATTCTGGACTGCTGCAAGGCCGCAGGGCTTTCCTCGGCCGATTTGGTGAGTGCGCCCCTTGCCGCCGCCGTCGGGGCTGGGCTCGACATCACCCAGCCCAAGGGACGGCTTCTCCTGGGCATCGGCGCAGGCGTGGCCGAGGCATCCGTGGTCTGCCTTGCTGATGTCGTCTATTCTGAAACCATCAAATGCGGCGGACTGGCCTTTCAGTCTGCTGTGGCTCAGCATCTGGCCGCTCAACACCAAATATCCATAGGCGAGAACATGGCCGAGCAGGTCACGCAGAGCTTGGCCTGCGCAGCGCCTTCTGACTCCTTAAGGGCCATGACCATCACCGGGAAATTTGCTGCCACAGGCACCCCTGTCGCCCTTGAGCTCACCCAGGCTGATCTTGCGGGAGCTCTTGCCGGACCACTGTCCGAGCTTGAAGCCTTGGTGCGCCGGGTCATGGAGCATGCTCCGGCAGAACTGGTGGCCGACATCGGAGAAACTGGCCTGCTGCTTTACGGCGGCGCGTCCCAGCTTTGTGGCCTGGACCGCTATCTGGCCGAACGCATCAAGCTGCGCACAGCCGTGGCGATGGAGCCGCATTTTGCCCCCGTGCGCGGCGCGGCCGCAGCCCTGCGGCCTGATCTGAGTTTTCGAAAAATCCTTCTGCGCAAATGACCACATCCTACGCAATATCCCCGGACCTTACCCCTGGCCTGTGCGTGCATATCGAAGCCGCAGTGCTTGAGACGGGGAAGCTCATTCGCGAGCATAACCGCCGTCCGCGCAACATCCGCTGCAAAACGAGCCTCAAGGATCTTGTCACCGAGACCGACGGAGCCGTGGAGTCCATGCTGCGTGAGAGTTTGGGCGCCCTTGTCCCGCAGGCGGCTTTTTTGGGCGAGGAGGGCAGCCCGGACCAGGGCCTCGACGGGCTGTGCTGGGTGGTTGACCCGCTGGACGGCACCACGAATTTCGCGCACGGAGTGCCCTTTATCGCCACTTCCGTTGCCTTGTGCATGAATGGCGAACCGTTGCTTGGAATTGTAAACCTGCCGCTTCTGGGCGAGGTTTTCGTTGCCGCTAAGGGGCAGGGCGCGCGCATGAACGGACAGGCCATCAGCGTTTCCGCCATTTCCGGGCTTGGTTCCGCCCTTGTGGCCACGGGCTTTCCCTACCGCATTGTGGACCATCGGGCGTCCATCCTGCGGCAGTTGGAATTGGCCATGCCCGCAACGCAAGGCGTTCGCAGGGCCGGGGCTGCTGCCTTGGATCTGGCCTTCGTGGCCTGCGGGCGCTATGACGGCTTTTTCGAGTTCGCGCTCAACCCCTGGGACACTGCGGCCGGGGTGTTGCTTATACAGGAAGCCGGGGGCCGCATAGGAACCATGCTCAGCCAGGAGCCCTATCGGTTGGGCGGGCCGGACATACTCGCCACCAATTCATTGCTTTTCGATCCCTTGCAGGACTTGCTCAAGGCCGCCGCCGCCACAATCCCTTGAGGCTCATGGCCTCGGCCAGCACCAGGAATTGGGTTGACACAAGCTCCCGGAAATCGCGCATCAAGCAGTCCAACTCTTCAGCCGAGAAACTGTACTCTCCGGCTTCGCGGTCCTGCCCGCCTGGTGCCACGGATTCCGGCCTGGTGAGGCTGAACACATGCAGGAATTCGTTGTTGTTCTCTGGCTGTGGTCGGAGTTCCAGGATGGGGCGCAGACGCTCGGCATGAATGCCGAGTTCCGCCTTGAGTGAGCGTGTGGCGGCGTCTTGAACCGCCTCTCCGGCCAGCACAGGTCCGCGGACAGGAACATCCCAGCGGCTTGGCCTGCCGCTTACCGATGCGGCGCGCCTGCGCAAGGCGAGGCGCCCCATTTCGTCGAAAAGCAGAACAGCCACAGTTCGGTGACAAAGCTTTTGACGCGCCACGTCTGTTGCGGGCAGCATCGCCACCACGCGGCGCGCAGCGTCGAGAACCTCCACAAGTGGAGCAGAGGTCGGAGCGGTCATCTTATCAATGGTGGCCATGGCAACTTTGGTGTTCAAAGGTTTTGAGCGTTCCGCGCAAACAACTGATAGCAGGACACGGCCTGGATGCAAACCTGGAACTGCGAATTTCTTGGGGTGGATGATATCGCTGGGGTCATGGACCTTGAGCGCATGTGCTTCCGCACCCGTTGGACCCGAGAGCAGTTCCTGCTTGGATTGGACCGCCGCGCCTTCCGCATTCTTGGAATTCATGAGCGCGGAGTGCTGGTGGCTTATGTGGCCTTCTCGCTCATCGCCCAAGAAATGGAGATCATGAACATCGCAACGCATCCGTTTTACCGCCGCAAGGGTCTGGCCAGGCGGCTTCTTGCCGAGGTGCTAAACATTTGCCGTTGTGAAAACGCCTTGCAAGGATTCCTTGAGGTTCGACGTTCCAACGTGGGCGCCATTGACCTTTACGAAAAATTCGGGTTTATCCAAGTGGGCACGCGCAAGAATTACTATCCAGATAATAATGAAGATGCGCTGTTGTATCGGCTGGATTTTTCGCCCATTGTGAGCGGACCAGCATAAGGAACTCGAGCCGGGGCGCATGCCGCCTCGACACCGGAGCTTAGCCCATGATTAAACTTTTCGCGGCCAACTGGAAGATGCACAAGACTCAGGCTGAAGCACGCCAGACAGTTGAGGATTTGCTCCGGCTATCTGCGGTGGACCTTCCCGTCGGGCGAGAAGTGCTGGTCATTCCGCCTTTTACGGCGCTGTCCGCCACGGCTGCTGGTCTTGCTGGCGCCGAGCGCTATCACCTGGGCGCACAGAATTTCTATCCTGCCGACCACGGCGCGTTCACGGGTGAAGTGTCACCCGCCATGATTCGGGACGCAGGCGCCTCTTTCGCACTCACTGGGCATTCGGAGCGTCGTCATGTGCTTGGCGAGAGCGACTCCTTCGTTGGGCAGAAGACCTCATTCGGTCTTGCAGCCGGGCTCAAGGTTATACTCTGCGTGGGCGAGAAAATTGAGGAACGCGAAGCCAGTAAACTGGCCGAAGTACTAACCCGGCAGATTTCCCTAGGGCTTGCGGATGTTCCCAAGAATATTGCTCCGGAGACGCTCTCGGTGGCATATGAGCCAGTCTGGGCCATTGGCACGGGGCTGGTTGCCGGCCCTGCGGAGATACTGGAAGCTCACGCTTTGGTGCGTGCGCTTCTTGAAGACGTTTTCGGCTCCGTTGCCCGGGAAATGCGCATTCTGTATGGCGGAAGCGTGAAGCCCGACAATGCCTCTGAGATCATTGCGCTTGACAATGTCGACGGTGTGTTGGTAGGAGGCGCGAGCTTGAAGGCTGACGACTTCAGCCGCATCGTTCTTGCTTAAAGGACGCACAGGCATCACGCGAGGAGAAAGCGTTGCAAACCCTTGTTCTGACCATTCATATTTTGACTTGCGTTTTTCTGGTGATTTTTGTGCTTCTGCAGTCCGGGCAGGAGGGCATGGGGGTCATATTTGGCGGTGGCTCCGGCTCCGTCTTTGGCAGCACTGGTGCTGGCGGATTGCTTGTACGCGTCACCGCTGTGCTGGCGGCCATATTTCTCACCACCTCTCTTGCATACAATGTCTTGACAAAGCCTAGTGCTTTGGGTGATAGTGCTTTGATGACGCAGGGCGCAGCTGGAATTGCTGTTCCTGCTCCGGCTCAAGCTCCTATCCCTGGCGGCGTCTCTTTTGAAGAGAAAGCTTTGCCAAAGCAGGGTGAGCCTGCTGCTGATCAGAAATAAGACCCTTGCCGGGGTGGTGGAATTGGTAGACACGCTACTTTGAGGTGGTAGTGGGAGAAATCCTGTGGGGGTTCGAGTCCCCCCTTCGGCACCATGTTTTTTGGAAGGAGATTGGCCTCAGGCCGATCTCCTTTTTTTTGTTAAGTTCTGGGGAGCAAGCGAGCCTGGGCGTGTTGGCGCAGGGTAAGACGTGGCGTAAGTTTCGCTTGATGGTTGCGCACATCAGCAGGCCTGGGCATGCAGACCTTTAGGGCTTTTCGGTTACCTCAAATCTGCTGTTTGGATGATTCACTGGCGAGGGGTTGCGGTGGTTCAACACCTGTCTGAATCTGTTGTTCTTCGTCAGTTTCTGGCATATTCATTCTGTTTCACATCAACCGCTTCGTCGAAAGTCTTGGCAAGGTTTGAGACCATGAATTGCCCCCGAGCATTGTGGGGGGGAATTGTTTTCGGCGGTGCGCCGAAGCATTGCGTTGAGCGGCCCCATGGGCTAAGTTTTCAAGGACCGCCTTGTTGTTTGTTGGCCTGAACCACTTGGGCTCCAACGCGTGGTCTAAGTTTCTTATGTCGTTCACTTAGACTTCCAAGTACAGGGCCTGCGGTTGATGCCATGGGCATGTCCCATGAGCATTTTGCACTAGACCTAACACCCGCCCCCAAACCTTACGCGGACGCGGAAAACGTATGGAGAATATGATGGCAAAGAAGGTTTTTGTCACCGGCGGCGCCGGCTACCTTGGCTCCACCCTGGTCCCCCAGCTTTTGGAAAAGGGTTATGAGGTCACTGTCCTGGACAACCTTATGCATGGCCAGCATGTGTTGCTTGAATGCTGCGCGTATAAGGGCTTCGAGTTCGTCAAGGGCGACATCTGCGACCATGCGCTCATCAACGGCCTCATCGCCAAGCACGACGTGATCATCCCCTTGGCCGCCATCGTCGGCGCTCCTGCCTGCAAGCTTAATCCGACTCTGACCGACATGGTGAACCGCGAGGCGCACCTGAACATGGTCAAGGCCACGAGCAAGGACCAGCTGGTGATTTTTCCCACCACAAATTCCGGGTACGGAATTGGCGAGAAGGACGCCTACTGCACCGAGGAGTCGCCCCTGCGCCCCATCTCCTCTTACGGTGTCACCAAGGTGGAGATTGAGAAGGCCTTTCTGGACAAGGGCAGCGCCATCACCTTCCGCCTGGCCACGGTGTTCGGCATGAGCCCGCGAATGCGCATGGACCTCTTGGTGAACGATTTCACCTACCGCGCCTTCAAGGACAAAAGCGTCATCCTGTTCGAGGACCACTTCCGCCGTAATTACATCCATGTGCGCGATGTGGCCAAGGCCTTCATGTTCGGCATGGACAACTACGCCAAGATGAAGGGCCAGGCCTACAACGTGGGCCTTTCCTCCGCCAACTTGACCAAGCGCCAGCTGGCCGAGAAGATCAAGCAGTACGTGCCCGACTTCTACATTCACTCCGCCGCCATTGGCGAAGACCCGGACAAGCGCGACTATCTGGTGAGCAACGACAAGATCGAGGGTCTTGGCTGGACCCCGGACAACTCCCTGGACGACGGCATCGTGGAGCTCCTCAAGGGCTACAAGATCCTGAAGCCCAACCGGTTCGCCAACGTCTAGCATGCCTGGTTTCGACGCAGTAACGGCGTACATTCTGGCAGGCGGGTTCGGCACCCGCCTGCGCCAGGCTGTGCCCGACCGACCTAAGGCTTTGGCCGAGATTCTTGGCCGGCCGTACATCTATCATCTGTTGGACAGCCTGGCGCGCTTCGGCCTTCGGCGCGTGGTGCTCTGCACCGGGCACATGGCCGAGATGCTGGAGGCCTCGCTCGGAACCACATACCGTGGCATGGAGCTTTTGTTTTCCCGAGAAGAAGAGCCCCTTGGCACTGGCGGCGCGCTGCGTCTCGCCATGGACCGCCATCCCTCGGAGCTGGCTTTATGCATTAATGGGGACTCCCTCACAGACGCGGACCTGGGCGAGTACCTCGCCTGGTTTGCCCAGCGTGACGAAGCCGGGGCGCTTCTGCTCGTGCCTGTTGAGGACGCTGCGCGGTATGGCAGCGTGGCCACGGCTGCGTCTGGCCGCGTAAGCGGCTTTACGGAAAAAGGGCAGGGCGGCGCTGGCTGGATCAGCGCGGGCATCTATCTGCTCAAGCCGAGTTGCATGGCGGATATTTCCCCCGGACAATGTGCTTCCATTGAGCACGACGTGTTTCCGGATCTGACTGACCGGGGTGCCTTGTGCGCCTACCGGGCTCAGGCCCGGTTTTTGGACATCGGCACGCCGGAGTCCTACGCGGCAGCGGGGCGGTTTTTGCTTGGGCAGGAGACTGGCGTTTGCGCGCTTCAACCCGCAGTGTTTTTGGACCGTGACGGAACGGTCATCGTTGAGAAGAACTACCTGCACGATCCTGCCGGAGTGGAGCTTCTTCCCGGCGCGGCAGAGGGCATGCGCCGCATGAGCGGCCTGGGCCTTCGGCTTGTGCTTGTGAGCAACCAGTCCGGCGTTGGCCGGGGGTACTTTGGCCGCGAGGCTGTGGAGCGGGTGCATGGGCGGCTCATCGAACTGCTGGAAGCAGAAGGCGTCAGATTGGACGGGCTGTACGTGTGCCCGCACGCGCCAGATGAGGCCTGTGGTTGCCGCAAACCATTGCCGGGGCTCATTGAACGCGCCAGCCACGAGCTTGACCTGGACCCTACGCTGAGCTTCGTCATCGGCGACAAACCTTGCGACATTGATTTGGGTCTGGTAGTGAACGCCACGACATTTCTTGTCACCACGGGCTATGGCGCCGCGCACGCCGCAGCGGAGGGCTGTCGCCCGCACCATGTGACTGCGAGCCTGCTCGAAGCCGTAAACATCATCGAACCCATCCTGGTCGCGCGCACCATCGGCGGCGTGGAGCACATATGATCATCTGCAGAACCCCGTTTCGTGTCTCGTTCTTTGGCGGCGGCACCGACTATCCCGGCTGGTACCGTGAGCACGGAGGCCAGGTGCTTTCCACCGCCATCGATAAGTTCTGCTACATAACGCTGCGCTATCTTCCGCCGTTTTTCGAGCACAAGATCCGCGCGGTCTATTCCAAGATCGAGCAGTGCCAGAACCTGGACGAGATCAAACACCCGGCCATCCGCGAGACCCTGCGCTTCATGAACTTCGACCGCAGCGTGGAGATCCACCACGACGGCGACCTGCCGGCCAGAAGCGGCATGGGGTCGAGTTCCTCGTTCACCGTAGGCCTTTTGCACGCCCTGTACGCTTTGCGTGGCCAAATGCCCAGCAAGGAGCAGCTGGCCCGTGAGAGCATCCAGATCGAGCAGGACCTGATCAAGGAGACCGTTGGCTCCCAGGACCAGTGCGCCGCAGCCTATGGCGGCTTTAATCACATTATTTTCCACCGTGACGGCGAAATCGAGGTGCGTCCCCTGACCCTGTCCCGCTCGCGCCTGACGGAGCTTTCCGACCACCTGATGCTGTTCTACACCGGCATCATGCGCACGGCCTCAGATGTTGCCGACACCTACGTTGAGAACCTTGGCGCCAAGGAAGCGCTGTTGAACACCATGCACAGCATGGTGGATGACGGCATCAAGCTGCTCCAGAACAACCGCTGCATTTGCGGCTTTGGCGAGCTTTTGCATGAGGCCTGGAAGGCCAAGCGCTCCCTGAGCCCGAACATATCCAACGGCGTGGTGGACGATTTTTACGCCCGTGCCCAGGAAAACGGAGCCATCGGCGGCAAGCTCATTGGCGCTGGCGGGGGCGGTTTTCTGCTGCTTTTTGTCCCGCCATCGGCGCGTGAACGGGTGCGCGAGGAGCTCTCCGAACTTTTGCACGTGCCCTTCACCTTCTGCCGCCACGGCAGCCAGATCATCTTCTATGAGCCGCAGACGGCGGATTACCGCCAGAGCGAGCGCGACCGCAGGAACCGCTCCATCCAGCCCTTCCGGGAAATCGGAACGCTGAAGGATTAGCCATGCCTCTGACCACCAAAGCGCGACTCCAGTTGTTTCGCACCATGCTGCGCATCAGGCGCGTGCAGGAGCGCATCGAATCCGAATACATGAAGGATGAGATGAAGACTCCGGTGCATCTGTACATCGGCCAGGAGGCCATCGCCAGCGGCGTATGCTCTAGCCTGCGCGATGACGACGCCATCAACAGCAATCATCGCAGTCATGGCCATTATTTGGCCAAGGGCGGCGACCTGAACGCCATGATGGCTGAGCTGTTCTGCAAGAGCACGGGCTGTTCCAGGGGGTACGGCGGCAGCATGCACCTGGTGGATGTGGCCCACGGCAACATGGGCACTTCCGCCATCGTGGGCGGCGGCATTCCCATCGCCACCGGACAGGGGCTTGCCTTCCAGATGCAGAAGCTCGACCGCGTGAGCGCAGTCTTTTTCGGCGACGGTGCGGCCGACGAGGGCACGCTCTACGAATCCGTGAACTTCGCCATGCTGAAGCAGCTGCCCGTTGTTTACGTCATGGAGAACAACGGCTGGGCCGTATGCTCGCCCACGGCCACGCGCCATTGCGGCGACAACGTGTTCCACAAAGGCGCTGGCGACCGGCTCTTCACCGCCAAGATTGACGGCAATGACCCGGAGCTGGTGTTCGACACTGCTGAGAAGGCTGTGGCGCATGCGCGCTCGGGCCAGGGGCCAGCGTTCATCGAGTGCGTGACCTACCGCATTTTGGGACACGCGGGCTGTCTGCAGCAGGACCCCAAGGGCTACCGCGACCCGGCAGAGATCGAGCTGTGGCGCGAGCGCTGCCCGGTGTGCACGTACCAGCGAAAACTGCTGGAACTCGGCGTGCTTTCGCATTCTTTACTGACTGAACTCGAGGCGGTGATCTCCGCCGAAATTGACGCGGCTTTCGAGTTTGCGCGCACAAGTCCGCTGCCCACTGCGGATGTCCTGCACAACCATCTTTTCTGCGAGTAGTCACCATGCCCTGGTCGCGCATCAAACCGGACACCAACGAGCCTGATTTTTCCAACGACGTCCTTCTCGACAACAAGGCTGGCCGCCGCATCGCCTACGCCGAGGCATTGAATGAGGCCCTTTTCCAGGCGCTTTCGCTGGACCCGCGCGTGTTCGTCATGGGCCAGGGAGTGGACGACCCCTCGGGCATGTTCGGGGCCACTCGGGGTCTGCACCTCAAATTCGGCGCGGACCGCGTGTTTGATACCCCCCTGGCCGAGACGGCCCTTTCCGGGGTGGCCGTGGGCGCTGCCCTTGGCGGCATGCGCCCGGTTTACTTCCACAACCGTCCGGATTTCTTGCTGCTCGCTATGGACCAGTTGGTGAACCACGCGGCCAAGTGGCACTACATGTTTGGCGGCGCGGCCTGCGTGCCCCTGGTTTTCTGGGCCTGCGTGGGCCGGGGCTGGGGCTCTGCTGCCCAGCATTCCCAGGCTCTGCAGGGGCTGTTTATGCATGTGCCAGGGCTTAAGCTCATCATGCCCGCCACATGCTTCGACGCCAAGGGGCTCATGCTCTCGGCCATCGCGGACAAGAACCCCGTGCTCATCATCGACCACCGCATGAATTTCAAACAGCGCGGCCTGGTTCCGGAAGAGCCCTACACCGTGCCCATCGGCAAGGGAGTCATCCGCCGCAAGGGGCGGGATGTCACGGTGGTAGCCATCTCGCACCTGGTGGCTGAGGCCTATGCCGCCGCACAGGAGCTGGCCGAGGAAGGCATTGAGGCGGAAATCATCGACCCGCGCACCCTGCGCCCCCTGGACGAAGAGCTGATTCTCGAATCCGTGGCGCGCACGGGTCGTCTCGTGGTGACGGACACCGGCTGGAAGACCGGCGGCGTCACAGCGGAGATTGGGGCCATGGTGGCCGAAAAGGGATTTGCAAGCCTGAAAGCACCCATCGTGCGCGTGTGCAACCCGGATCTGCCAACGCCCAGCGGCTACACTCTGGAGCGTGCCTATTACATCGGCAAGGACGACATCAAAGCGGGCATAGTGAAGGCGGTGCGCGGCTCATGAGCTCGGTCAGCCGCAAAGTTTTCGTGGCCGGGGGCTCCAAGGCCCTTGGCTCGGCCATTCTTCGCGCCTTCGCAGCAGCAGGGCAAGCGGGCTTTGCCGGTGTCGGCGATTCTGAACCTGACTTGCGCGACCAGCAGGCCGTGGACGCCTTTTTCGAGGCCGAGCGCCCGGACTGGGTGGTCTACGCCGCAGGCAAGGCGGGCGGCATCGGCCTGAACCGCCGCGCCCCGGCGGACCTGATTCTGGACAACCTGCTTTGCGCCACCCACGTGATCCATGCGGCCCAGCGCTTTGGCGCACAGAAGCTGCTCTACCTCGCTAGTTCCTGCGTGTACCCCAAGGACGCGGCCCAGCCCATCCGCGAAAACAGCATGTACAGCGGCCCGCTGGAGCCAACCAATCTGGCCTATGCCTCGGCCAAGCTGGCGGGGCTTGAGCTGTGCCGTGCCATGCGCCAGCAGTTCGGCGTTGATTTCAATATCGCGGTGCCTACCAATTATTTCGGCCCGGGCGACGACTTCAGCCCGGAGAACTCCCACGTGGTGGGCGCGCTCATGGCGCGCATGCGCTCGGCGCGGGCTGTTGGTGACCCGGAGCTTTCCATCTGGGGTACGGGCAAGGCCCGGCGCGAGTTTCTCTACGTGGACGATGTTGCCCATGCTGCTGTGTTCCTCATGCAGGGCCACAGCTGGGACGGCCCCCTGAACATCGGCTCCGGCTCGGCTGTGTCTATAGCGGAACTGTCGCAGATGCTTAAGGAAATCACCGGCTATGCCGGGCAGCTGACGTATGACGTCACCAAACCCGACGGCATGCCCGTGAAGGTGCTGGACTCCTCGCGCCTGGCTGGCCTGGGCTGGGCGCCCAGGGTGGACTTCGCCCAAGGCCTGCGCCTGACCTACGACTGGTACCTGAATCAAAAATAATCGCAAACATACCGGAGAAATAGCCATGGGTTTCAAATGGCCGTTGATGGAAGACAACGTCACCCGCCAGGACCTGGACGTGCTCATCGAGTTCTTGCAGGGCATGCCGCGCCTCACCCAGTCCGCCAACGTGCGCGCTCTGGAGCAGGAATGGTCCCAGTGGCTTGGCGTGAAGCACAGCGTGTTTGTGAACTCCGGCGCCTCGGCCAACCTCATCACCATGGGCGCACTCAAGCACCTGTTTGGCGGAGGCGAGGTCATCGTGCCCACCCTCACCTGGGTGTCGGACATCGCCAGCGTGTTGCAGAACGGATTCACGCCGGTCTTTGTGGACATCAATCCGCGCAACCTGTGCATGGACGAGGATCAGGTCATCGCTAAGCTGAACAGCAACACCCGCGCGGTGTTTCTAACCTACGTGCAGGGCTTCAACGGCCTGTCAGACCGGTTGCTGGCCGAGCTTGAGCGCCGCAACATCCCACTCATCGAGGACGTGTGCGAGTCCCATGGTGCCACCTTCAAGGGTCAGCGCCTGGGCTCCTTTGGCCTGGCGTCCAACTTCTCCTTTTATTTCGCTCATCACATGAGCACTGTCGAAGGCGGAATGGTGTGCACCAATGACGATGCGTTTTATGACGCCATCCGCATGTTCCGCTCCCACGGCATGGTGCGCGAGGCTGAAAGCCCTGAGCTGCGCGCGCGCTACGCGGCCGAGAACCCGGAACTCTCGCCGGACTTCATCTTCGCCTTTCCGGCATTCAATGTCCGCTCAACCGAAATCAACGCCGTGCTGGGCAGAAGCCAGCTCAAGCGCCTGGACTCCTGCAACGAGCGCCGGCGCGAGAACTTCGAGCTGTTCCTCAAGCACATTGATTCGGGCAAATATCGCACTGACTTCGACCTTGAAGGCAGCTGCAACTACGCCTTCAACCTGGTGTTGAACAAGCCCGATGTGGCCTTGCGCGAGCGGCTGGAAACCAAAATGCGCGAAAGCGGCATCGAGTTCCGGCGCGGCAGCGCTGGCGGCGGCAACCAGCTGCGTCAGCACTATCTGAAAGGCATCGTTCCCGATGGCGAGTTTGCCAAATACCCGGAAGTGGAGCACATTCACTTCTTCGCCTATTACATCGGCAACTACCCGACCCTTGAGGCCGCACGCATTGTCGAGCTCTGCCAAGTGCTCAACTCGGTGGAAGGGTAGGGGGACCATGGCCCGCACGCCAGACGTCCTGTTCATCAAACCCGGCAGCCAGAAACAGCTCTACGGCAACCTGTCGGACTACGATCTGACGGCCATAGAGCCTCCGCTTTGGGCTGGCATTCTGGGGGGATACCTGCGCGGCCAGGGCTATGGCGTTGAGATTCTTGATGCCGAGACCGACGGGCTGGGTTGGAACGAGGTGGCGCAGGCCGCTGTAGATCGAGGCGCGCTTTTGACCGTGGTCATGGCCTCGGGCCACAACCCATCAGCTTCCACCATGAACATGACGGGCGTGGGCGCCATAGCGAAACGCATCAAGGAACTGGCGCCGCAGGCGGCCCTGGCCCTTACAGGCCTACACATCAGCGCCTTGCCGGAACGCTCCCTGCGCGAGGAGGCCGCTGACTTCGTCATCCAGGGAGAGGGACTGCGCACCCTGCCGCCGCTCATCGACGCGCTCAAGGCTGGCGTCGATTCCTTCAAGGGCATTCCCGGCCTCTGGTGGCGAAAGGACAGCCAAATCATGCCCGGCTCCATGCCGGAAATGTGGGCTGACCTGGATACGCTGCCCATGCCCGCCTGGGACCTTCTGCCCATGGAGCGCTACCGCGCCCACAACTGGCACTGCTTTGACGACGTGACGCGCCGCCAGCCTTACGCTACGCTGTACACCAGCCTGGGCTGCCCGTATCAGTGCTCGTTCTGCTGCATCAACGCGTTGTTTGGCGAACACCGCCTGCGCTCGCGCGGGGTGGATGCGGTCATGGCTGAGATCGACTTTTTGGTAAACACCTACGGCGTGCGAAACATCAAGATCATGGACGAGCTGTTCGCGGTGAATGAGAAGCGCGTGCTTGAACTGTGCGGCAAGATCGCCAGCCGAGGCTATGACCTGAACTTCTGGGCCTACGCCCGGGTGAACACAGTGTCCGAGCGCATGCTGGAGTCCATGAAAAAGGCTGGCGTCAACTGGATTGCTTATGGGTTCGAGTCCGGCAGCAAGCGCGTCATCGAAGACGTTACCAAGGGTTACAAACTGGACAACGTGCTGCGCGTGGCCAAGATGACCTACGACCAGGGACAGCACATCTGCGCCAATTTCATCTTCGGCCTGCCGGAGGACGACTACGACTCCATGCAGGAAACCTTCGCGCTCATGCAGGAGATCAACGCCGAGTGGTCCAATATTTACTCGGCCATGGCTTATCCCGGCTCCAAGCTCTATGACGACGCGGTGGCGCAGAACCTGCCCCTGCCTGCAACCTGGAACGGTTTTTCGCAGTACAGCCCAGATTGCCTGCCTTTGCCCACCAAACATCTTTCGGGCGGCCAGGTGCTCTCCTTCCGCGACTATGCCTTTGACGCCTACTACAAGAATCCGCGCTACCTCTCCATGATCCGCGCCAAGTTCGGCCTGGACACCATGCTCCATATTGTGAAGATGGCCGAGAAGGGGCTGGACAGGGACAACGCCGTCATATAGCTTCCCCACGCCCGCTTGGGCTGCCATACATCCTGCACACCCTGATAGAGAGCCCCTATGAAGACGACACTTCTGGTCATGACGCTCAATGAAATCGAAGGCATGAAGGCAATCATGCCGCGCATCAAACGAGAGTGGGTTGACCAGATCATCGTGGTCGACGGCGGCTCCACAGACGGCACCATCGAGTGGTCCCGAGAACAGGGCTACCAAGTGTATGTGCAGAAGCAACGCGGCTTCCGCCATGCCTATGAGGAAGTCATGCCCCTGGTTGAGGGCGATGTGCTCGTCACCTTCAGCCCGGACGGTAATTCTGTGGCTGAGCTGCTGCCAGACCTCATCAACAAGATGAAGGAAGGTTATGACATGGTCATTGCTTCGCGCTACCTTGGACCGGCCAAGAGCGCGGACGACGACATCGTCACCGCCTTCGGCAACTGGCTGTTCACCAGGACTGTGAACATCTTGCACGGCGGGAAATACACAGACGTCATGGTCATCTATCGCGCCTATAAAAAGCAGTTGGTGTATGATCTCGACCTTGTGGGTGATGCGGCCTACAGCCTGCCGGAAAAACTTTTTGGCACAAAGATCAGCTGGGAGCCGCTTTTGTCCTGCCGTGCCGCCAAGCGCAAGCTCAAGATCTCTGAGATTCCCGGCGACGAGCCGCCGCGCATTGGCGGTGAGCGCAAACTACAGGTGTTGCGTTGGGGCGCGGCCTACTACTTCCAGTTCCTGCGAGAAGTTGTCTGGTGGAAATAGTTCGAAGCTGAGCATTGCACAGAATGTTCAAACGGCCGCTCTGGTGACAGGGCGGCCGTTTTGCGTTGTGGCAAACTAAGGCACAGACTTAAAAGCGGCGGAGGAAGTTGCGGGTCCAGCAGGCCACCAGAAAGCCGAGAACAGGAATGGTCGCTAGTGCGTAGGGAAAGCTCTCCGCCTGCGGACCTTTTTGCTTTCCGTAAACGAAAAGCGCGAAGGCCAGTGTCCAGACAGCCGCAGTGGCCGTGCCGGTAAGCAGACAGGCACGCCATGTGGGCAGGGCGGAGCAGAGGAGAGGGGTTGGCTCATCCTTAAGCGTCGAAATATTGCCGCCTACGCCCCAGAACACACCGCAGAACATGAGACCAAGACCAAAGGCTGAGGACAAATTGAGCCACCATATGAGCGGGTTCGAGTAAGTCAAATCCATGAGGAATGGGCCAGGCTCATCAATGAACACGCCCGTGAAGGCATGGTTTGCGCGGAAAGTGGGCAGAACCTTGCCGCCAGGGAGCACGGCTTTCCAGTTGGGATCGAAGTTGTTGGCCATAACAAGCACGCATGGGCGCTCGGCCAAGCCCTTGATGCGGATTTTGTCCGGCGACCAGGACACTATATGCGCAGCACCGATGGACAGGCCGCTTTCTGGGACATAGCGTTGCAGCGGCGCAGGGGGCGGGAAGCCCCGGACATCCTCTTGCAGCAGGAACACCTGTCTTTGCAGGACAGGAAGCTCTGACTGGCCAAGAGCTTCCAGAACCTCCTGGCGGGAGGATCGGAACGTCGGTTCGGCCAAATACACTCGCGGAAGAGGGTCCTTGAGCTCGTAAATATAGAGGGGCAGGGCGAACCTGTCCCGCAAGCCTAGTGGCGTCAACAGTTCGGAGCTTTCGCCGAACCCGGGTGATAGAACAGGCAAGGCGGCCACGCTGCTCATGTCTGTCATTTCGCGTGAGGCCACGACGTGTGTCACGTTCAAGGCGCGCAATGCGTTCCAGTTGAAATCAGCCACGGAACGCGGTGGGGCCTTGCTCAGCACCCAGGAGCGCTGATCAAGGTCAACGCGAATCCGCGTGAGGTAGAGTTGACGCCAAAGGTTGTCAAACGCCTGTATTTGCATAGGGTTGGCAAACTGAGGACGGATAGCCTCACGCACGACTTCCTTATAGTACTTGTTGAACAATGGGGACTTGCCGCCGACGGTGTCTAATCCAAGATTCTGGGCCACCACCGGATGCACGTCGACGCAGGCCACACGGAATGGCCTTTCAGGGGACTTCGTCGCCATGGCGGCAAGGTCTTGATGCCCCAGCATTCCTTGGGCGTACGGGGCGAACATTCCGCTGGTCATATTTTGCTGGCGCACAAGCATGGCCATGGCCGCAAGGCAAATCATGAGGGCGATGGCCGGTCGGTTAATGCGGATCTGAGGCGTACCGGAATTGTGGCGCTTTGCGCGCATGAGAGCCACGGCGGCAAGCCCAGCTCCAAGGATGGCCACGTAGGTCAGCACCTTGTGAGCCGCGCCGAGCAGCGGCAGGGCGGCCACAACCGCAAGCACCCAAGGCCAGCGGATGCCCGCATCGGATTCAGCCAAGGCGTCCAGCACCTGGCTGGCGATCATCGCACCGACGATGCCAAGGCAGGTGGCGAACATGAACAGGTCCATCTTGAGCAGGAAGCTCCCGTGGAACAGCCCTTTGAGATCACAGGTAAATGCTCCAGCAACCAGCAGCATAACCAAAATGAACGCGTAGCAGACGCGTACCTTCTGCTTGGTTAGCAGCGGCAGGCCAAGCAACAAGATCGGAATCAACTGCTGATCGGCCAATCTGCCTCGCAACCACCGGAGATAGTCAAGCAGCGCGGGTCCAAGGCCTGTAAAGCTGAAGTCCCACTCTCGCTGAGTGTAGGGGATGTATAAGAATAGGCTTACAATGGATGGGACGAAGAGCAGAACATATCCGGTCCAGATGATGAACACGCCGGCCACTTGTCGGCGGAAGTCCGGCAGGTGTCGCCCCAGGAACAGCACCAGCGCCAGATGAAAAATCGGGAAATGCGGTAACGTGAGCACCGGAAAAGAGAACAGGCTCGCCAGAGCGATGAAGCTGGCGGCTCTGAGTTTGGTCGAACGCGGGGTTTCACGTCTGAATAGCTCCACGCACCAGACGAAAACCGCTGGAAATGCGTAAGGCATGACGAAGTGGACGTTGCCGCTGATCCAGGTGAGTGAATAGAGCACCGCGACCACAAAAGCGCTGCGGCGCGATGCTCCGAGGAGCAGGGGCAAGAAGCGGTAAATGCCGTATCCGGCCAGGAACATTTGACTGATGTTCCACAAAAGCGAGAGCAGCCACAACGGCAGCACGCCTGCTAGAAAAACAGCCGGATGCCAGGGCGGATGCTGGCCCACAAAGCTGGGAACCCCGCCCGCATGAAACGGATACCAGCTAAAGGGACCGTACTCGGCCCACAGCCTCCACATGGACTGAAAATGCGCGAAATGAACTTCCAGACTGTCGTAAATGTCGATGGAGGCCAGCGGCCCAAGGAGAATCTTGTCAGCGTAGCACAAGAGGGCCAAGCCGAGCAGAAGCAGTATGTCTTTTTGATCGGGCCGGAGTGTGAGCCGCGCTATCGCCATGAAATTAGAGTCCCCTGAATTCGTTTATGCAGAATTGCCGTGACGGAGTCTGTCCAGGCTTTACGAGTCCGAGGCAGTTGGTATAGGACTACGACGCCGTGTGCAATATGGCAGCCGCGCATAAGTATCCGCATTTTGCGATAATCCGCCACACCTCGGGATCAGATGACTTCAATGCAACCTTCCGCTCAGGATAAAGGAACGCGACACGGCTTCGGCACGGCACGACGCGTCGTGCTCATACTTATGTTCGTTGTGTTCGCCAGCATCGCTTGGCGGCTCTGGGACCAGGACATGCTGACTTCCGGGGGCGTCATTGAGGCTGCCAAAGCTCATCCTGTGTTGGCCCCGCTTGTTTTTGTTGCGGCCTACGCCCTCGCGATGTTGTTCATGCTTCCCACCCTGCCTTTGAACATCGGGGCTGGCTTTCTTTGGGGCGCGGCTTTTGGCGCCGTGTACGCCTTGTTGGGAAGCACCCTTGGCGCGATCCTGGCATTTTCGTTCGCGCGATCGGCCTTTGGCCAGCCTTTTGCCCGGGGCTTCAATTCCCGGTTTTTACAGCGCCTCAGCTCAAGCCTGGAAAAAGGACAGTGGAAGGTGGTGGCGTTTGTACGGCTGAACCCGGCGGTGCCAACCAGCGTAATTAACTTTTTACTCGGCCTCACGTCCCTGCGATTATGGACCTACGTTTGGGGGACCTTCGTGTTCTCCGCTCCGTTGTGCTATGCCTTTTCCTACTTGGGTCAGCTTACCGGCGGCTTCATTCTCGACGGCGATACTGGACGGCTGGTGCGGCTGGTGGCAGTGACCCTCGGGCTTGGCCTTTTCCTGATGGTCGGCAAGCAGGTACTTGGTCGAGGCAAGACGCAGGATGTGGCCGCCGAAAGCGACGGCCAGCAATCCTGACATTTTATCATATCAGCATGTTGCAAGCGACTTGAGGCACTTTTTGCTGATCATTTCCGGATGCGCCTCCACGCAGGCCAGCAGATCTTCATAGATTTGCTGCACTGTGGCCACGGGCACACTCTCCGCAACAAACACAATTGGCGAATCAGCCTCGAACAGGGGCCACCAGGGCTTGTTTTCCAAGTGTTGCCAAGCCCCACGCTTGCCGTGGGCAAAAACGCCATGCTTGGACTGCACAGTGACCTGGAAGCCCTCATATCCCATGACGTCGTCTAAAAGAGCAGCCGGTGCGGAGCCATGAAGCGAACTGGCTTGAATAGAAAAGAAGAAAATGTCGCCTATTTCAAGATCCTGAAACCAGCGCTCGCCAGTCTCGTCATTCCTCATGTCGTCCTTGAGCAATTTGCGAAAATCCTCTGCCATGTTCGACTCCTGGGTGGAAGGATGGTTCGTTCGTGCTTGGGCGAATTTTAGAAAGGATATACAGGCTCACCGCTTTCCTTCTTTGCGGGCTTGCCAGATTTAGCCTCCAAGGCGCTCAATCTGTTTTTGGCGGCTTCCTGGGCTTCCTTGGTTTCCGCCGTGGCTATGACGGACTTGAGCAGCTTCTTGGCAGTCTCGAAGTTCCCCTTGATTTCATAAATCATGGCCGAGCGGTACATGGCCACAGTGGGCCACATGGGTTCTTGTGGGTACTGATAGGCTAAGCGAAGGTAGTAATCCAGTGCTGCATCATAATTGCGAAGCGAATGCTCGCCTTCACCCATCCAGAAGAGAATTTCAGCCTGCAAGGGCCGGGGCATTTTGTCGTGCTGGTCCCAAAGGATCTGCAACTGCTTGCGTCCGCCTTCGAAATCGCCCTTGAGTTGCAAGAAGGTGGCGATATCAAGGCGAGATTTGGCGTCCATGTCAGAACCGAATCCAAGCATTTCCTGATAGGTGGCGAGGGCCAGCTCATCCTTACCGCTTTCGCGCTCCATCTTGGCCTTGAGCCCAAGTCGTGCGATTGTGCGCTTTTTGTCAGTTGACAGCGTCGACATCCGAGACAGGTATGCTTCCGCCAGTTGGAAGGAGCGGTTTTCCACAGCCCTCTGCGTCAGATAAGTCAGGCAGTCATACCCGTACCCGGTATCTGGGAACAGGAAGGCGGAGCGGCGGGCAAGTTCAGGCCCGGCGCCGGTTGCCCAGCGAGCCTGCCAGTCCGCAAGAACGAGCAGTCTGTCGAGCGGCCATACCTTGTTTACGTTGCTGTTTTTCCCAACTTCCATTTTGGTCCAGAACGGTGCCTCCCCAGCCAGGGGGGAGCCGGTGCCGCCAGCGGCCAGCAGGGCTGAGAGGGCAGGGGAGAGCTTCCCCGCCGCGCCGATCTCCTGAGGAAGAAGCGTCTTCATGTCCTCTTGGAACAATAGTCCGCCAGCCACACGCAAGCAGATGGGAAGTTTCCTCTTGTCCAAGCCATTCCATATCTCGCGTGCGGCGTCGACGTTGCCGTCCTCAAGACAAAGAATGAATTTGAGCGATCGCAGGAGCCGGGACATTTCTTCCGAGAGAAGTAATGATTGCAGCTCCTTGTCTACGGCCTCCTGTGCCTCGGCCTTGGACAGCTGAGCGAGGTTGGTCTTGAACCGGGTCCAAGATGGGGTCGAGCTCCCCAGAAACCACTCCTCGCGGTTGCCTGCGTACGGAGCGAGAAGATTCGCGTTCCAGAATCCTGCGGCCTTGGCGTAGCCGGCAGCGCCCAAGGACTTGGCGTCAGGGGATTTGCCGGTGTTCAGGAAGGCGAGCAAGGAGGTCCAGAAGTCGCGCAGGGCAGGCACGGAAACTCCAGCCAGAAAACCCTTGGCCCGATCGTAGTCCTCAAGGCTGGCAGCAGCAACAGCCTGGGCAATGAATTGGCGGTCTGCGGCGCTCACTGCGAGCAGCCCGTCCCTAGAGGCCTTTTCGGTTGATTTGGTCTGGACGGTTGATTCCTCGCCAGTGGCAAGGGCCAGCGCCTCTTTGGATTTGACCCAGAAATTCTCCTGTCCCCAGGCGGTTTCAGCCTGGCTCAGAAGAGTTCGCAGTGTCTGCTCCAGCGCGTCGCGCGAGGCGGAAGGATTGCCGACAAAGGCCCAGAACTGCCTGCGCCAAACGTCAACCCACAAAGCTTCAAGGCCCGACTCGGTGGAGAGCTTAGCCTTAATTTGCTTGGCATCCATAAGCTTTGCCGCATGGCTGTACCAGATCACAGCTTTGTAGGGATCACCAAGGGCGCGGAAGGCATTGCCGCCAATCCACAGGCGTTGGGTCTCCAGCGCAGGATCTTCAAAGGGCGGCTGTGCCTCGATGAGGGCGAGGGCTTGCTGGGGAGCGCCTTGCAACAGTTGGGCTTCGGCCTGTTTCAAGGTCGAGCCGCTGGCTTCATCCGCAGGATCATCAGCGGGCTGCACGATGCGATCATATGCACCATACTTTTTGAGCCATTGTTCATATGCTGCTTCGGTGGCGGCAGGCTTGTTGGACTTTGTTTCAGTCGCTGGCTGTTTTGCTGCGGCTTTTTTGGTAGGGCCGGCAAAGGCGCTGGCATGTAGCGCCATCATGGACACCATGACCAGTGAACCAATCAGCAAACGGGGCGTTACGACACAACAGAACTGTTTCTTCATTAGCGCAAGGCCTCAATCGTGTAAGCGTCTTGCGGGTTTTGCGCAGGACGGCCAAAGTTAATTACGATCCGGAAGAAATTGCCACAGAACCCTCAGGAAGGGAAGATGCGTGGCCGTCACCAGTCTGAAAGTTTACATAATTTACATTATGAGACAGGGTGGTGCGGCGAATCAGCCATTGGTGCGGAAGACGTTAGCGCGTGGCCCAGTCGTTCATGAACTTAGCCAACCCTATGTCGGTTAGTGGGTGCTTCGCCAAGTCAAAAAGTACGGGGAGCGGGATTGTTATTGCGTCTGCGCCAAGAATGGCCGCTTGAAAGAAATGGTTGGTGTGCCGTATGCTCGCCGCGAGCACCTGCGTGGAAAGGTCGTAGTTGCGGAACACGGTCATAATGTCTTGGATGACTTGCATGCCATCCTGTCCGATGTCGTCAAGCCGACCAATGAACGGACTGACGTAGGTCGCACCGGCCTTGGCGGCAAGCAGGGCTTGGTTTGGGGAGAACACCAGAGTTGCGTTGGTGTCAATGCCCTGATTGTGCAGTTCAGATATGGTTTTTAGCCCCTCAAGGGTCATGGGCACCTTGATGACGATGTTTGGGGCGATCTTCACAAGATCACGGGCTTCGGCGAGCATGGCCTGAGATTCAGTGCTGATGACCTCAACGCTCACAGGTCCATCGATTTCTTTGCAAATCTGGCGGACGATCTTCTTCCAATCGCCTTTTTCCTTGGACAGGAGGCTTGGATTGGTGGTGACGCCCTCAATAGTCCCTAAGGCCTTTGCCTGCCGGACCTGATCGATGTTGGCGCTGTCCAGAAATATTTTCATTGGACCCTCCGCCTAGGCGCGCGGCCTATGGCAAGTGGAAAGCTTAGGCCTGCCCGCCTCCGTTCTCACCTTCAATGCGCGCCAAGTACTTTTCACGGCAGTCGTAGGAACAGAAGTTCAGCAAAACATCGCCCTGGCGTACGCGGATGTCGCTGTTTTTGGAAACATAGGCGCCGCAGACAGGGTCCTTGACCATCTCGCCTGAAGCCACGAGATCCTCTTTCTTTTCTTGCGCCTTGGTCTCTTTCCAGCGCTTGTCGCCGACGAAAAGCTTCCAGACCACAAATGCGCAGATAGCCAGAATAAGAAGTTTGGTCACGCTCATCATGGGATTTGTCCTTCTTGAGAGGGCCGGTTGACGGACACCGGAGCGCCCTACTTCTGGCTGATGTTGCGGCCGTCCAGGATGTATGAAAGCCCGGAGAGCGTCTCCTCGATGGTTTTTCCGCCAGGCAGCACAAGGCCGGGCGCAACATCACGCAGGGGGACAAGCACAAAGGCCCGCTCAAGCATGCGCGGGTGCGGAAGCGTCAAGTATTCGTTCCGCATTTCCACATCACCGAACATCAGCAGGTCAAGGTCGATTGCCCTGGGACCTCCCACTAGCTCGCCGCGCGTGCGGCCCATCTGAGACTCTACTGCCTGCAGCGTGGATAACAGACCTTCAGGAGCCCAGATTTCCGAGCTGACCTTCAGGCGCACCACACAGTTCATGAACCAGGGCTGCTCTTTGACTCCCTGCGGTTCAGTTTTGTAAATAGGCGACTGCACGTCGAACACAAGGTCGTTACCATAGTGCTCGAGCCGGTGCAGCGCTTCTTCTAAATTCGCCTCGGCATCGCCCTGATTGGAACCAAGGGAGATGTATGCGTCTAAAGTTGGGTAATCCGTAACACCGCCTCCTTCAGCAGATCCGTGTTCACCGTGAGCGATATGCGGAAATAGCCTTCGCCCGGTGTGCCAAAACCATTGCCGGGGGTGGTCACCACGCCAGTCTGCATCAACACGCGGGTGACGAAATCCTGGGACGAGATGCCCTGGGGCACTTTGGACCAAACATAAAAAGTGGCGTCGGGCACACGGCAGGAGATGCCGGCCTTGTGCAGCGCGCTCACAACCACGTCACGCCGTTCCTTATAGATATTACGCAACTCGGCGCTGTAAGCATCGCCCTGATTCAGGGCCACGATGCCCGCCTCCTGCACTGCCTGGAAGATGCCGGAGTCCATGTTCTCCTTCACCTTTCCAAGCCCCTTGACCAGAGAGCTGTTGCCAACGGCCATGCCGATGCGCCAGCCGGTCATGTTGTAAGTCTTGGACAAGGAGTGGAACTCGATGGCGACATCGCGTCCGCCGGGGATCTCCAGTATGGACAGGGGCTTCTTGGCTTCGTCGAAGTACATTTCGGTGTAGGCTGCGTCGTGAACAACGATGACGTTGAATTCTTGCGCCTTTTGCACCAACTTTTCGTAGAATGAGCGCGGAGCCGTGGCAGCTGTGGGATTGTTGGGGTAATTAACGTAAATGGCTTTGGCGCGCTTCCATGTGTCGTTGTCGATGGCGTCGAGATCCGGCAAGAAGTTGTTCTCGTCGGTCAGGGGCAAGTACATGGGGATGCCGCCAACGAACTCTGTGGTGACGCCGTATACGGGATAGTTCGGGGTGGCGATGAGCACCAGATCGCCAGGATTCACAAAGGCCAGCGGGAAATGCGCAATGCCTTCCTTGGAGCCAATGAGGCTCACGACCTCGTTGTTCGGGTCCAGATCCACGTTAAAGCGGCGTTTGTACCAATCGGCAACGGCCTTGCGGAAAGTGAAGAGGCCCACGTATGAGGGGTACTGGTGGTTCACCGGGTTGCGAGCGGCCGCGCATAGCGCGTCGATGATGAAGTCCGGGGTGGGCAGATCGGGGTCGCCAATGCCCAGGCTGATGATGTCCATGCCTTTAGCGCGGACTTCTTCCTTGGCTTTGTCGATGGCTGCGAACAGGTACGGGGGAAGGTTCGCAAGACGCTGTGCAAGCTGGAATTCGGACATGAAGGGCTCCTTGTGGTGCAAATGGAAACGTCTGTGTAATGCCAGCGCCTCGTGCTGTCAATCGAGCTGGTTCCCTTGAACGAAAGCTCCATTGGGAATTGCATGTTTTGCATCGTCTTTGACCGTCTTCTTGCCGAATGACAAGAAAAAGTTTAGATGATGCTGGCCATGTCGGGGATATTCTGAACTCTGGCGCTCACGGATGCCTGTCGACCCTTGGCGAACCTCTATCGCCGGTGATGATCTGATGAACAGCGCTGACGAAGGAACACAAAAGAACCTCTCGCACCCCATTGCGGACAGGTATCTGGAACACCTCACAGTGGAGCGTGGACTATCGGAAAACACCCTAGTGGCCTATGGTGCGGACATAGGCGCCCTGCTTGCCTTTTTGGACGGCCTTGGCGTGAGCCTGGAGCGCTGCATCACGCGGCACCTTTTCCTGTACCTGACCCACCTGCGCGCCAAGAAACTGGCCGCCACCAGCTTGGCCCGGCACCTTTCCACGGCGCGAGGCCTGTTCGCCTTTGCCGTGCAGGCACGGCTTCTGGATGAGGACCCCTCTGCCCTACTGGAAAGCCCCAAGCTTCCAGCCCAACTGCCTGAATTCCTGACCCAGGCGGAAATGGACTGTCTTCTCGACCAGCCCGATCCCAGCACGAATCTTGGCTTCCGCGACCGGGTGATGTTGGAACTGCTCTACGCCGCTGGCTTGCGCATCTCAGAGCTCATCAATCTGGCGCTGGGGGATTTTGATCCGCAGACTGGAATTTTGCGTGTGTTTGGCAAGCGCGCCAAGGAACGCCTGGTTCCCATCCATTATGCAGTCCAGCGCCTGCTCTGCGACTATCTGGACCACAAGCGCCCGGCCTTCCAGCCATTGTGCCAGCAGATATTTCTGAACCGCTCAGGCAAGGGGCTCACCCGGCAAGGGGTATGGAAACTCATCAAGCGCTACGCCGAGGCCGCAGGAATTCGCCGCAGCATTTCCCCGCACACTTTTCGGCACACCTTTGCGACCCATCTTCTTGAGGGCGGAGCGGACTTGCGCACAGTGCAACTGCTCCTTGGGCATGCCGCCATTAACGCCACGGAGATTTACACCCACATCCAATCAGGACGGCTCATGCGCATTCACGAACAGTTTCACCCGCGATCAACGGCCTTCGCAGCCGCCAAACCCCGGCGCACAGGAACAAAAGAATGAATGCCCCTATCCGTCCGCGACCTAAAACGGTCATAACAGCCCACGCCAACGCCGACTTCGACGCCCTGGCGGCCATGATAGCGGCCAATCGGCTATACCCTGACGCCGTTCTTATCTTCCCAGGCAGCCAGGAGAAGAACCTCCGGAATTTCTACATTCAAAGCACCACGTATCTGTTCAACTTCAAATCCTTCAAGGATATCGATCCGGCTGATGTAGAGCTGCTCGTCATCGTGGACACCCGGCAGAAGTCCAGAGTGTCCCATGTACAGGCTCTGGTGGACAAGCCGGGAATCCGCATTCACGTGTTTGATCACCACCCCGACACAGAGGAGGACGTAGAGCCGGAATACTCCTGCGTTAAAAACTGGGGTTCCACCACCACCATCATCACCCATGAACTCATGGACCGAGGCATCGCGCCAACAATTGAAGAAGCCACTGTGCTGGGATTGGGCATTTTTGAGGACACGGGCTCCTTCACATTCAATTCAACCACGCCGGAGGATTTTCGTGCAGCGGCCTGGCTCCGTCAAAACGGCATGGACCTGGGCGTCATTTCTGACCTTCTCGCACGCGACCTTTCCTCAGAGCAGATCCGGGTGCTTTCTGAGCTTATTGATTCAGCCAAGACCCATGACTTTCACGGTATCGAAGTCACCGTCGCCGAGGTTAGCACCGAAGGTTTCATTAGTGATTTCGCATACCTTGTTCATAAGTTCATCGACATGGAGAATGTCCGCGTCATGTTCGCCCTGGGGCGTATGGGCGACCGGATTCACATCGTTGCGCGTTCGCGCGCCAGTGATGTCAATGTGGGCTTCATCTGTTCATTTTTTGGCGGCGGTGGTCACGGGTATGCCGCCTCGGCCACGGTAAAGGACAAGACTTTGAGCCAGGTTCGCGATGAGCTCCTCACTCTGCTCTACTCCCACATCAATCCCCAGATCACGGCAGCGAGCCTCATGTCCAAACCGCCCAAGGTGATAGAGTCAAACCGCTCCATGGCGGACGCGGCGGAACTAATGACCCGCTTCGGACTCAAGGCTGTGGCGGTTGTTGCGCCTGGCACCATGAGTTGCGTTGGCCTGCTGGAGCACCGTACGGCGGACAAAGCCGTAGCCCACGGTCTGCGCCATGTGCCGCTGGTGGAGTATATGCTTGTGGATTTCGCCAAGGTGGGGCCGACCGCAACGCTGCATCAAGTAATGGAAATAATCATAGGCAAGCGGCAGCGCTTCCTGCCGGTGGTTGAGGCTGATCAAACCGTGGGCATCATTACGCGCACGGACTTGGTTAATCTCCTTGTTGAAGAATCTGCACGCATCTCCGAGACGCTCATGCCCGACCCCAAGCGCGACCGGAACATCCGTTCAGTGATGCGCACGCGGTTGCCAGGCTCAATTCTGGCTCTGTTGGAACAGGCCGGAATGCTTGCCAAGGAGCTTGGATTCAAGATCTACGCTGTTGGCGGTTTCGTGCGTGACATTCTTCTGGGTCGGCAAAATCTGGACATTGACCTCGTTGTCGAGGGGGATGGGATTCTGTTCGCCAAGGCGCTGGCCAAGGCCCGCCAGGGCCGCGTGAAGGAACACCAGAAGTTTAAGACAGCCGTTGTAGTTTTTCCAGACGGACATCGCATAGATGTGGCCACAGCACGTCTGGAGTATTATGAATACCCGACTGCCCTGCCAACGGTTGAGCTTTCGTCCATTAAGATGGACCTGTACCGCCGCGACTTTACGGTTAACGCCTTGGCCCTTAACCTTTCGCCCGGGCACTTCGGGCAGCTCATGGACTTCTTCGGCGCACAGCGGGACATTAAGGAAAAGACAATTCGCGTACTGCATTCGTTAAGCTTCGTTGAAGACCCTACGCGAATTCTTAGAGCAGTGCGATTTGAGCAGCGCTTCAATTTTCGGATCGATGGCCAGACATTGCGTCTTATAAAAAATGCAGTGCAGTTGAATCTGTTCTCCAAGCTTTCAGGCGCTCGGTTGACACATGAAATGCAGCTCATTCTGAACGAGGAAAACGTTCTGGAGTGTCTGAACCGCATGCAGGATCTCAAGCTGCTCGCCACCATCCATCCGCAGCTGAATCTGGATGCGGACAGGCTGCGAGTGCTCATGGAACTGCGCAAGGTACATGATTGGTATACCCTGCTGTATCTTGAACCGTCTGTGAACACCTGGAAACTGTATATGCTTGGCCTGACAATGGGTACGGAGCGTGATCAGCTTGAGCAGATCTGCCGGCGTCTGCGTTTTTCCGACCGCGAGTTGCGTGAATTTCTCTCCTTGCGCGATCATTTGGGCGAAGCCTTGGCACGTCTCATGACCTGGCAGGAAGCCCAGTCAAACATGAGTGAGATCTATTTCACCCTGGATCCCTTACCGGTGGAAGGTGTGCTTTTTCTGATGGCTCGCAGCCGACGCGAAGTCATGCGCAAGAATATCTCCCAGTATCTGACGCGACTGCGCAGTCAGGAATTGCTCATCGACGGATCCGACCTAAAGGCGCTCGGGCTCAAGAGCGGACCGGGTTTTGCCAAGATACTGCAAAAGGTTCGCGCTGCAGCCATCGATGGCCTAACAACAACACGCGAACGTCAGCTTGAGCTTGCCAAAACCTTTATGGAAGGACTACGCATGGAAGGGTATGATGAACAGCCGCACGGGCCGCGCCCAAGACGTTCAACTAAATAATGCTGCCTGACGACCACTGACGGAGCTGAAGACCAAGGCTTTGCCCTCTGTGGTCAAAGGAGGGGCTGGCGGATGCGCATGCTCTGTACGGGCTCTCCACATAGGTCGGGGCTAGCCTGGGGCGTTACGCGAATCAGGGAATGGTAACGCGCATTTTGCGGCAGGGCATTCCAGATCAGGTTTCGCCAACATTTTATTGCGTTGGAGGTTCTTGGTTGTGCGCGACTTGAATTCAATTCCCATTATTGGCGCCACCGCTTTCATGCTTTTGTTCTGTGCCATGCCCGCAGAAGCTTCTGGGGGGACTGCACTTTTGGACGGCTCGGGCCTTTCGTTCTGGTGGGCGATTCCTTTCGCAGGCATGTTGCTTTCCATCGCTATTCTGCCGCTTCTTCTCCCCGTACTTTGGGCCGAACATTTCGGCAAAATCGCCGTGTTCTGGTCATTAGCCTTCTTGGGCCCCTGCGCGCTGCTTTTCGGTCCCGGTTTGGCTTTATCTGCTCTTCTACATACAATAGCGATGGAGTATATCCCTTTTATCATCCTCCTTTTCTCATTGTATACCATTTCCGGCGGGGTGCGTCTTACGGGTAACCTGAGCGGTAAACCAACGTCGAACACTGCAATTTTGCTTGTCGGCACTTTTCTGGCGAGTGTTATGGGTACCACTGGTGCCTCGATGCTGCTTATTCGGCCCTTGCTGCGCGCCAATATGCACCGCAAACACAAAGTTCACACAGTAATTTTTTTTATTTTTCTGGTTTCAAATATTGGTGGATCACTTAGTCCATTGGGAGATCCACCACTTTTTCTTGGTTTCCTGAAAGGCGTTGATTTCTTTTGGACCACAGAACATCTTTTTAGTGAAATGATGTTTGCTTCTTCTATCTTGCTCTTACTCTACTATTTTCTCGACACAATGATGATGAAGAAAGAAGCACCCCTTGGACCTGCCATTAGCAGGCAGCGTCATGTCTTGCGCCTGGAGGGTGGTGTCAATGTATTGTTGCTGCTGGGGGTTATAATTACGGTACTGTTAAGCGGTGTATGGAATCCTGAGATGCAATTAACTGTTGGAACATTATCCATTGCCTTGCAAGATTTGATGCGTGATGTGGTTCTGCTTGTACTCGCTGGATTTTCCCTGCTTATCACTGCCAGTGAGACCAGGAAGCTCAACAACTTCAGTTGGGAGCCCATTGAGGAGGTGGCCAAATTGTTCTTCGGCATTTTTGTCACCATGATTCCCGCGATCTCCATGCTGAAAGCCGGGTCCGAGGGGGCTTTTCGCAACGTGATCGCTCTGGTGACCAAGGACGGCCAGCCGGTGAACCACATGTATTTCTGGCTGTCTGGTATTCTTTCCAGCTTCCTGGACAACGCTCCGACGTACGTTGTGTTTTTCAACACTGCGGGCGGCGACGCCTCTCAATTGATGCACGACGCTCCCCTGACCTTGGCGGCCATCTCCTGCGGAGCGGTGTTTATGGGCGCCAACTCTTACATCGGCAACGCTCCAAACTTCATGGTCCGCTCGATCGCGGAGTCGCAGGGTGTAAAAATGCCGAGCTTTTTCGGTTATATGGCATGGTCTGCCGGTATTCTCATCCCGTTGTTTCTGCTTATGACCTTCATCTTTTTCATGGGATGATTCCAGTGTGCATCACGTTTCATGTTGGGATCGCCGCGTGCTTCTCATCGGTAGGCAACGGTTTGCGAACAAATGGCGATTGGGCGAAGAACGAACGATCAGGCCTGAATTGCATCTGATGATCCGTCGGCGTGTTGAGTGAGATAGCTTTTTTTTGATTCAGTCGAGCTCAAGATCGTGAACATGGGTGAGCCATGCCGATCAAGTCACCATCGCAAAGGTTCGAACGAACGCGTCAGGTCATGCCAAGTCTCGAAGTATACGAGGTCTTGCCCTGGAAGGGTCCACACGTTAAGAAGAATTTGTGGTACCTGCGATTACGCGAAATCGAATAAGGCGAGGAAAGTCATGAACGTTTTGTGGGCTCCTTGGCGAATGGACTACATCTTGGGACCCAAGCCTGATGAGTGTGTTTTCTGCGTGCCCGACCATGACGGCGAGGACGCCGAACGCTTCATTCTCTATCGTGGCGTTTATTGCTATGTCATCATGAATCGCTACCCATACAACAATGCGCATCTCATGGTGACTCCCTATCGTCATGTGAACTGCCTTACCTCCCTGGCTCCTGAGGAAGCACATGAGTGTATGGACCTGTTGCAGCGCTGCGTTGAGATCCTGCAGGACGTTTTTAAGCCTCATGGCATCAACGCCGGACTTAACCTTGGCGAGGCTGCTGGATCTGGCATCGCCGCGCATATCCACTTCCAGATCGTGCCGCGTTGGAACGGCGATAATTCCTACATGGCTGTGTTCAGCGAAACCAGAGTCATTCCCGAGCACCTGCGCTCGACTTATGATCACCTGAAGCCACATTTCGACGCTCTGGGCTGACACCCAGGCTTGATAATCAAGGAGACCCACAGTGCGCTACCTGAAATTCTTCACCCTGCTCCTCGTTTTCGTGGTGTCCATGCTGTTTTTCGTGCAAAATAACCAGCCTCTGTCAACCACAGTAGTCTTGGAGTTCAATGTAGTGGCCGCCCACCTGTATTCTTTGCCGTTGCCCTTGTATCTGTTGGTGCTGGGCGGCTTCTTCCTTGGCGCCGTATTCTGCCTAGCCTTCCTTCTTGTTGATCGGATTCGGCTCGGGCTCGAACTCAAGACACTGCGCACCCGGTACGCTGGCCTGGAAGATGAGGTGCTCTCATTACGCACCATTCCGCTCAACCAGTCGCAGAACCAGCCTGGTCAATTGGGGCAATCGAGCAGCCAGTCTTCTACTGGCCTCTAGGAGGTATTTCTTGCCCTGGAATTCGCTATTCCGGCTTGGCCGCAAAAGGCACTCGATAACGGGGGCTGATGGCGTGCGCGCCCCAGAACCAATGACCCACCAGGACACACGCGCTGCCATCGAGGAGCTTTCCCAGGCCGTTCGCAACAACCCAGAATCAGTAGAGATCTATTTGGCTCTCGGCAATTTGTACCGTTCCCAGGGCGAAATTGAACGGGCCATCCATATCCGCAACAGCCTCATCAACCGTCCAGGGCTCGATCAGGCCCTGCGCGCGCGAAGCTACTTTGAGTTGGGTCGTGACTTCCGGCGTGGCGGCATGCTGGACAAGTCCCGCGAAGCTTTTTCACAGTCTGCTGACCTTATGGGCGATACCGAGGCCGTGCAGCTTGAGCTGGCCCGGTTGGCCGCAGATTGCGGCGAGTTCGAGCGCGCCGCTGATCATTACGGTCGTGTGGGACGCAATATGGCCCAGGCCCATTACTTGGCCCAACAGGCCAGCGACTGCTTTCGGCATGGAGACCCTGTCGCTGGGGACCGTTTGGTGCAGCAAGCTTTGTCTGCCTTTCCCGCATCGCCGGAGGCCTGGCTGGCGAGTGTGGTGCAAAGCGCCTTGTGCGCCAACATCCCGGTGCTTGAAAAGACGCTAACCGCCGCCTGCGCAAACATCCCGGCAAATCAGCGCTTTCTGTTGCTAGAAGGGTTGTTGGATGTGCTTTCCGCGGCTCGCGTGGAGGATGGCACCCCTGGCCTGCCTCTTCGTCCAGAAACTATCACCGAATTGGTTCGTGCCTGCGTCTCCGTGCTTACCGGACTCCATCCCGACGCTTTGATTTGCTATTACTGCGCCAAGCTTTGCCTCTTTGAAGCCGACTTGGACAACGCTCGGCACTGGCTGGAAAAATCGCTGGTGCTCAATGCCGATTTTTGGCTGGCACGACTTGAACTGGTAAGCCTTGTGCTAACCGATCTCGAACTGACGCCGTTTCTTAGCGAGCAAATGGTTTACTTCGTTGGCCACGCTCGGAAGAGTAAGCGTTTCGTTTGCAAGGGGTGCGGCTTTCGCTGGGACAAAACTTTCTTCATCTGCCCGCGCTGCCGTTCCTGGCACAGCATCCTGTTTCGTCAGGAGTTCTCGTGAGCCAGATGACGCAGACTGCCGCAGAGGGCGCCAAGCTCACCCCCATGTTCGAACAGTACATGCAGGTGAAGGCCGAGCATCCGGACGCCCTGCTTTTCTTCCGCATGGGCGACTTTTTCGAGTTATTCTTCGAGGATGCGCAAACGGCTGCGCGCGAGTTGCAGATCACCCTCACCACCAGGAATCCAAACTCGGAATCCAAGATTCCAATGTGTGGCGTGCCGCATCACTCGGTGAACGGCTATCTCGCCCAACTTTTGGAGAAGGGCTACAAGATCGCTGTCTGCGACCAAATTGAAGATCCGCGTCAGGCCAAAGGGCTGGTGAAGCGCGCCGTTACGCGCGTGCTGACCCCTGGAACTATAGTTGAGGATCTCTCGCTTTCCGCAAAGGCCCACAATTACCTTTGCGCTCTCTACTGGGACGCGGACAAGGGCGCGGGGGGGCTGGGCTGGGTCGACGTGTCCACTGCGGAATGGTGCGGACTCCATTCCCGACGCGAACCAGAGTTGTGGCAGTGGGCCATGAAGCTGTCTCCCCGCGAAATCATTTTGCCACAGGGCAAAAAAGTCCCTACATCCTTCCAGGATCTGGCGGCTCAGGTGAGCCAAATGGCCTCGCCAAGCTCTTTCGATCTGGCCTCTGCCACTTCTGCGGTGCTGACTTCACAAGGCGCTGTGGACCTGGGCACTCTGGACTTGGCCGACAAGCCAGAGCTTGTGCGGGCTCTGGGGGCGCTCCTTGCATACCTGCGTATGACTCAACGCACAGAACTGCCGCCACTGGGCGAGTTCCGGCCATTGGACCTCTCGCGTCATCTGGTGCTCGACGAGGTAACAGAGCGCAACCTTGAAATCTTCCGCAGGCTTGACGGCAAGTCCGGGCCAGGCACCCTGTGGCATGTGCTGGACAAGACCGCAACGTCCATGGGCGGACGGCTGCTCGAATCCCGCCTGCGCCAGCCCTGGCGCGAGCTTGGCCCTATCTTGCGCACACAGGAAGTGGTGGCTTTTCTGTTCGAGCGCGACAGCCTGCGCCAGGAATTGCGCCGCATTCTGCTGGACGTGCAGGATCTGGAGCGCCTGAGCACGCGCATTGCCCTGGCGCGCGCCACCCCGCGCGACTTCGTGGCCGTGCGGGAGAGCCTGAAACGCCTACCGGGCCTGCGCGCCCTTATGAGCGACGCAACGAACCAACCCGGCGTCGAAGCCCCAGCGGAGCTCAAGGGCCTGCTCAAGAACTGGGACGATATGGCGGACATTTCGGACCTGCTTACACGGGCCTTTGTGGACTCCCCGCCGCTGGCCGTCACCGACGGCGGTCTGTTCCTGCCCGGCTTCGACCCGGCTCTCGATGAGCTCATCAGCCTCACAGAGCATGGTGAGGCGCGCATACAGGAAATGCTGGAGCGTGAGCGCGACTCCAGCGGCATCTTAAAACTCAAGCTCGGGTACAACAAGGTATTCGGCTACTACCTGGAGATTTCCCACGCCTACCAGGGCAAAGTGCCAGAGCATTTCATCCGAAAGCAAACCCTGGTGAACGGTGAGCGCTACATCACCCAGGAACTCAAGGACCTGGAAGATCGACTGCAGGGCGCGTCTGAAGAACGCAAGTCGCTTGAGTACAAACTTTTCGGTGAACTGCGCGAGACTGTGGCCCAGGTGCGCACGCGGCTCATGTTCATGGCCGCCAGTCTGGCCGGGCTTGATTACTGGCAGGGACTGGCCGAGGCGGCTCGTGTGAACGACTGGTCCCGTCCGGCTCTGCATGAAGGCATCGAGATCGAGGTGACACAGGGACGCCACCCCGTTGTGGAGGCGGCCACGGGCTCGGCTGGCTACATCCCAAATGACCTGCGCATCGACGAAAGTCGTAGAATTTTGCTCATAACAGGCCCAAACATGGCGGGAAAGTCAACGGTCCTGCGCCAGGCTGCGCTCATGAGCATCCTGGCCCAGCTGGGCTCTTTTGTGCCTGCGCAGTCCGCCAGGCTTGGGCTGGTTGACCGGGTGTTTTCGCGCGTGGGGGCATCGGACAACCTCGCCCGCGGCCAGAGCACCTTTATGGTTGAGATGATGGAGACTGCGCGCATTTTGCGTCAGGCCACGTCGCGCAGCCTGGTGATATTGGACGAAATCGGGCGTGGCACCAGCACCTTTGATGGCCTGGCGCTGGCCTGGGCCGTTGTAGAGGAGCTTTCGCGCCGAGGCCGTAACGGCATCCGCACACTTTTCGCCACGCACTACCATGAGCTCACGTCTCTAGAGGGCCGCATTCCCGGCCTACGCAATATGAACATTGCCGTTCGGGAGTGGAAGGGCGACATCGTGTTCCTTCGCAAGCTCATCCCTGGACCGGCGGACAAGAGCTACGGAATCGAAGTGGCGCGGCTGGCGGGAGTGCCGCAGCCTGTTGTGCTGCGCGCGCGCGAAATACTTGCGTCCCTCGAGGAAAAATCGCAAAGTGAACGCGGCGGCTCACAGGCGCAAATTGCACGGCAGAGCCTGTTGCCTGGCGTGCCAGCTCCGCAGGAACCCAAAACAGTGGAGCCCGAGCACCCGATGCTCGTCGAGCTCAAGCGTCTTGATGTGAACGGCCTCTCGCCATTGGCCGCCCTGACCCTCTTGCATGAATGGAAAAAGAACGTGAGCGCCCAATGACCGGCACCCCTCCCTCCTCTCAACGCATCTTTGACCGGTTCCAGGCTGCAAGACCCATTGCGGCCTTGCTTCTGGCCGTGCTGGTCCTGGGGCTCGCCTCCTGCGGCAAACGCGAATGGCCTGCCCCCAAGTTGAGCGAAGACCGTTTTCGCTTGCGCACCATGACCGTGCAACGTGGCCAGGGGTGTCTCATCATCGACTGCGAGTTGGCGGGCGCATGGGACAATCTGGATAGCGTGCGCCTGCACATCGAGGCTATCGGCAGCGAACCCGGCGACGGCTGCCCCACCTGTCCCTTTGTTCCGCGCATTTCCCGGTTCTATGGACCTGGAGCGCCGGAAATGCGTCGCGACATGAACCGTCTGATCATCACGGCCTGCGACCTGGACCCCAGGAAGACCTATCGGGTGCAGCTCGTGGCCAACAATGTCTATCCGGCTTTGGATCTTGTTATCTCTGATCTTGTTATCTCAGCGCCGCAATAACCATCCCCTTGTAGAGGAGTATAGCCCCGATGCATCATTTCGAGATGAAGAACGGCACCTTGTATGCGGAAGGCGTCAGCGTGAAGGAACTTGCCCAGCGCTACGGAACCCCATTGTACATCTATTCCACGGCCACCCTCAAACGCCACTATCAGGCTTTTGATTCGGCCTTTGACGCGGTGCCGCACCTCACCTGCTATTCCGTCAAAGCCAACTCCAATCTGGCTGTGCTGCGGCTGCTGGCCTCCCTTGGCGCGGGCATGGACATCGTCTCCGGCGGCGAGCTTTACCGCGCGCTCCTGGCTGGTGTCCCGGCGGAGCGCATCGTTTACTCCGGCGTGGGCAAGAAGGCCCCGGAGATAGCCCAGGCGCTGAATGCAGGCATCCTGATGTTCAACGTCGAGTCCGTTCAGGAACTCATTCGCATCAACGATGTGGCGCGCGACCTGGGCAAAAAGGCCCAGGTGAGCTTCCGCATCAACCCGGATGTCGACCCCAAGACCCATCCATACATCTCTACGGGCATGAAGAAGAACAAGTTCGGGTTGAACATCGAAAGCGCCCTGGATGCCTACGCCATGGCGCGCGACCTGCCGGCCATCGAGCCTGTGGGCATCGACTGCCACATCGGTTCGCAGCTCACCACCATTGAGCCCTTCCTGGAGGCGCTGGACAAGCTGCTGGCCTTCTACGAGAAACTCAAAGGCATGAACCTGGACATCCGCTACCTCGACCTTGGCGGCGGCCTCGGCATTCCCTACGATGAAGAAGAGCCTCCACACCCCAAGGAATTCGGAGCGGCCCTCACCAAGGCCCTTGCTGGCATTCCCCTCAAGGTCATTCTCGAGCCCGGTCGCGTCATTGTGGGCAACGCGGGCATCATGGTGACTGAAGTGCTGTACACCAAGCAGACCCCGAGCAAGAGCTTCGTCATTGTGGACGCGGCCATGAATGACTTGGTGCGGCCATCGCTCTACGGCTCCTTCCACCGCATCGAGGAAGTTGAGCCCCAGGGGCGCGGCGCACAGGACGTGGACGTTGTGGGTCCCATCTGCGAGTCCAGCGATTTCCTGGCCAAGGACCGCATGCTTCCAGAGGTTCGCCAGGGCGAGCTCCTGGCAGTGTATTCTGCCGGCGCCTACGGCTTCACCATGAGCTCCAACTACAACACCCGCACCAGAGCCGCCGAGCTCCTGGTGGATGGCGAGAACGTCATAGTCGCTCGCCGCCGCGAAACCTTTGAGTCCCTTGTGGCGCACGAAATCTAGCCCGTACGCGGGGCCGACCGGGACTTGCTCCTGGGCGGCCCCGCATCCTGCAAACCATGACCCGTCTCAACTCCTACCATTTGCCGCAAGAGCGCTGGCCTGGACCAAACGGCGCAGCCGAGCTTGAAGGTCCGGAAGCCCGACACCTGCTGGGTGTTTTGCGCGCCCGCGTTGGTGAAACCGTGCGCCTGTTCGATGGCGTTGGTCGCCACGGAATTTTCGAAGTTGCCGCCATCACCGCAAAAACAAGGGCCGAGTTGTGCCGCATATCCGAAACATTTGAGCCAGCGCCCACCCGTGGGGTGACCCTGGCCTTGGGCTGGAACAAGTCCTCGCGGCGTGATTGGCTTCTTGAGAAGGGAGTTGAACTGGGCGCTTTGGGCATCCTTTTCTGGCAGGCCGCTCGAAGCCAGGGGGATGTTCCTGATGAGCCCAAGGACTCCTGGCTTGAAAAGTGTGTGCAAGCGGCCAAACAGTGCCAGAGCGCCTGGCTGCCGGGCCTTATTGTGGTTTCTGGCGGCGTGGACGGGCTGATCCGCGTTGCGAGGGATTTTGACGGATGCTATGTGCTCTACGAAGGTGCTGGTCCGCAGGATCTGCTTGCGCCGGAGATCCTTGTGCGCGGGCGCAGCTTGGTGGTGCTCGGACCAGAGGGCGGACTTGAGGAGCGGGAAGTTGCGCGCCTGGCCCAGGCCGGATTCGTGTCCATGAGTCTCGGCCCCAGCCCACTGCGCTGGGAGACTGCTGCACTGTCCTGCCTGTCCCTTGCGCACCACGCCCTGCTGAAAACTTAATAACGCCCGGACCGGTTCATGCGCATTGAAATTTCCGAAAAGCAGCCCCTGGCGGACAAGATCCGGCCTCAGACCCTGACCGAATTCGTAGGCCAGAGCCATCTGCTGGAGCGCATTGCGGCCTTTGCCAGCGGACCGCGCCTGCCAAGCCTGCTTTTCTTTGGCCCGCCGGGCTGCGGCAAATCCACTCTGGCCATGCTCATGGCTAAGGCGGCCGGAAAAAAATGGGTCCGCGTCAGCGCTCCAGAGGCTGGGCTCACCGCGTTGCGCAAGCATCTGCAAGGCGCTGAGGTTTTGATCCTCGACGAGATCCACCGCTTCTCCAAAGCGCAGCAGGACTTTTTTTTGCCCATTTTGGAGAGTGGGGAAATTGTGCTCTTGGCCACCACCACGGAAAATCCATCTTTCAGCGTTACCCGTCAGTTGCTCTCAAGGCTGCACGTGCTGCGCTTTCGTTCTCTCACGCGGGAGGAGCTCATCCGCATGGCCAGGCGCGGGGCCAAGGTGCTTGGGTGCGAATGGCCTGATGAGGTGTTCGACCTGTTGGCTGGCATGTGCGCAGGCGATGGCCGCGCCCTTTTGAACCTCGTGGAGCATGTGTCCGGGCTGTCTCAGGATAAGCTCGGCCTGGACACCCTGCGCCAAGCATTGCCCGAGGTCATCATCCGTGGCGACCGGGAAGGCGATTCCCACTACGAGTTGGCTTCGGCGCTCATCAAGTCCATCCGCGGCAGCGACGTTGACGCAGCGCTCTATTACTTGGCCTGTCTGCTGGAAAGCGGTGAAGATCCCCGCTTTGTATGCCGCAGACTGATTCTGTCGGCATCCGAGGACATCGGCCTGGGAGACCCGCAGGCCTTGCCCCTAGCTGTGGCATGTCAGCAGGCCGTGGAATACGTGGGCATGCCCGAAGGCTTCATCCCCCTGGCGGAAACCGTGGTCTACCTTTCCCTGGCCCCGAAGAACAACGCAAGCTATGGCGGATATTTAAATGCTCTCAAGGAAGTGCGGGAAAACGGCATGCAGCCTGTTCCCCTGCACTTGCGCAATGCCAGCACCAGCCTGCATAAAGAATGGGGTTATGGCCGGGGTTACAAGTATCCGCACGCCTTCCCCGGCTCCTGGGTGGATCAGGAATACCTGCCCCACGATCTCGCCAAGCGTGGTGCGCAGTTCTTTGTACCAAAAAACGAGGGCGCCGAGGCCCGCATGCATGTCTGGCTTGCTTCGCGCAAGCGGGGAATCAAGAAGCCCTGAGGCCTCCGCCGCGTTTCCTACGCCTTTCCCGTCTGGCGCGCGTACAGCTTGCGCCACTCATCGAGAAACAACACAGCCGCATCCAGTTCGCCCAGCTTGCCCTGTTGCTGGCGCACGGCCCAAACGAGATCGTTGAAGCCCGTGTCTGACGGCAGGCCCAGGCGTTCAAGCAAACTTTGGATGTCAGTGGCGAGTTCTGGAGGTAGCCCTTCGGAGGCGGCAGAGACCGCACGGGGTTTGGGCCAACCAGGTCGACACTCTGCAACGAACTCCAACAAGGTGCGCATGCGTGCTGCATAGGTGTGCTGGGCCAGCACTCGGGCTTGACCGCGTTTGGCGATGGTGATGCGTTCTTCCGGAGATGCGAGGTAGTGCTCAATGCGTGGGGACAGCTCGTCCATATTGTCGAAGATGGCGAGCTCGTCATCCGCAAACAGCTCGGACATGAGGCTCCGACGGTCCACAAGCTGAAAAGCCCCGCAAGCGGCCACCTCAAAGGTTCGCGGATTCACGAAGTCGCCGCCGGTTACCAGCTCTTTGGCCTGAATGCTGGAGTGCAGGTTGATGTTCACTTTGGTGGCGTTGAAGATGCGTACGCAATCCTCGCTCGTCACCCTGGCTCCAGCCATCTGCACATAAGGCATCAGGATGGAATCGCCGTCCCAGTCCGTGCCCCAAAGCTTGAAGTCAAAACGCACCAACTGTCGGAAGGCCACGCGGCGGTTGGGGTAGCCTGCCCCCATGAAGGATACGTCAGAACCGAACTTGCGGCGTTCAACTCCAGAAAGTTCAAGTCGTTTATGAACATCCGGATGGGCCGCCAGGGGAAGATACAGAGAGCGTTCAACGCCAAGCCGTTTTAATTGCTCGATGAAATCACCCTTCTGGATGACGGCGAAAAAGTCGTAATGCTGGGCAAAGGCTTGCCAGTAGGTAAAGAGGCGGTAGTCCTCCACGAACCACATGGCCGTAGCCACACCGTCTCGCTTGAGGCGTTTCAGGGTCTGGATCGACAGCGGCGCCTGGGCCAAGGCCAAAACCAAATCCGGCTCAAATGTATCCACTTTAGCCAGAACTGCCTGCGAAACCACTTGCAAGTAACTGTTTTCCAGATATTGCAGTCGGTCGGAAGTAACTTTGAGCCCTTTGATAGCTTGAAACGAGGTGTAAAACTCAGGGGCCTCAAAAACTTCAACCACGTGCCCCAGCTCGGCGAGTGCAGATGCGCAATACCTCCCCACGGGCAGCGATCCGCCGTACAATGGAAGCACAACCAATACCCTCATGAACGCCCCCTTGCCTGATTCCGCCCCACATAAGCAGAACAACTGTGTTCCGCGAATGGAAGATTGGGATTAGATATTATCTAGACTTTATTTAACAATCAAATATCACAATAAATATTTCATTGTGGAGAGAAAGGCACGATTGTGGCTGGACTCTAGATCGGGCGTCATCCAGTCGCGTTCGGAGTACAAGCGTTCAGCGAACTTCAGCGCATCAGGATGCTCCCAAGAGTAGCCTGCGCCCAGGTGACGGGCAAGGAATTCGCGAAAGTCCGAGCGCAGCCCGTTTGAAGTGTCTTCGCCTGCTGTTGAGACATAGACCACCCCAAGGCTGTCAAAGGCCGATTCAAGATCCAGCAAGCCCTCTGGCAGATGTTTGGGGGCGCTGGTGGCGAGGTAGCGCATCAGGCGCGCGTCGGAAAAGGCCCGCAGACAGATTACGCCGAGTTCGCAGGGCTGCGACTCCAGACAGGGCAGACAGTCCGTTATTGCCTGAAAAATGCGGTGACCTTGACCGTAAGGGCCGGTTTCGCTGCACCAGGCCGAGGAGAGGAAGGTCGCCAGCACGGGTGTTCCCAGCGCTGCGGCCAGATGCATGGTGCCGGTGTCCGGGGTTAGCAGCAGGTCAAGCTCAGCCACGGCCTCAATAAGCCCGGGCCAGTCCGTTGCGCCGCAGAGGTTTTTGGCCTTTCCTGCGTGTTTTGTGGGCAGTTCGCGCAGTAATTGATGTGCAGCCTTGGCTTCGAATGTGCTCCCCAGGAGGGTAATTGGACCGTTGCCCAGTGTCGGATTTGTTTCAAGCAGCGATGTCACCAATCCGGCCAGCTCCTTTGGAGGAAGCGACCGGCGTGATTCGCGTCCGGCAAGCACCACACCAAGCCCCCCTCCCCTGCCTTGAACAGGCGGATTGACCTCGCGCGGCGAAACAGGAGTTGGATGATGCCAGGCCCAGAAATCCGCGATGTTCAACCCTATGCGGCGCATGGACGACCAGCGCATGGCAAGACGGGCCCACTGTCCCACTGACTCCTGACCATTATGCCACACATGCCCGCGCACGATGCTCGGATCAAAGAGGCTGGCCACGCGGAAGTTGAGTGGCGAAAAATTTAGGTTGTACACTCGCTGAAAGTCTAGCCTCGCAAGCCTCCGGAAGGCTGGCACGTTGGCCGTGAGCAGCGCCTGGGCCTGTTCTTCAGCCGACAGCTTCGCCAGGGCCGTTCCGTGGGCTGTCACCGGGTGCAGAATGACTTTGGGATACAGAATCGCGGCAAGCCCAGCGAGCGAACGGTCAAGGCAAAGGTGCACCTCGGTTTCAGGCTCGGCCAGCAGCGAGAGCAGCAGACGCTTGGTTTGCACGAGGTCGCCGAATCGGGCGAGCTGAATCACGAGTTGGCGCATGGACGACCTCATTTTTTGTGGTGCCTTTCTCTACCCCAGGCGCAGGGAATCTGGCAAGAAAGCCCTTCTTCGCATTTTACAGAGACCCCCGGTATTTGGTATGGGTTGCGAATGCGTTATTATCCCATGTTCGTGAGTCTTGAGGACCGGGCCTGCCTTGTGGTTGGCGCGGGCCAGGTCGGCCTGCGAAAGATTCAGTCTTTGGCGGATTGCGGCGCGTCCAGACTGGTGGTGATTGACCGCAGAGAGCCCAATCAGGCCCTGCTCGAACTGGCCATGCGCCCAGGCGTCAGCCTTGAACAGCGCGATTTCCAGGAGAGTGATCTGGAAGGTGTCTTTCTTGTCATCGCCGCCACAAGCGACGCGAGCTTGAACCTGCGCATCGGAGCGCTCTGCCGCGAACGCGGCATCCTGTGCAACATGGTTGATGCGCCGGACCAGGGCAGCTTCATCGTTCCATCCAGCGTCACGCGCGGCGATCTCTCCATCGCCATTTCCACCAGCGGACAGAGTCCCGCCCTGACCAAGCGCATTCGAAAAGACTTGCAGGACCGGTTCGGGGAGGAGTACGCAAGGTTCCTGCAGCTCATGAGTCGACTGCGCCCCAGTGTTCTCGCCCTTGGACAGGAAACGGAGGCTAACTCGGCACTGTTCCGCAGGCTTGTCGGATCAAAACTTCTAGAGGCGTTCCGGCTAGGCGACGTATCACTCGCGCAGGTCGAACTTTCTGTCCACTTGCCCCCTGAATTGCACCATCTCATCCCGGAGTTGCTTGATGGGCTTGCCTGACATTCTGCCGATGCTGGTCATTGGTCTCTACTTCCTGGGAACGGCTTTCTATGTGCTTGGCTCAGCCCTGCGCAACGAGCGCATCAAGGTCATGGCTTTGTGCCTGGCCGCTGCGGGCTTCACCCTTCACGCCCTTGACCTCGCCAGCCAATTGGCCGGGGCCGACGCCCTGTCGGCGCTGACCTCGGGCCGTTTTTTGTTCTGTCTGCTTGGGCTGGGCATCCTAATCATATTCCTGCTTCTGTGGTGGCGGCTCAACATGCGTTTCCTCGCGGTGGTCGCCTTGCCCTTGGCTTTGGTTTTTTACGCCACAGCCAATGCCACCTCGGACATCAATGCCAGCCTGCCTCCAATGCTTTCCGGGCTATTCTTCTTGCTGCACATCGGCACCCTATTCTCAAGCATGGCGCTTTTGGCAATGGCCTTTGGCGCTGGGCTCGCTTTCATCCATCTTGAAAAGCGCATCAAGACCAAAGTCGGCCTCAAAAATTTTCAACAGGACATGCCCTCCCTGGACACCTTCGACAAGGTGAACCACTGGGTCATCGTCATCGGTTTTCCGCTGTACACTGTAGGGCTTGTGTCTGGCTTCGTGTGGGCCTGGCTGGCGTCCAAGCGCGTGTTCTCCTTTGATCCCAAGGAGATTCTCGCCCTTGCGATTCTTGGACTCTACGCCTACCTCTTCCACCAGCGCCTAGCTTACGGCTGGCGGGGCAAAAAGCCGGCGGTCATGGCTATCGCTGTGTTCCTCCTCACTGTGCTTTCCATGCTCGGGATCAACTTCCTGGTTCCCACAACCTTCCACGGGTTCAAGCCATAATGGATAAGAACATATTCCTTGTCGGACTCAATCACCGTTCCGCCGGTGTGGATGTGCGCGAGAAATTCGCGTTGACCAGCGTCGCGGACTTCGAAAAAAGTCTGCTGGGCACTTGCCCCCTGCGCGAGGTCATGGCCCTGTCCACCTGCAATCGCGTGGAGATCCTCGTGGTTGCCGATGGTAATCGCTGTCAGGATCAAGACATCTCCGAGGCTGTGCTGGCCCACTGGGCCGAGACCTGCCAGGGGCCGCTCGACGTACTGCGCGACCACACCTATAAGCACCAGAGCCTGGACGCAGTTACCCATCTGTTCTGCGTGGCCGCCAGCCTGGACTCCATGATCATGGGTGAGCCGCAGATCCTGGGCCAGCTTAAGAACAGCTACCGCAAAGCTGTTGAGACCGGAACCGCGCGCGTGATAATCAATCGCCTGCTGCACAAGTCCTTCTCCGTGGCCAAACGGGTGCGCACCGAGACGGCCATCGCCAGCAGCGCTGTTTCCATCAGCTATGCCGCCGTGGAGTTGGCCAAGAAGATCTTTGGCGAGTTGACCGGCAAGACCGCCATGCTTGTGGGCGCTGGCGAAATGGCGGAGCTGGCGGCAACGCATTTGCTCGCCTCGGGCATTGAAAAGCTCTACATCTGCAACCGCACGTATGGCCGCGCCCAGGAACTGGCCAAAACCATGCGCGGCGAAGCGGTCTTTTTCGAGGATATGGTGGAACGTCTTTCCGGCGTGGACATCGTCATCAGCTCCACCGGCTCACCCACGGCCATCATTCGCGCCAAGGACATCCGCGAGGTGCTGAAAAAACGTCGCAACCGCGCCATGTTCTTCATCGATATCGCCGTGCCGCGCGACATTGACCCGGATGTGAACAGCCTGGACAATGTCTACCTCTACGACATCGACGACCTTAAGGAGGTCGTGGAGGAGAACATGAGCGCCCGCAAGGGCGAGGCAGTGAAGGCCCGGGCCATTGTGGACCTGGAGACAGAGGCTTTCGCCACCTGGATGAAGTCCCTGGCCCTGCAACCCACCATCACCGACCTGCTGAGACGGGCTGAAGACGTTGCCCAGCGCGAGCTGGCCAAGACCCTGAAGCGGCTTGGCGCTGTGGATGATGAAACCAGACAGGCTCTCGAGGTGCTGGTGAACTCGGTCAGCCGTAAACTCCTGCATGAGCCCATCTGCTTCCTCAAGCGCCGCACGCGTGAGGAAGGCTCATCCGATCGTTTCATCGACGTCACACGGCGCATCTTCAATCTGGACAGCGACCCCGTGAACCCGGACGCCCACCTGGATCGCAGGGGAAGCGAGGATGACGAACCGCTGGATTGCGAATGCTGTCGAGAGGACGCAGAAAGCGGGCTCGATAATTCCACCAAGCAATAGGAATACATGATGCGCAGTTACCTCATTGAGGATTTCTACCCAGAGCACCTGCAAAAGGTGCTGGCGAGCTTGACGGACATGGGCCTTGCCGGCTCCCTCGACGGCATCTTCTACCTGCCGCTGCCGGAAGCCTTGCTTACCGACGTGCAGCGCGAACATATGGGCGAATGCGGACCGCATATGTTTGTGCTGGAAGTACAGGACGAGAGCACCCTGAAGCTGGAACTGCTTGTGCGCGCCCAGAAGAAGCTTCGCTGCGAGTGCGTCTCGTACGCTACACCGCATCAGCGCGAACATATCATCAACTACCTCGACGACCTCCTCCGCCAACTCGACATAACGGCCTAGCCTGGCGCCGCTGCGGAGCATAATGCGTCCCCTGCCGAGACTTCAGGATCTGCCGCCCAAATGGGCGAGATTTTGCCTCGGTGTCAGGGCCTTTGTCACGCGCGAACTCGCCTGCGATTTCACTTCACAGCCGTGCATCGTGGCTTGCTCCGGCGGGGCCGACTCAACCGCGCTGCTGCTCCTATCCACCCTGCTCTGTCGCAAGAACGGCGGTCAAGTCATAGCCGTTCACTTGGACCATTGCCTGCGCGAAGACTCGGCGCAAGATGCGTGCTTCGTTGCCAGACTTTGTGAAAACTGGAACATTCCGCTGATTTTGCAGCGCGAGAATGTGCAGGCCCAAGCCCAATCAAAAGGCCTTGGACTCGAAGAGGCTGGACGTTTGGCACGCTATGAGTTGCTGGAGCGCGTACGCCGTGAAACCGCTTCACAATACATTCTGCTGGGACATCAACTCAATGATTTGGCCGAGGACCAGCTTCTGCGCCTTATGCGCGGGGTGGGCTGGCCTGCCCTTGGCGGCATGGCCGGGCAAGATCCGGCACGAGGGCTGGTGCGACCGCTGTTGCTTACGCCCAGAGCACAGCTGGAAGAATTCCTCAAGGCCGCCGGGCTGGCATGGCGGGTTGATCAAAGCAATTTCGAGGGCGCAACCACACGGAATCGTGTTCGATTGGATCTGCTGCCCGTTCTGCTGCGTGAAAATCCAGCCTATCTTGATGCTGCGGCTCGGCTATGGCGGCAGGCTCGCGTTGACGAGGACCACTGGGACTCTGAAACAGCCCGCATGCTTTCAGGATTGCCCGAAAGCGCCAGAGGCGACGCTGCATTGCTCCCAACCAGGGTGTTGGAACAGTCCCCTGCCCCGCTACGGCTCAGGCTCTACAAGGCTGTGTTGGAGCGCCTTGGCCCCGGGCAACCTCTGAGCGACAGCCTTTTCCGCTTGGATGAATTGTGGCGGGAACATGCGACCGGAAAAAAGGTTCGCTTTCCCGGTGACAAAGAAGCCAGGCTCACCAAGGCAGGCATCGCGATGCAGGTCATTGACAGGAAAAAAGAGTGCGGATAAGAGCTTGTGAATCTTTTGCACAAGCAAAAAGCATATACTCTAGGAGGCTCAATGAATATTCTTATGTTCGGACCTAACGGCAGCGGCAAAGGCACCCAGGGCACCCTGGTTAAGGCCAAATTTGATCTGGACCACATCGAATCCGGCGCCATCTTCCGCAAGCACATCGGCGGCGGCACTGAGCTCGGCATGAAGGCCAAGGAATTCATCAACCGCGGCGAGCTGGTGCCCGACGACATCACCATTCCCATGGTTCTTGACGTGCTGCAGAACGCCAGCAAGAACGGTTGGCTTCTGGATGGCTTCCCCCGCTCCCTGGTTCAGGCTGAGAAGCTGTGGGAAGCGCTTGAGAAGGGCGGCGAGAAACTGGACTTCGTCATCGAGATCCTGCTGCCCCGCGCCGTTGCCAAAAACCGTATCATGGGCCGCCGTCTGTGCGCCAATGACAACAACCACCCGAACAACATCTTCATCGACGCCATCAAGCCCAACGGCGACGTGTGCCGTGTTTGCGGCGGCGCCCTGACCGCCCGCGCCGATGACCAGGACGAGGGCGCCATCGACAAGCGCCACGACATCTACTACGATGAGACGACCGGAACCCTGGCCGCCGCTTACTTCTACAAGGCTCTGGCCGCCAAGGGCGCCTGCAAGTACATTGAGCTGAACGGCGAAGGCTCCATCGACTCCATCAAGAAGACCCTGCTGGATCAGCTGTAAAACCAGCTCACAAAGCAAACAAAGAGGCCCCCCTTCCGCAAGGAAGAGGGGCCTTTCTTTTTTGCAGTAGCCAGAAGCTTATGCGGTCTTGGTCTTAGCCCGCACCGGGGTGGCCGGGACGTCAAGGTCTTCAGGCGGAGTCAGGCTCGCGATGATCGGGGCTGCGACATAGATGGACGAGAAGGTTCCCGCCACAATGCCCAGAAGCATGGCCAGCGCGAAGTCATGGATAACCTGACCGCCAAACAAGTACAGGCTGAACACGGCAAGGAAGGCCAGACCGGAAGTCAGCACGGTGCGCGAAAGGGTCTGATTCACGCTTCTGTTGATGATGGTCGTGAGCGGTTCACCGGTCTTCAGCTTGCGGATCTCACGGATGCGGTCATAGACGATGATGGTGTCATTGAGCGAGAATCCAATCAGGGTCAAAAGCGCCGCGATGATGGTGAGGTCGAATTCTTTGTTCAAGATGGAGAAAATGCCGACTGTCACAAGGACGTCGTGTATGAGCGCTGCGATGGCCCCCAGCGCGTAGTTGAGTTTGAGCAGGAAGCATAGAGCAAGGGTGATTATCAACGCGCCGAAAACCAGCCAGACCTGCGGCGCATTGACATATTGCAGAGCTGTTATGCCGCCGAAGAGTCCAGCAGCCATAATCCCAGCCGCTACCCACCGCTGCTCAAAACGTCCGGAGATGTAAATGGCGATGAGCAAGATGGCGAAGTACATGGCCTCAAGGGCCTTGCCTCGAAGGTCCTCGCCAACCTTGGGGCCGACCATCTCAATACGTTTATACGTATAGGATGTGCCTGACAGGTCTTTGTTCAGCGCGTTGGTGACGGTGTTCTGAACTGCATTGCTGGTGGCTTCCGTCGTGCTGGTGCGGATGAGGAAGTCATTGTCCTTTTCTTGACCCAACTGCTGGACCACAAGACCAGGTAGATTGGTCGCCTCGAGTGAGCGCTTCAACGTGTCGAGTTTGGTCGGCGCATCGAACTTGGCCTGGATGATGACGCCGCCTGCGAAGTCGATGCCGTAGCGTGGGCCGCCTTTCATGACTAGGGAGACTGCGCCTATGAAGATCATCAGGGCGGACAATGCGAAGGCGTAATAACGAAGTCCGATGAAATCTATCTTGGTGTCGTTTTTAATGAAGTGGAAGCTCATGGCGTCTCCTTAAATGCTCACGGCGGAATCCGCCGGGCGCTTGGAGAGGTACAGGTCGAACATGATCCGCGAAACGAAGATGGCGGTGAACATGCTCATGATGATGCCCAGAACCAGGGTGACGGCGAAACCGCGGATGGGGCCGGTGCCGAACTGATACAGGATGATCGCCACAAGGACGTTCGTGGTGTTCGAGTCCAGAATTGTCAGGGTCGCGCGGTCATAGCCTTTATGCACGGCATCGCTGGCCTTCATTCCGTGGCGTAGTTCCTCGCGAATGCGTTCATATATGAGCACGTTTGCGTCCACGGCCATAACGATGGTCAGGATGATTCCAGCGATACCTGGCAGAGTCAGGGTCGCGCCAAAGGCGGCCAGGCCAGCCAGGGTCAGCACGATGTTCAGAATCAGCACTGCGTTGGCGAAGAGCCCGGCTGTTCCGTAGTAGAAGCTCATGAACACAATGATGGCGATTGCTGCAATGCCGGTGGCCATGATGCCAGCGTCAATGGATTCCTGACCAAGGGTGGGCCCGACTGTGCGCTGCTCCAGCACGTTGACCGGGGCAGGCAATGCGCCTGCGCGCAGCACGATGGCGAGGTCACGGGCCTCCTCTTGAGTGAAGCTGCCAGTAATCTGGGCCTTGCCGCCAGAGATCTTATCCTGGATGACAGGGGCGGAATAGCACTTGCCATCCAGCACGATGGCCAGCCGCTTCTTGATGTTTTCTTCCGACACGCGTTCAAAGATTTTGGCGCCGCGTGCGTTGAAGGTCATGCTCACGGAAAACTGGCTGTTGTTCTGTTCAATGGTGGCGCGGGCGTCGGTGATGTACTCGCCGGTCATGACCGCGTCTTTCTTCAGCACAATGGGAGCTTCGGTTGTGGAGCCCTTGGGACCTCGCGTCTTGATCACGGAAAGTTCGCGACCAGGGCCGAGAATGGGGCTCGACGGATCCACTGTGTCGTCCACGACTTTGAATTCCAGGTGCGCGGTTTTGCCGATGATGGCGATGGCGCGTTCGGGATCGCTCAGTCCGGGCAACTGCACCTGGATACGGTTGCCTTCCTGGCGGCGGATGTCCGGCTCGGCAACACCAAACTGGTCAACGCGGTTACGGATGGTCTTTACCGCCTGGTCCAGGGTGAGCTTGGATAAATAGTTTTTATAGTCCGGTGTCATGGACAGGAAGTATTTGACCTTGTCCTCGGCCTGGACTTCCTTGGCGTCGATCTTGAGGGAGGAGAACTGCTTCTGCAGCAGCTTCTCGAAGGCTTCCTGCTTGTCCGCTCCAACAAGCACAGCCTCAAGACGAGGGCCTGGCAGAACATTTGGTTTAAGCAGCGCCAGGTTCTCTTCACGAGCGCTGGCCTTGATGTCCTGGCCGAGGCTGGACATGTTGTTGTCTATGGCCTTGTCGACATCAACACCAAGGGTGAGGTGGATTCCGCCCTTGAGGTCGAGCCCCATGTTGATGGCCGTGTCGGGCAGGATTTTACCCAGGCTCGTGTCCTTGATGCCAGGGACTGAAGGCAGCACCAAGGTCAAGGCCACGATCATCACCGCTAGGGTAAGAAGTAAACGCCAGCGCAGGTTGCGGTACATGTGCTCTCCCAGTTGCTTCCAAAATAAAACACGAAAACGGCGATTTACGCGACAAAAAATTAAGAGCCAGACAAAGACAAGCGCGGACCCAGGCGCATCCCCAGGTCCGCGTATCCGCCTAACGGCTTAAAATCAAAAGAAAGGCCTACTTTCCCTTCTTTTCCAATTTCTCAAACGCCTCAGCCTTGTCGGCAACGGTGTTGCGGAGCATTTCCACCTGCACCTTCTCGGCGATCTCAACGATGACGGTCTGGTCCTTCATGCGGACGATGGTGCCATAAATGCCACCATTGGTGACAATGCGATCGCCTATCTTCAGGTTGTTGATCATCTCCTTGTGCTGTTTGGCCTTTTTCTGCTGAGGCCGGATAAGCAGAAAATAGAAGATGGCGAACATGAGAATGAGCGGAACAAACGCGCCAAGGGGATTGCTACCCTGTGCGCCGCCGTTACCTGTAAGACCGCCCATGGCGAAAGCGAGATTGTCAAAAAACATTGCATCCTCCTGGATGGTGGCGCCAAAGGCGAAATGCCCTGCGCCCTGCCCTCCCGGCCTTACGCCGGCACGTACAAGTTGCCGTACGGGCGGTGCGAGAAGGGTTTGATCTTCACGAAATCAGCCGCCAGAATCTCCTTGGCATCAAGATGGAGTTCCTTGGCGTATTCCTTGACGATACCCTCTATGACCGTTTTATCGGAGTCATCGAGGGGTTGCGTCGAGAGGCCGGGGCCTATCTGCTCCTTGGGAACCTCGCCGCGCACATAAATCACACCGCCGTGCATGCCTGTTCCCAGGCTGCGTCCGGCAATGGGTTCAGTGGGCTTATCAGAATACATTCCAAGAAGCAAAAGGATTCCGCCTGCCATATATTCGCCAAGAAAGTCGCCAGCCTTGCCGCCGATGACGATGACGGGGAGCTTTTCCATGTAGGCTTTCATGTGGATCCCCACGCGGTAGCCGACATCTCCCTTGATGAAAATCTTGCCGCCGCGCATGGCGTAGCCCACCACATCTCCAGCGAGACCTTCGATGATGATGGTGCCGTCATCCATGGTGTTGCCGATGCCGTCCTGGGCATTGGCCTTCACGCGGACCTTGGGTCCGCGCATGAAGGAGCACAGGTCCTGACCGGGCACGCCCTGAATCTCGAAGGTCAGGTCGCCTTCAAGTGCGCCTGCAATGTAGCGTTGTCCGTTGACGTTTTTAAGCACGAAGTTGGTTGAGCCAGCGGCAACAGCCGCGCGGATCTGCTCATTGAGCTGGCGGTAGTACATGCCGCTCGCGTCCAGGGTGAAAGTCTTGGCCATTATCCTACGCCTCCAGATGCACGATGACCGGTTCGCCAGCCTTGGGCATCCACACGCGGTCCAGCTCAGCCTGGATCTCGCGGATGGAGCTCTCCTCGCTCGACATGAAGACCATGTCGTCCTTCTCGGCAACCACCAGCGGCCGCAGTTTGATGCGGTCGTTGAGGCCGAAGAGGCCAGTGCTGTCGGCTACGAGAATAGCGAAGGGTCCGTTCAGCAGCGCCTGTCCGTACACCATGCGCAGGGCGGTGTAGGCGTCCCTTTCCTGCTTGGGCATGCGGGCGATCTCGTCCCAGAAGGGCGGGGCGAAGACCTTGCAGGCCATCTCTTTGGAAAGGCCGTGCTTGCGGATGAGCAGGTCCAACTCGTAGGCCACAACCTCGGTGTCGGTCATAAGCGTGCACAGATAGTTATGCTCGCACAGGTATCGGCGATTGATGCCGTAAGAGCTAATCTCGCCGTTGTGCACGATGGACCAGTCGAGCAACGTGAAGGGGTGCGCCCCGCCCCACCAGCCCGGAGTGTTGGTCGGGAAGCGGTTGTGGCCAGTCCAGATGTAGGCCTTGTATTCTTCCAGGCGGAAGAAATCGGCGATATCTTCCGGAAAGCCTACGCCCTTGAAGGCGCCCATGTTCTTGCCGCTGGAAAAGACGAACGCGCCAGGAACCTTGTGGTTGATGTGCATCACTGCGCCAACAACGTAATCCTGCTCGCCCAGTTCGCGAACTTCCTCAGGCCGATCCTTCTTGATAGTCAAGAAATACCGGGTCATAATAGGCGGATTTTTGATGGTAACGACCTTGCGGGTCGGAATTGGATGGTACTCGTGAACCGTAAAGTAGTGCTTGATCACCTGCTCGGCGCTGTCCAGCGCAGACTGGGTGTCGCACATGAGGTGGAAGGCGTACTTGTCGGCCAGTTCGGGGTAGATGCCATAGGCCGCGAATCCGCCGCCGAGGCCATTGCCGCGGTCGTGCATGCAGGCCATGGCCCGGATCGGCGTTTCGCCGGGAATGAGTCCACGCTTCTTGTGGATCACCCCAAAGACGCCGCAACCGGAGATGTCTTTTTGGAAGTCGTAATACCGTTCAGGTGCTTTCATCCTACTCGTGCTCCTACGCGGATGTTCTGCAAGATCGCCAGCTTGTTAGCGGGCGGCCTTGGCCGGCTCGGGGTTCCAGGTCTCGTCGAACAGCTCGGCTGGCCAGAGGAAGACCTCGGGCCCGCCATTGATGAGCTTGTCCTTGGCCTCGCCGGCAAGCGGCATCTCAAACTTGATGAACGCGGTGTACATGCCACCCTTGTCGATATCACCCACAAGCACGTAACCCACGAGCTTCTCGTCACGGAACACCAGCTTGCGGTAGGTCTCTTTCTCTTCATCAAGAAGGGCGTGGACCTCAAAGCTGCTGTCGCCCTCAGGCGGGTTCACCGTGCCCACCGAGATGGTGGGCAAGCCGTAGAAGCTGATGGAATTCATGGGCAGGCCGCCCATGTAGGGCTGTTTGGCTCCGGCCATGTTGCGGCCTGAGGCGTAGCCCTGATTGTAGGCATTGGGCCAGATGGGAACCACGCGATGCTCGCCGGTGATCTGGTCCATGGCCTGGGCCACGTCGCCTGCTGCGTACACGTCCCTGGCATTGGTCATGAGCTTGCTGTCCACCATGATGCCGCGCTCGACCTTGACCCCGGCATCCTTGGCGATGGAGCTGTGGGGCACAACGCCGATGGCCACAACCACGACATCGCATTCCAGGAAACGGTCGTCGGTCAGGAGCACGCCTTTGACGCGGCCTTCCTTGGTGCGCTGGATCTCTTTGGCGGTAACACCGCAGTTGACCTCGATGCCGACTTTCTTCAGACGGTTGGCGGCCAGTTTCCCGGCCTTCTCGTCAAAGCCGCCGGACAGGATGCGCGGAGCAAGTTCGACGATGGTCACGGCCACGCCGCGGTCGAAGATGCTCTCCGCAGCCTTGAGGCCGATGAGTCCGCCGCCGATGACCACGGCGCGCTTGATCTTGCTCGAAAGCTCAATCAGGGTGTTGGCGTGGGCCAGGGTGGTGAAGCTGTAAATGTCAGGTCCCTGCACGCCCGGGATGGGCGGAACAAAAGGAATGCCGCCAGTGGCGATGAGCAGGCGGTCGTATTTCACCGTCTCACCCTTGTCGGTCGTTACGGTTTTCTTTGCCGTGTCGATACTCGTGGCAGTGGTGCCGAGTTTCAACTCCACGCCATTTCGGGTGTAGTAGTCGTCGCCGCGCAGGGCCAGACGCTCGGGGCCGATCTTTCCGGCCAGCAGATACGAAATGAGCGGGCGTCCATAGGCGGCAGTATCTTCTGCGCCGATGATGACGATCCGCCCGTCCTTGTCATGCCGCCGGATGCCCTCTATTGCGCCGATGGAGGCAACGCCGTTGCCGATAATCACATAGGTCATGTTAGCGCTCCTCCTGTTTCAGGGCCTTGTTCGGACAGGCGGCCACGCAGGCCGGGCCGCCGGGACGATCAAAGCACAGGTCGCACTTGACTATCTTCTGCTCCAGCGGATGCCTGGCAATGGCCCCGAATGGGCAAGCCATGAGACAGGACCAGCAGCCGACGCACTTTTCGCGATCATAGATCGTGCGGCCACTTTCTGGATCCTTCTGCAAGGCGCCAGAAATGCAGGCGGCGACGCAGGAGGGCTCGTCGCAGTGACGGCAAGAGAGGGCCACACAGGTGGCGCCGCCCTCGTGCACGTGCTTGCTGGAGGCCACGCCGTTCTGTCCGCGCTCAACCGTGTAGGCCAGGATCAGATCCTTGCTCTTGGAGTGGGCGGTAAGGCAGGCCAACTCACAGATGTGGCAGCCGATGCAGAAGTCCTTATTGGGGTAGACGCGTTTCATTCTCTTTCCTCCCCCTTTTAGCGGCCAGCGTGTTTGACGCCGAGAATGTCCATCTCGGTGTCGGACAGGCCTACAGCGCGAAGTTTGTCGCGGTTGCCGCGCAGGCTCTCAATGGAATTGAGGCCCATGCCGCCGAGCATTTCCTCGATTTCATGGCCCCAAGCATGCACCAGGTTGACCATCTTCTGGGCGGCGACGTCCGGGTTCTGGCGCTTGGCCAGACGTGCGTCGTTGGTGGCGATGCCCCAGGGGCACTTGCCGGTGTAGCACTTGGCGCACAGGGTGCATCCAACGGCCAGCAGAACCGAGGTGGCGATGTAGCAGGCGTCTGCGCCAAGAGCGATGGCCTTGACCACATCGGCGCTGCAACGGGTGCCGCCAGCGGCGACAATGGAGGCGCGGTTGCGGATGCCCTCGTCGCGCAGGCGTTGGTCTACCTGGGCCAATGCAAGCTCAATGGGGATGCCCACGTTGTCGCGGATCATGCCGGGAGCTGCGCCCGTGCCGCCTCGAATGCCGTCGATGGCAACGATGTCGGCTCCGGCGCGCACGATGCCTGAGGCGATGGCGGCAACGTTATGCACTGCAGCAATTTTAACGCTCACAGGCACGCGGTATTCGCTGGCCTCTTTCAGGGCGTAAATAAGCTGGTGCAGGTCTTCAATTGAATAGATGTCATGATGCGGAGCCGGGGAGATGGCGTCGGAACCGAGGGGAACCATGCGCGTCTCGGAGACCATGGCGTTGATCTTCTCGCCAGGCAGATGCCCGCCGATGCCGGGCTTAGCGCCCTGTCCCACCTTGATCTCGATGCCTGCGCCAGCGTTCAAGAAGTCCCGATGGACGCCAAAGCGACCGGAAGCGACCTGGACGATGGTGTTCTTTCCATACTCGTACAGGCTCTTGTGCAGGCCGCCCTCGCCAGTGTTGTAGCAGATGCCCAACTCCGTGGCCGCGCGCGCCATGGCGACATGGAGGTTGAAGTTGATAGAGCCGAAGCTCATGGCCGAGAACATCAAAGGATAGTTCAGCTCAATCTGCGGGGCCAGCTTAGTCTTGAGCTTGGGGCTGCCGTCCTTGGTCTTGGCAAATTCAAGCTTATCCGGCTTTGATCCCAGGAAGGTCTTGAGTTCCATGGGCTCGCGTAGCGGGTCAATGGAAGGGTTGGTGACCTGACTGGCATCCAGCAGGAGTTTATCCCAGTAGATCGGGATATTCACCGGGCTTCCCATGCCCGTAAGAAGAACGCCGCCGGTGTCGGCTTGTTTATAGATGTATTTGATGAATTCAGGACGCCAGAGCGCATTGTCCTTAAAATCCGAGCGCTTCTTCTGGATCAAAAGCGCAGAAGTCGGGCATAGGGCTTCGCAGCGGTGGCAACCCACACACTTGGCGTTGTCATGCATGACCTTCTGGCGCGTCTCGTCCCAGAAATGGGCCTCGTACGAGCACTGGCGGACGCAGACCTTGCAGTTGATGCAAAGGTCCTTGTCGCGGACGATGGAGAAGTCGTGATAATTTCGGTTGATCGGCTGAAAAAGCAAAACCGTTACCTCGCTCCAAGTGGTTTGGATGAACGCGCACGGGGCCGCAGGCCGCATCCCGCTTCATCCGATATGCCCGGCTGACAGGGGTTGGCCAGAAAATCATAACCGTCATGGGCTGTCAAGAAAGGATTACAAATATACGTCGAATTTTCGGTTTTTGTCATATTCTGCAAGCATGGCTAGAATACAAAGCCAGCGAAAATGACGAAAATTGAGCTAAAAAATGGCCGCCTTTCCGAAGATAAGGCGGCCTGAACTACGCAAATCAGACGGAGGCCCAGTGAATTAATCCCAGGGCATGGGAATCTAGTAGGTACGGATGGTGGGGCAAAATCCTGACTGTGAAGCCAAACCTCCCGGCTTCTGGAGGCATCACTTCACCGCGGTATAAATGCCAGCCGTCCCCAAGCTCCTTTTCCGGAGCCATGGGCATGGTGTTGCGACGTGTGAAGGCGCTGTCCTGACTTACCGGCCCGTGGTAAATCTCAACACGCACGTCCGAAGGCGAAAGCCCGTCCAGGTGCACTCGCGCTTCGATGAGGATGGGTTCCTCCACGAACACTGTGGCATGGGTCTCTGTGCGGATGTCTGCAATGGCCAAATTACTCCAACGGGTCATGAGACGCATGCGCCAATCGGCCAACTCCTTGGCCGCGCGGAAGTCGTCCTTCACAAGATTCACGTAATTGCGGCAGGATGGCAAATAGGCTCGCTCAACATACTCTTCAACCATGCGGTGAGCGTTGAACACAGGGCCCAGCTCTCTCAAGGCAGACTTCATCTTGCGGATCCAGTTGCGCGGCAGGTTGCCACGGCCTCGATCGTAGAATTCCGGCAGGATGTCATTTTCGATAATGTTGAACAGGGTTTGGCTCTCCACGAAGTCCTGATAGGCCAAGTCCTCGTACTCCTCTCCCCTGCCGATGGCCCAGCCCAGGCTGTTGTCCGCCCGGTAGGCCTCGTCCCACCAGCCGTCCAGCGTAGAGGCCTGAAGCACGCCGTTGCACATGGCCTTCATGCCGCTTGTTCCGCAGGCTTCCAAAGGCCGGCGCGGATTATTGAGCCACACGTCGCAGCCCTGCACCATCCGGCTGGCGATTTTCACGTCATAGTCTTCAAGAAACACCATGCTCAGGCGGCAATCGTCGCGGCGGCAAAGCTGCTGCAACTCCTGGATGATCTTTTTACCCTCGTTGTCATTTGGATGCGCCTTGCCTGCAAAGATGAACTGCACCCGGCGCTCAGTGTCGTTCAGCAGCCGCACCAGCCGCTCCTTGTCCATGAGCAGCAGGTTGGCGCGCTTGTAGGTGGCGAAGCGCCGCGCAAACCCGATGGTCAGCGCCTGCGGATCAAGCACCTCGTCGGCCACCTGCATTTCCTTGTGGCGGGCGCCCTTGTCCTTCAACTGCTTGTGCAGGCGCTTGCGCACAAAATCCACCAGCCGCTCGCGCAGACGCTCATGTGTGCGCCAGAGCTCGGCGTCGGGGATGGTCTCGGCCTGATCCCAGATGCGGCCGCAGTCGGGATCCTCGCGCCAGTTGCCCAGATAGCGGTCGTAGAGGATGGCCATGTCCGTGGCCACCCAGGTGGCGGCGTGGATGCCGTTGGTGATGGACCCGATGGGCACGTCCTCAACTGGATTTTGGGGCCACACGCGCTGCCACATGTGACGCGAGACCTCGCCATGAAGCTTGGACACGCCGTTGCTGAAGCGCGAAAGCCTGAGCGCCAGCACGGTCATGCAAAAGTGTTCGCCTTCGTCGCGCGGGTCTTCCCGTCCAAGGGCCATGAAGACCTTGAACGCAAGCCCAAGCTTGGCGGAATACTGCTCAAAATACGTGCGCATAAGGTCGGGCGGGAAGCGGTCGTTGCCAGCCGGAACCGGAGTGTGGGTGGTGAACACGCTGGACGAAGCCGTAAGTTCCGTTGCGGCCTCGAAAGTCAGGCCGTGGTCCTGCATGTACACCCGAATACGCTCCAGGCCGGCAAAGGCCGAATGCCCCTCATTCATATGGATGACCATAGGCTCTATGCCCATGGCGGTCAGGGCTTTGATGCCTCCGATGCCGAGCAGAATTTCCTGCCACAGACGCATTTCCAGGCCGCCGCCATATAATCGCGCTGTGACCTGTCTGAATTCCGGCGAATTGTCCGGCAGATTGGTGTCGAGAAGAAACAGGCGCACCTTGCCGACACGCGCCTCCCAAAGACGCGCACATAGGTTCTGCCCCGCAAGGTCGACACAAATGCGCAGTTGGTTGCCAAGATCGTCCTGCACCGGTTTGATGGGCATCTGCTCGAAGTCGTGGTCCGGGTAACGCTCCTGCTGCCAACCGTCCGGAGTCATGTACTGCCGGAAGTAGCCTTCACGGTACAGGAGGCCAATAGCCACCAGCGGGACGTTGAGATCGCTGGCGCTTTTGAGGTGGTCGCCCGCAAGCACGCCGAGGCCGCCGGAATAAATGGGCAGGCACATGGCGATGCCGTACTCAAGGCTGAAATAGGCCACGGCCATGTTTCGATCCGGCAGGACCGGAAACTTGAACGGGGAGTGGCGGCGCATGAGATAGTGGTCAAGGGAGCGTTTTGCGTCCGCCAGACGCTGCAGAAAGAAGTCATCGCGCGACAATTCTTCAATGCGGCGCTGGGGCAGCCTGTTAAGGAGCTCTATTGGATTCTGGTCACAGGCCACCCAGAGGGCGTGGTCAATTGTTGTAAATATGTTCGTGAGGTCGTTGTTCCACGAAAACCAGAGATTATGTGCGATGTCCCAGAGAACTTCCAGGCGGGGCGGAAGCTTGGGTACAACGCTGAACACGCGTAGCGCCTGCATGAGGACTCCTTGAAGTTGTGACGGATGAAATTTCTTCCGCTTACAGCCTATAAAGCACCCAAAGAAAATGCAAGGCTCGTTATGCTACAATTCTGTCACGGTCAGATTCATTGACAGGCAAGCGATTCGGTGGAAAGAAATCCGCTCCACGCGCAAGGAGGAATCTTGATGACAGACCAGCAGCATACGGCAGCCAGCCTGGAATCCATGGAAGTGCGGGTGCGCTTTCTGCATCCCGTTTGGCAAGAGCACGCCCTGGCCTACGCCACGAATGTTTCCGCCGGTCTCGACCTGCGCGCCTGCATCGACTCTGACACACTCGCCATCCCCGCCGGAGGCCGAGCAGCCATCCCCGCTGGCCTGGCCATCGAAATCATGCGTCCGGGCATCGCAGGATTCATTTTTTCGCGCAGCGGCCTTGGCACAAAGGAAGGCCTCACTGTAAGCCAAGGCGTAGGCGTCATCGACCCGGACTATCGGGGACAGATCATCGTGTCGCTTTTAAACACCTCGGACCAGCCGCGAACAATTGAGCGAGGTCAGCGCATCGCACAGCTGGTGTTCATGCCGGTCTTCACCGCCCGGCTCACCGCTGTGGATGCGCTTGGCGAGACCGCGCGCGGCGCGGGCGGCTTTGGTCATACCGGAAAGGTGTAAGCACACGTTCAGTCCCGCAAGGAGCATATATAATGAGCAGCAAATACGACGCGCTGGTGGCCCGGGAAAAGAAAGTCCTTTGTCAGACCTATGGGCGCTACCCTCTGGCCATTGAAAAGGCCGTTGGCGCGCGCATGACCGATCTTGACGGCAAGGAGTACGTGGACCTGCTTGCGGGCATCGCCGTGGCCAACTTGGGCCACAGCCACCCAGAGCTTTTGAAGGTCATGGCCGAGCAGGCCCAGGAGCTCCTCCACGTCAGCAATCTCTTCTTTCAGCCCAGGCAGGTTGAGTTAGCGGAAATTCTGCTCTCCACTTGCGCCTGCGACAGGGTGTTCTTCTGCAATTCCGGCGCAGAGGCCAACGAGGCAGCCATCAAGCTCGCCCGGCGTTACATGCGCACAGTGCGCTACAAGGATGCATACGAGATAATCACCCTCACGGGGTCGTTCCATGGCCGCACCCTGGCCACTCTTACGGCCACAGGCCAGGCCGGGCGCATCAAGGAAGGCTTCGAGCCCCTGCCCGAGGGCTTCCGCGCCGTGCCCTTCGGCGATATCGAGGCGTTGCGGTCTGCGGTGACGCAAAAGACCGCCGCAGTGCTTGTGGAGATGGTCCAGGGCGAGGGCGGCGTGCTGCCCCTGCCTGAGGCCTACGCACGCGAGGTGCAGGAAATCTGCCGCGCGGCCGGGTGCCTGTTCATGGTGGATGAAGTGCAGACCGGCCTGTGCCGCACAGGAAAATTCTGGGCGCACCAGCATTTCGGACTGACGCCTGACGTGTTCACCACCTCCAAGGCCTTGGCCAACGGCCTGCCCATGGGCGCCATGCTGGCCCAGGAGCATGTGGCCAAGGGCTTTGTGCCTGGCGCCCACGCCACCACCTTTGGCGGAGGCGGCGTGGTTTCCGCAGTTGCGGCCAAGGTCATTGAGATATTGAAGCGTGACGACATGGCCGGTCAGGCGCGAGACCTTGGCGCCCTCGCCCTGGACGCCTTCCGCAAGGTGCAAGACAAGCACCCGGAATGCATCAGCAACGTACGCGGCCTGGGGCTCATGATCGGTATTGAGCTTTCCGCCCCTGGCGAGAAAATTCATTCGGAATTGAGGGAGCGCGGCTTCGTGTGCAATCTTGCCCATGGCAGGGTTCTGCGCCTTTTGCCGCCGTTGGTCATCAGCGCCGATGATCTGCTTGCCTTTGCTGCGGCACTGGATGATATTATTGAGTCGAACAAGGCGTAGACTGAAACGTCTTTTATAGGCCTGGGGGCGGGAATGTCGGGGATAACTCCAATTTCCAAGGGTGCGGCAGTGCCAAACCCGGTACAGAACGTCACCGTGCCGGACGAGCCGCACCTGCCCAAGGGCAGGCAAATCACCACGGTGCAGCCACACCCGATGCCGCTCATCGCAGCGGCGGAAACGGGCCAGCCTGTGGTGGACGAAAAGGCGAACCAGCTGCATGTGGCCCAGATGCGCGCCGACATAACGGGCACTGGCAATATTATGGACGTCATAGCTTGACGCCCTGTGAACCTTTTGCAAATGGAATGTTACCGAACATGACTCAGGATCTGCTTAAAATCGAATTCTCGCTGCCTTCCGCCGACTACGACGACGGGGTTGTCTTTCTTTCCGGTGCCATACAGCATGGCTGGGAAGAGACCCAGGCCACAGACGGCACCACGCATTTCAGCACCTACCTTGAGAACCACGAGGCTGGGCGTGAAGTCGCCCGCCAGATAGGCGAACTCTGGCCGCACTCCGGCATCCGCACCGAGGAAAGCGTAAGCCAGGACTGGGGCCAGTCCTGGCGCGAGTTTTTCACTCCCATCGAGTGCGGCGGGAGGTTTGAGATTCTGCCTCCTTGGCTTGCCGATGCGCAGCACGCCGAGTTCACTCCCATCATCATCGAGCCAAAGATGGCCTTCGGCACCGGGCACCACCCCACTACGGCGCTTTGCCTCACCTGCATCGCCGACCTGCACCGCTCCGGTGCGATGGCCACGGGAATGGAATTTCTGGACCTGGGCACGGGGTCGGGCATCCTGGGCATCGGCCTGGCCAAGCTGGGACTCACCGGCCTCGGGCTCGACATCGATCCCCAGGCCATTGCCTGCGCGGATGAAAATGCCGTCATCAACAACGTGGCCGACACCTTCAAGGTGGCTGTGGGCGGCATCAACTCTCTGCCGGATGACAAGCAGTTTCAGGTGATTGTGGCCAACATCCTCTCCAAACCGCTGATCTTCATGGCCTCAGACATATTGCGCCACCTGGCTCCTGGCGGCTGCCTGGCCCTTTCCGGCATTCTTGTGGAGCAGGCTCCAGACGTCATCCGCGCATACCTGCGCCTGGGTCTGCCCGAACCAGTGCAGCGCAACGAAGGCGAATGGTGCGGCCTGCTGTGGACCAACGTAGTGCAGAACGCAGAGATCGCGGGGTCCTAATGTCGCGGCGGGGGGACACCATCCGGGGGCTGTACCAAGTCTTTGGCCAAACGCTCGGCCCGAGCCATTGGTGGCCCGGAGACACTCCCTTTGAGGTGGCCGTTGGCGCCATCCTCACCCAGAACACCAACTGGAAAAACGTTGAGCGCGCCATAGCCAACCTGAAGGAAGCTGGCGCCATGACTGAATCCGGCCTGCGCGCCCTCGCTCCGGAGGCCGTTGAAGAACTCATCCGGCCTGCCGGGCATTTTCGTATTAAAACAAAACGCTTGGCTTTATTTCTTGATTTCCTTGAGCAGGAGTCCGGCCTCGATATAGAGAACTTGTCCACGCAAAGCCTTTATGATTTGCGACCCAAACTCTTGTCCGTGCGCGGCATCGGGCCAGAGACGGCGGATTCCATCTTGTGCTATGCTCTGGGAAAGCCAACCTTTGTGGTCGACGCCTACACAGTTCGAATGTTCAGCCGCCACGGCCTTATCCCAGAGGTCACCGACTACCATGAGGTTCAGGAAATCATCCAGAGCGCCCTGCCGGAAACGGTTCAAGACTACAACGAATTCCATGCCCTCATCGTCCGAGCGGGTAAGGAATGGTGCAGCAAATCAAAACCCAAGTGCGCCCTTTGCCCTGCTCGGAACCTGCTTCCAGACCCAGACCGGTTGCCGCAATGACCAGAATGCAAAAGCGCGTTGTCCGCTTCCCCATCTGCCTCTGCCTTTGCCTTATATCCTGTCCCCTGCTGTCCCGACAGGGCCTTGCCCAGCCTGCACACCTGGAAAAAGCTCTTCAATCAGAACGCCAGAAGGCAGATGAACGTAAGGGCGCAGTGCAGAAGCTGGCCGACCGAGAAAAGGCGCTTGTCGGCAAGCTCAGTGAAATTGACCAACGCATGAAAGCTGCGCAGGCCCGTATCGACAAGCAGGAAGAGGCCCTCGATATTATCCGCAAGGAAGAGGCCAAATACGCTGAACAGTACGAAGTTGTGCGCAAGCGGCGCGAGCAGTCCGTACGCGAATTACGCCGTCTGCTCGATCTGCTGTGGCCCATCAATGCCCAGGGTATGCACGAAGGCGCGCGTCTGGCTGACAGCTGGGACACAGCCGACCGCCGCTTTCAGTGGAACAGCGCAGCTTACAACCGCGCCCGCTCCATGCTTGAAGGCGTTCGACGCCAGGAGCAGGAACTAGCCGGAGTGGTGGCCAAGCAGAAAGAGCTTGAGGCACAGGTGGACCGCCAGCTTGTCGGCATCAACGCAGACAAAGACACGTTGCTCAGGGACAAGCTGTCCACCAACGCGCGCATTAGTCAGGTGAGCAACCAGCGTCGTGACCTCGAGTCCGAGCTTCAGTCCATCATCAAGACCATCCAGCAGTTGAATTACCAGCTGGTGAGCCAGCGCAGCCGCAAGTTCGACTCGTTCAAGTCTTCGCTACCCTGGCCCGTGGGCGGCAAGCTTGTCGCCACCTTCGCTCCGGATGGCAAGCCCGCACGCAGGGGCATCGGCATCGCCACAAGCGATTCCGCTACGGTGCGTAGCGTGTTCTGGGGCAAGGTGGTGCACAACGATGTTCTGAGAGGGCTTGGCAAAGTTGTCATATTGTACCACGGCGGCGACTACTACAGCCTGTATGCCTACCTATCGGATGTGAGCGTAGAGACCGGGCAGGATGTGGAAAAGGACGAGGCCATAGGACATGCCGGGTACTACCCGGAAGCCCACGGCAACGGACTCTATTTCGAATTGCGTTTTCATCAGAAACCCATTAATCCCCAGCAGTGGCTCATGCCCGCCCAGTAGCGGTCGAAATTCCCGGCCGATTTGTCTTTTGGAGGAACTATGCGCATTGGCATCTGGTTTGTTTGTTTTGTCATGCTTCTCACCCTGGCCGTGGCACCGGCCCCGCTTGGTGCGGCTTCAGGTAAAGATGACCAGTTTGAGGCCCTGCGCAGATTCAGTCAGGTGGTGGACATGGTGGAGACCCATTATGTCAAACCGGTAACCAAAGCTGAACTGATTCAGAATTCCATCAAGGGCATGCTGGAGCAATTGGACCCCCACTCCTCCTTCCTTTCGGTCGACGACTTCAAGGAGTTGCAGGTCTCCTCCAGTGGCGCGTTCCACGGCATCGGCATCGAGATCAGCTCCGAGAACGGACGACTGATCGTGGTTTCCCCTATTGAAGACACGCCCGCCTACAAGGCCGGTCTCAAGAGCGGAGACATCATTCTGGAGATCGACGGAGAACCCACTTCCGAAATCGGCCTGAACGAGGCAGTGAAGAAGATCCGCGGCCCCCAGGGAACCAGCGTCACTCTGACAATCTTGCACAAAGGGGCGCAGCAGCCCATTGACGTCACCATCGCCCGCGGAACCATCCCCATCGTCAGCGTGAAGACACAGGAGCTCGAAAAGGGCTACCTCATGTGCCGCATCACCCGTTTCAACGAGCACACCACGAAGGAATTGCACGACAAGATCACGGAGTACGCCAAGAAGACCCCCATTCAGGGCATCGTTCTCGACCTGCGCAACAACCCCGGCGGGTTGCTCGATCAGGCCGTCACCGTGGCCGACACCTTTCTGGCCGATGGGCTCATCGTGTACATTCAGGGCAAAGACCCACAGTCACGCCGCGACTTTAATGGCCGCAAGTCCCAGGATGACCTCACCCAGGTGCCCCTCGTAACCCTCATCAATGCAGGCAGCGCCTCCGCCTCGGAAATCGTGGCCGGAGCGCTGCAGGATCGCAAACGCTCGCTGCTGGTGGGTGAAAAGACCTTTGGCAAGGGCTCTGTGCAGACCGTGGTCTCCCTGCCTGACGGCTCTGGCATCAAGCTCACCACAGCCTTGTACTACACGCCTAATGGCCGCTCCATCCAAGCCGAGGGCATCGTTCCGGATCTTGAGATTCCCTTCGTCGCTCCGCCCTCTGATGAGGACAAAAACCTCAAAGACCGCTTCACTTTCCGCGAGAAGGACTTCTCCCGCCACCTGGAGAACGGCACCGCCAAAAAGGGCAAGAAAGGCGCTGCAAAGCCCGGCGCGGAAAATGAAACCGCCCGGAACATGATCGATAAGGACAACCAGCTGCGCCTGGGCCTGGAAATGGTCAAGACCTTGCCCAAGATTCGGGACATCCGGTAACCGCCTGCGCACATGACGAAACCTACGGACAACAAGGACCAGGCTGGACCATCCCGGCCTGGTTCTTCTTCTTCAAACGAGGGAAGGAGCCCCAAGCGAAGGGGCAATTCCGCAGTCTGGATTGCGTTGGCATTGTTTGCCGGACTTGTCGGCGGCTTTTTCCTGTCCCGTCAGTTCCCTGCGCCCCCTGTCCTCCCTACACACAATGCCACCCTGGACGAGCCACGCGAAGGTGAGGTTGCCAAAAGGGCAAAGCTTGCCGACAAAGCCTTGCGTGCAAGCCTCAAGGCCGTGTCGCCGGAAGCTGCTGCGCCGCAGGTTGTGAGCACTGAACAACGCGAGCACGCTGGGCAGAAATACACCGTCGAGATTCTGCGCCTGCCTCCGTCAGACAGGCAGGCATTGCATGATCGACTCGTCAAGGAACTGGCGTCGTTTGTGCCTGGAGCCAAGCTCCTACGCATCTCCCCTGAGAACTGGGATATCTCCATAGACGGACTGCCAACGCAACGCCTACACCTGCCCGCAGAGGCGCCAAAGCCAGAGGAACCCAAACGGGCCGCAGGGCGCCTTGCCATTGTCATCGACGACATGGGAGAGGACGTGGGACTTGCCCGCGAACTGGCAAAACTCGGCGTGCCTGTGGCCTTTTCCATATGGCCAGACAGCGGAAACCGCGAGGACGTCCTTAAGATCGCAAAGGCCGCTGGACGTGAAATCCTGATCCATCTGCCCATGCAGCCCAAGGGTTACCCCCAGGTGGCGCCAGGCCCTCACGCGCTCTTGACCACCATGACCGCCGAACAGATCCAGGATGCCGTGCACCGCTCAACAAAGCGAGTTCACGGAGCCATCGGCCTTAACAACCACATGGGATCAGAGTTTACCGAGTCCAATCTGGGCATGCGCGCAGCCCTTTCCGCCATGCGGGACGAGGGCCTGTTCTTCCTGGACAGCCGCACCACCGCCGCCAGCGTGGGAGTGGTCGAAGCCAAAAAGCTCGGCATTCGAGCACATCAGCGCGACGTGTTTCTTGACAATGAGCTGGTTGTGTCCGCCATTCTGAAGCAATTGCGCAAGGCTGAAGCCCTGGCGCGGGAGCGTGGACACGCCATCGCCATCGGCCACCCGCACAAAGAGACCGTTGCTGCGCTGCGTCAATGGCTCAAGGAAAAAGACTCCTCAGTGCAGGTGGTTACGGTTACGTCTCTGTCGCCCCAGTGATGTTCCTTGCCAACGCCGCCCTGCTCGGGCTATCGTGTTTGAAACCGTTCGCCCCTTAACTCGAAACACCATCGGTCCGATTTTTGCTTATATTTCATGACCGGGTGGCTATTTTCGCCCTGGCAGACCATGCGGCCCACGAGGAATCGCGGACATGAGTAAGATTCTTGAACAAGATGAGGTGGATGCCCTTCTCCGCGGTCTTTCTGGCGGCGAGGTTGAAACCACACCCGACATACCGGAAGATGATTCCGGCATCGTTCCCTTTGACCTCACGAACCAAGACCGCATCATCCGGGGCCGCATGCCGGTCCTCGAGATCGTCAACGACCGCTTCGCGCGGCTGTGCACCAACGCCCTCGCCAACACCATGCGCAAGCGCGTAGACATCAACCCAATCTCCATAGACATGTCCAAGTTTGGCGACTTCATGCGCTCCCTCCCAGTGCCGACAAGCATCTCCATCTTCAAAATGGAGCCTCTGCGCGGAAATGCCCTGCTTGTGGTGGACTCGCGCCTGGTGTTCGCACTGGTCGAGAACTTTTTCGGCGGCGCAGGCTCACAACCCAAGGTGGAAGGCCGCGATTTCACGCCCATTGAGCAGGCCATCGTTGACAAGGTCGTCAAAGTTGCCCTTGCCAACATGGAGGAGTCCTGGAAACCGGTGCACGAGGTGCACATCGAAGTGGTGCGCTCTGAGGTGAATCCGCAGTTCGCAGCCATTGTGCCCCCAAGCGACGTGGTCATTGTCATCACCTTTGAGGTGGAGCTGGAAAACGCCATTGGCTCGCTCATCTGCTGCCTGCCCTACGCCACCATGGAGCCCATTCGCTCCAAGCTCCACGCCTCCTTCCAGTCCGAACGCCTGGAGGTGGACCATGTGTGGATCAACCGCTTCAAGGAGCGCCTCTTCGAGACCCCTGTCGAGTTCCTGGTGCGCCTGGGCAAGACGCGCATCACTGGACGTCAGCTCCTGAACCTTGATGTGGGGGATATTCTGCTCTTGGATACGGACGCCGAGGATCTGCTTGAGGTGGAGATCGAAGGCGTGCGCAAGTTCTACGGCCTACCTGGCCGCGTGAAAGGAAACAAGAGCTTTAAAATCATCAAGGACGAGCAGCTGCATTTCTAACTGCTGTTTGCACCGCATCACTCGGGAGGCCGCCGTTGGCGGTCTCATTACTTGAAAGCCCTTGACTTGAAGCCTCATTAAGGTGCATTTCCCCAACACACGAATACAAGCGGCCAATACTGGCCGCTTTCTACACTCATTCCCCCGGAGGACACGCACATGACTGAACGCACTTTTTCCATCATCAAGCCTGACGCCGTTGCCGCCAAGCAGACTGGCGCCATCATCCAGATGATCCTTGACGCGGGCCTGACCGTGAAGGGCATGAAGATGATTCAGCTGACCCGCGCGCAGGCCGAAGGCTTCTACGCCGTTCACAGCGCACGCCCCTTTTTCAAGGATCTTGTCGAGTACATGATCTCCGGCCCGGTGGTCGTTTCGGCCCTCGAAGGCGAGAACGCCATCGCCCGCTACCGTGATCTGATGGGCGCAACCGACCCGGCCAAGGCTGCCGAAGGCACCATCCGCAAGAACTTCGGAAAGAGCATTGAAGCCAATGCCTGCCACGGTTCCGATGGGCCCGACACCGCCAAGGTGGAAGTGTCCTACTTCTTCAGCTCCCTGGAGCTGGTGGGCTAAAGCCATGAAACAGAGCGTCGGCTTCATTGGCGTCGGCAATATGGGCACGGCCATCATCAAGGGATTGGCCGCCCAGAAGCTGGAGGTCCACGGCTGCGATCTGAACAAAGAAAAGCTTGAAATACTGAGTCAGGAAGTTGGTCTCAAGATTGAGGCCACCCCACGCGACTTGGTGAAGAAATGCCGCTATGTGCTGCTGGCCGTCAAACCACAGCATCTGGCGGGCGTTCTTGCTGACTTAGCGCCGGACTTGACGACGGAGCATTGCCTCTTGTCTATCGCCGCGGGCGTCACCATGACGCGGCTCAAGGAGCTTTCCGGCGGACTCTGCCCCGTGGTGCGCATCATGCCCAACACCCCGGCCCTTGTTGGCGCTGGGGTGTTCGCCCTGTGCTTCGACGACCCCGACCTGGATGAGGAGCGCCGGGAGTTCCTGCGCGCAATGCACAAGCCCCTCGGCCAGGTGCATGAACTGCCTGAGAAGCTCTTTGATGCGTTCACTTCCGTCGCAGGCTGCGGCCCGGCCTATGTGTTCTATGTCATGGACGCCATTGTTGAGGCCGGAGTGAACCTCGGCCTTCCACGCGCCCAATCGACGGAGATCGTCAAGGCCTTGTTCAGCGGCTCGGCCAAGCTTGCCGAGGAAGGCGGCCTGCATCTCGCGGAACTGCGCGAGATGGTCACCTCACCTGCCGGATCCACAATCCGTGCAACCATGCACTTCGATCGTATGGCCATGCGCGGCATCATCATCGACGCAGTGAGCGAAGCATATGATCGGAATATTGAGCTAGGTTAGCAGGCCCTCTGGTTACACACGCAAAAGGCCGACTGGGAGAACCCAGTCGGCCTTTTTTGGTGCCTGAAAGCTGTCGAATCGCTCGCCGAGCAGCGTTACGCCGAGATGGATAACAAAAGAAATAGGATTACCAGGCTGTGAGAGCAACCTTGAGCCCCTGGAGCAGCACGACAACCGCAAAGCCAGAGAACACAACGAGTCTAAACAATTTCTTAAGTTTCTCTATACTCCAAAGTTGACCTGCCGGACCGAGCGTTGGCTTCAATTTTGGTTCGCCGAAGTAGGTTGCATGGCCACCCATGCGGCCCTGCATGAGCCAGGCGCAGGCGGACATTGGCCAGCCCGCGTTGGGACTGTCCATGGTCGCAGCGTCGGCTCGGAACCGGGAGAGTGACTCACGCCAGTTGAGTCGCAACAGCGCACCGACACCAATGAGGACAAAAGCCGAGATCCGCGCCGGAATGTACGCCAGGAGGTCGTCCGTGCGGGCGGCGGCCCACCCGAGGTCGCGGAAACGATCCGTCTTGTACCCCCACATGGAATCCATGGTGCTCACGGCCTTGTACGCCCACATAAGTGCCGGGCCTCCAAGAACAAGATAAAACATTGGGGCAACAAATCCATCGCTGAAATTTTCACTCACTGTCTCGGCCAAGGTCTTGCGCAGGTCGTCGGCCTCCATGTCGGTGGTGGAGCGGCTTACCAGCATACCAACGGCTACCCGGGCCTCGTCCAAACGCCCATCCTCTTCAATGAGGTCAAGGGCATCGCGAGCGCTGTCGATGAGTTCACCGAGCGCGAGGCCAGCGTAGGCCAGATAAAACATCATTGCCAAACCGAAGAACTTCAGTTCAGACAAAAATTGCACCGCCAAATAGCAAAGAGCAGCCGTGCTGAGAACACAAAAGGCCCCACTGACACGCTGCGACAGATTCAAGGCTTTGGCAGTGGGCTCAAGCCAGTCCAGCCAGCGCCCGATGAGCCTGACGGGATGCGGCAAGCGACGAGGGTCGCCAAGCAGCAGATCAAGGACAAAGGCGAGGAAGGGCAGGCTAAACAGCGTAAGGACGATAAATTTCACGGGAGACTCCGTGGTGGTGAAAAAAAGGCGGGGAAGGCGTTCATCGCCCTCCCCGCCCGAATGTTTTATGCGGGGGGTTAGCTTTCGAAGTAGGAGCGAAGCACGGAACTGCGCACAGGGTGGCGCAGCTTACGCAGAGCCTTGGCCTCAATCTGGCGGATGCGTTCGCGGGTGACGTTGAACAGCTTGCCCACTTCCTCAAGGGTGTGGTCGCTCTTCTCGCCGATGCCGAAACGCTTGCGCAGCACCTGCTCCTCTCGAGGCGTCAGGTCGGCAAGCACCTTGGCGATCTGCTCAGAAAGCTTGGTGCTCACCACTTCTTCCGCAGGGGCCGTGGCCTTCTTGTCCTCAATGAAGTCGCCCAGGTTCGAATCCTCTTCGTCGCCGATGGGCGTCTCAAGAGAGATGGGCTCCTTGGCGATTTTAAGGACCTTCTTTACCTTCTCAACCGGGTAATCCATGCGCTCGGCGATTTCTTCCGGCGAGGGGTCGCGGCCAAGCTCCTGCACCAGGTAGCGCGAGGTGCGGATAAGCTTGTTGATGGTCTCGATCATATGCACCGGGATGCGGATGGTGCGCGCCTGGTCCGCGATGGCGCGGGTGATGGCCTGGCGGATCCACCAAGTGGCGTAGGTGCTGAACTTGTAGCCACGCTGGTACTCGAACTTGTCCACGGCCTTCATGAGGCCGATGTTGCCCTCCTGAATCAGATCCAGGAACTGCAGGCCGCGGTTGGTGTATTTCTTGGCAATGGAGACAACAAGACGCAGGTTGGCGCGGATGAGCTCCTGCTTGGCGCGCATGGCGGCCAGATTACCTCGCTTGATGCGCCAGAGCACTTCTTCCAGGTCGTCGACATTGTGGCAACACTTGTCCTGAAGGCGGGTGATGATCTCCATCTTGCCGGAAAGCATTTCCTTGAAGGAGAAAAACTCCTCCACAGACATGCCGAGGGCGTCGGCAGCGCTGACAGGATTCATCTCGCGGTCGTCAACAGCGCGGAAAATGCGCACGATTTCGTCGCGGTTCTTGCCCACGGAAAGAATGTAGGCCGAGAGGTCGCGCTGGCAGTTGTGCATCTGGCGGACGTAGTCGGATACCGTCTCGATGATGCGGTCAATGAGCGTCTTCTCGATCTTGATGTCGCGCAGGCGGGTGACGATCTCTTCCTTGTAGGACAGAATCTCGTTCTGCACGCCGGTGACGCGGCGGTCCAACTGGGCGCAGGAGTCAAGCTTCTCGTAGATCTTGCGTTTTTTCTTGAAGAGCGTCTTGACCTCGTCGAGCAGGAAGATGACCCGCTGGCGCTGGTTCATCTCGTCTTCGGTGGGGTCATCCTCCTCAATGGTCTTGACCACGTCCTTGAGCTTGATGCGTGTGTTCTTGAGGTCTTCGCCCACCTGGACGAGCTCTTCAACGGCCACAGGCACCTCAACAAGGGCGTAAAGCACCTCAAGCTCGCCGTTCTCGATCTTCTTTGCGATGACCACCTCACCCTCGCGGTCAAGCAGAGGCACTGCGCCCATCTCGCGCAAGTACATGCGCACGGGGTCGGTGCTGCGGGAGGAATAATCGGCAGCATCGTCACCTTCGCTGGGCACCAAGTCAAGCTCTTCGTCCGTGTCAGTGGTCTCGGTGGTCAGCTTCTTGCCGTTCTCTTCGCTGTCCACGATGACAATATTCATCTGGTCGAAGATGCTCATCACTTCTTCGAGCTGGTCGGGGGTGTTCATCTCTGTGGGCAGAGTCTTGCCCACTTCCTCGAAGGTCAGAAATCCGTTTTTCTTCCCTTTGGCTATAAGAAGCTTAATTTGCTGGATTTCTTTGAGATTATTCATTCGTCCTCCCTGCTGGGGGCATTGAGATCTTTTAGGACAACCAGGAGTCTCATCAACTCTTGCGTATCGCCACTTTCTTGAGCGATACGAATATCTTCTTTCACCTGCTCACGCTTAAGGCGAAAACCTGCGATTTCAATCTGCGAACATATATGTTGCCATTCGATAGTTAATGCATCGCCTTCGTGATGCGGCTGCTCTTCCTTCACTATCAAGTATTCATTCTTCTCCGGGCCTTGGAAAAGAGACAGCATATCCTCGTGTGAAGACGCCATGCGAAGCTGACTCCAAATGTTCTTGGCCAAATCCGTGTGCAGAAGAACCTCGAACCCTCTCTTGTTGAGTTCAGCAATATATTCAGGGTAATGCACAGGCAATGACAAAAAACGGCGGTCCGTACTTTGGTCGTTACCGGTGGACTTCGCTCGAGCTCGCTCCTGCTGGGGCTGCGAAACTTGTCTTGTCTGGGGCGAAGCACTCTGTCCACCCGTTCCAAGCCTGCCCTGCCCGCCTCCGAAGCGGCGCAAATCTGCTTCTGCAATGCCAAGGCCCAGGGCCAGGCGCGGGATGTAAAATGGTCGCAAGGAGTTATCGGCCAGATGCGCCAAAAACCCATTGGCCCAGGCCACGATTTCACGCGGCGAAAACCCCTCTCGCACCACTTCCAGGCAATAATCAAGTCCATCCAGCGCCGCATCCAGGCGAGCGTCCAGGCCCTCGCGCCCCATCTTCTGGAGCAGGCTGTCCACATCTTCGCCGTCAGGCATGAGCACCACGCTGCACTTGGTGCCGTATTGCAGAATCATTTCCGCGCTGCGCAACGCCGCCTTACGGCCAGCTGTATCTCCGTCAAAGATCAAAACCATGCGCGAGCAAAATCCTGCTACCCGCTTCACCTGATCCTGGGTGAGGGCGGTTCCGAGGACCCCGCAGGCATCCGTGTAGCCAAACTGGTGCAGCGCAAGCACATCCATATACCCTTCCGTGAGTATTGCCCGCTTGCTGCGGGTCATGGCCTGGCGGGCCTGGAAGAGTCCGTAGAGGTGTTCCCCCTTTTTATAAATGGGCGTGTCGCTGCTGTTCAGATACTTGGGTTCACCATCTGTAAGTATTCTTCCACCAAAGGCAATAACCTGACCTGATAAATTCTGTATCGGAAAGATGAGACGGCTTCGAAAACGGTCGTAAATTTTGCCGCGATCGTTCTGCGACAAGAGCCCAGCCAAAACTCCCTGCTCAGGAGAAAATCCACGCGAGGCGAGAAATGTCGACAGGCCGTGCCAGTCATCCGAGCTTGCACCCAGACCGAAGGCCGCTACTGCGTCCTTGTCCGCACCACGCTTTTGCAAATATACACGCGCAACATCGCCCGCAGCCAAATCAAGGTTGCGGCGATAATACTCTTGCGCTGCATCGTGCATTTCAAGGCACAAGCGCTTCAGTTTCTGGCGTTCGTCGTATTCCGGGTCTGGCTTGAACGCCTTGAGTTCAATACCGGCTTCCGCCGCCAATTGTTCGAGTGCGTCCTTAAACTCCAACCCGTTGACGCGCTGGTAGAAGTCCAGCACATCGCCTCCGGCCTGGCATCCGAAGCAATAGAAAAAGCCTTCGTGTTCGTTCACGCTGAAGGAGGGCGTCTTCTCCTGGTGGAACGGGCACAAACCCATCTGACGTCCGCCACCGGGCCTAAGCGAGACATAGCGCCGAACAACATCAACGATGTTGAGCCGCTGCTTGAGCGTCTGAATGACCTGCTTGTCCATGGACCGCAATTCCCTATTGAGATGACGCTATTTAAGCGTCACTTCGGTCATGCCGTCGCCGCCACGATCCTCATTGGCCAAGGTGAACGCCGCCACGCCAGGAGCCGTGCGGAGATACGCGTGGATCTCCTTGCGCAAAGCGCCGGTGCCGCGCCCGTGAACGATTTCAACACCATTTGCTCCACGCAGGAGCGAGGCGTCCAGAAACTGTCCGAGGGCGGACAAGGCCTCGTCAGCGCGCTGACCACGCAGATCAATGCTCGGGGTGAAGCCAAGTTCCGCAGTCACGCCCTGCGATACGCGTTCTGTCTTGCGGGCACTTTTCCCGTCCAAAGTCAGTTCTGAAAAAGCCACCCACATGGCCACACCAGAAAAATCTACCTTAACCTGACGCTTGCGCTCATCCTTTTCCAGAACAACGCCAGCCTTTCCCCAGGCTTTATAGCCCACACGCTGGCCAGAGGTAATCTCAGCCCAGTTGAGGTCTGGAGCAACTGCCGGTGCATCATCGCGCACAGCAGGTTCAAGGCGCTCGCGCACCTCAGAAAGTTTCTTGAGCGCCTGCTTACGGCCAATGCGTTCGGTCTTCCATTCGCGCAGCACGCCCTGAGCCAGTTCGCGGACTTCGCCCAACACCTTCACGCGTTCCTTCTCGTAGCGGGCTTCGAGGGTGTCGCGTTTCTTGCGCAATGCGTTGCGTTCATCCGCAAGGGCGTCGTTCTCGCGCTCGCGCTTTACCGCAAGGGAGTTCAGGCGCTCAAGAACGGCGCTGGTGTCCGAGCCATCCAGGAGCAGGTACTGTTCAGCCCGGGAAAGAATGGTGCGTGGCAAGCCATGCTCGCGTGCTACGTCGAGAGCGATGCTCGCGCCCACTTGGTCGTAGGCCAGACGGTACAGAGGCTTCTTGGTGCTCGGGTCGAAAAGAACGCTTGCGGCGCGCACCCGGGGGGTGGCCAGTGCATAAGCCTTGAGCGCTGGAAAGTGCGTGGCTGCGAAGCTGGCGGCGCCACGGTCCAGCAGCCCGTCGATGACAGCCTGGGCCAAGGCGGCGCCCTGGGTAGGGTCAGTGCCAGCGCCGAACTCATCAAGCAGGAAAAGAGTCTTGTCGTTCACGCGGTCCCAAACGCGGGCAAGATACTGAATCTGCGCAGTGAAGGTGCTCACGTGCTCTTCCAGGCTCTGCTCGTCGCCAAGAACAACAAAGATGTCGGTCCACAGCGGCAGGGAAGACCCCTCGGCAACAGGCACAGGAAGGCCGGAAAAGGCCATAAGAGCTATAAGCCCCATAGTCTTGAGGCAAACAGTCTTGCCGCCGGCGTTGCCGCCGCTGACGATGAGCGCCAACTGCCCTTCCTGGAGCTTGATGTCCAGCGGTTGCGTGTCAGCGTTGTGCAAGGCCAGCAAGGGGTGCCGTGCCTTAATGAGCCGGGCAGGCAGATCCGGGCCAATATCTAGCGCGCGCGCTCCGGTGGCGTCGGCCAAGCGAGCTTTTGCCATGAGCAGATCCAACTGCACAAGGCTGTCGTAGCTGGCCACAACGCCGGGGCGCTCCTGCCTGACAAGTCCGGTCAAATACTCAAGGACCTTACGTTCTTCGACGCGTTCTTCGCGCTTGAGTTCCTGTAGGGTGTTATTAATCTCAACCAGGAACATGGGCTCGAAATAGCAGGTCTCACCGGTCTGGGAGTAGTCGTGGATGATGCCCGGGAAGCGGTTCTTAAAGTTAACCTTGAGGGGCAGAACATACCTGTCAGATGAAATAGTGATGTAGTCATCTTGAAGATAATGAGAAATATTTTCAGAAAGAACGAAGTCCTTTACCCTCTTGGAACAGCGCTGATGGATGCTGCGGATTTCCTGCCGCACGGAGAACAAGCCAGGAGAACTCTCATCTTTGAGCCGTCCATCCGAATCAAGACAGCGTTTCAGGCCAGACCAGGTGGCCTGTGGCCAGGGCGCGCCAGCCACGGCCTCGGTGAGCTCGTCCCAACCGCGCTCGTGGTAAGGCTCAAGCAGTTCGCGGGCATGCCGCGCCTGTTCGAGTGTCTGGGAAAGGGCAAAGAGCGCGTCCAAGTCCAAAACACGGTGCGCGATATCTAGTTCCGGAAAAAAATTGGCGAAATCAGGGAAGGCCACCAGACGAAAGCCTGACTCACGAACCCAGCGCAGGGTCTGGTCCAGTAAAGTGAGTTGTTGCTGTACGGCCTGAGCCGTGGCGAGGGGGTGGAGCGCAAGACATGCGGCGACTCCGGGTTCGGAGACGGCAAATCCCGAAAGTTCCCTCAGGACCTTCGGGAACTCCAGCAGGTGCAGGGTTCTCGGTTCCATGAAGGGCCGCCAGCTACAAAGAAAGTCGGGCTCGAACGGCTTCGCTGGCCTTCTTGCCGTCGTAGCGTCCCTTGTACGCGAGCATAAGGGCCTGCATAACCTTGCCCATATCCTTGGCCCCCTGTGCACCCGTCTCTTTGGCAAGCAGGTCGATGGCTTGCACCAACTCGGCCTCGGTCAAGGGGGCGGGCATGTAGTCCTGAAGAACGGAAAGCTCTGCGGCCTCAACTGCGGCGAGTTCGGCGCGGCCATGCTTTTCGTACTGTTCAAGTGATTCTCTACGCTGCTTGATCTGGCGGGCGATGATCTCAAGGTAGTCATCGTCATTAAGAGGACGCAAAACTTCTACCTCACGGTTTTTGGCGGCTGTCTTGAGATGCCTCAAGACAGCCAGCCGAACCGTGTCTTTGGCCTTATAGGCCACTATGTAGTCGGACTCGATGCGTCCCTGGATGCTGATCATCCGTCAATCCTGGACTTGCGCATCTTCTTGACGAGACGCTTTTTAGCGGCCGCCTTCTTTTTCTTTTCCTGAACGCTGGGCTTCTCGTAGTGCTGACGCTTCTTAAGCTCAGAGAGGACGCCGGCCTTTTCAACCTGCTTCTTAAAACGACGCAGGGCGATCTCGAAGTTATCACTGTCATCCAACAAAATACCGGGCAATAGAATCACCTCCCCGAACAGATCTGGTCAAACGAAGAGCGAACCTCTACCCCAACCCTTGACACAATGCAAGAAGAAAGAGAAAGAGGATATTGGACCCCCCCGGCCTTCACCGGAAGGGCCCACGAACAACTCGTAAGTTAGCTGCCTGCGAAAGCTTAGTGCGCGGAGTTATGGCTGTCGTTGCAGCAGTCAAACCAGGACTTCAGGATGCAGTAGCCCATCCCGGAGCAGATGACGAACAGAACGATGTAAAGCACGCCAAAAAAAATCGCATGGTCAGCCTGAAACCAGGGCAGATCCTGGGGCAAGGGGCTATGAACAGTCTCACCGCGAAGCATCATGGGAAGCCCTCCAAATTTACTTTACTGCGTCCTTCAGGAGCTTACCGGGACGGAACTTCACGACCTTAGTGGCGGGAATCTTGATTTCCTTGCCGGTGCGAGGGTTGCGACCGACACGGGCCTTGCGTTTCTCCACCTGGAAGGTACCGAAGCCGGTAAGGGTCAGCTTGCCTTCCTTCACCAGGACGTCTTCAACGGCACCGATAAAAGCATTCAGGGCGCGCTCGGCATTGGCCTTGGTAAGGTTGGCCTTTTCAGCAATTTTGACAACCAGCTCAGCTTTAGTCATGTGTCCTTCCTCCTCATTGGTGGTCACTGTTTGCGGCCCGGACCTATCCGAGTCTGCCTTGAAATTCTGTATGGTCTGGGTGGGTAACACAGACCGGCAGGCCGGGGCGCTCCATCCTCTTACCTCACTTGCAGCAGAGACGAATGACTCCGTACCTGCCGCAATATGCAACTGGACCTGGATAAACACCAAAGCAAAAGGCAAGTCAAGCAAGAAAATCAGATGGCAATAGTTTTGCCAAAGCCTGAAACCGTTCTGGCGCAAGCGTCTCCGGGCGTTGCATCGGGTCGATATCCAGGGACTGAAGGAGTGCGGCGAAACAGGGAATATTCTTTGATTTCAGTATTGTACCAAGCTGTTTGCGCCGCTGCTGAAAGCACATGCGCAGAGTGGAAGAAAGACGCATCGCATCGACTTGTGTAGGCCTTTGCGGGTGCAAAAAAAATCGCAAGACCGCCGAGGTGACCTTAGGCTGTGGCCGAAAAACCTGCGGCGGAACCTTGAACAGCAACTCCGCTTGTGCATGCGATTGAACGAAGACCGAAAGAGCGCCATAGTCTCGCCCCCCCGGACCAGCCACGAGGCGCTGGCCTGCCTCTAGCTGCACCATAAATACCGCACGCGCAAACGCAGCCTGGCTCACGATGTCCCAAATCAGCGGAGACGCGATGTTGTAGGGCAGGTTGCCGACGATCTTCCAATCGTCCTCCTGAAGCAGGCGCCCCCAAGGGTATGCCATGGCATCTCCACGGACAACCTCAATGCCCGGATACTGGCGCTCTAATTCATCCGCAAGGGCATCATCCATCTCCAGCACGACATAACGCCCTGGCGCACGATCTGCCACATGGCGAGTTAAAGCGCCCCGCCCTGGGCCGATCTCAAGAACGCGGTCGCCTGGCTTAAGGTCCAGAGCGTCGACTATTTTGCGGGAAATGTTCGGGTCAACCAGGAAATTTTGCCCAAGGCTGCGTTTCGCCGGGGCGTATCGACCGGTCTGGCTATCATCATTCATAAGATAAGCTTACCAACTGCCCTGCCAGTTGACAACCGCTTTAAGGACTCTGTAAAACCTCGCATCATTACAGGAAGGAGCTATCCCAATGGATCTGCGAAACTATATCCGCGACGTTCTTGACTTCAAGCCTGGCATCACCTTTTTCGACATAACGCCGCTCCTGGCCGAACCGGCAGCCTTCCGCTACGCCATCGACGCGCTGGCTGAACGCTACAAGGACAGCGGCGCCAACAAGATCGTCGCAGCCGAGGCGCGCGGCTTTCTCTTCGGCGCCCCCTTGGCATATAAAATGAATATCGGGTTCATCCCGGTGCGCAAACCCGGTAAACTCCCTTACAAAACGAATTCCGTCACCTATGAACTTGAATACGGCACAGACAGCCTGCAAATGCACGTGGACGCGGTCAAGCCTGGCGACAACATTCTGATCATAGACGATCTGCTGGCCACGGGCGGCACTACGGGCGGCATGATCCAACTGGTGCAGAACTCTGGCGGCAATGTGGCAGGCATCGGGTTCCTCATCGAGCTCGGATTCCTGGATGGCTCCAGCAAGCTTGCCGGAATACCGCACGAATATCTCTTGAAACTCTAGGACGGCCGCTATTCATGGGCATCATCGGCATCATCGGCGGCAGTGGCCTGGACAACCCCGACATCCTACAGAACCCACACGATAAACGTATCGCCACGCCCTACGGAGAACTCCCCTCCCCGGTTCGCGTCGGCACAATCGCCAACCACGAGGTCTGCCTTGTTGCTCGGCATGGCCGGGAGCACACGGTGCCGCCCTCACAGGTGAACTCACGCGCCGCCATCGACACATTGAAGCAATTGGGCTGCACAGCCATCTTCTCCACCACAGCGGTGGGATCACTTCGCCAGGAAATCGGGCGGGGCGATCTGGTGGTTCTGGACCAATTCATTGATTTCACGCGACAAAGGGCGCTCACATTTCACGAGTCCTTCGCCCCGCACGAACCAGTGCATACGCCAATGGCTGAACCATTTGACGCGGCCCTGCGCGGACTGTTGAACAGCTCGTGCCAGGAGCTAGGCATCCAGCATCATAAGACCGGCACCGTCATCACCATCGAGGGGCCGCGCTTCTCAACCAGGGCTGAATCGAACATGTTCCGCCTCTGGGGAGCGGATGTCATCAATATGAGCATTGCACCGGAATGCATTCTTGCCAACGAGGCCGGGATTCCGTACGCTTCAATCGCAATGAGCACGGACTACGATTGCTGGAAGATGGACGAGGCCCCAGTGACCTGGGACGACATTCTGGCCATCTTTAAGCTAAACGCACAGAAAGTGACGGACGTGCTCATTAAATCAATTGGTAAAATGGCCTGATCCCAAGGCCAGAAGTCATGGCCTGCGCTTGACAAGCTGGGCCTTCCGTGCATAAAGAACCGCTCTCTATTTTCTGATGACACCCTGGCAGCCGCATGTGCGCCAGACAAGGAGGAACATTCCCATGGCTGAAGACAAAAAGAAGGCCAGCGTCTTTGCAGGCGCTGTGATGACCGCTGAAGGCATGTCTTTTAAAGGCTTCATATTTTCTCCCGTTGTGGAGAACTGCGCCGGTTGCGAGCGCGTGGCCGCCTTTGAAGAACAGTCTTTCTGCCCGGCCTATGCCGACCCCGCCACCAAATGGACCCGCGGTATTTGCAACTTTGCCACCCACGTGAAAGCCACTGTGGACAAGGAAGGCAAGACCAAGGTCAATCCGCTGAAGGCGTCCAAGCGCGCCGCCAGGGGCCGCTAGCCCGACCAAGCGAAAAAGGCGGGGGCGACCCCGCCTTTTCTTTTTCCAAACCAGCGACCCCGGTCGCAACCCGGCACCACGGAGCCCCCAATGCTCGCCGCAATCAATCGGCATCTCGAGTCCTCGGCACAGACAATCATCGATCTGCAACGCTCCCTGGTGGGCATCCCCGCCCTCGGTCCGCTCAATGGCGGCCCAGGCGAAAAGGACAAGACCGAATTCCTCAAGTCCTATCTCAAGGACATGGGATTCGCCGAAATCCGCGAGATGCGCGCGCCTGACCCGCACGTACCCTGTGGCTACCGGCCAAGCATCGCTGCAATTATCCCCGGACGAAACAGCGCCAAGACCTTCTGGGTCATCTCTCACACGGACATCGTGCCGCCGGGGGATCTGGCCCTTTGGGACAGTGATCCTTACACCCTCAAGGTCGACGGGGACATCCTCGTTGGCCGCGGCGTAGAGGACAACCATCAGGGCATCGTCAGCTCTCTTGTTGTTGCAAAGGCGTTGCTCGATCTCAAGCTCACCCCGGACATGAACTACGGGGTGTTGCTGGTGGCTGACGAGGAGACCGGCAGCAAGTACGGACTTGATTATGTGGTCAAGCGCCACCCGGAGATTTTCTCCCCTGGAGACTTATTCCTTGTGCCCGATTTTGGCGAGCCAACGTCGGAAATGATCGAAATCGCCGAGAAGAGCATGCTCTGGCTCAAGGTCATTGTGGAGGGCAAACAGTGCCACGCCTCTACGCCCAAGGCAGGAATCAACTCGCTCCTGGCGGCCTCGGCCTTCATCACCCAAACGCCCAAGCTGCACCAGCGGTTCGATCGCCAGGATCCTCTTTTCGACCCGCCCCACTCCACGTTCCAGCCCACCAAGAAAGAGGCCAACGTGGAGAACATCAACACCATTCCTGGCCGCGACGTGTTCTATCTGGATTGCCGAATCATGCCCGGCTACGACCTGGACGATATAATGGCGGCCATCCACGAGATTGGGGATTCCGTCGAGCGCGAGCACGGCGTGACCATAAGCTATGAATACGTGCAGCGCGAGCAGGCCGCCCCGCCCACGCCGGTGGACAGCGAAATAGTCACCAGACTCATGGCGGCGGTGCGCCAGGTTTTCGGCAACAATCCTAAAGTGCAAGGCATCGGCGGCGGCACAGTGGCCGCGTATCTTCGCCGCGCCGGACATCAGGCCGCAGTGTGGAGCACCCTGATGCACAACGCCCATCAACCCAACGAGCGCTCCTCCATCAAGTGCAGCATCAAGGACGCCAAGGTTATGGCGGCCATGCTTTTCGACTCCTAGGGGGCGGGCGCATGGACACCTTTCGCGCCCTGCCTTGGGTCGCCTTGCCAGAGGTCTTTGACCTCATCGTGGTGGGTGCCGGACACGCAGGATGCGAGGCGGCCAGCGCAGCCGCGCGCCTTGGCCTCGCCACACTGCTGCTCACCGGAAACATTGACCGCATCGGGCATTTATCCTGCAATCCCGCCATCGGCGGCCTGGCCAAGGGCCACATGGTGCGCGAGATCGACGCCCTTGGCGGACGCATGGGCCTTTGGGCCGACGCGGCAGGCATTCAGTTCCGTCAGTTGAACTTGAGCAAAGGCCCTGCCGTGCGCTCTACACGCGCCCAGATCGACCGTGCTGAATATTTGCGCGTGGTCCAGGCCGACTTGTTCGCACAGCCCAATTTGTGGATCATGCAGGACATGGCTACGCAGGTTCTTGCGACCTCGGGCCGGGCCAGCGGCGTGCGCACCCTTATGGGGCAGAAATTCCCGTCGCGTGCGGTCCTGCTCACCACCGGCACCTTCCTCTCCGGCCTCATCCACATCGGTATGACGCAATTTTCTGGCGGCCGTCTGGGAGACTCTCCGGCCTTGGGACTATCTGAATCCCTGCGCAACCACGGCTTCGAACTGGGTCGGCTCAAGACAGGCACCCCGCCGCGCCTGCTCAAGGCCAGCATAGATTTTTCCGTCATGGAAGAGCAGCCCGGCGATGAGCCCCCCACCCCTTTCAGCTTCTTGAACACCACTGTTCCGTTGCCGCAAGTGCCCTGTCACCTGACCTACACCAACGAGAGCACCCACGCGGCCATCCGTGCAGGATTCGACCGCTCGCCGCTGTTCAGCGGCGTCATCCAGGGCACTGGCGCGCGCTACTGTCCCTCGGTTGAAGACAAGGTGGCCCGCTTTCCGGAAAAGGACCGGCACCACGTGTTCATAGAACCGGAAGGCCTGGACAGCCCGGAGGTGTACCCGAACGGAATTTCCACCAGCCTGCCGCTGGATATACAAAAGGCGCTGCTCAAGACCATCCCCGGCCTGGAGAATACGGTCATCGCCCGGCCAGGCTATGCCATCGAATATGATTTCGTCCCCCCCACGCAGCTGTTGCCAACTTTGGAATCCAAGCCGCTCCCTGGTCTTTATATGGCAGGGCAGATCAACGGCACCAGCGGATATGAAGAAGCAGCCGCGCAAGGCCTCTGGGCAGCGCTCAACGCCTTCTGCGCCCTGTCGGGCAGGGCTCCCTTCCTTCTGCGACGGGATCAGGCCTACATGGCCGTGTTGGTGGACGATCTTGTGACGCGCGGCACAAACGAACCGTACCGCATGTTCACATCGCGTGCAGAATACCGGCTGCTGCTGCGCGAGGGCAATGCCGACTCCCGGCTTACGCCCATTGGCCGGAAACTCGGGTTGATTGATGACGCCAGACACTCCATTTTTTCCGCAAAGATGCGCAGGCTTGAAGCTTTACTTGATGCTTTCAACACCGTGCACATACGACCTGACGCGCCAACCCGCGACATCCTGAACAGCATCGGCGCAGCAATCCCAGGCAAGTCGGTGAACCTGGCCGCTCTGCTGCGACAGCCTCAAGTGGAGATATTGGCGCTCACGCCCTTGTTGCCAGCCCTGGCCGACGAGGCCAAGGATGTGCTCATGGAGGCCGAAACGCGCATCCGCTATCAGAACTACCTGGAGAAGGAGACGCTGCGCGTAGAGCACAGCCGTGGGCTTGAGGACACGCCCTTGCCGGGGGACATGGAGTATGCTCTAGTGTCAGGACTCACCCGCGAGGCTGTTGAAAAGCTCACGCGCGTGCGCCCTGCGACACTTGGGCAGGCTGGCCGCATTTCGGGCATCACACCGGCTGCGATCACTTGCCTGGAAATCCACCTGCACAAGGCTGGGCGGGCGGCAGCCAACGCTAGAGCATCCCGTCATCATTGACATTGCTCCTGCCAAAACTTATTTTTTTATTTCAGCGCCAGAAGCGTAACAAACAAATCAGAAAGGCGGTCCGCTTGGACTGCATAAAAGAGGAGCCCAGTCTTGGACGAAGGGTCAAACGGCACAATAATTTCGGCCATCCGCAATCTTTTCCGCAAATCTGATTCCCCCTTGGACGAGATGTTCAAGGATGCGGTGGCCGAAGGCGAGATCAAAAGCGACGACGTGCGCATCCTGCAAAACGTCATCGACCTCGAAGACCGGCGCGTCAGCGAGATAATGATCCCCAGGCCGGACATCATATGCGCCGAGCAAGACAGCACTTTGGCCGAAGTGGCGGAGCTGATCATACAACACGGCCATTCACGTATTCCCATCTACCGAGACAACCGCGACCACATGGCGGGGGTGGTCCACGCGAAGGACGTCCTCGGCCCTTTGCTGTTGCCTGCCGGCGAGCAGCCCTCCGTCACCAGCATCATGCGCCCTGTGCATTTCGTGCCAGAGACCACAAACCTCAAAAGCCTGCTGCACGATATGCAGTCACGCAAGATCCATCTTGTCGTCGCCTTGGACGAGTACGGCGGCACAGCCGGCATGCTCACCATGGAAGACGTGCTGGAGCAGATCGTGGGTGAAATCGGCGACGAGTATGACGCCTTGCGGCCAGAGGACGTTCAAGAACTGCCGGACGGCAGCCAAATCGTCTCAGGCCGCGTCTCCCTTGATGAGATCAACGAACTTTTCGGGCTTGACCTTTCCTCGGACCTGGTGGAAAGCATCGGCGGCCATTTGAGCGAAATCGCCGGGCATATTCCGGCAAAGGGCGAGAACTTCGATCTGGGCGGTTGGCGTTTCCAGGTGCATGAAGCCGATGCCAAGCATATCGAAAGCCTGCGCGTGCTGCGCGCGGAATAGGACGCCTGTGCTTCACTCTCCTATCTTCTGGACCCTTGCCGCCGGCCTCGGGGTTCTGTTTGGCTATGCCAATCCCTGGACGCAACTGCCCATAGCTTCTTTGCTTTTGCCCATTGCTCTGGCCTCATTCGGCATGGCTGCCCCAACGCCCTGGACAGCGTTCAAGCACGCTTGGCGCATAGGCTCCGTCGCCAGCTTTGCCTGCTTGTACTGGGTCTACTGGCCGGTTATGTATTACGGCGAGATCCACTGGGCGCTCTCCCTGCCCATGCCTGTGCTGCTGGCAATGGCCATGGGCTGTTACTATGGACTGTTCGGCCTGGCCGCACACCTCTCGAACAGAATTTCGCACGTTTTGGCAACAATGTTTCTCGGCTTTGCCTGGACCGTCATGGAGTTGGCGCAGGCCAGCCTCCTGTCCGGTTTTTCCTGGCTCACGCTGTCCTCGGCCTTCGTCAGCTGGCCCATGGTGGTACAGGCCGCCTCGGTCATCGGAGCCTACGGCGTATCCGGAGTGCTCGCCGCCATCGCCGTGGGCCTAGTGCTTGGTGTCCGATGCAGAATGTGCCTGCTTGTTCCTCTTTGCGGAACGTTGGCCTTGCTTGTTTTTGGCTGGCAGCGCATGGACTCCTATGCCGAAACCACACCGGCGCATAACGTGGCGGTTGTTCAGGGCAACATCGACCAGAGCATCAAATGGGATCCCGCCTACCAGCGATCAACCATGGACACTTACGTGCGCTTGAGCCGCGAGGTCGCAGCCAATTCCAACCCAGAACTCATTGTCTGGCCTGAGACATCCATGCCCTTCTATTTCCAGGACGACACCCCGCTTCGAGCCCCAGCTCTGGAGCTTGTGCGGTCTGGCAAGGCCGCTCTTATAGTTGGAGCGCCCGCCTACGAGCGGACAGCCGCCCCGCGCTCTTTTGTGCTTTTCAACAGGGCATTCTTGCTGAGCGGCGCAGATGCAAAGATGACCTGGTACGACAAGGAGCATCTGGTTCCTTTTGGGGAATATATGCCTTTTTCCAGCATTATTCCCGTGGACAAGATCATTTCCGGCGTTGGCGACTTTGTGCCCGGCAAGAATGAGCAGGCCCTTAAAAGCGGCGATCTTGCCCTTGGCATGCTCATCTGCTATGAGGCCATATTCGCTGAGCTCGCCCAGGAGCGCGTCGCACAGGGCGCAAACCTGCTCATCAACATCAGCAATGATGCTTGGTTCGGCTCCACCTCGGCGCCGCATCAGCACTTGCAGTTGACCGCTCTTCGGGCCATTGAGCAAGGCCGTTACATAGTGCGCAGCACCAACACCGGACTGTCCGCGTTCATCGATCCTCTCGGCAGGATCAAGCTTGCCGGACCACAGTTTCAGCAACTTGCCACATCCGGCATGGTGCACACGCGCACGGAACTGACGCAGTTCCACGTCCTCTATGGCTACCTGCTCATGGGCCTGGGGGCGCTGGCCGTCTTGTTCGCCATACTCATCATCCGGGGCGTTGGCCGCCCTGGCCAAAACCACAGCCTGCGCTAACAGCGCTGCACAAGACACGAAAATGCTGCAATTCGCCGATCTCAAGACCCAGGGCCTGTCCCTGCAGGAACAGTTCGAAACGCTCTGGGGGCGTCTTTGACTCCGCGGAATCCCGCGAACGCCTTTTGGAAATCGAGGCCCAGCTCTCCAAACCCGGTGCCTGGGACAAGCCTGAACTTCTGACCCCAGTCCTGCGCGAAAAGAGCGCCCTGGAATTCAAGCTCGGCATGTTCCGAGACCTGGAACAAGCCAAGACCAATGTTGACGAATGGCTGCTGCTCGCCCAGGAGGACCAGGGTCAGGACGCCCTGGAGGCCCTGAACGAAAACCTGGCCCTGCTGCAGAAGCGCCTTGACGACACGGAGCTGGCCACCCTGCTGAACGGGCCAGACGACAACACCCCTGCCATCCTTGAAATCCACCCTGGGGCAGGCGGGGTCGACGCCCAGGATTGGGCGGAAATGCTCTTGCGCATGTACCTGCGCTGGGCCGAGTCACGCGGCTTCCAGGTGGTCGAGCTGGACCGCTTATATGGCGACGAGGCAGGCATCAAGAGCGTCACACTTCAAATCACAGGTCCGTATGCCTACGGTCTGCTCAAGGGCGAGGCGGGCATCCACCGGCTCATCCGCATATCCCCCTTTGACGCCTCAGGGCGACGGCACACGGCCTTTGCCTCTGTTGACGCATACCCGGACATTGATACCAACATCGAAATCGACGTCCGCGAAGAGGACTTGCGAATCGACGTTTTCCGTGCAAGCGGACCCGGCGGACAGCACGTGAACCGCACCAATTCCGCTGTGCGCATCACCCACCTGCCCTCCAATATCGTGGTGCAGTGCCAGAACGAAAAGTCACAGCTCAAGAACAAGATTCTTGCCATGAAGGTCCTGAAGGCGCGTCTCTACGAGCGTGAGATAAAGGAACTGGAGGCCAGCAAAAAGGCCGATTACGCCAGTAAGGACGCCATCGCATTCGGCAGTCAAATCCGAACGTACACGCTCCAGCCCTACCGCCTGGTGAAGGACCACCGCTGCGGCCATGAGGACTCAAGTGTGGACGCCGTGCTGGACGGACGCCTTGATGAGTTCCTGCGCGCCACCCTGCTGCATGTGCACGGCGGGAAGAAGAGCGGCCATGGAGGATGACGATTTGCTGCGCGAGCTTAGCTGCATAAATTCTGCCTTCGAAAATAGGGGCCCCGGTGTAAGCAACAGCTCCTTGTGCCTCTACCGGGTTGTCAGCGGTCTTTCACCAGAAGCCTGGCTGGAGCTCAAGCAGCAGCTTGATTTGGACGCCTGGAGCGCCGCGCCGCCTGACGCAGTGCCTGCTGTTTCCAGCGAGGCCCGCCTGAAGCGCTTCCTGACGCGCGAGATGGACCGCGCCAGGCTGTGCCAGCTTCCCCTCGCCTTGGCTTTGGTGGAGCCGGAGCACACAGACATTTCCGACACGGTGTTCGATCTTGCACGCGCGCAACTTCGCAGCTTCGACCACGCAGCCTGCCTTGACAGTGGCATTATCGCGGTGGTGCTCTCCGGCACCCCGCTTGCCTCAGCAGAACGGCTCCTCGGTGCCATGCTGCGGCGCATCCGCCAAGTCTGTGAGCCGTCACTGGTTTGCTCCGCCGGGCTGGTGGGCTATGGCGGGCTGATGCAGCTCACAGCCGAGGCGCTCCTTGCGTGCGCAAACGATACCCTTGAGGGCGCGCGCCGCATGGGGGGAAACCGCCTGGAGGTTGCACCCAGCGCAGATGCCGTGCTGGCCTCGCGCGAGACCCTGGTGCGCGCAAGCGAGAAGCATTTCCTTTTTACCGGCAGAAAGCTGCCAGAGTAGCAGGATCGATATAATCATGGACGCCATCAACCCCGGCAAGACTGTCAGCCTCTGCATCATGAGCGGCAAAGGCGGCGTGGGCAAAACGAATCTATCCTTAAATCTTGGTTTTGCCCTGCGCGACATGGGCCACAAGCTGCTGCTCATGGACTGCGACCTGGGCCTGGCCAACCTGGACGTGCTTCTGGGGCTGGCGCCGGACAAGAACCTTCAGGACATGCTGGCAGGATCTGCCCACTTCTCCGAGGTGGTGCAGACCGTTGAGCCTGGATTGGACATCCTGCCTGCCGCAAGCGGCGTGCCAGAAATGGTCGAGATGGACCAGAACCAGCAGAGCGCGCTTTTTGACAAGCTCACCGACCTGATTTCGGCCTATGAATTCCTGATTCTGGACCTTGGCGCAGGCATCAGCGGCACGGTCTTGTCCCTTGCGCGCATGGCGCAAATGCGGGTGGTTCTTGTCACGCCCGAACCAACGTCCCTCACTGATGGCTACGCCATCATAAAGGTGCTGCACTCGCGCTACGGCGTTCGCGACTTCCTTGTTGTGGTAAACCAGGCCACAGCCCAGGAGGCCAAAGAGACATTCCAGCGCCTCAACCTGGCCTGCAAGAACTTCCTGGGCTTTGAACTGGTGAACCTAGGGCACGTCCGGTTGGACCGCACCATGACCGACGCCGTAATCCACCAGACCCCGCTGGCGCGACACGCCCCGAACTGCGGCGCTGTGAAGGACATCACAGCTCTGGCTGGACGAGTGGCGAGGTATCGCGAGGACAATCTCGAAGCCATTTCCGGACGCAGGGCGCTTAAGCAAATTCCTCTTCCCCCAACCTAACGAAACCCTTGACGGAATACCTACTTTTTCGGCATAGGAGGGATACATGTTTCTAAGTACCCCCCACAGAGCCTGTGGCACGGTGCCACGAACTGCCCAACAATAGGGAGCGGTCCATGAATAAAAGTGAACTTATCAAGGCACTGTCGGAAGAGAAAAAGCTGCACGTCGACGATGCTACCAGGGTTGTCAGTGCTTTTTTCGACTCCATCAAGGATGCCCTTGTCGCTGGCGACAGGGTCGAAATCCGTGGCTTTGGAAGCTTCAAGGTCAAAGACTACGAAGGTTACACAGGACGCAATCCCAAGACCGGAACTGTGGTCGAGGTTCACCCCAAGCGACTGCCTTTCTTCCGTCCGGGCAAAGAACTCAAGGAGTTCATCAACGACTAATGATCAGATCACTGTTTTTTCTCATCATATTAACTCTGGCTGCAGCAACGCAAGCCATAGCGGGTGGGCCTAGGCTCACCTTGCTTTTTTGTGCGAACACAGAAGGTGAAGTTCGCCCCTGCCCCACTTGAGGTGGCAAGACCTCGGGGGGACTGGCCCGGCGGGCCAGCGCGCAATCAACCTTCAAGAAAGGTGCAACCAGAGAGTCTCCCGTCTATTTTTTGGCCGGGGCCTTCGAATTTGTCCAGCCTGAGGCAGCAACTCCACCATCGCGCAAGCGTCTTGAGTTCATGGCAAAGGCCTTTGATCTGCTACACCACGACCTGCTCTTCGTGACCCCTTACGAACGCAGCGTTTTGGCAAAGGCGGGCGTAGCTCCCAGAGCTTCATGGCGAGGCTCTGGGCGTTTGGAGCAACACATCCTGCAGACTGCTGGCGGTCCCAGAATCGCAGTGCTCCTGCTGCCGCCACTGCCCAAAGGCGCCAAGGACGTGCCGCAGAACCTTATTCATCAAGTAGAAAACGCTGTGCATGGTCTGCGAGGCACGGTGAAGCTTATTGTGGCCATGAGCCCCTGGGGGTATGCGCAAGAGCAGGAGCTTTTGAAGGCCAAGGGCCCCCTTCCAGACGTCCTGCTGGGGTCCGGGCCGGGCATCGGCCTTGTGGGCACGCTGGCCAACGGCAGCAAGACCGCCTGGGTGCGATCATTTGCTCAAGGCAAATCCGTGTTGCGCATTGAAGTGCTGGCCTGGCCTGATGAGATTTCCACTTTCAAATGGACGGAAGAGCAAAATATTCGTATGACCCTTTTCGGGCTCACTGATCAGTATCAGGAAAACCCGCAGTTGCTGACGCTTATGCAACATATGGGCACAGACTAGAAGGAGGATTGAATGAGTTTTCGCGGCGCGTTTACCGCACTGGTGACGCCGTTCAAAAACGGCGCAGTGGACGAGGAGGCTTACAGAGCCTTCATCGAATGGCAGATCGAACAAGGCATCGACGGAGTCGTCCCTTGCGGCACTACCGGCGAAGCTGCCACCCTGTCTCATGCCGAGCAGGGTCAGGTCATCAAGATCTGCGTGGACCAGGTAAAAGGTCGGGTGCCTGTCATCGCTGGCGCCGGGTCAAACAACACCCGTGAGGCCATTGAACTGGTAGCTTTGGCCAAACAGGCCGGTGCCGACGCCGTGCTGCTCATCACTCCGTACTACAACAAACCCACGCCCGATGGCCTGGTGGCCCACTTCAAGGCCATCGCCGCCGAAGCGCCCATGCCATCAATCGTGTACAATGTGCCCGGACGCACAGGCCTGAACATGCTTCCAAAGACCCTTGCGCGCATCGCAAAGGAAGTGCCTGAGGTCATCGGCGTCAAAGAGGCCACGGGCGACATCAAGCAAGGCACTGAAGTCATTGAGGCCATGGGACGGGACTTCATCGTCCTGTCCGGCGACGACTTCACCGTGCTGCCGCTTTTGGCTGCCGGCGGCCATGGCACCATCTCCGTCACATCAAACGTCATGCCGGGAAAAATGTCGGGCATGATCGCGGCGTTCAACAAACGCGACACGGCTCGCGCCCAGGCCTTGAACCTGGAGATGATGCCGGTGAACCGGGCCATGTTCCTTGAAACCAACCCGATTCCGGTCAAGACCGCCCTCTCGCTCATGGGCAAGATGAACCTGGAGTTCCGCTTGCCCCTGGTTCCCCTTGAACCGTGCCACCTGGATCAGCTCAAAAAGATCCTGGCTGAAAGCGGCCTGATTTAAATGTAGGGCGAAACAAAGCCCCCCGAACACTCGAACGCCCTGGCCGCAAGACCAGGGCGTTTTTATTACTGTGGCGGGCAGGAACAGGTAGCAAAAAGGCGTTGGACCACGGGCAGCATGAGGAACATGACCGGATAGGCCACGGCCCAGGAAATGAGCCAGGGCAAGGGCCATGTGTCCCAGAATGCGACTAAGCCCACGGCGCGGAGAGTTTCGATGGCCGAGACGAGGCACGTCATACAGCAACTGACAATAAGCGGCACAATCATCCGTGCATACTTCTCGTGCAGACGTTTCATTGCATACGCTTAGGATCTGTCTCCCAAAACTGTCAATGAAGGGTGCCGAGCCGCAAAAAAAACGGGCCCCCGAAGGAGCCCGTCTGAATAATCAATCGCGCCGTGGAACTAGGCGAAAGCCTTTTCCATGGGGGGCACGACCTGCTTCTTACGGCTCATGCAGCCGTCAACCCACATGGAGTTGAGCGCGCCGCCGAGCTTGGCGCCGAAGGCGTTCTCAACCAGGGAACCGTCCTGGGAGACCACGAGGATCTCGGAGCCTTCCTTCATGATGTCGGTGAGCAGCAGCATGACGGTGTGACGGCCGTCAGCCTGCAGCTTCTTGCACTCTTCAACCAGAGCGGGCTTGATCTTGTCGAGCAAGGTCAGGTCGAGCACTTCAACCTGGCCGATGCCGACCTTCTTGCCACCCATGTTGAAATCCTTGTAGTCGCGGTTCATCAGGTCGACAGCGGGGATGCCCTCGACGGAACCCTTGATCTTCAGCATGTCCATGCCCAGGGCCTTGTAGTCGGCAACGCCGGCGATCTTGGCCAGAGCCTCGACAGCCTTCTTGTCGGCGTCGGTGCAGGTGGGGGACTTGAACAGAACGGTGTCGTTCAGGATGGCGAGCATAATGGCGCCGGCGATGTTCTTCGGAATTTCGATGCCGTAGAACTCGTACATGGCCTTGATGACGGTGCCGGTGCAGCCCACGGGCCAAACCCACATTTCAAGCGGGTTGGAGGTGGTCACGTCGCCCAGCTTGTGGTGGTCGACGACGAGAACAACTTTGCCCTTGTCAAGGTTGTCCAGGGCCTGGGACAGCTCGGTGGTGTCGACCAGGGCGATGTCCTTGCCGGTGGCGTCGGTCTCAATGGCGGGAGCGGCCAGACCGAAAGTCTTCAGCACGAACTCGGTGTCCGGGGTGCAGGGGCCCTGGGCCACGGCCACGGCTTCCATGCCGCGCTTGCTCAGCAGATCGGCAACGGCGATGGCGGCGGTGATGGTATCGCAATCCGGATTTTTGTGACCAGCAACGATAATAGCCATGAATGTCCTCCTAAAAAATTATGTGTATGCCACGAATGTCCATTCCTCACGGACGATTGTTCCATTTATCACAAGACAATTTGTTTGCCAAGTCAGAAGATGCCGAGGAAGCGTAAAATTCCCAAGGCAAACGCGCCCGCAGCAACGGAAAGATACAAACTGCGGAGTCGTAGCGCCAGTAGTCCGCCGACGCTTGAAGCAATAAGAAGCTGGCTCCAGGTGAGCTTGAGCGATGCCAAATCCGGACCATACTGGCGCAGGGCAAACCCGGTCAGCAGGGCAAGGCCCCCTGCCCCAACCATAAAGAACAACCAGTTCATCATAACCTTGCTTGCAAGGGTTCCAATCAGAAGTCTGCCTGGAACGCCGGTGTCAAGTGGCTTGCGAACCCATTGCAGCACGCCCCCGTATGAACGGTTGAGGCGATCGCGCATGGTCCGCTCAAGCCGCGTACCGAACCAAGCCATGGGCAGCCCCGCCAAAAGAGCCAAGCTCACCAGCGGGAGAGTGTCAAGACCGTAGTAGTTGCTGATGAGCAAGGCTGTAAAGGTCGCAGCCGTCATATGAGGAGGAATGAAGGTCCCAACGGGTATGAAGTCGAGCCAGAGCAGCTCGTAAAAGATGGCGACCTGGAGGCTTGTCTCCAGGTCGCCCACAAAAACTCCCCAAAGAAGGCCGACAACAAGAGGCCGTTCAAAAAGGCCGATGCTTACCGAAAAACGAAAGAGCGAGAACAGGGCAAAAAAAAACCAATCGTGGCGAACCACAAGGGGCCGGTCATGTTCGCGTCGGTCATGCGAACCTCACTGTGACGGGATCGTTTGGCACGCATCGGAAATCAAGTTCAACGCCATTCTCGTGCAGGAATCGAAGACAAGACTCGTCGTCTGGCCCCAAGGAAACACTGGGGGATATTTGCCGTTTGCCAGTGCTATAGTGCAAGTTGCCTACATTTAGGATTGAGATATCCAACCCCTTTTCGAAGGCGCGCCGGACGTCAAGGCAGGTTGAAAAGAGCAGCAAGGTGGATTCACGGCCAGGGGAAGCAAGACGCGCATCACCGGCAAGGGCGTCGATGGACAAAAAGGCGCTTTCTACGGCGCGCGGTATGGCCAGTGACATGATTTCCTGCTGCAATTCATCCTGGGCCAAGTCGTCGTTGCCCACAATGATGCTCCGGACGCCCATGTAGGGCACCCAGGCCTCCACCACTTGGCCATGGATGAGTCTGTTATCCACTCGAACCCAGAACACTTGCCCTCTCCTAGGCTTTTTTGCGGAGCATCTCGCCCGGCACCACGATGCCCTGCAAGCCGGCCGCTTTGGCCTGGGCCGCCAGATCGGACAGAGACGCAGTGCGGGACTGCAGCACCTTAAGCAACATGGGCAAATTCACTCCGGCCACAACCTCGATATTGCCGAGCTTTCGCAGGGACAGGCTCAAGGTGGTTGGCGTACCGCCAAACAAATCCGTAAGCACCAGCACGCCTATGCCAGCCTCAAGTTTAGCAAGCGCGGCCTTGAGATCGCTCACGATTTCATCGACACCGCGAGAAACAAGCACACTTACTGGGTGGATGCCCTGCTGGGGTCCAACAATCATTTGGGCCGCATCTAGCAATGCGGCGCCGAATTCCCCGTGGGTGACAACAAGAACGCCCACCTGCCTGGAATCCGTTCGTAATTCTGTAGTCTCGTCCATTGTCTCGCCTGCGTGCGCATACTGATCACGCACATGGTTCTGGCACGACCGGTCAACCCAGGTCAAAGTGCCGATGCTCCAATGTCACAGAATAGCCTGTGTCGCGCAACGAGGCGAACAACAGCTCGGACATGGCCACGGAACGGTGGCGGCCACCTGTGCAACCGATGGCAACGGCAATGCGGTAGCGTCCCTCGGCTGCGTACATTGGAAGAAGATACTGCAAAAATTCCAAAAGTTTCTGTTTGAAGGTCAGGCCTGGTTCCGATTGAAAAACATAGTCGGCAACCGGGGCGTCCTTACCAGACATCGGCCGCAGATCTGGAACAAAATACGGATTTGGCAAAAACCGGAGATCAAACACAAGGTCCGCCTCAGCGGGCACGCCATACTTGAAACCGAAGCTGATGACATGCACCCGCATCCCCTGCCCGGCATGCTCTTTGGCGCTGAAGCGCTCCTGGATCATGCGGCGCAGATCATGAATGGAATACTCGCTGGTATCAAGCACAAGCTCGGCATCTTTGCGTAGGGGCGCCAGCATGGCTCTTTCCTTCACCAAGGCATGCTCCAGGCCCATCTCCCCGTTTTCCAGGGGATGCGGGCGCCGGGTTGTTGCATACCGTCGCATGAGGGTCGACGCCTTAGCCTCCACAAAAAGCACGCGAACAAAAATACCCTTAACTGAAAGCTCCTGTACAGCATCATTCCACTGATCCAGGAAATCGTGCTGACGCAAATCCATTCCAAGAGCAAGACCGCGGTGCTTGGAATCCTTGCCAAGAAACAGGGCCACCAGTTTGGGCAGCATGGAGGCGGGCAGACCGTCGACACAAAAGTAGCCCAAATCCTCGAAAACATTCAGTGCTGTACTCTTCCCCGAACCGGAAAGCCCGGTGACTACTACGACAGAGAAGGATTCCGAGGGTGCTTGCGCCATGGCCACATGCCTCAATACGACTGCAAAAGCCTGTAAAGAGCGTCGCTGTCGGCCGCCTCGAAGAAGTCCTTGCGGAAGGAGTCGTCCTTTATGAGGCGGGAAATGTGGGCCAGGATACGAAGGTGGATTCCGGTCATCTGCTCCGGCGCGAGAACCAGAAAGAAGATATTGCAGGGCTTGAAATCCAGGGATTCGAAGTCTACCCCGTGAAGACTGCGGCCGACCAGCACGATGATGCTGGAAAGGGCAGGAAGCTTCCCATGAGGGATCGCCACGCCGTCGCCAATGCCAGTGGTGCCGAGACCCTCCCGGTCCAACAGGACCGAGAGGGCGAGATCGGCATCAAGATGGGGATGCCGGACCGCAATGGCTCCGGTCATCTCCCGCAACACCTCGGACTTGGTGGTGGACTTAAGAGTGGGCAGCACCAAGCCGGGATCAAGATACTCGTCAAGCCGCATCGTTAGTTTCCAGGATCAATGAGACCGAAGTCTCCGTTCTTGGTGCGATAAATGACATTTACCCGAGAAGTATCCGCATTACGGAAGACCAGGAATTCAAACTTGAGGCTCTCAAGCTGCATGGCGGCTTCATCAACGCTCATGGGCTTGGGCTCAAAGTTGTCCGTCTCCATGATGGTTGGCGCACGCCCGCCAGCATCTTCAACGAAGCTGATGACATCCATGCGGGCGGCGCGGGGCGTACCGGCGCGGCGACGCTCCTTGTGGCGTTCACGCATGCGCTTCAGCTGGGCCTCAAGCTTATCCAACACCTGGTCGATGGTGGCGTACATGTCTTCAGACTCTTCGTAGGCGGAGATGTGCAAATTGTCCGCGAGAAGCACCACCTCAGCCTTGTGGCGGAACTTTTCAACGGTGAGATTGACCTGCAGCTCCGTCTCAACGGTATCGCCAATGAACTTGACCATCTTCTCGAACCGAGAAGATGCATATTCCTTCAAGTGATCAGAGGGTTCGAAATTCTTGAAGGCGAAAGCGATGTTCATGCAATACCTCCAGGAGGCTTGATGGCGGGCGACGCCTGTTTAAAAAACTTGCTTACGCTTGGAGGAAGACTCGATGTTCATGGCCGTTCGATATTTGGCCACTGTGCGACGTGCGATGTTCACCTCCAGTTTCTGCTTGAGGATCTCGCCTATCTGCTCATCGCTTAAGGGGCGTTTAGGATTCTCCTCGCCGATGAGCTGCTTGATCAGCGCCTTGACGGACTCGGAACCGACCTGGGTTCCATCGTCAAGATCCAGCGCGCTGTTGAAAAAGAACTTGAGTTCATAGATGCCGTGCGGCGTTGCAACATACTTGCTGGTGGTGATGCGGCTGACCGTAGACTCGTGCATGCCGATATCCTCCGCCACCTCCTTCAGGATCAACGGCCGGAGCTTCGTAACGCCATTCTCAAAGAACTCGCGCTGGAATCGAACAATGCTCTCCATCACCTTATACAAGGTCCGCTGCCGCTGGTAAAGACTCTTCATGAGCCACTCCGCGCTGCGCACCTTGTCTTGAAAATAATCCTTCTCAACCGACGTCTTGGCCTTCAAGTTCTCGACATAGAAGGCGTTGAGCTGGAGCCTGGGCATTCCGTCCTCGTTCAACACAATGACAAAATCCTGGCCATGCTTGTACACAAAGACGTCTGGGCTCACGTATTGGGGATCGCCGGAGGAAAAATGCGCTCCAGGCATGGGTTCTAGGGTCTGGAGCAGGTCCAGATACTCCTTCAAATCCTCCATGCTGATGCGAAACTTCTTTGTCAGCGGCTTGTAGCGGTGCTTCTCGAGGTCTTCCAGGTGGTCCCGAACCAGGCTGACGAGAATGGGGTCGCGATCCATGCCCAGGACTTCCATCTGCACCAGCAGACACTCCTGAACGCTGCGCGCAGCAACACCAACCGGGTCCAGACGCTGGATGCGCCGGATGACGGCCTCGATATCTGAAAGATCCACATCGGGAAGCTGTTCGCGCATCTCCTCAGCAGTGGCCTGAAGGTACCCGCGCGAATCAAGGTTGCCGATGATCACATCACCGACAGCAAGATCTCGTTCCGAGAAATTCGACAAACGCATCTGCCACGAAAGATGCCCGTCCAAGCTGGGCTTAGATGTGAGCCGCGCCTCGAAGGATAGTCCCTCTTCAGGCACTTCCAGTTCACGCCCAAGAGACTGCTTCGTGACGCTCGAAAATTCGCCCAAATAGTTTTCCCAGTCGGCATTGCGCATCAGGTCTTCGTCGGCCCTGCTCTGCACGTCATTATGCGCTGATTCGTAATCATCGAGATTATCTGTGGCAGGCGCGGTATCAACGACATCGGGGTCCAGTTCCTCAAGGAAGGGATTCTCCATGAGCTCCTGCTGAATGGATTCAACAAGCTCCAGACGCGATAGCTGCAACAGCTTGATGGCCTGCTGCAACTGCGGTGTCATGACCAGCTGTTGTGTCAGCTTGAGTTGTTGGCGAAGCTCAAGACCCATAGTAGAAAACTGCTGCCTCCACATTCATCGGCGAGGGAAACGCCAAAAAGTTACTTTGTGCTTCAAGTTTGTGTGCGGACATGCTGCCACAGGCGCAAGCCTTGTGCAAGAATTTTCTGGTAACCCATCAAATACACGCACAATTTCAACATGCCCCACGCCGCATGAAAAAAGTGTACCAACCTTCAGGTCTTGTGTAAATCCACAAAACCGAAGATCGCCCCCCCAGAATACTGAGGGGCGCACGCAATACACTATGAAATCAGAGAGGTAATGGAAGATCAGAGACTGAAGGACTCGCCCAGGTACAGCTTGCGGGCCTTGCTGCTCTGCACGATTTCGGTGGGGCTGCCGTCGAGAATGACCATGCCTTCATACACCAGGTACGCGCGGTCGCAAATGTTCAGGGTCTCGCGAACGTTGTGGTCGGAAATGAGAATGCCGATGCCCATCCTTTTGAGCACGGCGATGATTTCCTGGATATCGATGACCGCAATGGGATCAATGCCTGCAAAAGGCTCATCGAGAAGGATGAACTTGGGGTTCACTATGAGCGCACGGGCGATTTCAAGCCGCCTGCGCTCACCGCCGGAGAGGAACATGGCGGGCTGGTTTGCAAGTCGACTGATGTTGAACATATCCAGCAACTCCGCCGCGCGGTCCTTGCGCTGGGCGCGAGTCATGGGCATCTGCTCCAGAATCACATCCAGATTCTTGCGCACCGAGAGCTTCTTAAAAATGGAGCTCTCCTGCGGCAGGTATGAAAGCCCCAGACGGGCGCGCTCATGAAGGGGCATCTCCGTCACGTCCTGACCGTCGAGCACGACTTTGCCTGTGGTCGGGTTCACAACGCCAACGAGCATGTAAAACGTGGTGGTCTTGCCTGCGCCGTTTGGTCCAAGAAGGCCCACAACCTCGCTGTCGTGAATGGTCAGATTGATGTGCCGCACAACCTCGCGGTCGCCATAGCGCTTGGATAGATTTGTGGCGGTCAGCTCAGCCATTATTTCTTGTCCCCCTTAGGCGAGAAGAATATGGCCTCCACACGGCGCTGGGAGCCGCTCAGGACCTCACTGCGGTTCTCTTTCATGTAATACTTGATGATGTCGCCGCGCACAGTGTTTTGCCCTTCGCGCAGGATGGGATTCCCTTCCATGCGCAGCACGCCATCAGCCACATAATACGTCAGGGTGCTGCAAGCGCCCTCGTTCTTGCCAGCCACGAGACGCACATCGCCCTCGGCAACAATGCGGTCGATCTTGCTGTCGCCGCCGGGATCGCCGGGGCCCTTGTCCGCTCCGGGCTTGGGCTGAGCCTTTTGATCCTTGACGAAATAGGCCGTAACCTTGGCCGCCCAGATGGCCATGTCGGCCTGGGTGCCATGCACGTTCCCCTGGAAAACGACAGCGTTCTCAGTCTGGCTGTAAACCATTTTGTCAGAGGTGATGCGCACGGGTTCCTGCTTCGCGCCCGCGGGGGCAGAACCGCCTTGTGATGCGGGCGCGCTCTTGACCTCGCTCTTGATTTCGCCCTTGGTCTCGGCTCTGGCGCCTGATGCGGAAGCGGCCCTGACAGCAGGACTGGCGGCCTGAGGACGATATTGGCTGGCCGGAATGAACAGGCCCGCCTCGGCGTAGCCGATGGCGCGCTTCACGTCGCGCACGGGTTCAGTCATATCGAACAGTGCGATCCATCCGTTTGCCTGCGGAAAATCAACGCGCACGTGGTCGCCAGCCTTGAGGGTTCGCACAAGGGTGGAGGCGGCATCTGGCTTCAGACGGACGCTGACAGCCTTTTCGGCAATTCGCTCCTCGCCCCAGGCCACAGCGACGGGCGCTTCTGCAAAAACCTGCGCACACAGGCACACGAGCAGGAACACGGCTGCACATGCCGTGATGAAAAGCGGTTTCCTGCGTTGCCTCACTGCTTCTTCTCCTTATTGAGCGTTTTCAGGCTGGACGGAACCAGTTCCGCTGCCACTCCGCCCGCTGCTATAAACTCGCGCGTTTCGAGGTTGATCTCGACCGTTGTTGCGTTGACGGAGAAATCCGGCCGACTGATGATGACGCGCCCCTTGAAATATGCCTTTTTCATGGCCCCGATGTAATCAAAGACATCAGACGTGAGGGCGAAATCACCGTAGCGTCCTGCGATATTGTCGCGCAAGGTCATGGTGTTGCCGGACTGGTTCACCTCGCCCGTGTCGGACTTGATGAACACTTCCTCGCGGTCAGATCCAACGTAGGCCGAGAGTTGCGGCCTAATGACCTGCACAATGCGCTGATCCAGACTGTACTCTGCGCTTTTGGCCCGGATTCGCCACAATTCCTTGCCATCGCTGCCCTGCACAAGCTCCAGATCCTCGGCCAGCACATCAGGCTCGACCTTGGTTGCGGGTTTTTCAGCAGTGACGCTGCGGGTCGCGCGCTGCTGGTTGACCACCAGACCGATGGCCAAGCCGAGCAGAAAAATCACGACCACAGTGACAAGAGGCTTGCGCATTCATCAGCTCCACTTCTCCCAGGCTGCGTCGTATTGTCCGCGACAGCGCAGGATGAACATGATGGCCTCGCGGACCGCCCCCTGCCCGCCAGGGCAACGAGAGACCCATTTGGCCAAGGGGAAAATTTCTGGTTGGGCGTTGGGCACAGCCATGGGCAAACCGACAGCGCCCATGATGCCCACATCCACCCAATCATCGCCAAGGTAGGCGACTTCCGAGCGCTCCAATCCAAGTCTTTCACGTATGGCATCCATCAGGGGCACCTTGTCCACGTGTCCTGCGTGGTACTCCGTGATGCCCAGCTCCTGAACCCGCAGTTCCACCGCCCTATGCTTGAGCCCGGTGATGACGGCGATATCCAGCCCGAAGGATTGTGCAATTTTGATTCCAAGGCCGTCCTGAACGTTGAAACGCTTGGTAACATTGCCTTCGTGGTCGTAGTACAGCCCCCCGTCCGTCAACACACCGTCCACGTCCAGGATCAGAAGTTTGACGCCGGAACCTAGGGCAAGAAGTGCATCATCAGGCACTGGGCACGCTCCAGATGGCGATAAGCCGCTTTAAAAGCCCTTCAAGTTGCGCCAGGGGAAGACTGTTTGGCCCATCGCACAGGGCGCGGTCCGGATCCGGGTGGACCTCCAGAAACACGCCGCTGGCGCCTGCCGCAACGGCTGCGCAGGCCAGGGGCCCGACGAATTCGCGCTGCCCACCGGAACTGCCGCCCTGTCCGCCCGGCAGTTGCACGGAATGGGTGGCGTCGAACACCACCGGCGCGCCGAAGCCGCGCATGATGGGGATGCTGCGCATATCCACTACCAGGTTGTTATACCCGAAGCTCGTGCCGCGTTCCGTGAGCCAGAAGCGGCCATTGCCTGTGGAGCGCAGCTTTTCCGTTGCGTTTTTCATGTCCCAGGGGGCGACAAACTGCCCCTTCTTGACGTTGACGATGCGGCCAGTTTCGGCAGCGGCCACCAAAAGATCGGTCTGGCGGCAGAGGAAGGCCGGAATCTGGAGCACATCGGCCACCTGGGCCACGGGCTCGGCCTGCTCCGGCAGGTGGATGTCGGTAACAATGGGCAGGCCTGTGGCTTCACGCACCTCCGCAAGCCAGGACAGCCCCATATCCATCCCAGGACCCCGGAAACTTGTCACCGAGGTCCTGTTGGCTTTGTCGAACGAACTTTTGAAAACGATGGGCAGATCAAGGCGCTTGGAGATAACCGCAAGCTCGCGCGCCACATCAAGGGCAAGCTGACGGCTTTCAAGCACGCACGGGCCAGCCAGGATGAAGGGTCCAGTCAGGCTTTTGGCGTAAAGGGCTGAGCTGTCCTGCGCCATGCTACTTGCCCTTGGCATACTTCACCGCAGCGGCGATGAACTCCCGGAACAGCGGATGCGGATGCATGGGGCCGGACTTGAACTCCGGATGGAACTGGCAGCCCAGGAACCAGGGGTGCCCGGGCAACTCGACAATCTCCACCAACTCCTCGTCGGGCGAGGTTCCAGAAAGCACAAGACCAGCCTTCTGCAAGGCGTCGGCGTACTTCTTGTTGAACTCGTAGCGATGACGGTGGCGCTCTTCGATCTTGGGCTCGCCGTAAGCTTCCATGGCCTTGGTGTCCTTCACCAGCTTGCAGGGGTACGAACCCAGACGCATTGTGCCGCCCTTATTGGATTCCTCGCTGCGCTTCTCGACCTTCTTTTTGCGGAAGTCATACCACTCGGTCATGAGGTAAATGACCGGATCAGGCGTGAACTCGTCGAACTCCTGGGAATTAGCTTTCTCAAGGCCCAGCACGTGGCGCGAAAACTCAATGACCGCGCACTGCATGCCAAGACAGATGCCGAAGAAGGGCACCTTGTTCTCGCGGGCGTACTTGATGGACAAAATCTTGCCCTCGATGCCGCGCGAGCCGAAACCGCCGGGCACCAGGATGGCGTCAAGATTCTTGAGGCGCTTTTCAACATTCTTTGGCGTGAGTTCTTCCGAATTCACGTACTCAAGTTCGAGGGCGACCTCATTGGCCACACCACCATGAACAAGGGCTTCGTGGAGGCTCTTGTAGGCCTCCTTCAGATCCACATACTTGCCAACGATGCCGACCTTGACCTTGCCCTTGGGATTGTTGATGCGGCGGTTCAGCTCCTTCCAGGGGTCCAGCTCAGCGTTCTTGGCCGGCAGCTTGAGCAGGATGGCGATCTTCTGGTCCACGCCCTCGCGGTAGAACTCCAGGGGCACCTCATAGATGCTCTTCACGTCGACGGCGGAGAACACGGCGTCGCGGTCCACGTCGCAGAACAGAGCGATTTTGGCCTTGAGCTCGTCAGGAAGGGGCACTTCAGAGCGGCACAGGATAATATCCGGCTGGATGCCGATGGAGCGCAACTCCTTGACGCTGTGCTGCGTGGGCTTGGTCTTGAGCTCGCCTGCGGCGCGCATGTAAGGCACCAATGTCAGGTGGAGATACAGAACGTTTTCCTTGCCAAGATCGTTCTTGAGCTGACGGATGGCCTCCAGAAATGGCAGGCCCTCGATGTCGCCCACGGTGCCGCCGATCTCAATGAGTGCGACGTCCTCATCGTTCTTGGCAACGTTGAGCACGGCATGCTTGATCTCGTCCGTGATGTGCGGGATGACCTGCACGGTGCCGCCCAGGTAGTCGCCCCGGCGCTCTTTGTTGATGACGTTCTCGTAGATGCGCCCGGAGGTGAAGTTGTTGCCCTGGCCCATGTGGATGTTCAGATAGCGCTCGTAGTGGCCCAGATCCAGGTCCGTTTCGGCTCCATCCTCGGTGACATAGACCTCGCCATGCTGGAAGGGGTTCATGGTGCCGGGGTCCACGTTAATGTAGGGGTCGAGCTTCTGAATGGTGACCTTGAGGCCGCGCGCCTGCAACAACGCGCCGATGGAGGCTCCGGCCAGGCCCTTACCCAGCGAGGAAAGCACTCCGCCTGTGATGAAAATGTATTTGGTCTTCATGCAAACACCCCTTCAAGTCTGCTCAGGTTCTATTTCCCGTGTGTTGACGACTGTAGCCTGCACACGTATTCTTGTCGTTTGCGGGACCGGAATTGTGAACGGTTCCCGCGTCCATCGCCGCAGGAGGACGATCATGGCCCGCGTCAAAGCACTTGTTCTTACCGGATACGGCACCAATTGTGAACAGGAATCCGCACACGCAGCCCGGCAATCCGGGGCAGACGAAGCGGATATCGCCTATTTCTCAGACATTTCCTCCGGCCATGTGCGGATGGAAAGTTATAACTTCCTCATTTTTCCCGGCGGATTTCTTGATGGCGACGATCTGGGATCGGCCCAGGCCGCGGCTTTACGCTGGCGTTTCGCCAAAACAGCCACGGGCGAACCGGTCATAGACCAGCTGCGCGCCTTCTTTGAGGCTGGCGGCATCATCCTCGGCATTTGCAACGGGTTCCAGCTTCTTGTGAAGCTGGGTCTTTTACCCGCCCTGGAAGGGAAATACTTCGAGCGCCAAGTATCACTTTCCAACAACGATTCCGCACGCTTTGAAGACCGCTGGGTGCACCTGAGCGTAAACCGCAACAGCCCGTGCGTATTCACCAAAGGCTTGGACAACCTGTACTTGCCCGTGCGCCACGGCGAGGGCAAAATCGTGCCACTCGACCAAGCCACACTGGACGCGCTGGAGGCCAACAACTTGGTGGCCCTGCGCTACGTGGATCCTGAAAGCGGACAGCCGACCCAAGAATACCCGCTGAACCCCAACGGTTCGCCCAACGCCATCGCCGGCCTCACCGACCCCACGGGCCGCATTCTGGGTCTCATGCCCCACCCCGAAGCCTACAATCACCCGTGCAACCACCCAGGCTGGACACGCGGCGAAACCTCGGCACTGGGCTTGACCCTACTGGAAGCCGGGGTGCGCTACCTGAAAGCCCTGTAAACCATGCGCCCCGCGCCAACCCCGCCAGCCCTGCCGCCTGGACATGAGAACGGCCAGACCTGGCGCTCCCTCATGGCCCTGGCCTTTGACGAGGCCTGTCTGGCCGCGGCGGAGTCCGAGGCTCCAGTTGGCGCGGTGCTCATTGATGCCCAAGGCGCAGTGCTGGCGCGCTGCCACAACAAGTCCATCGCTCTCAATGATCCCACGGCCCACGCGGAGGTGCTCTGCCTCCGCGAGGCCGGTGGCAAAATCGGCAACCATCGCCTAAGCGGCTGCATCCTGGCAGTAACCTTGGAGCCCTGCATCATGTGCCTTGGCGCGCTGCTGCACGCGCGGGTGGCGGGGATAATCTTCGCCGCGCACGACCCCAAGGCCGGAGCTCTGGTGTCAAATCTCAACGGTGCCAACCTCCCCTTTTCCAACCACCGCCCCTGGGTCCTCCAGGGCGTTATGGCCGAGGACTGCGGCGCACTCCTGAAACGCTTCTTCCTTGCCCGTCGCAAACCCCTCTGACCTTCTCTCAGGCTTCCCCGGCAGATCGATTCGTAGGATCTTCCACTCTAGATAAATGATAGAGTTTGTCTACATATCGATATTTAAGCACATTTAAACAGGATCTTTGCTCCAACAAAAAAATCGGCTGCGCACCACTCGATGCGCAGCCGCAAATTTCATAGGACAAAGAGCTAGAGAAAATCAGGGTCGATGGCCGCTTTTCCGCCCGCCAGCATGATCTTATAGTAACGCAAGGCGCGCTCATCCACAGGCACGATGGGGAAATTCTTCCGGCAGGCGTCGCACTGAGCCATGGCCGGCCTTGTGGGCGCGATGAGTGTGACTTCCCGGGCGCAGTGGGGGCACTGATAAAGGAATATAATCTCCATGCCCGCAGGGCGCACGGGCGTAATGGGCTTGGACATGGCTCTCCCCTGCTCCGCGCCTAGTCGGCGAAGAGGCTTTCACCGCTCATGGCGGCAGATTTGTGGAGGCCCCAGGAGGCCAGAATGGTGGGCGCGATGTCGCCCAACTTGCCGGGGCTGAGCCTGCGCCCGCCCTTGGCGTCGATGTGCAACAGGGGCACCGGATTAGTGCTGTGCGCGGTCTGCGGGCCGCCAGATGCGTCAAGCATTTCCTCAGCATTGCCATGGTCAGCCGTGAGGAATACCTGGCCGCCAGCGTCCAGAAAAGCCTTCACGAGCCTGCCGACGCACTCATCAACGGTCTCGCAGGCCGCAATGGCAGCCGGGATTATGCCTGTGTGCCCAACCATATCCAGATTGGCCAAGTTGCAGACGCAAAGGTCGAATTCGGCCCGGCGCTCAAGCAATGCCTCGGTGACCTCGCGGGCGCTCATCTGCGGCTTATGGTCGTAGGTGGGAACCTCGCGTGGCGAGGGGATCAGAACGCGCTGTTCACCAGGAAGTGCTTCTTCAACGCCGCAGTTGAGAAAATAGGTCACGTGGGCGTACTTTTCCGTCTCTGCGATGCGTAGCTGCGTAAGTCCGTTTTCGCTCACCACCTGGCCCAGAAATCCATCCAGGGGTTGGGGGCCAAAGGCCGCAGGCAAGGGAAAGGTGGATTCGTACTGGGTCATGGTCGCAAAGGCTGAAAGCTTGGGGCAGTAAGGACGCGCAAATTCCTTAAAGTTCTGCTCGAAAAAAGCTCGGCAGATCTGACGAGCGCGATCCGCACGAAAATTGAAGAAAAACAAGGCGTCGCCGTCGCCGATCTGCCCGAGGGGAACGCCAGCCTCATCCACCACAACGCGCGGCTTCACGAACTCGTCCGTCTCGCCCGAATCATAGGCTGCCTGGATGGCGCTCACAGCGTCGCGCACCGGCACGCCCTGCCCACAGGCCAGGCCGAGGTAAGCCAGTTCGTTGCGCTCGTAGTGCTTGTCGCGGTCCATGGCGTAGTAGCGTCCAGTGACGGTAGCCACCCTGCCCGCTCCGATCTCGCCAAGCTTGGCTTCAAGGGCCTGCACGTAGGTCAGGCCGCTTTTGGGCGGTGTGTCGCGTCCATCCAAAAATGCATGGATGAAGATATCCTTGACCCCTTGGCTGCTGGCCAAGGCAACGAGGGCATGGATGTGATTCTGATGGCTGTGAACGCCGCCATCGGACACCAGCCCCATGAGATGCAGGCGGCCGCCGCAAGCCTTGGCCTTGGCGCAAAGGTCAAGCAGCACAGGGTTGGCGGCGAACGAGCCGTCCTCCATGGCGATGTCGATGCGCGTCATGTCTTGGTAGACGATGCGCCCAGCGCCGATGTTCATGTGCCCCACTTCCGAATTGCCCATGAAGCCGTCCGGCAGGCCCACGGCCCGGCCAGCACAGGCCAGGCTCGTATGCGGATAAGTGGAGAACAATCCGTCAAGGACCGGGGTTTTCGCCATGGATACGGCGTTTCCCAGCCCGGCCGGAGCCAGGCCGAAACCATCGAGAATAAGCAGCAGCGTAGGCGCGACGGACATTATTGCTCCAGGGAAGGCTCCGAGCCTGCTCCCAGGGCAACGGGAAGGCGCTTGCCTTCAGACCAGAGGCCTTCGATGTTGTAAAACTTGCGCAAGTCTTCCTGGAACACGTGGACGATGATGTCGTTAAGATCCACCAGAATCCAGGAGCCGGTGTCGTAGCCCTCCATGCCGAAGGACACGAAGTTCTTCTCCTTGGCCAAATGCAGAGCAGCGTCCGCAAGGGACTGGGCGTGGCGCTGTCCGCGTGCGCTCACAACGATAATGTGCTCTGCAATGGGGCAAATTCCGGTAACGTCGAGCACCACAATGTCTTCTCCCTGCTTCTCGTACAGGCTCGCCGCCATGAGCTGGCTCTTCTGCTCAGTGGGGAGGGAAGGGGTGGTGGGAAGGGTCGATTTTTTCTTCATGGTTCCTCTGGCCGCGATGGGCGGCGGATGCTTGGCTTCGCTTGTACTGAAAACAGGACGCGAGCGCAATGCGCTTAAACCTACCCATCCTGAACCAGTAACGAACCCATGCGCGCTTACGAACAAACGCGCTGCAACCCACCCCAATGCCGCCTGTTCCTTGACGGGCACAGGGGATTCAGGCAAGAAATTTACATGCTGTATCATCCCCGAAGCCACACTCTCTCCCTCTGGACGAGCTTTTAGCAGCCAAGGCCGTGGTGGGGTTTCAGCGGGGCGGTACGCGAATCCTGGGCCATGGACGAGATAAACCTGGCTTCCCGTTGCGGGTGTTCGCCCGCTTACCTGAATACGCCGACGCAGTTCGCCCCCTGCGTGCCCTTGTAAGGAGGACAGGCCATGATTTTTGACGTGGAACACGAGACCTTGCCCCGCGAGGAGTTGGAGGCCCTACAGCTCCGCCGCCTGCAAAATGTCGTTGCGCGCGTGTACGAAAACGTGCCTTTTTACCGCAAAAAGCTTGATGAACTTGGCGTGAAGCCCACACACATCCAGAAGCTTTCGGATGTGACTCTCCTGCCCTTCACCGAAAAGCAGGACCTGCGCAACCACTACCCCTTCGGCCTCTTCGCCGTCTCACGCGAGAACATCGTACGCCTGCATTCCTCGTCCGGCACCACCGGCAAGGCCACGGTCGTCGGCTATACCAAGCGCGACATCAAGAACTGGGGCCAACTTGTGGCCCGCAGTCTGGCGGCGGCTGGCGTCACCACCGGCGACTTCATTCACAACGCATACGGGTACGGCCTGTTCACCGGCGGCCTGGGCGTTCACTACGGGGCCGAAGAGCTTGGCGCAACAGTGATCCCCATTTCCGGCGGCGGAACACGCAGACAGGCAATGCTCCTGCGCGACTTTGGCGCAACGGTCATCACCTGCACCCCATCCTACAGTCTTCACCTTTTTGAGGCTGCCAAGGAAATGGGCATCGACATCAAGGAACTACCCGTGCGAATCGGCATTTTCGGCGCCGAGCCCTGGACCGACTCCATGCGCGCCGAAATCGAGAGCAAGCTCGGAATCACAGCCATCGACATCTATGGTCTGTCAGAAATAATGGGCCCCGGCGTAGCCATTGAATGCGCCAAGGTCAAAAAGGGCCTGCACATCCAGGAAGACCATTTCCTGGCCGAGATCATCGACTCTGACACCGGCGAACAGCTCAAGCCCGGCGACAAAGGCGAACTGGTCATCACCACGCTGACCAAGGAAGGCATTCCGCTGCTGCGCTACCGCACCCGCGACATCAGCCGCCTGAACACCGCGCCTTGCCGTTGCGGCCGCACCACGGCCCGCATGGAGCGCGTCACCGGCCGCAGCGACGACATGCTGATCATTCGCGGCGTCAACGTGTTCCCCTCGCAGATCGAAACCATTCTGCTGGAAACCGATGGCCTCACCCCGCACTACCAGCTCATCGTCGGACGCATCAACAACCTCGACACGTTGGAAGTCCGCGTGGAGATCGACGAAGCGGTGTTCTCGGATCAGATCAAGAATTTACAACGCCTCGAATCCAAGATAGAAAAAAACATCAAGGAATTCCTGGGCGTCACCGCCAGATGCAAGCTGGTGGAACCCAAGAGCATTGAGCGCAGTGAAGGCAAGGCCAAGCGCATAATAGACATGCGCCAGAGCCAGGCATAGCCCGCCTGGAACCACACCGGGCACGAGCAAAAAAAACCAAGCGAGGAGAATCATGAAGGTCGATCAACTCTCCATCTTCCTGGAAAACCGCGCCGGTCGCCTGGCCGAGGTAACCCGCATCCTGGCCGACTCCGGCGTGAACATCCGCGCCCTTTCCCTGGCCGACACTTCTGACTTCGGCATCCTGCGCCTCATCGTCTCCGACTTCGAAAAGGCCAAGGAGAATCTCAAGGCTGGCGGCTTCACCGTTGGGCGCACCACCGTCGTCGCTGTGGAGGTCACGGACAAGCCCGGCGGCCTCAACAGCATTCTGGAGATGCTGCGCGACGCCAAAATCAACGTGGAGTATATGTACGCGTTCGTTAACCAGTCCGGAGCAAACGCAGTCATCATCTTTCGCTTCGACCGCACGGATCAGGCAATTGAGCTGTTGCAAAAGAACAACATCGCCATGGTGCCCGGCGAAACGCTTTACAAAATGTAGTCTACAAGAGGAGCCTTCTGGCTCCTCTTGTTTTAACCATGAAAGATACACGGCCACCCATCAACGCAGAATGGCTTGCGCGCATGCGGGCAACCAAGCCAGACCTTTTGCGCGAACTCTTCGCCATGTATCTGGCCGATGAGCCCAAGCGCCTGGCAGCACTATGCGATGCGGTGGCCAAGGGCGACCTGGAGTTGATGCGCTATCAAGCCCACTCCCTGAAGGGGGCGGCTGCGACAATGGGTATGGAGCGCTTATGCGATGCTTGCCGCGAACTGGAAGATGCGGCCAGGATTGGCTTCGGCGAGGCCCTGTCCCAAAGCTGCGCGAATGTCGAGCGGGAGGCTGAAGCCGTTTTCGCCGTCATGCGCGAGGATTCAGAACAAAGTTGACCCCTGACTGGCTGTAAAAAAAAACGCCGGACCTTTGCGGAGGCCCGGCGTTTTACGTTCAAGAAGGGTGAAGTCCCTTAAAGCGTATCGCCGATGCCGAAGAGGCGCTCAGGCTCCCTCTTGACCAGCCACTTGGCGGCGCGCAGCGCTCCCTGAGCGAAGTTCTCACGGGAATGCGCGCGGTGCGTCACCTCGATACGTTCGCCCGGGCCAAAAAAGTAGGCAGTATGGTCGCCAACGACATCGCCGCCGCGCAAAGCCATGACGCCGAGTTCCTTCTCCTGACGCTCGCCGATGATGCCATCGCGGGAGTGCTTCTTGACCTCGTCGTACACCCAACCGCGCGCCTGGGCCATACATTCGGCCAACTTCAGGGCCGTTCCGCTGGGAGAATCCTTCTTGCGGTTGTGGTGGATCTCCATCATCTCCATGTCGTAGGCCGGTCCCAGCATCTGGACCAGCATGGGCAGAACCTTCAGGAGCACGTTGACGCCCACGCTCATGTTTGGAGCGAACAAAATTGGCACACGGGTAGCGGCTTCCTCCACAATGGCAAGCTGTTCTGGCTTCATGCCCGTGGTGCCGATGACGATGGGGTTTCCGTGGCGCTTGCATATGTTCACGTGGTCCAGAGTAGCCTCGGGCGACGTGAACTCCACCACCACTGCGCGTGGATACTGAGGCAGCACCTCATCCAAATCGTCGGAAACGAGGCAATCCAGGTTCTCCAGTTCGGAAAGCCTATCCGCGCGCTCGATGACGGCTTTAAGATTCAATTCAGGGTCGCTCTGAGCAAGGCGCACCAGGGTGGAGCCCATGCGGCCGCAGCCGCCCATGATGATGACGTCGGTGATGAGATCGTTGGCCATATTCAGCCCTCCGTTTTACGGAATAGTTATTCCATGTTGGCGCAGCATATCCAAAAATTGCGGGAAGTCCAAGATGCTCAGGCCCAGATCACGGGCTTTTGCAAGCTTGCTCCCGGCCTCCTCGCCCGCCACCACGAAGTCAACCTTGCGCGAGACAGAACCAGAGCAGTTAGCTCCCAGCTTTTCCACCAAGGCCTGAGCCTCAGGGCGGCTCATGCCCGGCAAGCCGCCGGTGAACACGAAGGTTTTACCCGAAAGGGGCAAGTTGCCGTCTGCGGCTCCACCGCGCGGCCAGAGCCCCAGCTCTTTGAATCGCATCAGCATGGCCTTGTTGCCCTGGTTGGCGAAAAAAGCCCGGATGCTCGCCGCAACCTTAGGGCCAACGTCTTTAAGCTTCCTGAGTTCCAACTCATCAGCGACCAGCAGTTCGTCCATGCTGGCGAAGCGGCGCGCCAGCTCCTTGGCTGTCTGCTCGCCCACCTGCTCTATGCCGAGCGCGCTGAGGAACCGGGCCAGGGTCGCGGCTGCGCCGCCGGCGGCCACGGAGGACACGAAATTCTCCGCGCTTTTGGCGCCCATGCGCTCAAAGCCTTCAAGCTGAGCCTTGGTCAAGATGAACAGATCGGCTGGAGACTTGAGCAGACCAGCCTGAACGAGCTTCTCGATCCACTTCTCACCCACGCCGTCCATGGCCAGCCCAGCCTTAGACACGAAATGAACAATGCCCAGCACCACACGAGCCGGGCAGGCGTGATTGGGGCAGTAAGTGAACTTGTCCTCGGCCACGGCTGCGCTGCCGCAGACTGGGCATGCATCAGGGTAGACAAAGGCTTCGCGCGTCTGGTGCTCCGCGTCCTGCACGACCTCGGCCACCTGCGGAATAACGTCTCCCGCGCGCTGGATGAGCACGGTATCGCCCACGCGCACATCCAGTTCCTTGATATGGCTAAAGTTGTGCAAGGTGGCGCTGGAGACGACCACACCGGCAACGCGCACAGGCTCCAACTCGGCCACAGGGGTAAGCACGCCCGTGCGCCCCACCTGGATGTTGATGGCCTTGAGCGTGGTGCGGGCCTGCTCGGGCGGAAATTTCAGCGCCAGCGCCCAGCGCGGGGCGCGGGCTGTCTGGCCAAGCAGTTGCTGCAAGGCCAGATTGTTCACTTTGGCCACCACGCCGTCGATCTCAAATGGCAACTCGTGGCGACGGGCTTGGAGGTCGAGATAGAAGCGGGCCACCTCCTCAGCGGAGCGGCATACGCAGGCCTCTGGCGCAGTCGCCAGGCCAAAGGCGGCAATGCCCTTGATGACCTTCTCCTGCGTGGTCCAGCCGAGGGTTCCTTTCGCGTCCGCAACACGGCCTACGCCGTAGGCCAGAAAACGCAAAGGACGCGCAGCCACGATGTTCGGATCAAGTTGGCGAATGGATCCTGCGGCCGCATTTCGCGGATTGGCGAAGGCCTTCAGGCCCGCACGCTCTTGAGACTCGTTCAAGGCCGCGAAATCCGCGATTCCAATGACCACCTCGCCGCGCACGTCAAGCAGCGGTGGAACGTCCTGGCCGGATGGGAACAAGTGACCGCGGAGATTACGCACCATGCGCATGTTTGCCGTCACGTCCTCTCCAATTTCGCCATCACCGCGCGTGGATCCAACCACAAAAGTGCCGGATTCGTATGTCAGCTCGCCCGCCAAGCCATCCATCTTGGGCTCGACCCAAAATTCGTTCAAGGCGGCGCGCACGTCCGGGCCAACCAGGGTCTTGAGGCGTTCCAGGCCATTCAGTCGAAGGGGCCCGCCCATGCGCACTAAAGGCAGCAGGGAACGCGAGGCTCCCAAGCGCCCGGCTTTTATCGAGAGGGCATCCCAGCCAACGGCAGTCGTGGCCAGCAGACATTCCGCCACCATCTTGCGAAGCTCCGTGCTCAGGGTGCCCCGCTCGTCCTTCTTCTTGTCAGCGCTGACGGTGAAAGCACGTCCAATGCCTGCCTCGATGTCCGCAAGAATGACCTCGGTGACCGCATCGCGGAAGGCATTAGGCAGTTTCACTTCAGCGAACTCGCGCCACTCGTCCAGGCTCATGGCGTTGTCCAGGCTCATCATGGGCAGGGCGTGGCGGTGCGTGGCGAAGCCCTCGGCCACCTGTCCGCCAACGCGCCGCGTGGGAGAGTTCGCGTCGGCCCACTCAGGATGCTCCGACTCCAAGGCGGCAAGCTCCCTGAACAGCGCGTCATACTCAGCATCGGAAATTTCCGGGCTGTCGAGGACGTAATAGCGGTGGTTGTGGTGCTCCAGCAGTTGGCGCAACTCATTCACGCGCTGCCTGGGATCAACGAAAATGGTCACTTGCCAGCTCACAAAAAATCGCTGATGCGTTGCAGGCAGCTCTGCCTGCCCAGGGTGATGAGGGTGTCTGCGCTGCAAAGCACCTCCTTGGGGCCTGGGTTGAACACCAACTCACCTGATTCGCGCTTTATGGCCACGATGATCAGGTCAAAATCCTTGCGTATGTTGGAGTCCATTAGGTTCTTGCCCACAAAGGTCGAACCCGGGCTGATGACCAACTGCTCAAGCTGAAGGTCGATATTGCCGCGCACGGCCAGATCCAAGAAGTCGGTTACTGTGGGCCGCAGCACTGTTTGGGCCATGCGCATCCCGCCGATGAGATGCGGGAGCACGACCCGGTTTGCTCCGGCGAACTCAAGCCGCGTGATGTGCGAGGCGTTATTGGCCCGGGCGATGATGGTTATGTTGGGGTTCAACTGTCGTGCGGTGAGCGTCACATAGACGTTGGCCGCCTCATCGGTGAGGGCCGTGACGATGGACTTGGCGCGTTTTATGCCCGCACTCACCAGAAGGCCGTCGTCCGTGGCGTCGCCCGTGAGGTGCATGATGCCCGCGCGCTTGAGTTCTTCGATGAGTTCCGGCGTACGCTCAATAACCACAACATCAGAACTGTCCTTGAGAATCTCCTGAACTACCACGCCGCCGATGCGGCCATAGCCACAGACGATGTAGTGATTGTCGAGCTTGTCTATGCGCCGTTGCACTTTGCGCCTCCACAATAGATTTTGCAGGTGCCCGTCTAATAGCATCTGCGAAAAAGAACCAACGATGTAGGCGAAATTGCCCACGCCAAGGACGATGATTATTGCTGTCAAAAGCCGAGCGCGTTCGGACAGAGGGTGAATCTCACCAAATCCAACGGTGGAAAGAGTGATGACCATCATGTAGAAACTGTCGATGATGCTCCAGCCTTCCACAAACATGAAAATACACAGTCCAGCGGCAAAGACCATGCACATGAGAAACAGGCCCAACAGAAATTGGAACAGCGATCCCCATTTGTCTCTGATGGCCCGTATGCGGGCGATACTTAAAGGTGAACGCATTTACTCTCCCAGTTGCAGCAGCCGTTCACGCAGCGCGAGCACTCGGTCACGCAGGGTCGCAGCCCGTTCAAACTCCAATTCCTTTGCAGCTTCGCGCATTTCGCGCTCCAAGGCACCTATTTCTTTCTTGATCCGCTTAGGGTCGAGCTCGCGCAACAGCTCGTCTGGCGACAGGTCCTGGCCTCCAACCGACACATGGGCGGCAAGAGCGCCAAGGAGATTGTCCAGTCCCTTGATGATGGTCTGCGGAATGATGCCGTGCTCATCATTGTACAGAAGCTGCTTCTCGCGTCTACGGGCCGTCTCGTCAAGTGCCACACGCATGGAAGGCGTAGTTGAGTCGGCATAGAGCAGCACATGCCCACCAGCATTCCGCGCTGCGCGCCCAAACGTTTGGATAAGGGAGCGGGCGCTGCGCAGAAACCCCTCCCGGTCCGCGTCCAGAATGGCCACAAGGGACACCTCTGGGATGTCCAGCCCTTCGCGCAGCAGGTTGATGCCCACCAGAACGTCGAACTCGCCGGTGCGCAAGGCCTGGATAATAGCCATACGCTCAAGCGTCTCCACATCGGAGTGCAGGTAGCGCGCGCGGACGCCCATCTGGTTCAGGTAATCGGTGAGATCCTCGGCCATGCGCTTAGTGAGGGTGGTGACGAGCACGCGCTCGTTGCGCGTCATTCGGATCTTGCACTCCCCCAACAGGTCGTCCACCTGCCCGGATACAGGGCGAATCTCGATCTCGGGGTCCACCAGGCCGGTGGGCCGGATGACCTGCTCCACCACGAGCCCCTGACTGCGCTCAAGTTCCCAGGGACCAGGCGTGGCCGAGATGTACACCGCCTGGCTAAGCCGTCCCTTGAACTCCTCGAAGTTGAGCGGACGGTTGTCAAGTGCGCTGGGCAGCCGGAACCCGAAGTCCACGAGGGTGCTCTTACGCGAGAAGTCGCCATTGAACATGCCCCCCACCTGAGGAATCGTGATGTGGCTCTCATCGAGAAAGAACAAGAAATCGTCGGGAAAATAATCGATGAGAGTGGCCGGAGGCTGGCCTGGTGTGCGACCGTCCAAGTGGCGCGAATAGTTTTCGATGCCGTTGCAGTAGCCCAGTTCCTCAATGGTCTCCAGGTCGAACATTGTGCGCTGTTCAAGGCGTTGCGCCTCAACCAGTTTGCCTTGGGCGCGAAACTCGGTCAGGCGCAGTTGCAGTTCGTCGCGGATGGCGTCGGTGGCGCGCTTCAGGTTGTCCTGGTCGGAAACATAGTGGCTGCCGGGATAGATGACCGTCTTGCGCAGGGTCGCCAGCACCTGCCCGGTGAGCGGGTCGGTCTCCTGGATGCTCTCGATTTCGTCGCCGAAAAAGCTCACGCGCAGTGCCTTTTCACGGGCATAGGCCGGTATGAGCTCAAGGGCATCGCCGCGCACTCGGAAGGTTCCGCGGTGAAAATCCATATCGTTGCGCTCGTAGTGAACCTCAACCAGCCGTTTGATGAGCGCCTCAAGGCTCATCTGCTGGCCCGTCTCAACGGGGATGATCATCTTGGAGTAGTACTCCGGCGATCCAAGACCATAGATGCAGGACACCGAAGCCACGATGAGCACGTCGCGCCGAGTGAGCAGCGCATGGGTCGCTGCGTGGCGAAGTTTGTCGATGTCGTCGTTGATGGACGAGTCCTTCTCTATGTAGGTGTCCGAGTGCGGCAGGTAGGCTTCCGGCTGGTAATAGTCGTAATAACTAACAAAATACTCAACGGCGTTATTCGGGAACAATCCCTTGAACTCGTTGAACAGCTGGGCCGCCAGAGTCTTGTTTGGCGCAAGCACAAGGGCCGGGCGGTTCAGCCGGGCCACAAGATTGGCCACGGTGAATGTTTTGCCCGAGCCGGTGACGCCCAGAAGCACCTGGTCGCGCACGCCAGCTTTAACGTTGGCTTCAAGCTCTGCGATGGCCTGAGGTTGGTCGCCCTGGGGCACGAAATCGCTGACAAGTTCAAATGCTTTGGACATGATACCCGTTCCTTGAGCGCCCATGCCCCTTGTGCAGGGCGGACGAACAGACTACATTGGCGTATACAAAAAACGCCGGAGGCCAGCTGTGGAAATCAATATCATCGCGCCTGAACAGTCTTTACCCATTGATCGGGCCTATGCCCTGTCCATGACCATAAAAAGCTTCAAAGGACGCCGCGATGTTGAAGTGCATCTGTTTCGGCACATCTGGGACCCTGAGGAAGAAGAAGCAATCGACTGGGACAAACTTCTTGCCGCCCCCGGCATGAGCGAGGCCCCGGAAGCTTGTGGAAGCCGCAGGGTCGTGCTGGAATCCCTTAGCGAGGAAGAACGCGACAAAATCATCTGCTATTTGAATGAGCACTACGCCAATCGGCTTTCTGGCATCTTCTCAACACCCATCCCCTTCCCTGTGCCCATCGGGCTCATGGCCCTGTCCGACATAAGCGAGGGCAAGAGCATCGGATTCATACACTTTGAGCGCATTCCGCACTTTGATCTTGGCATCGCCCTGCGCGGGTTCTATGACTTGGGCCAACACCGGCCAATAGTTGAAACCGAGGCGGCGGCTGGATAATAGCAATGGCAAAGTGGGAGAGCCACCTTGTAGCCATTGCGGTTTTGATCTAAAATAGTCGCCCGAGAGCCAAACCGGCGAGGACACAGGCCAATCCCAGCACGGTCTGCCCAACGAGGTTCACCGAAGCCGCCAGCCACAGCCCGTTCTGCATGAGCGCCACAGACTCGAACATGTAAGTAGAGAAAGTCGTGTAAGCGCCCATGAACCCTGTGAGCGCATAGAGACGCATATCTCCGGGCAGGCCGCTGCGACTTTCCACAAGGGCGTACACCAGGCCAAAAAACAGGCACCCGCTTAAATTCACCAGGAAATTCCCCAAGGGAAAACCTTCGCTCGCAAGGCGTTGCGCGAAACCGCTGACCCAGAACCGGGTAAGGGTACCGGCGGCCCCGGCAAGACCAAGAAACATATATTTCTGGAGCATGCACTATCCCCGCAAGCGCCATCGGACGCCACAAGACCCTAGCAGCATGGCCCAAAGGAGAAAAGCGGAAAATGGCGTTGGAAACAGAGATCAAGTTCCTCAACGTAGACCACGATGCCCTGCGCCTTCGGCTTGTCGAGCTTGGCGCGCAACGCCTGAGCTACGGGTTTGAGTCCAATGTCGTTTACGACGATGCGGCAAGAACGCTCAAGGCCCAAGGCACCTTGCTGCGCCTGCGCGAAAAGAACAGCCGCTTCGTGCTCACCCTCAAGACCGCCTCGGCCCAAACCTCCAATCTGGCCAAGGTCTACGAGGAATCCGAGACCGAAGTGCTGGACGCGCCAGCCATGCGTGAGATCCTTGCAGGACTAGGCTACCTGCCTGCGCTCTGCTACGAGAAGGTGCGCGAGGAATGGTCGCTGCTTGGATGTGAGGTTTGCCTGGACACCCTGCCCTTCGGGTGCTTTGCAGAGATCGAAGGCGACGAGGCGGACATACAAGCTTGCGCCGCCGCCCTAAGCCTGCCGCAAAGTGCAGCATCCAAGGCCACCTACCACGATCTGAACCGCCAACACCGCACCGCCCAGGGCCTGTCTGTAGACGAGTCTTTCGTCTTCAACGACACGGACAAAGCCCTTGTTTTGTCCCGCATGACTACAGACTGAGCACTATCCCCCCTCGACAAAACTCGGTGAATGTCTACCATGTGCGATATGAAGAGAACATCATCAAATCGGAACGGAAAAGCATGAGCGGCAACACGGACACTCGCCAGTCGCCGGGCCTGGATTACGCCAGCGAAACCCGGGAACCGAGGAGATTCAAGGTTCTGCTCCATAACGACGACTACACAACCATGGAGTTCGTGGTGGACGTGCTCAAGCGCGTGTTCCACAAGGCCGAGCCCGAGGCCATGCGCATCATGCTGGCCGTGCACAAGCAGGGGCTGGGCATGTGCGGCGTGTTCACCGCCGAGGTGGCTGAAACAAAAGTTGACACAGTCCATACCATGGCCAAAGCTGCGGGATACCCCCTGCGCGCCAGCCTTGAGGAGGTCTGACCCATATGTTGAGCAAGGGACTTGAAGCCGTCCTCACCAACGCGTTCCATGAGGTCCGGCGTCGCCGCCACGAGTACCTGACCCTGGAGCACCTGCTGTTCGCCATGATCCACGAACCCGTGGGCAGCAACATCCTAGACGCCTGCGGAGCCAACGTGGAACGTCTGCGCGGACAGCTTGAGGGATTTTTCCGCGACCACATGGACCCCCTCCCCGCTGATACCGACACCGAGGTTGTGCAGACCTTGAGCGTTCGCCGAGTCATGCAGCGCGCGGTGTGGCAAAAGGAATCCTCGGGTAAGGACCTGGTCGAAGTGGGCGACGTCATCGCCGCAATGTTCGAGGAGGAAGACTCCTTTGCCGTGCACTTCCTGAGCAGCCAGGGCGTTTCGCGCCTGGATGTGCTGGAGTACATCTCCCACGGCTTGCGCGAGCCTGGCGGTTCAAGCGGCGGCACGGAAGGGAGTGGCGACGGGTCTGGCGAGGAGGATGCTCCTGAGCGTCCAGGCCAGCGTCAGGACGGCCCGCAGCGCAAGAACCCGCTGGAGGAATTCACTCGTGAGCTGACCGCCAAAGCAAAGGCAGGGGAGATCGACCCCATCATCGGACGCGCGGCCGAACTGGAGCGCATGATCCAGGTGCTGGCGCGCAGGCGCAAGAACAACCCCATCCTGGTGGGTGACCCCGGAGTGGGCAAGACGGCCCTTGCCGAGGGTCTCGCCCTGATGATCGCCCAGGGAAAGGTTCCAAAGCAGTTCGCGGAGGCCCATGTATTCGCCCTGGATATGGGTGCGCTTTTGGCTGGCACAAAGTACCGCGGCGACTTCGAGGCCCGGCTCAAGGGCGTGCTTGCCGAACTTAAGCGCGTGCCCGGAGCCATCCTCTTCGTTGACGAAATCCACACAATCGTCGGAGCAGGCTCTGTTTCCGGCGGCAGCATGGACGCCTCCAATATCCTGAAGCCTTTCCTGGCTGCGGGCGAGGTGCGCTGCATCGGCTCCACAACCTTTGAGGAGTACCGCAACAGTTTTGAAAAGGACCGCGCCCTGTCGCGCCGTTTCCAGCGCATCGACCTGGTGGAGCCCAGCGTAGACGAAACCGTAGAGATCCTAAAGGGGCTCAAGCCCTACTACGAGGACTTCCACGGCGTAGTGTACACGCCCCCTGCCCTGCGTTCCGCGGCGGAGCTGTCCTCGCGCTACATCACCGAGCGCTTCCTGCCCGACAAAGCCATCGACGTGCTGGACGAGGCCGGGGCGCAGTTCAAGCTCTCCACCCGCCCCCGCAAAAACCAGCGAATCACGGTGCAAGACGTGGAGCGCGTGGTGGCCCGCATGGCCCGCATCCCGGCCAGGCGGCTCACTGGCACGGACAAGGACCGCTTGCAGGGCCTGGAGGATGAGATCAGGAAGGCTGTGTACGGCCAGGACGCTGCCGTCGGCATCCTGTGCAAGGCCATCCGCCGCTCCCGCGCCGGCATGAAACAGCCCGGCAGGCCCCTTGGGGCGTTTTTGCTCACCGGCCCCACGGGCGTGGGCAAGACTGAGCTTTCCAAGCAGTTGGCTCAGGTCATGGGGGTGCAGTTCCTGCGCTACGACATGAGCGAATACATGGAGAAGCATGCGGTATCGCGCCTCATCGGAGCGCCTCCGGGCTACGTGGGATTCGACCAGGGCGGCCTGCTCACAGAGGCTGTGCGCAAGAGCCCGCACTGCGTGGTGCTGTTCGACGAGATCGAAAAGGCTCACCCGGACGTGTTCAATATCCTGCTGCAGGTGATGGATTATGCTACGCTCACGGACAACACGGGCCGAAAGGCCGACTTCCGCCACGCCATCCTGCTCATGACCTCCAACGCAGGCGCCCAGGACCTGGCCAAGAGCGGCCTGGGCTTTACGCGCAACGCGGAAAGCGATCGCAAGAGCGGCTCGCTCAAGGCCATTGAGCGGCTGTTCAGCCCGGAATTCCGCAACCGCCTCGACGCCATAGTGCCCTTTGACGCCTTGAACCGTGAGATCATGCTCAAGGTGGTGGACAAGCACATGAGCGAACTGGCTGAGCAGCTGAAAGAGCGCCGCGTCAGCGTGCGCCTCACCGTAGCCGCGCGCACGCGCCTGGCCGTGCTGGGCTACGACCCTGCGTACGGCGCACGGCCCATGGCCCGCGTGGTGCAGGTGGAGATCAAGGACGCCATCGCCCCGGAATTGCTCTTCGGCAACCTGCAGAAGGGGGGCACCGTGCTGGTGGACCTTGCTCCGGGCATTGATCCAGAGGCGGCGGCCAAATCCGGCGGCTCCTCCGGCGGCGAGAGTTCAGGCGGATTCGCGTTCCGCTACACGGCGCTGGAAACCCAGCCTAGCGAACCGGCTCTGGTGGAATGACAATCTACCGCCTCTTCGACGACCCGGTGTTCCCCGACCCGGAAGAGGCGGACCCGGACGGCCTGCTGGCAGTAGGCGGCGATCTGTCACAACAACGCCTCATCACGGCGTACTCACGGGGCATATTCCCGTGGTACGCTGAGGGGTCGCCCATCCTCTGGTGGTCGCCTGATCCACGCCTTGTGCTTTTTCCTAATCGCCTGCACGTTCCGTCGAGCCTCAAGCGCACGCTCAACTCCGCTCGTTTCAGCTTCACCCTGGACCAGGCCTTCAGGCAGGTCATCCGGGGCTGTTCTCGTGCCACACGCCCAGGGCAGGACAGCACATGGATTCTGCCCGAGATGGTGCACGCCTATGAGGCGTTGCATGCCCTAGGCATTGCGCACAGCGCCGAGGCCTGGCTGGATGGGAAACTTGCGGGCGGCATCTATGGCGTGGCACTGGGCGGGGTGTTCTTCGGCGAGTCCATGTTCCACGCCGCGCCAGACGCCAGCAAGGCGCTCTTCGTCACCCTGGTTCGCTGGCTTGGCGCTCGCGGCTGCAAGCTCATCGACTGCCAGCAGACCACAGCGCACCTGCTGCGCTTCGGAGCGCAGGAGATCTCGCGCAAGGAGTTCCTGCGCCAGTTGGCGGATGGATTGGATTCAAACACCCTGGCGGGAGGGTGGAATATTGAAGGCGTCAGCTAAGCCTTACAATACCGAACGACCTCGGCGGCGATGGAAGTCAGCGGCATGACCTTATGCACGCCGCCATGCTTGATGGCTTCCTGCGGCATGCCGAAGACCACGCACGAAGCCTCGTCCTGGGCGATGGTGTAAGCTCCGGCATCGAACATCTCGCGCATGCCCTTGGCCCCATCGTCTCCCATGCCGGTCATGATGACACCGAGAGCATTCTTTCCAGCATAGCGCGCACCTGAACGGAAAAGCACGTCAACGGAAGGCCGGTGGCGCGACACCAGGGGACCGTCCTTGACCTCCACATGATAGCGGGTTCCGCTGCGTTTGAGCAGCATGTGCTTGCTGCCCGGCGCTATGAGCGCCTGGCCGCGCAGCAGCGTATCGTTGTCCTTGGCCTCCCGCACGTTGACGCGGCAGATGCCGTCCAGACGCTTGGCAAACGCTGCCGTAAAGTGCTCCGGCATATGCTGGACAACGGCAATGCCTGGGCAATCCAGCGGCAAGGCCTGCAAAAAGGTCAGCAACGCCTCGGTGCCGCCGGTGGAGGCTCCCACCAGCACGACTTTCTCCGTGGTGCGAAAATTAGGAGCACCTGGCATGGCCTTGGCCAGCATCACGTCGGCATCAAGTTTAGGCGTGATCTTCAGCACTGAGGAACTAGAAATCTGCCGCACTTTAGCCTGAGCTGCGGCCCGCACTGCATCAATAATGCGGATGCGCGACTCCTCAAGAAACTGCTTCGTGCCGACCTTGGGTTTCGTGATTATCTCCACAGCGCCATATTCAAGGGCGCGAAAAGTCGTCTCGTCGCCCTCCTCCGCCAGTGAGGAACAAATGACCACCGGGATGGGGTGCTGGCTCATAAGCTTGCGCAGAAAGGTCAGGCCATCCATGCGGGGCATTTCTATATCCAAGGTGATGACGTCGGGCACCACCTCGCGCATCTTTTCAGCAGCAGCAAGCGGGTCGGCGGCCGAACCGACAACAATAATGCCAGGGTCAGAGTTCAGAATATCGATGAGCGTTTGCCGCACCAGGGCAGAATCGTCCACGACAAGGACTTTAATCTGCTTGCCCACTACTGTGCTCCTTCAAGGGACTGCATAACTAAATCTTCCTGTATACTGTCGGAGCAACAGGCTCAAGAGGCAAGTTCATTCCAGCAAGGCTCTCAGAATGGCCGATGAAGAGGTATCCCCCAGGCGCAAGCTTGCGGCAGAACCGTGAAAACAGCATCTCTTGCGTCGGGCGGTCAAAATAGATGACCACGTTGCGACAAAAAATAATGTCGAGCATGCCGTCGAACGAGAACTCCTCCATGAAATTCAGTCTGCGAAAGCGCACGTGATTGCGCGCATCAGGCCCGATGCGCACCAATCTGCGGGTGCGGTCCTTGCTGCGCAAGAGATAGCGTTTGCGGTACTCTTGTGGAATTGGGCCGATCTTCGTTTCGGGGTACACGGCGCGCACGGCCATGCGCAACACCTGGGTGCTGATGTCCGTGGCGAGGATTTTGAACGTGAAGCCTGCGTTCTGGCGGGCGAACTCGCTCATGACCATGGCCAAGGTGTAGGGTTCCTCTCCAGAAGAACATCCGGCGCTCCAGATGCTCATGGTGCGGCTGGCGCCGCCCCGTGCAAAGAGTTCTGGCAGCACCTTCTCCTGCATCAAATCAAAATGCTTGGGCTCGCGGAAGAAGTCCGTAGTGTTGGTGGTCACAACATCCACCAGATTCACCAGCTCATCCTCCATGCCCTGCGGGCTGAAGAGATAGTCGCAGTATTCCTCGTGGGTGGACATGCAAAGCTCGCGCAGGCGCTTCTGCAGCCTGGCCTCAAGAAGCGTCTTCTTCGAGGCGGGCATCTTGATGCCCAGTTCGGCCTTGATGAACTCGCTGAAGCGCTCGAAGATGCGATCGTTCATGCGCGTCAGGTTCGACGCTTCCGATGTGCTTTGCCCGGATTTGGCTCTTGCTGATCTGGCGTGTTCAGTCATGGTGCGCTGGCAGTCCTGCGTCAGGGGGTGTTGTCGGCGGCCACGGAACGCACTAGCCGGGGCACGTCCAGAATGAGCGCCAGACTGCCATCGCCCTTGATGGTGGCGCCGGAAATTCCTTCCACGTCGCGGTAAACCCGGCCCAGGCTCTTGATGACCGTCTGATGCTCGCCGATGACATGATCCACGACTATGCCGATGCGCCGACCTTCAACCCCAGTGATGACGATCTGTTCGATTTCCGGGGATTCGCCTTCCATCTCGAACCAGCGGCGCAGGTTAATGTAGGGCACCAGTTCGCCTCGAAGGTTGATAATGCGCTTACGGCCCGTGGGGTCCACATCCTTTTGATGCAACTCAACACACTCCTCCACCAATGAGAGGGGGATGACGAAGAAGCCATCGCCAACCTGCACCTGAAGCCCCTCGATGATCGCCAAGGTAAGGGGCAGACGAATGGTGATGGTTGTGCCGTGGCCGAGTTCACTCGAAATCTCAATGGCCCCGCGCAGGGAATCGATGGCCCTGTGGACCACATCCATGCCCACCCCCCTGCCGGAAATGCTGGTCACCTTGGCTGCGGTGGAGAAGCCAGGCAGGAAGATGAGCTTCAGCGCCTCTTTATCAGAAAGCTCGGCGTCCGGGGCGATGAGTCCTTTTTCCACAGCCTTCTGCCGGATGACGGTCGGGTCCATGCCCTTGCCGTCATCGGTGATGCGGATGAGCACTTCCGAACCCGAATGCTCTGCTTCAAGCAGTATGACTCCCTGCGGCTTCTTGCCAGCGGCCTTGCGCTCTTCGGGCATGTCGATGCCGTGGTCGAGGCTGTTGCGCAAAAGGTGCACCAGCGGATCAGCCAGGCGCTCCAGCACCGTCTTGTCGAGTTCCGTCTCCTCTCCGCGCGTCAACAGTTCGATGTCCTTGCCCAATTCCGAAGACAGGTCTCGCACGAGCCTGCGGAACTTGCTGAAGGCCGTGCCAATGGGCAGCATGCGTATGCCCAGGGTGCTGTCGCGCAGATCGGCGCTCAAACGCTCCAACTGCTCGGCCAGGGCCGTAAGTTGCGCATCGCCGCGATCGGAAACCATCTGTGAAATCTGAGCCTGCACAATGACCAGTTCGCCCACCAGGTCCACCAGGGTGTCCAGCTTGTCCGCCGCGACGCGCAAGCTGTTGCCGGCATCCTTCGAAACAGACTTGGGGGGTGCTTCGCGTTGGGCTTGCCCCGTGGCTGGTGCAGGAGTTGGCCTTGGCGCGACCAAAGGCGTGGACGGCGCTGCGATTGCCTGAGCGCTAGGAGCCGGCGCTGTATCTGGTTTGTCTGCAGGCGCAAGGGCTTGCTGCTCAAAGACTTGCGGCGCTTCAGATCCGGGCGGCCACGCAACATCTTCAGCGAACGCAACCGCCACCTCAGACTGAGCGGAATCTTCGGGGAATACCCCATCGGCATCAGCGGCGACGACTTCAACATCAAGATCGATGTCTGTGAAGAAAAACAAATCAAGTATCTCAGGGCGGGTAGCTGTGGTGACAAGGTTCACCTCCCAGCCAAGATACAGGGTCTGAGAGTCGATGGCGCTCAGTGGCGGCAAATCTTGATCATTCAGCTGCACTATGCACTGGCCCAAAGAACGGAGATCCTCAAAAAGCGGGTCAAGGTTCAGGTCTTTATCCACCTTGGGCTCACGCGGGCGAAAACGGATGCGATACGTCCCAGGCCCCACTGGATCCGATTCATGCAGGGCCGACTCGGCGGAAATGTCTTCAATCGTGTTGCGGGGAGCCTCGGCAATTTCTAGATTGTCAGGCTCAACAATAGCATCGCCCTGCGTCGCGGCTGGAGCCAAGGGCTTTCCAACCATTAACGCACGGGCATCAGCCTGGATGCTCAAGCCTTTCTCAGGCGAGCCATTCCCAAACTCGTCCTCACCATTCAGCAACCCCAGGATATGGTCGCGAGCTGCAAAGGAGGTGCTGACAAGCTCTCTGGTGACGACGAGTTCACCGTTGCGAACCTTATCAAACACGCTTTCGAGGGCATGGGTGAAGTCTGCGATGTCATCAAAGCCGAACATGGAGCCGGAACCCTTAATGGTATGCAACGCACGGAACACCTGGTTCACAAGGTCCATGTCGTGTGGGCTGGCTTCCAGTTCCAGCAAAGTCGAGTCGAGTTCCGCCAGGAGGTCCAAGGCCTCTTCGCGGAATATCGCGCGGCTTTCATCGTCGGACATCACGTGAGGCTCCTCACGGCAGACACACTACCCACCGGTTCAATCAGAAGAAGGCCGACCAAGCCGCCAGCCGAACCCAGGAATACTTGGCACGCTTGACAGTATGGTTCCGTAGACACACGTCCAGCACTATGGACCCTAGCCCCAGACGGGGAAAAATGCAACGCGATCAGACATTCATGTGCTCGCCATGAATATCGGCCCAGGAAACGTGAAGAGTTAGACGAGGACGTCAAATTTAGCGAATTTCATGACAAAAGATGCGCGACCTTGTGTGGCGGACCGCAAATCCGTTGAAAATCCGAACATCTGTCGAAGAGCCGAGTAAGCCTGGACGAGCTTTTGCCCTCCCCGGTCCTGAATGTTCTCAACCTTTGCCCCCTTGGCGCCGAGCAGTCCAATAACCTCACCCACAAAGGCGTCCGGTACCCCCACCTCAACCCACATGATTGGTTCCAAGAGCATGGAGGGCGCATCAGCCAGGACGCGCTTCAGCGTCATGGCGGCGGCCATTCGGTAGCCTGCTGCGCTTGATTCGCCTTCGCGCCGGGGCAAGTCAAGAACTCGCAGCCGCACATCCTGCACAGGATAACCGCCCAGGACGCCACAAGCCAAGCCATCAGTGAGACCTTCGTTCACGGCGTCGGTCCAGGCCTGGGGGAACTGGCTGCGGTCCAGCTCGAACTGGACCACGCGGCCCTGACCACGGGGAAGGGGCTCAATGGCAAGACGGACAGCGCCATAGTGCATGACCTCGCCCAACTCACGGTGGAACACCTCTTCGGCCTCGGCCTTGCCAACAACGGTCTCCTGATAGACGACCTGGGGCTTGCCGGTTCGCGGCTTAAGCCCATGTTCGCGGGCCATGCGCTCCAGCAGGACCTCCAGGTGCAGTTCGCCCATGCCGGAAAGCACCACCTGTCCGGTTTCCGCATCACGCACAACGCTGAGGGTCGGGTCCTCCATCAGGTAGCGTTGCATCACTTCGTCGAGCTTGTCTGCCTCATCGGCATTCTTGGGCTCGATTGCCAGGGAAATGACGGGCTTGTAATCAGCGATCTGCTCCAGAAGTATTGGGTTGTCCTTGCGCGCCAAGGTGTCGCCCGTGCGGCCAAAACGCATGCCTGCGGCAGCGACGATCTCGCCAGCCCGAGCCACCTCGATCTTCTCGCGGCGATCGGCGTGGAGCCGGAACAAACGGGCCACGCGCTCCTCGCAGCCATGGGTGACGTTAAAAACCGTCTCTCCTTCAGTCAGCTGGCCGGAATAAACCCGCACGAAAGACTGCTTGCGACCGGATTCCATCACAACCTTGAACACCAGGGCCGAGAGCGGAGCTTCGGGATCGACAGCAAAACTCTTGGGCAAGTGCGTCGTCGGATCCACGCCCGCCTGTAGCGGCGCCTCAAGGGGGCCTGGCAGGTAGTCGCACACTGCGTCCATCAGCGGCTGCACACCGACGTTCTTGAGGGCAGACCCCAGAAAAACGGGCACCAGCTTGAGGGCAATCACGGCCTCGCGGATGGCCTTTATCAGCGTTTCTGGCGAAATATCCTGGCCGGAGAGGTAGGCGTTCATCACCCCATCGTCGGTGTCGGATAGTGTCTCCAACATGGCTTCGCGCCAGGGGGCCAGGCGCTCACGCTCAGCAGTCGTTAAGGGTATGCGCTCGTACTCCACGCCACGGCTTTCGGCGTCGAATACAAGCCGCTCCATGCGCACCAAGTCGAACACGCCTCGAAACTCAGCGCCTTCGCCATCAGGCACCTGCAGAGCCAAGGGCTTGATGCCAAGCTTCTCACGCATGGATTCAAGCACTCCAGAGAAATCAGCGCCTAACCTGTCTATCTTATTGACGAATGCAAGCTTTGGGACATGGTAGGACTCGCTCTGCCTCCACACGGTTTCTGACTGGGGCTCCACGCCGCTCACAGCGCAGAATACGCCAATGGCTCCGTCAAGCACACGCAAGGAACGCTCCACCTCAACCGTGAAATCCACGTGCCCCGGCGTGTCGATGAGATTCACGCTATTCCCACGCCACAGGCAGGAAGTGACTGCCGAGGCGATGGTGATGCCGCGTTCTTGTTCTTCAGGCATGAAGTCCATGGTGGCTGTGCCCTCATGGACCTCGCCAAGCCGGTGGATACGGCCAGCGTAGAACAGGATGCGTTCAGACAGTGTCGTTTTGCCCGCGTCGATGTGCGCGATAATGCCGATATTGCGGATGGTGTGCAGATATTTGGAGGAAATTGGCTTTTTGCTCACGGTCTGCCGCCTGCGCTGTTGGGCCTGTGGGATTATTTCAGCTTGAGACGAAAATCTGGCGCTCCTGAATAAACAGGTCTGGGTGCAGCCCAGACCAGCGCCAAAGCCCCAGGCAGTCGCCGGAAACGGTCACCGCCGCACGGCCCTGCCCTGCCCGCGCAGCCGGAGTCAGCAGCAGATCGCGCGGAACGGCGTTGAAGGCTGCCCAGGCGTCCTCGTCCGGGGCCTTGCGAGAGCGCTGTCCGGGCATGGCCCCAGCCGCTTCAAGAGGCAGCGCGCCATAGAGCAACTCAATGTCCTCAACGGGAAAATCAAGGGAGGTATCGCGCCACAAGCCTGCCGCACGCGGGAAGCGCAATGGGATCATGCGAAGGCAAGAGGCGTCAAGGGCCTCACGGAGGGCTTTCTGAGCAAGCAGTCGACGGAATTCAGTCGTATCAGGATACAAAACCAGCCCAGACTCTCCGGTTTCCATGCAGCCAGAGGCGCAATCTAGAAGCAGTCGCTGCAACAGCACTGGGCCAAGCGCAGCCAACCGCTCCTGTCCGGAGAGTTCACAGGAAACGAGAAGCGCATCGGGGACGGAGCTGCGTTTGCCAAGGCGAACGACATGCACCTGCCCAACGCGTGCGCATAGGGCTGGCATCAGGGCCGACAAAAAAAACGCAGGCGCATCGATGCTGTCGTCGAGGAGCAGCAAGACAAAGGGCACTGGTTCCCTTGAGCACGTGCGCTCCATGAGATCGAACTGATCATTCGATTTTGAAGATGCTACCAGTCTTGGCGGGTTTAAGGCGTAGTGCCTGGCAATGACCCCTTTGATTAATGCGCGCCGCTGATCCCCCAGTGCGTTATAAGCCCTGGCGAAGCGGGTATCGGCAATCAAATGAGGATCAAACCACGCCGGAGAAGACCAAGGGCTGGCCTCATGGCTGGGAATGAATAAATCCATGCCGCGGCGACTCCTGATGCTGAAAGGATGCTAGAGCCACTTGAGCAGGCGCTTCCAAGTCCACTGCACCCGCTCGCGCTCCTCTTCGGACAAGACCTTCTGGTACTCAAAGTAGGAGTATTCCGCGCGTTTCCTCACGTAATCCTTGAACTCAACAACGTCGGCATAGTTCTCAAGGATGAACAGATAGCGATGCCAAGCAGCGCCGAACTGGTTGGTGCGCCAGAAGAAGTCAGCGACGAAGATCTCATGCTCGCACAGTATCTTGCGGCATTTGTAGATGTTCTGCTTAACAGCCTCGGAAAACTCCGAGTTGGGGTACGACTCCTCGAGACGGTAGAAGATTTCAAGCGCCTCCTTCACGTTGTCCTGACGCAGATCGATTGTCTTGAACTGGTTCAAGTTGCTCAGGCCCATCTGAAAAAGCACATAGGGAATTTGCGGGCTGCTGGGATGCAGCGTCTCGAACTCCTTGTATGCGTCCAAGGCCTCAAGGTACTTGGAGTCAAGAAAATAGGCGTCGCCCAGGGCTATTTCAGCCTTAGGAGTCAACGGACTGAAGGGGTACCTGTCCTTAAGCTTAAGGAAGTTTTCGGATGCCCGCGCATAACGCTTTTCCTGCATGTAATCCATGCCGGTTTCAAAGAGCTCTTGGGCGGTATCATCCGGGGGCGGCAGGAAATAATAGTCAATGAGGCCGCAAGAAGAAATCAACGGCAAGAGCAAGAGCAGAAGAACCGCAAGTGGGCGCTTAGGCATTCAGGTTTTCCAGGTAGGCGTGGGCCGCAGTGGCCGCAGTGGCGCCATCGCCCACCGCAGTGGCCACCTGACGGCAGTTTTTGCTGCGCACATCTCCCGCCGCAAAGAAGCCCGGCAGGTTGGTGCGCATTTCACAATCCGTGATGACAAAACCGGCCTTGTCACGCGTAAGATCCGCCGGGACGAAGGAAGCCACTGGCTCAAACCCGACGAAAACAAAAACACCGTCTACGGGCAGTTCCCGCTTCTCGCCAGTCTTGACGTCGGTCAAAGCCACGGCTGTCACCCCCTTGAAGGGGTCGCCCTTGATTTCATCCACGATGGTGCTGCGCAGAATGCTGATCTTGGGGTTGATCTCGCACTTATCCTGATAGCACTTGTTGCCGCGAAACTCGTCGCGACGGTGGATGAGGTAGATCTTCTCAACCAGTCGCGCCAAGTACAAGGACTCTTCAAGGGCGGAATTTCCGCCGCCGATGACGGCCACGGTTTTGCCTTTGAAGAAATTGCCGTCGCACAGGGCGCAGTAGGAAACGCCTCGGCCAAGGTACTTCTCTTCGCCTGGCGTGCCCACGCGCTTGTAACGAGCCCCGGTGCACAAAACCACCGATTTGGAGAACAGAGTATCATCACCCACCTGGATGACATACCCGCCGTCCTGGGCGGTGATGGTGCGCACCTCGTCGGAATGGCGTGCAAACTCGTAGCCCGAGAGGTGTTCAACGAACTTATCCACAAGCTCATAGCCTTTCACGGGTTTTGGGAAACCAGGATAGTTCTCGATTTCCTCAGTCATGAGCACCTGACCGCCAGGAGAAAGCTTCTCCAGGAGGGCGACGTTCACGCCGGCGCGCACGAGATACAGGGCGGCGGTGAGCCCGGCAGGCCCACCGCCAATAACGACAGCGTCGTAAGTTTTCATGGGGTCACACTACGCCTTTTTGGCGATCATATCCTTGATGCTGCTCTTGGAAACGGCACCTGTGGACTGGTCAACCACTTCGCCGTCCTTGAACATGATCAGGGTGGGAATGGCACGGATGCCAAAACGGCTCGGGCTGGCGGAGTTCTCGTCAACATTCATCTTGCAGATCTTGACCTTGCCTTCGAACTCGACGGCCAGCTCATCAATGATCGGGCCCATGGCGCGACAAGGGCCGCACCAGGGAGCCCAGAAATCGACAAGAACGGGCACCGGGCTTTTGAGAACTTCCTGCTCGAAATTGCCGTCAGTCACCTGAATAGCCATATTCTCTCCTTCGGCTCGGTAGTGTCTTATTTTTCAACTCAGTTTCAGCGGACAGGCCAGAAATCCAGGCCATGCCGCATTCTTATGAAACTAGTTCTCCGCCCTTGTTCTGTCAAGCCGCAACCCTTCGGCATTGGGCGTTATCCGGTGCCAGTCCCGAGGAACGGCGCGACCACGCGGAACAGATTCCAGTCCCAGGTCATGACGATATCCGGCCAACAGGGCCAAGGCCCCTGCATGGGCGATCATGGCCGCGTTGTCGGTGCACAGGGCAGGCCTGGGTATGCAAGCCGCAAGGCCGTGCATTCCTGCCACTTGGGCCATGGCTGCGCGCACATGGGAATTTGCGGCGACACCCCCGGCCACAACCAGGGACCTGAGCCCTTCTTCACGGCCCAGGGCACGCTCTACTTTGATGCGCAAGGTCTCGGCCACCGCTCGGTTAAAAGAAGCCGCCACCAGGGCCAGCTCCTGCGGGTGTGCGGCCAAGGCCAGGGCTCCGCCGTTGCGCAAGGCGTCGGCTTCGGGCATTGCGGCATAGGGGAGGTGCGGGCGTTTGGACAGATACTCCGCAACAGCAGTCTTAAGGCCGCTGAAGCTGAAATCTAGATTGTCGTTGTGAACATAGGCAAGGGGGAACAGAGTCTTATCCGGCTCAACGCCCTGGCTCAAGTCGTCAAGGTACCGGCCGCCAGGATAGGGAAGATTGAGGAGCTTGGCCACCTTGTCAAAAGCCTCGCCTGCGGCGTCATCCAGCGTGCGGCCCAGAAGCCGGAATTCCGTGGGAGAATCCATGCGGTAGATGTGCGTGTGACCGCCAGAAACAAGCAGTCCAAGCGCCGGAAAGCGCAATTCGTCTTCAAGTCCTGGGGCCAGCAAATGAGCATGCAGATGGTCGACGCCGATAAGCGCCGCTCCCGTCGCCAAGCACAGCCCCTTGGCAAAGCTCATGCCCACCAGCAGACTGCCGAGCAAGCCTGGCCCGCGCGCAACGGCCACAGCGTCGATATCCTGAGCGGTCACAGCGGCTTTGGCCAGCAAGTCGGCAAAAAGGATGGGCAGCATCCGCTGGTGCTCACGGGAGGCGATCTCCGGCACCACGCCCCCGAACACCGCGTGAATGTCCGTCTGAGAGGCCAGGGACTCGGCCAGAAAACAGCCGTCACGCACAAGTGCGACGCCGGTCTCGTCGCAGGAGGTCTCGACGCCGAGAACCAGCACGGCCTTACGCCTGCTGGGCCGCAGTGTAAATTTCCTGCACCTTTTCCACATCCTGCTTGGAGCCCACAAAAAGAGGAACACGCTGGTGCAGATGCTCAGGCACTATATCCAGGATACGCCGGATCCCGTCAGTGGCGGAACCGCCCGCCTGCTCCACAATGAAGGCCATGGGCGCGGCCTCGCACATGAGGCGCAGCTTGCCTCCAGGATGACTGGGGTCGCGGTTGTCGGAGGGATACATGAAGATGCCGCCGTAGACGAGGTTGCGGTGAAAATCGGACACCAGCGACCCAATGTAACGCAAGCTGTAAGGTTTCTTGCGGGTCATGCTTGCGGCCTTGAAGTGCGCGAGTATGTCCAGCGTGGGTTTGTCCCAGTAGTGGTAGTAGCCCTCGTTCACCGAATAGATGTTGCCCTGCTCCGGTATGCGCATGTTCGGATGCGAGAGCAGGAACTCGCCCACGCTAGGGTCGAGGGTGAAACCGTTCACGCCATCGCCGGTGGTGAAGACCATCATGCACGACGAGCCGTAAAGGATGTAACCGGCAGCAACCTGCTCCGCGCCCCTTTGAAGGTAGTCGCTTGCAAGCAGTCGGGAATCGCTAGGGCTTTTGCGACGATAGATGGAAAAAATGGTGCCGATGCTCACATTAACGTCAATGTTGGATGAGCCGTCCAGCGGATCAAAGATGACGAAGTAGTCGCCCGTGGGCAACCCGTCGGGAATCTCGATGATGTCGGCATTTTCCTCGGATGCCATCGCGCAAAGCGCACCGCATCTTGAAAGCCTGTGGATGAGCACTCTGTTGGCGAATTCGTCCAACTTCTTGACCTCTTCGCCCTGAACATTGACATCCCCGGTGAAGCCCAGCACATCAACAAGCCCTGCCTTGCTCACCTCGCGGTGAATGATCTTGGCCGAAAGGATGAGCTCGTTGAACAGGCGCGTGAAGCGGCCGGTAGCCATGGGAACCTGCTTCTGGTGCAGGAGCAGGTGTTCGGTGACGGTGATCTGCTGGGACATGAGGAATCCTCCGCAAGCGTGTCGACGCCGCAGTCCGTTTTACCAGTTTCCGCCGAAGAACGGCACAGCGAAGCCTTTGTCCTCAAAGGTGGCGTTGGCGCTCTCCGTGGCATAGACGAAAAGATCGCGTCCGATGAACCGGGCGAGCCATGTATACTGCTTGTCACCAGCCGTCACAGTGCCCTGGATCCTCTCCTTCATAATTTCCAGCCAAGGGAGCTTGACCAGCTCCTGCGCGCCATCGGGAACGGTCTCCCCAGCCACCCAAAGCTTCTGTGCGCGAGGATCGACGATGACGAGCTCTTCAGGGTTCGGACAAAAGGTGAATAGCACGCGAGGATCAAAGCTCACCACATGAAGCCCTTTGAATTCCGACCCCTCGAAGTTTGGGGTTCCGAAGTACAGCTCAGGCCCGAGTGGGGTATAGTCCACCACAGTCTTCACCAGGGTTTCACGCCAGATTGACTCAAAAACGAGGGGTTCGGAGAAGCGCTTCAAGGGAACAGGCGGCTTGCGGGTCAGGATGTCGCCCTTTTCGTCGGCAATGATGACACCGTCAACCCAGGGGAAACGAAGCAGAAGCGCACTGACCCATTCGTCGCTCGGACGGTAGTCGATGCTGGACACGTAACGGGTAAGGGACATGACCTTGGCGTCCACAGGCGAAAACAGAAGCGCCAGCTTTTCCTGGTTGGGGTTGTCCCACTTGTAGCGGTTAACATCGACGCGCGGCGCGGGATTTATGAGATCCCTAGTGTCGCGCATGGTGGACCGCACGGTGCTGGCGCTGTTGTCCCAGGAAGGGCCAAGGGCTCCGCAGCCAGCGATGACGGCAAAAGCGAGAAAGGACAGACAAAAAAGGCCGGGGCGACGCAGAGCGCACCACGGTCGGCGGAGGAAAATACGTGTGAACATCGTTGGGTGTCCTCGATCCGATGTCAGGCCTGGATGCGGGATTCGAGGCGTGCCGCCAGGGCTTCCAGGGTGCTCATAAGACGGTTCTTGGCGTGCTTGCCGAAGGGGTCCTCGCCCGGCGCAACATGCGGCGCTGCGGCCACAGCAGGTGCTGCGGTCAGATTGGCTTCCAGGGTTTTTATGCGGCTGGACAGATCAGTCTTCTCGCGTTCGTCAAGGGCGCGTCCCCAGAGCTCACGATATATTCCAAGAGCTGCGCCAAAGTCTCCCTGCGAAGCAAGCAGTTCGGCCATGGTGCGGGTGCGATAGCTACCCGCATCCGGCGCTGGTCCCTCATAGGGGGCGTCGGCGCCGTCAGACGCCTTCGAAACCTGTGCAGGAACATCAGCCATGAGCGGCGCGGCGCGATCCTGAGAATGTTCGCGCACTTTTCGGGCGCTGGCCTTCAGCGGGCCGATGAGCCGCTCAGTGAGGGAGTTCAAGCCCTCGATGACGACGTCGGTCCACTTAACTGGACGATCTGTAAAATGCGAGGCCACGAGCATCAAAAACACGGCGAAGTCCCGGTCCTTGTCCGAGGTCTGGTGCGCCCACAACGACCAAAAGGCCGGATAGCGCTCCAAAGGCTTTATAACGGCCTGAAGCTGCTCCTGGGCTTCTTCAATCCGCTCCAGGCGCGTAAGCACCTGGATAAGCAGCAACCGGGCCTCCATGGAGTCCGGGTGGCGGTCAAGCCCTTGCCTCAGGGTCTTTTCCGCATCCTCCAACTGCCCGAACTCGACAAAGAGCTTGGCCAGTGGGAAAAAAATACGCGACCCTGGCTCAAGAGCCAGAACCTCTTGGTACCATTCAATCTTTCTTCTCATCGTCCACGGCCCCCTGGGCTACGTCGGTCCTATCGGAGAAGATATACAAAACCTCATTTTCCTTAACGTAATTCATGCGATCCCGAATGACCATCTCCTGGTAGGCGCGGTCCATTTTAAGCCTGCGGATCTCGTTGCTGAGGTCAAGGCTTCTTGTGTCTACATCGCGCAACTGGTTTTCAAGCTTAACAGAGCGGTTGCGCATGTTCATGTAGGCAATGACGCCGTGATCGCTCCAGATGAGGCGAAACAACAGAACAACATTGACCGCAATCAGTACGCCTAGCAGAATACGCCGGGCCATGGCTCCGTCTCACTGCAGGCGCGGCGCAAGGGGCCTGCCGGGACGAATCTTTGCTAATGGCGCGCGCAGCTCTTCAAGAAAATTGGCCGTAGCCGTCTCCACACGTTCCACGTCTTCCTCATTCAAGGTCACGGAGTCGATCCGCTGCAAAAAGTCCTTGAGCACATCGAACTCCTCAAGCAGACTCTTGCCCAACTCTATCTTTTCCAGTTCCGGCTCAAGCTCCAGAATTGTCTCAAGACAGTTGGATATGCGGGCCATATGGCTATTGTGCGGCCTGTTCATCACTCTGCTCCGGAAACCCGCTCCCACGCGCATGATTGCGTGGTCATTCAGCTTGTAACCAGTTTTTATAGAAATTGTACAGATAATTCCCACCAGAAAAAACCGTAAGCGCCAGGGCCACATACAACACGACTGTTCCGATGAGCGCCACATCCAGACCCAATATTGGATAATGCGCCAAAAGCGGCACCAGTGCAAGGCTCTGTGCAATGGTTTTCATCTTCCCGAAGTGGTCAGCCGCGATGACAACGCCTTTGTCCGCTGCAACGCCACGCATTCCGGTGACGGCAAGTTCACGGCAGATAATGACCACGACAATCCAGCCAGCCACCCAGCCCAACTCCACAAGCATGATTAAAACCGAACTGATGAGAAGCTTGTCAGCCAAGGGGTCAAGGAACTTGCCAAGGTTGGTGATGAGGTTCTGCCTGCGGGCGATATATCCGTCAGCCATGTCCGTGAGCGAGGCCAGCGCGAACACACCAGCGGACACGTACGCCAAGAGAACGGTCTGAAACGCCTGCTCCAGATAGAGAAGCACGACGATGACCGGCACCGCGAATACGCGCGCCAGGGTGAGCATGTTGGCCAAATTCAAGGTCATAAGCGTACTATCCCCAGCCTATCTGTGAACGGTGGAGGCGGCCTCCAGGCTTGTTTGGGCGGCCAAGGCAACGCGCTCGCCAAGGGCCAAAAGCGCCGCTTTCGCAGGGCAGTCTCCTTCCATAAGCACCACAGGGGTGCCAAGGTCGCCCGCCACAACTGAAGTGGGGTCCAGGGGAATGGCTCCCAAGAACTCCAGGCCGTACTGCTCGGCCAGGGCCTTTCCGCCCCCCCTCTTGAACAAGTCGATGGACAAGCCGCAATGCGGGCAGGCCAAGCCGCTCATATTCTCAACAACTCCAAGAATATTGGCCTGGGCGTACTGTAGAAAGTTTATCGCCTTGCGCACATCGGCCAAAGAAACCTCTTGCGGGGTGGTGACCACTACCGCCAAAGCCTCTGGTATAAGCTTCAGCACGGTCATGGGCTCATCGCCGGTACCCGGAGGCGAGTCGATGACGAGAAAATCCAGTTCGCCCCACTGCACATCGGAGATAAACTGGCGGATGGCCGAGGTCTTCATGGGGCCACGCCAAAGCACAGCCTGGTCAGGATCGAGCAGCAGGGACTCCATGGAGACGACATGCAGATTATCGTTATATTTCTTTGGCTTCACCAAGCTGCCCCGGTCCGGCTCAAGCTGACCGGTAAGCCCCAGCAAACGCGGCACACTGGGGCCGTGGATATCCACGTCCATGAGGCCGACCTTGTAGCCGCGTGCAGCCAAGGCTGCTGCAATATTGACGGACACGGAGCTCTTGCCCACGCCGCCCTTGCCGCTCATGACGAACAGTTTGTAGCGGATGCGCTCCAGGGTCATGGCAATGAGCTGGTCTTGCAAGGCCATCTTGGCGTTGGCATCGCCCGAGGAAGAGGGGCAGGAGCCTCCAGAACATGAACTCACGTTGCACTCTCCATTGTCTTGGGATCACGGCGGGAGCCGTTAAAAGAGAATTATGGCCGATTTTGGCCTGCGTGTAAATCTCGGAAAGAGGGTTGAGGTCAGGGGGAGATGCAGTGCGGGCATCACCACCCGTGCTTGCCGACCAAATCCACGAAAGCCACAGGGCACACCTCGCTTTGCAAAACGCCCTGCGGCGTCTTCTCCACAAGCACAAGACGTTGCACCCGGCGCGATCCGCCCACGGGAACGACAAGCCGCCCCCCCATGGCCAACTGCTCCACCAGGGGTGGCGGAACCTCGGGACCGCCGGCGGTGACGATGATGCGGTCAAAGGGCGCTGCGCTCGGCCACCCCAGGGTGCCGTCGTCCTGCTTCACATGGACACTAAACAGCCCCATAGACAGCAGCCGCTCCCGGGCGCTGGCGCAAAGTTTCGGAATGCGCTCAACAGTATGCACGTCCGCACCGAGCTTGGCCAGCACGGCAGCCTGATAGCCGGAGCCGGTGCCGATTTCCAACACCTTCATGCCGGGCTCGACCTGGAGAAGCTCGCTCATGAGAGCCACTATGTAGGGTTGTGAGATTGTCTGCCCCTCGCCGATGGGCAGTGGGCTGTCGAGGTAGGCCTGCCGGGCCATGGCCTCCTCTACGAACAGGTGGCGGGGCAGCTCGCCCATGGCGGCCAGAACACGCGGATCAGTGATGCCGCGCGCTATAAGCTGGTCGTTCACCATGCGATCGCGCTGTCTTTTGGGGTCAACCCGCATCCTGTGCACTCCAGATCTGTTGTGGGATTCATTCGTGTCACGCCGTGCTGACCAGATTTCCATCGCCAAGTCAACACAGGCCTATGCGCTCTTGACACATTGCCCCTTTCCTTTAACAATCAAGGAAACAACCCGCAAAGCCCTGGAGCACCCTGAAAGCCGAGGAGATGCCCATGTTCAAGATCAGAGAACTCATGACCACACCAGTTTACTCCCTGCGGGAAACGGATACCCTCCAGAGCGCGCGGGTGCTCATGGACAAGAAGCGCATCCGACACGTGCCCATCACCACCGCAGACACAATGTTCCGAGGGCTTATCACCAATCGTGATGTGCTGGCGAACACCATCTCGCACCTGGCGAACATCGACCCCGCCACCCAGGACGAGATCGACGCCGGAATCCCCCTGCAGGAAATAATGCGCACCGATGTGTGCGTCATCTCACCGGAACAGACCGTGCGCGAGGCCGCCCATATTCTATACAACCACAAATATGGCTGCCTGCCTGTTGTGGAGGACGGGAAGCTGGTTGGCATCGTCACCGAAGCGGACTTCCTCCAGCTCACCATACAGTTGCTGGACGCCATGGACCAAGCCGACCAAGCCTGACGCCCCCATTTCATCATACGCGCATAGCGTGTTAAACCGGTAAATTCCGGCGTGATCTCGCGTCCTCCCCACAACCTTCAGCCCCCCAAAAGAGACAATGAAAATACTTCCAGCGGAAAAGAAGAGCTCCGGCCACATGATGCGTACATTGGTTGCCCTGTGTGTCCTTGCGCTGTTTGGCCTTATCGTTTTCACTTTCCTTCGAGACGGAAGCGCCCCAGTGCTCAAGCTCACCCCGCAAACCGATGCGGCCTCCTACACCACAGACTTCAGCCTCAGCCTCACCTCAAACCGGGCCGGGCTCAAGGAATGCGTCATCTCTGCGACCCAGGACAACAAACGTGTTGATTTTGTACGTAAAATCTTTCCAGACAAGCAGCTTTCACACACCGAGAATTTCCGCCTCCCGCGCGAGGCAGGATTCAAGGAAGGCCCCCTTGAGCTGAGCATCACCGTACGCGACAACGCCCTGCTCTCCTTCCTGGGACGCGGCAAGTCTCATTTGATTCAGAATCTTACCCTGGACTTCTCGCCGCCCAGGCTCAACGTAAATCCTGGCATCCATCACGTGAACCAAGGCGGCGTTGCCGTGGTCAGCTACACCGTGTCCAAACCCTTGGTGCACACTGGCGTGAATGTGGGGCAGCGCTTCTTCCCGGCCTTCCAGCAGCCAGGGGGTGAATGGGTGTGTTATTTCGGCATGCCCCACGACATGGCTCCGTCTGACTTCAAGCCCAAGATCACCGCCCGGGACAAGGCGGGCAACGAAGGTTCCCAAACCATTTCGGTGCTGGCCATTCCAAAGGTCTTTAAGTCGGACAACTTGAACATTCCCGATGAATTTCTTAACGACAAGATGAGCCAGTACACAGCCATGTATCCAGCGGAGAAAACCCCGCTGGACATTTACAAACGTGTGAACACCGAACTGCGCAAACAAAACGAAGCAGAACTTCTCAAGATCGGTCAGGACACCTCCCCCACCCCGCTCTGGTCCGGCCCATTCCTGCGTCTGCCCAACGCCGCTGGGCGTGCTGGCTTCGGCGACCAGCGCGATTACTATTACAAGGGTGAGAAGATCGACCACCAGACCCACATGGGCGTGGACCTGGCAAGCCTAGCCAATGCCCCCGTGCCTGCGGCAAATACCGGCCGCATTGTGTTCGCCGGGTTCTTTGGAATCTACGGCAATTGCGTCATTATCGATCACGGCCTTGGACTGCAAAGCCTCTACTCACACTTGAGCGAAATCGCCGTGGCCAAGAACGCTCAGGTCAAGAAAGGCGACGTCATCGGCAAGACCGGAGTCACCGGGCTGGCAGGCGGCGACCATCTTCACTTTGCAATGATTGTGAGCGGCCTACAGGTGAGCCCTACGGAATGGTGGGACGAGCACTGGATCAAGGACAACGTCCAGAAGCACCTGAGCAAATAGCAAAAAATGCGAAAAGTTGAATGATAAAAGGCCGGGATATCCCGGCCTTTTTCTATTGCATGGTCGATGCGGACAGCCTAGTGCGTGGGCGGCAGGTACTCTTCCTTCACCAGCAGATTGCTCAGGGGTGAGATGTTGTCCCTTCCGCAAAACAGGGCGCCGGAACTGCCGCACTCAAGGGCCTGTTCAAGAACCGTGTCAACGGTCTCAACGGGCACAATTTTGAGATCCTTCAAGATCTCCTCAGGCACTTCCTTCAGATCCTTCTCGTTCTCAGCCGGGATGAACACCGTGCCCACAAGGCCGCGGTGAGCAGCCAGGAGCTTCTCTCGCAGACCGCCGATGGGCAGCACGCGCCCGCGCAGAGTGATCTCGCCGGTCATGGCCACATCGTTGCGCACAGGAATGTTGAGCAGGGCCGACACGATGGAGGTGACAAGGGCCACACCGGCCGAGGGACCGTCCTTGGGCGTCGCGCCCTCGGGCACGTGCACGTGGATGTCAATCTCCTTGTGGAAGTCGCGCTTGAGGCCGAAAAGGTCCGAACGGGAGCGCAGATAAGAGAGCGCGGCGCGGGCAGACTCCTGCATGACCTCGCCCAGCTTGCCGGTGATCTCCACCTTGCCGGATCCACTCATGAGCACCACTTCGATGAGCAACAGCTCGCCGCCCATTTGCGTCCAGGCCAGGCCGGTGGTGACGCCCACCTGCGACTTTTCCTCGCGCTCCTCATGGCGGTGCTTGGGCACGCCAAGATAGGTTGCGATGCTCTGCTTGCTCACAGCCACGGAGGTGACGGCCTTGTCCTCCACGATCTTCATGGCCGCCTTACGGCACACGGCGGCGATCTCGCGCTCCAGATTGCGAACCCCGGCCTCGCGGGTGTAGCGACGAATTATCTCCAGCATGGCATTATCGGAGACGTTCAGCGACTCCTCGGAAAGGCCGTGCAGCTCACGCTGCTTACCGAGCAAGAACTGCTTGGCGATCTTGAGCTTTTCTGTCTCAAGATAGCCCGGCAGGCGGATGATCTCCATGCGATCGCGCAGGGGCAGCGGGATGGAATCCAGCGTATTGGCCGTGGTGATGAAGAATACCTTGGACAGGTCGTAGTCAAGGTCCAGGTAGTGATCGTTGAAGGCGTAATTCTGCTCCGGATCGAGGACTTCCAATAGCGCGGACGATGGGTCACCCCGGAAGTCCATGCTCATCTTGTCCACCTCGTCCAGGCAGATGACGGGATTGTTGAATTTACAGCGCCGGAGCGAATGGATGATCTTGCCCGGCAAAGCGCCCACGTAAGTACGGCGGTGGCCGCGTATTTCGGCTTCGTCGCGCACGCCGCCAAGGGAAATGCGCATGAATTCGCGATCCATGGCGCGAGCTATGGACTTGGCGATGGAGGTCTTGCCTACGCCCGGAGGCCCCACAAAGCACAGGATGGGACCCTTCATTGTTTTAACCAGGCTCTGCACCGCGATATACTCAAGGATGCGCTCCTTGGGCTTTTCCAGGCCAAAATGGTCCTCATCAAGCACCACGCGCGCCTTGGAAATGTCGAGGTCCGTCTCCTTGAGCACGCCCCAGGGCAAGTCCAGCACCCAGTCAACGTAGTTGCGCACCACTGTGTACTCAGCTGAGGACGGCTGCATCTGCTTGAGCTTGCGGATTTCCTTCTTGACGCGTTCGCGGGACTCGTCGCTCATAACCTTGGCGTCCAGCCGCTTTTCAAGCTCCAAAGCCTCGGCGGCGGGGTCATCCTCGCGGCCCATCTCCTTGTGGATGGCCTTCATCTGCTCGTTCAAGTAATACTCGCGCTGGTTCTTCTCCATCTGGCCCTTGACGCGGCCCTTCACTCGCTTCTCGATGGTGGAGATTTCGATCTCGCCCAGCAGAAGCTCGTACACGTATTCCAGGCGCTGCGAGGTCTCGGAGATTTCCAGAGCGCGCTGCTTGCGCAGAAAATCCACCTTGAGGTGCGGCATCACCGCGTCAGCCAGGGCGCCTGGCTCGCGCAGGGCGGCCATGGCCAGGATGGATTCCGGCGCCACCTTTTTGTTGTTGCGAGCATAGACGTCAAGGGACTCGTTCACGGCGCGGATAAGCGCGTCGCCCTCGGACTTGTCGCCGTGGAGTTCGTCCACCCGGTCCACGCGCACCAGGGGGAAATCTCCGGCCTCGGCGGGATCAGATTCCAGAATGCTCCAGTTGGCACGGTACAGGCCCTCGAAGAGCACCTTGATGGTGCCATCGGGCAGGCGCAGCATCTGCAAAATACGGCTCACTGTACCCACGGCGAAGAGATCTTCGGCCTCGGGCTTCTCTTTCTCCGGCGAGCGCTGAGTGACGAGAAAAATATGCTTGTCATGCAGGGCGATGGCGCTCTCAATGGCCTTGATGGAGGCCTCGCGCCCTACGAACAGGGGCACGATGGAGCGCGGGAACATCACCACTTCCCGCAGCGACATAAGCGGCAACACGGAATCGTCCGGCTGAATATCGCGCTCCAGAGCGTCGAAGTCGTTCATGGATGCTCCTTAAAGGCCGAAGCCGGGCTGGTTCGGTGGTCGGAGGTATGCTGGCCGCGCGTGCTTGGCAGTTGCGGTCAGCATACCTTCCAGGCAACGAATGTAAAGGACGAAAGCGCGAATTACGCGCTCTTGACCTCCTGATGGTACAAAATGAGGGGCTCCATGCCCTTCTCTATGACCGCGCTGTTGATGACGCACTCTTTGACGCCCGAAAGGGACGGCAACTTGTACATGATCTCCAGCATGGTCGACTCAAGCACGTTGCGCAAGCCGCGCGCTCCGGTCTTGCGGATGATAGCCGCCTCGGCGATGGCCTTCAGCGCATTCTCGGTGAAGCGCAGGTTGACCTTATCAAGCTCGAACAGCTTCTGGTACTGCTTCACAAGAGCGTTCTTGGGCTCGGTGAGGATGCGCACCAGGTCCTCGCAAGTGAGCTCGTCCAGGGCGGTGACGATGGGGATGCGGCCCACGAACTCGGGGATCAGGCCGAACTTGATGAGATCGTTGGGCTGGCTCTGGGCGAGCAGCTCGCCCATGGCGATCTCCTTCTTCTTGTTCTCCATCTTGCCGCCGAACCCCATGCTGGTGCCCTGCATCCGCTGCTGGATCATCTTGTCGAGCCCGATGAAGGCGCCACCCAGGATGAACAGGATGTTCGAGGTGTTCATCCTGATGAATTCCTGCTGCGGGTGCTTGCGTCCGCCCTTGGGGGGGATGTTGGCTTCTGTGCCCTCAATGATCTTGAGCAGAGCCTGTTGCACGCCCTCGCCCGAAACATCGCGGGTAATGGACGGGCTGTCGCCCTTGCGCGCAATCTTGTCGATCTCGTCGATGTAAATGATGCCGCGGCTGGCGGCCTCGATGTCGTAGTCGGCGTTCTGCAGAAGCGCCACAAGGATGTTTTCGACGTCCTCTCCCACATAGCCGGCCTCGGTCAAGGTCGTGGCGTCGGCAATGGCGAAGGGAACTTTCAACATGCGGGCAAGGGTCTGGGCCAGCAGAGTCTTGCCGGAACCCGTGGGGCCGATCAAAAGCACGTTGCTCTTGTCGATCTCCACGTCATCCTTGTTGTTCTGTGCGTAGAAGACGCGCTTGTAGTGGTTATGCACCGCGACAGAGAGGATCTTCTTGGCTTTGTTCTGGCCAATGACGTACTGGTCGAGCAGGGCCTTGAGCTCCTGCGGAGGCAGCAAACGCACATCGCCGACGGAGTCACTCACGTGCTCCTGGGCGATGATGTCGTTGCACAGCCCCACGCACTCGTCGCATATATAGACGTCCGGGCCTGCGATGAGGCGCTGCACGTCAACCTGGCTCTTGCCGCAAAAGGAGCAGGCAAGATCCGTGGGGGAGCCGGTTTTTTTCCTGTTCATGAGCTTCCTCTAGGCCTTCTTTTCCGCGTCGCCGCGCTTGACCATGATGGTGTCGATGATGCCGTATTCCTTGGCCTCTTTGGCGGTCATGAAATAGTCGCGCTCGGTGTCCTTCTCAATGCGCTCCATGCTCTGGCCCGTGTGCCCGGCCAGGATCCCGTTCAGCTCCTCGCGCATGCGCAGGATCTCGCGAGCCTGAATGCCGATGTCTGTGGCCTGACCCTGGGCGCCGCCCAAGGGCTGGTGGATGAGGATACGGCTGTGCGGCAGGGCGTATCGCATGCCCTTCTCTCCCGCGCAAAGCAGCAAAGCCGCCATGCTGGCGGCCTGGCCCATGCACAGGGTGGCCACGGGCGGGGCGATGTACTGCATGGTGTCGTATATAGCCATGCCAGCTGTCACGACGCCGCCGGGAGAATTGATGTACATGTAAATCTCTTTTTCCGGATCCTCAGACTCCAGGAAAAGCAGCTGGGCGCAAATCAGGCTGGCCACATGGTCGTCGATGGCGCTGCCGAGCAAGATGATGCGGTCTTTGAGCAGACGCGAATAAATGTCGTAGGCTCGCTCTGTGCGGCCTGTGGTTTCGATGACAATGGGCACGGCGGGCATGGGCGGCTCCTTCATACAGGACGGGGTGGTGCGTCCATTCAAGTTGACTGCGCAGAATTCATCGGCAGATTTCATCAGTAACCATATGCCGAAAAGAGAATAAGGGCTCGTTTGCCCGCGTCAATAGTAGCGCGAACCTAACGAAAAAGACTGCCGAGCCCCAAAATCATAACGCGGCGACCGGATTTCGCCGGCCGCCGCGCGGTGTCTTCAGCCGTGCAGGTGGCGGGAAAGAGTCAAGATTACTCCTTGGCCGTCTCAACCTTCTTGGCCCGGGGCTTCTTGGGCTTCGCAGTGGTCTCGGCGCTCTCATCATCCACGGGAGCGGCGGCCGCAACTTCGGTCTTGGCGGCGCGCGCGTAGACCAGCTCAATGGCCTTGTCGGCCAGGAGACGATCCTTCAAGGGATAGATGAGGTTATTCTCTTCGTAATACTGCTTCACGCTCAGCAGATCCTGGCCGTGCTGACGGGCAACCTGGGTAAGAGCGGCATCGATTTCCTCAGGCTTGACGTCCATATTCTCCTTCTTGGCGACAGCCAGAAGCAGAATTTCGCCACGCACGGCCTCCTCGGCCTGGGTGCGGTGCCCTTCGCGCAGCTCTTCCATGGACTTGCCGAGCGCGCCAAGGCTCTTGCCCTGGCGGTCAAGCTTCTGCTCCAGATCGGCCAGCAGGCGGTCAATGCGATTCTCGACCATGCTGGGCGGCAGCGGGAAGTCCACCTGGGCCAGCAGCTGATCCAGCAGCTTCTTCTGGGCCATGGACTTGTTCAGCTGCTCGCGGCTCTGCAGGTAGGACTTGGTGATCGCTTCGCGCATCTTCTCAACGGACTCGAAACCGCCGGCGCGCTTGGCCACTTCGTCGGTGAGTTCGGGCATGATGCGCTCCTTGATGGAGTGCAGCGTGGCGCGCATGGTCAGTGTATGGCCAGCCATGGCGGGATTGATGAAGTCTTCGGGGAAGGCGATTTCGCACTCGCCCTTCTCGCCGGTCTTGAGGGTCTTAATCATCTCCTCAAACTCGGGCAGAGCCTGCTTGTCGCCCAGGGTAAGCTCGAAGTTCTCAGCCTGGATGCCCTGGAACACCTCGTCGCCCTTGTAGGCGGCGAAGGTGATGACAACGATGTCGCCGTCCGTGGCGGCGCGAACGACTTCGATGGGCTTCACTGTGGCGGCGTTGGTCAGGATGCGCTTCTCGACCTCCTTGACCTCTTCTTCCTTCACTTCAGCCTTTTCGACATCAACGGCCAAGCCTTCGTAATCAGGCAGGGCGAAATCAGGTGCAATCTCGAACTCAACAGAATAATTGAATTCCTGGTCACGCACCAGTTCTTTGGCGTCCACGTCGATGCGCGAAAGAGGCATGATGCCCAGACCGCCAAGAGCCTCGTTGATCTGGTAGTTCACCAGGTCAGTGGTGGCCTCGGGGTAAATCTGGGAACGGTATTTGCCCTCAACAACGGAAGAAGGGGCCTTGCCGCGGCGGAAGCCCTTGATCTCGTAGCGATGGCGGTAGAGGGCGACGGCAGCGGAGAGGGCGGCGTTGACCTCTTCCACAGGCACCTGGATGTTGATCTTGCGCTTGACCGGAGAAAGTTCTTCAACCTTGTATTCCATTGACTTGCCGTCCTCCTAAGATGTCAGCCCGCGGGTGTGCGCGGGTCGCGTTTTCTGTTTCGTGGTGCGAGAGGGGAGACTCGAACTCCCACGGACAGGCCGCTGGATCCTAAGTCCAGTGCGTCTACCAATTCCGCCACTCTCGCCTTCAAGCTGCCAAAAGTCCCGTTAGATAAGCGGGGGGCGGCAAACTGTCAACCGGGCCCACGCGTCGGCCCAAGCTCATACAATAATCTACAGCAGATCCAGTATGCGCCGGATCTTGCCCAAAAGCTCCTTGGAATCCTGCGCAAGAATGCGGATCATCGCCTCTTTGCCGGGACCTCCCATGTCCACCACGGCATCGACCGTGCGCGGGGTGTTCGAGGCCTCAAGCGCCGCCTGGGTGCCCCAATCCATGGTGCCTCCCTCGCGGCCAAGACCATCGCTCGGTTCGTCGGCCCGGTCAAAGCCTGCGCAAGTCATCCCCGTGCGCTTAAGGGAAGCCAGGGTCTGGTCGTTGCAGGCGATGTTCAGCGAGCAGGTAAGACGAGCGTTATACTTACGCGCCGCAAGCAGCACGCGCGCCATGTGCGAGGATGCGCCGAACTCCGGCCCGCCCGCGAGGATGACCTCGCCACGCCGGGTGCAGGTGATGCGTCCGCTGAAGGCGGCAATGTCCTGAGTGGTGGACGCATAGGGCAAAGCCAGCACCAGATTGGAGCGCACCTCGGGAATAAGCTTGGCGAAGCGCGGCAGTTGTGCAAGCACCCTGCCCGTTTCGGCCAGCTCGTCCAGGGTGCCCAGTCGCGCCTGCTCCTTGAGCAATGGCACGGCGTGGTTGGGCGAACCGCCGCCCGTGCCCACGGAGTAGCTGGATCGCAGAGCCGCATGAAGATAAAGCTGGGACTTGCGCACGCTGGCGAGCATGTCGTGCCCCTGGCCAAGGTGCGCGGCGATGGCCGCAGACAGGGTGCAGCCCGTGCCGTGGAGATTCTTGGTATCCACCCTGCTCTGCATGAGCGGAAGCGGCTTCTGGCCCGGCGTCACGTACCAGTCGGTGGAGGCCGGAGAGTCCATGTGCCCGCCCTTGATGAGCACGGCCTTGGGCCCCATGGCCAACAGCCGCTCGGCGGCCTCGCAGATGTCATGGGCGCTTTTGAGCGTAAGCCCGGTGAACAGCTCGGCCTCAGGGATATTCGGAGTAAGCAGGTCCGTTATTGGGAAGAGGTGGCGCACCATCTCGTTCACAGCTGACTCCTCCAACAAACGCGCGCCGGATTGCGCAACGCACACCGGGTCAACCACAAGCGGAAAGTCGCGGCGGGACAGTTGATCCGCCACTGCACGGATAATCTCGCCGGAGAAAAGCATGCCGGTCTTGGCGGCGCGCACTGTGAGGTCGGAGAGAACGGTGGCGAGCTGTTTGACAACAAAGTCCGGGGGCACGGCGTGAATGCCCGTGACGGCCACGGTATTCTGGGCAGTGAGGGCGGTGATGACCGAGGCTCCAAAGCCGCCCAGCATGTTGATTGTCTTAAGATCGGCCTGAATGCCGGCGCCGCCGCCGGAGTCAGACCCGGCGATGGTCAGAATGGTCGGACTATCGTGCATGGGAATGCTTCCTCAGAAATTGTGCGGCCGAAACCCTGTGCCCAGTGTCGGACGCAAGAATACTTTGGCCGGATTAAAGGAATTGGAAGACCGAAGATATAGCAGCCCGGTCTAATTGCCGGTGCAGGTCAGCTTGACGTAGTCATCAAGGGATACGCCCCCCCAGGCCTTGCTGGTCCAGTAAGCAGTAGCCCAGATCATCAGCGCCGTGGCCTGCAAATCACTAAGGCGGCGCAGTTTGATCTCAAGATTGCTGCGGCTGGCGCCCTGCATGATGTGCGCTTCACGCTCGTCACATGCGCTTTCAACCCGAAGCAGCAGGTACGCCTGTTTCGATTGATTCGGCAAAAGCCGCACATCTCGATGTGCTTCAAGGATGGTTTTGAGCTCAGCCGTGGTGAACTCCACAGACACGCCCCGGATCATCTTGAAAAAAACGTCCACGGCCCACGGTAGGATAAATTCCGCACCCGCGCTCTTGGTCTTAAAAAAGTCCTTGAGCCACTTCTCGTGGTCGGTGCTAATCCTGGCGGCGACTTGCGGCATGTCTGCTCCTCCGGATAACTCGCGGGAGATGTATTCTCCCTATACTATATGGATAGCATCTATCAAGAGTAAATCTAGAGCAAATCCTCAATCTTCCTGCAAACTGTCTCGCAACTGGCGAAACATCTGAACAACAAACTCTTGGGGGACTGGATCTCCGTCCACGCGCATCTCGGTGAGCTGAGTCACTTTATTGCCGTTGGGGGTGCGCAGCGCACGGGTCTCAAGAACATAGCATTTTCGGACCAGCGGACCGGAGATGGAAAGAGTGAGGCACCAACCGCCAAGGCACGCCTCCCAGCATGAAGCGACTACGCGGGAATTTCTCGCTACAGTCTGGCCCACACCCTCGACGAGGCGCAAAAACCCAAAGAGGCTCAAAGCCTGTCCGGCGAGGTCAGTAACGCCGAGAAACTCACCTTGTTGCGAACGCAACACCAGCGGTCGACTCAAGTGATCGTCAGGAGGAAAATACGGCGATTCATCGACAGCGAGTTTAGCGAGGGCCACAGTTACGCGGCCACGCTCCTCGTCCAAAGCGCGGCGCAAGGCCGCGACATCGGCTTCAAGCATTTGGATGCGCTCCGCTTGCGCCGCCTGCGCAAGACGCGCTTCCTCCCGCAACAGGGCCAGCTCACGTTGAAGGCGGCCCTGGGCCTCAAGGCTTTCGGAAACCTTCAAAAGCGCGCCATTCATGCACTGAAGGACGCCTTCAGCCAGAGCCGTAGACTCGCCAACCTCAATCCCGCCAGCCTGCTCAAACCGGCCCAACTGAGCAAAGCCAGCGGCGAGGTCGCGCTCAAGGTGGTCAAGGGACCAGTCAGCCTTGCCCATGCCAGCTCCCTCGGCCTAGACTGGGCGCAAAAGCCGCACACCTAAGCCTGCCTGCAAGAATTAATCGTGCATACCGCATGCGACAGGTGATGTCTAGAGTTTTTATAAATTCTGGAGCTGTGTCTCAGCCAGATAGATCGGCAAAGGGGCAGGGAGGACTTGGCGCTACTCTTCTTGGTAACTTCGCTGAATCTCCAACACGAGGTCATAGTTGGCGATAAACACGTCATAAAGATCCGGATCGAAATGCTGGCCGCGGCCTGCGGCCATTATTTCAAGTGACCGCTCGTTGCTCAGGGCCTGCTTGTAAGGACGCCGTGTGGTCAACGCGTCGAACACATCAGCCAGGGCGCAGATGCGGCCCGAGAGGGGAATCTCATGTCCGGAAAGCCCGTTAGGGTACCCGGTCCCGTCCCATTTTTCGTGGTGCGAAAGGGCAATCTCAGCTCCGGCGTCGAGATACTTTGAAGACCCTCCACGCAAAATAGAGGCGCCGATCAAGGTGTGCCGCCGCATGACCAACCATTCGTCCTCGGTAAGCTTGCCGGGTTTGAGCAGGATGGCGTCGGGAATGCCCATTTTGCCGATGTCGTGCATTGGACTGCTGTTCAAAATGAGGTCAACCTGCTCCTCGTCAAGCCCGTGGCCTTTGGCGATGACGGCGCAATACCGACTCATGCGCATGATGTGGCTGGCCGTGTCCTCGTCCTTGTATTCCGCTGCAGCCGACAGTTTATGGATGGTTTCCATATGGGCCTGGACTGTGGCCTGCCGAGCGCGCTCAAGGTCCGCCAGGGCCGAACGCAAGGCGCTGGTCTTTTCGGTGACCATCTGCTCAAGGTGAAGTTGATACTCTTTCACCTCGGAGTGGTATTTCTTCATGCGTAAAAGCGAAGCCATGCGAACACCTAGCTCGGTGGCGTCGATGGGCTTGGCGACAAAGTCATTGGCTCCTGCCTGGACAGCCTTTAGCCGGTCTTCTTTGGCGGAGAGGGCTGTCACCATGACGATGGGCAAGTCCGCGAACTCCGGCACTTCGCGTATGGCTCGCGCCACTGCAAAACCGTCCATGCCGGGCATCATTATGTCGAGGAGAACAAGATCAATGCTCTTGTCAAGCAGTTGCAGGGCGGTCGGACCAGACTCCGCAGAAACGCAATCAAGCCCGTGGGCCTTGAGCAGACCCTCTAGGACCTTGCGATTAATCAATTCATCATCAACAACCAAAATACGATCGCGTCTCGCCTCGACAGTAAGTGATGTCATTTTCACCCCGGGATTAGTTCTGCTCGTGGGCATCTTTAATTGTTATGATAAATAATCAATTTTTGCACCCGGAATCAACCCCCTACGTACGACACAGGAAAAACTCCTGCAAATCCGCTGGACGAATAGAGTATCAGCATAGTATATCGTTTGAAACGAACGGGCTTCCCCTTTGCTCATGAATACTAAATCCAGGGCCGCACCTTTCTGCCCACCAAAATCCTAATATGGGCTTCCTTCCCCTGCCCAAGAAAACGCTCACAAACCTGGTGGAAGAATGTTAGAAATTACCAAGATCGAAGTCGCGGAAGGCATTTTTTACATCACAATTCCCGACGCAGATGTGAACATTCTTTGCGGTTGCCCAGCGGACAGCGTCAAGCACTTAATGAAGCGCGGCCTCATCCAGACCAAGGAAGTCAGCGGGATCAGCTTCGAAACTGGGCCAAACGCCATCCTGCTCTCGGACGTGCTTATCCAAAACGGCCGTTTCACCAACCTTTCCGAATTCCCCATCCTCCAGATGTTTTATCGCCAAGGACGCATCATTCCTGGGCACCCCAACAACACTGGGACAAAGCCCTTGCTTATCGGCTCGCGCAGGCAAGTCGAGGCCCAGATGGAGTATATCTACCGGGGCAACTACGGTCTTGTGAGCCAGGAAGAGATAATGCAGACCGGGATACCGGCCGACATGGCGAAAGCCATGATGCGCCTTAAGCTCAAATTCGCCTTTGGCAAAATTCGTCGCATGGATGAATATCTCGACCTCGTGGTGTTGGAGAATGAGCCGCAGGAAATCCGCAACCGGGTTTTTGTGAAACGCTTGAAGCCAAACATTTTCGAGATTTCCTACGGCAACGAATCCGTCCGGGTCGACTTGAACTCACCAGCGCCGCACTCGCACCCCCTGCCGTCCTATGTGCTCGGCTTTCATCAGATCAAGCGTGACTACTTTGCCGTGCTGCACTCCGGCGAGGGCGACGGTTGGGATATAAACCGTCCGGCCATGGCCAGCATTCTTATGTTTCAGGGCAAGGTGTACCTCATCGACGCCGGACCAAACATCATGCACACGCTGAATGCCCTTGGCCTCAGCGTTAACGAGATCGCAGGCATTTTTCACACGCACGCCCACGACGACCACTTCTGCGGCCTGCCGGACATTATGCGCGCCGACCACCGCATCCCATACTACGCCACCCCCTTGGTGCGGGCCTCGGTGATGAAGAAGCTCGCGGCCCTGTCCATGATTGATGAGGACGAATTCCAGCACTATTTCGAATTCCACGACCTCATCATGGGGGAATGGAATGATGTGGACACTCTGGAAGTCATGCCCGTGTTCTCACCGCACCCTGTTGAGACCACTGTGATGATGTTCCGCACCCTTGACCGCTCCGGGTACCGCACCTACGCCCACTTTGCAGACATCGCGAGCCTTAAGCTCCTGCGCGGTATGATCACCGAGGATGCGGATGAGCCAGGCATCTCCCAAGAATTGTATGACTGCGTTGCGCAGAGTTACCTGACCCCAGTGAATCTGAAGAAGCTCGACATCGGTGGAGGCATGATTCACGGCGATGCCGAAGACTTTGCTGAGGACAAGAGCGATAAGATCGTGCTGGCGCATACTGCCCTGCCGCTTACAAACCGCCAGAAGGAGATAGGTTCTGGCGCCCCCTTCGGCACGGTGGACGTGCTGATCCCCTCCCACCAGGACTACGTGCGTTCCTACGCGTTCCACTTTCTGTCCAGCTATTTTCCCAACGTGCCCCGTTCACGGCTGCGCGTGCTGCTGAACAATCCCGTGGTCAAGTTCAACCCAGAGTCCATCATCCTCAAGGCAGGGCGACGGGCTGACTGCGTTTACCTCCTGCTCACGGGCCAGGTTGAAATGATTCAGACCAAAAACCGCGTATTCGGCACGTTATCTTCCGGGGCCATGCTGGGAGAAGTGACCGCTCTCACGGGGAAGCCCAGCGCAGAAACACACCGCGCGGCGAACTTCGTCCAGGCCCTGCGAATTCCAATGGACCTGTACACCGTGTTCGTAAAGAACAATGGTTTTTTTGAGCGTATGATCCGCCAAATGGACGTGCGCAGTTTCCTGTACACTAACCGCCTTTTTGGCGACGCCATGTCCTGCACGCGCCAGAACGCCATCGCTGCCGCAGTTTCGGTAAAACACTACCCGAAAGGCACCACCATCGAGCGCAGCATCTCTCCCAGACTGGGCCTCGTAAAGTCAGGCAGCGTGGACTTGCTCATCGGGGACCGCACAGTGGAACGCCTGAAAACAGGTGACTTTTTCTGCGAAAGCACAGTGCTCTTCGACATACCTTGCCTGTTCCGGGCCGCAACAACCCAAGACACCGAGCTTTACGACATCCCGGCGCAGGTGTTGTCTGAAGTGCCCATCATCCGCTGGAAGCTGCTTGAAGCGTATGAAACCCGCCTGGACAAGGCGATATCATTCGACAATATGTCCAATCCTCTTGCCTGGCAGGAAGAATACAGTACAGGCATCAGCGTAATGGACACGGATCACCAAGACCTTTTTCGCACAGCCCAAACCCTCTACCATGCACTGTTTGCGAAGAACACCATTGATGATAAAGCCGCATTGTTCAAACCACTGCTTCAGGTCACGAACAGACACTTCACGACGGAAGAAGAACTCATGCGCAAACACGCCTTCCCAGCCTTGGAGGCGCACAAGAAACACCACAGCCAGATCCTTAAAACAATCACTGATTATGCCGAGGGATTCGCAGAAGGCCGACATGCCACAAAGAAAGAAGTCACCATCTTCATTAAAAACTTTGTCATGACCCACATCCTGACAGAGGACCGCAAGCTTGGAACATATTTGACCGAAACAGGCATTTCCTAAACTGATCAAAAGCCAACAAGTCAAGCTGCCAGCCCTCGCCCTCTCCCTGCGTACAATTTTGTCATTCAAGCCTTCTGCGAATCACTGGCTTTTACAAAATAGTAACACCACAGCTTTCAACCTGCCCCAGAAACATGCCAACATGTTGACATAAAACAACTATCCACTTTGGCCCAATTCTTGATACTATGCGATCCAATCAGCGCACGCTGAAGGCCGATGGGGAGCCGGGCTCCCTCACAAGGCTTGCCACCACTTGATTGGCCTAGGCAGTTGGCATACGGTGGTCCGAGGTATGGCCCTTTCCTGAAATGATGGCCGCACTTCTTACATATTTGCCAAAAACCAAACGCCACTAAATCACAGGAGTCAGCCACCATGAGCGGAATCCAGGCACGTCTCAACGCCATTTCGGCAGTAATAAACTACAAACCGTCCCATGCTCCCCTGAACTTCCACGACACCAAACCCACAGACATTTTCGGCTGCAACGTCTTCAGCGAAAAGGTCATGAAGGACCGTCTGCCCAAGCCCGTATACAAGTCGGTCATCAAGACCATTGAGCTTGGCGAGAAGTTGGACGCAAGCATTGCCGATGTGGTTGCCAATACAATGAAGGACTGGGCCATCGAAAAGGGCGCCACCCACTTCACACACGTGTTTTTTCCGCTCACCGGCATGACTGCCGAAAAACACGACGCATTCCTGGTGCCAGACGGCAAAGGCGGTGCCATCGCCGAGTTCAGCGGCAAACTGCTGATCCAGGGAGAACCCGACGCCTCGAGCTTCCCCTCCGGCGGCCTGCGCTCCACCTTCGAAGCCCGCGGCTACACCGCCTGGGACGTCACCAGCCCGGCATATATTTTAGAAAATCCGAACGGGACTTTCCTGTGCATTCCCACCGCCTTCGTGTCCTGGTCTGGCGAGGCCCTGGACAAGAAGACTCCGCTCCTGCGCTCCAACCAGGCCCTTGCCAAGCAGGCCAAGCGCGTGCTCGATCTGTTTGGCGTAGACACCAAGCTTCCCGTGACCGCTTACGCTGGCCCCGAGCAGGAGTACTTCCTCATCGACCGCAACTTCGTGTTTTCGCGCCCAGACCTGCTTATCGCTGGTCGCAGCCTCTTCGGCGCCAAGCCCCCCAAGGGCCAGGAGTTCGAGGACCAATACTTCGGCGTGGTGCCCCGCCGCGTGCTCTCCTTCATGATGGAGGTTGAGCGCGAACTGTTCAAGCTGGGCGTTCCCGTGAAGACCCGCCACAATGAGGTTGCCCCCAGCCAGTTTGAAATCGCCCCCATATATGAAGCTGGCAACCTTGCAACCGACCACAACCAGATGATCATGACCACCCTGCGCAGCGTGGCCAAGCGCTATGGCATGGTGTGTCTGCTGCACGAAAAGCCCTTTGCCGGCATTAACGGTTCTGGCAAGCACCTCAACTACTCTGTTGGCAACGCCGAACTTGGCAGCTTGTTTGATCCGGGTGACACCCCGCACGACAACGCAATGTTTCTGGTGTTTTGCGCCGCTGCCATCCGCGGACTTCACAAATATGGCGCGATTCTGCGCGCCACAGTCGCCACCGCCTCCAACGACCACCGTCTGGGCGCCAATGAGGCCCCTCCAGCCATCATGTCCATGTACCTTGGCGAACAGCTGGCCGATGTGTTCGACCAGATCAAGAAGGGCAAGCTCAAGAACTCCAAGAGCAAGGGAGTCATGAGCATCGGCGTTGACACATTGCCTCCGCTGCCCATGGATCCGGGCGACCGTAACCGCACCAGCCCCTTTGCCTTCACCGGAAATCGCTTCGAGTTTCGCGCGGTCGGTTCCTCACAGTCCATCGCTGGCTCACAGGTGGCCATCAACGCCATAATGTCAGAATCCCTGGACTACATCGCCACCGAGCTGGAGAAAGCCACCAAGGGCGACCCCGGCAAGCTCAACGCCGCTGTCCAGACCCTGCTCCAAAAGATCGTGAAAGAGCACGACGCGGTGGTGTTCAACGGCGACGGCTACTCCGAAGCCTGGCACAAGGAAGCTGCAAGGCGCGGTCTCCCCAACCTGAAGACAACCCCCGAGGCCCTGCCTGTGCTGGGTTCCAAGGAATGCATTGAGCTGTTCACCAAGTACGGAATCCTTACGGAGCCCGAACTGAAAAGCCGCGTCGAGATCTACCTGGAGCAGTACTCCAAGACCGTCAAGACTGAGGCTAACCTCGTGGTACGCATGGCCACCACCATCATCTTCCCCGCCGCCATGCGCTACCAGAGCGAACTGGCTTCCGCCTGCGCCAACCTCAAAGCCATCGGCCACGATTACAAGATGGGGACCCTGGACGACGTCACCGCCAAACTGCGCGGCATGCAGGAAGCCGTCGCCAAGCTTGAAGCACTCATGGAACACGAGGCCAAAGACGCCCATGCCGAGGCCAAGCATCTTTGTGACATGGTCCTGCCTGCCATGGGCGAGGTCCGCGTTTACGCCGATGCTCTGGAGTCCGTTGTGGCCGATGACCTGTGGGCCCTGCCGAGCTACCAGGAAATGTTGTTCATCCGCTAGCAATTCGGACCAGCATGACAAAATCAAGGCCGCCCTTTGGGGCGGCCTTTTTCATGCGCTGTCAGGCTGACAGCAGCAAAACAAAAGAAATGCGTGAAAAGGAAAATCAAGGAGCGTCAGGCAGGGGCAAATCCAAGGGTTCATAGCTTTGCCAGCCTGGACCATCGAAATGCCACCATTCGGTCGCCAATGGCTCGAAGCCCTGAGAGCTCATGGCTTTTTCCAGTGTCAGGCTGTTCGCTCGGGCCTCAGTGCTGGCTGCACGGCTGTCCCGATGAGCCTTTTCAGAGAAATCGTCATACCCTGTGGGCATTGCCAATTCGCTTCCATGCCTATCGACCAGAGTCACGTCAACGGCGGCGCCCCTATTGTGACGGGAACTTTTCACGATCACGCCATCAACGCGCACGGGTTCAAGCACATAGCGCTCGTCGGGCATGATGCGCCAGAACTGCTCCTGGACCGAGAATGGGCGATAACAATCAAAGATCTTAAGCCCGAGCCCCTGACTGCGGAGTTGCTCCTGGACCTTGAGCAACCTTCTGGCGATGTCGGCGCGAAGGTAGCAACGGGCGGAAGGATAGACCCTTTGACCAGTGAAATTGTTGCCCGTAGCGTAACGAATATCGAGGGCAAGACTGTTGTCCACCTTTGCCGGCTCCACAAGCCCCGATTCCTTCAGGTCCAGGTCGGCGCGCTCGGCTGCAATCCCAACTGAATGGGGCGCCAAAAAAGCAAATGCAAAACAAAAGACCAGAATCTGAAAAGGCTTGGCGAGGAGGAGGACGACAGGACGCTGGCTTGTTGCGTTACGCACGCTCATGGTGTCCAGCCTTTTAAGCTATTTCTTGCCGCGTTTCTTCCAGAGCTCCATCTCCTTCATCTTCTTCCGACGCTCACGCTGCAAGGATTTGCAGACAAGCGGCATGCCCTTCTTGTAGCCAAACTTTTCGCGGTATTCGATTGGGGTAAGGCCATGAGAGGAAAGATGCTTCTTGGTGATGATCTTAAAAGCTTTGCCGCACACACAACAAGTGATGGTCTTTTCGCGGACGCACTTGGACGGATCACAAGAAGCTTCTTCGTCAACGGACGGCACAGGAGCTTCTCCGGAAATAGCCTGAATGCCGCGAACCAGCTTTTTGACCATGGAGAGGATGTCTTCCTCAGTCATAGTCCGCACGCTGGCCTGCGCCTTGACGATTTCAAGAGCTTCCTTCAAATAGTCATCCATCAGATTCCCCCTTTACTTTGATGTATCATCCATTTACTGGCTACACCTGCAAAAAACTACTAGATTCACTGAGAGTATATCTAACACCAGCCTACCGGTGCGTCAACATGTGAAGAAGGTTTGTCATCATCCCATCCCCTATGCCCAGCAACTAGAGTGATGAAAACTTCGGCACCATCCTGTTTCAAGCACAAAAAAAGACGGGACCGCCTGTTGGCGATCCCGTCTGCAATGCAATTGATGAGACGTTACTTCTTCAGCCAGCTCATCATGGAGCGCAGCTTGCCCCCCACAACCTCAATTGCGTGCTCGGAGGCGATGCGGCGCTTGGCATGCAGCACTGGCTGACCAGCCTGGTTCTCAAGAATGAACTCACGAGCGAATTCGCCATTTTGAATCTCAGTCAAAATCTTCTTCATTTCCTTCTTGGTCTCCTCGGTGATAACCCGGGGGCCGCGGGAGAAGTCGCCATACTCAGCCGTATCGCTGATGGAGTGGCGCATCTTGGCCATGCCGCCTTCGTACATCAAGTCCACGATGAGCTTCATCTCATGCAGGCATTCGAAGTAGGCCATTTCCGGCTGATACCCGGCCTCGACCAGGGTCTCAAAACCAGCCTGGATAAGGGCGGTGCAACCACCACAAAGCACAGCCTGCTCGCCGAAGAGGTCCGTCTCGGTCTCCTCGCGGAAGTTGGTCTCAATGACGCCGGAACGGGTGGATCCAATGCCTTTGGCATAGGCCAAGGCAACATTCAAAGCGTTGCCCGTGGCGTTCTGATGCACAGCGACCAAGGCCGGAACGGCGCCGCCTTCGGTGTAAGTGCGGCGAACCATATGGCCGGGGCCCTTGGGAGCGATCATGATGACGTCGACGTCGACGGGCGGCTTGATCTGCCCGTAGTGGATGTTGAAGCCATGGCCAAAGGCCAGAGCCTTCCCAGCGGTAAGGCAATCCTTGACCTCGGTGTCATAGATGATCTTCTGATACTGGTCCTGGGCAAGAATCATGATGAGGTCGGCTTTTTCTGCGGCCTCGCGCGCGCTCACTGGCTCGAAGCCATGCTCCTGAGCAAGCTTGTAGTTGGCGCCGCCAGGGCGCTGTCCCACGATGACGTTGATGCCGGTATCCCTGAGGTTCTGGGCATGAGCGTGGCCCTGGCTGCCGTAACCGATAACAGCCACGGTCTTGTTCTTCAAAAGGCCCAGGTCCGCATCATTTTCATAATAGACTTTCATGATCTCTCCCTTTTTTCATTCGTCGGGCACCCCCGGCGTTGTTCACTTTACGAATTCTGAACCGAACGCTTCATGGCCACCATGCCCGAGCGCGATATCTCTTTGACGCCAAAACGGGTCAACAGACTCAAAATGGCGGCGATCTTGTCGTAATTGCCGGTGGCTTCGATGGTAATCTCATCAATGCTCACATCAACCACCTTGCAGCGGAAGATGTCCACAGTGCGCAGGATCTCTGCACGATTGGCGTCGTTGGCATTGATCTTCATGAGCACCATCTCGCGCAGCACGCTCTTGAGTTCCGTCAGATCCACCACTTTGATGACAGTGATGAGCTTGCGAAGCTGCTTAACGATCTGCTCGATAATCTGCTCGTCGCCCTCGGTGGTGATGGTCATGACTGAGATACCTGGGTCAAGGGTGGGACCAACGTTCAGCGACTCAATGTTGAAGCCGCGTCCGCTGAACAGCCCGGCCACGCGCGAAAGCACGCCAGGCTCGTTCTCGACGGTTACTGATAAGGTATGACGCATGGCTGGCCTCCTACACGAGCAGCATGTCGGTGAGGGAGGCCCCTGCCGGGACCATTGGGTACACGTTCTCCTCCTTCTCCACGCGCACGTCCACAATGACCGTGCCTGGCGTGTCGAGGGCCTGCCTCAGAACGCGCTCTACGTCCTCAACCTGAGTGATGCGGAACCCTGTGGCTCCATATGCTTCAGCCAACTTAACAAAGTCCGGCTGGGCGTCCATACAGGTCTCACAGTAGTTCTTCTTGTAGAAGAGTTCCTGCCACTGCCGCACCATTCCCAGGAATCCGTTGTTCAGGATGACGATTTTTACGCCAAGGTTGTTGCAAACGCTGGTGGCAAGCTCCTGGATGTTCATCTGGATGGAGCCGTCGCCCGCAATGTCGATGACCATTTTGTCCGGGCAGGCAAATTGCGCGCCTATGGCAGCCGGAAATCCGTAGCCCATAGTGCCGAGCCCGCCGGAGGACAAAAAAGTATTCGGTTTATTGAAAGTATAAAACTGAGCCGCCCACATCTGGTTCTGGCCCACCTCGGTGCAGATGATGGCGTCGCCCTTGGTGATCTCGTGGAGCTTCTCCACCACGTACTGGGGCTTGATGGTGGTGGCGCTCGGCTTGTAGGTCAGCGGATGCTCCTTGGCCCACACGCCCACCTTGGTGATCCAAGGCATGTGCCCGCCCTCAAAGTCGTAGTCGGCCAGGCTGGGCTCAAGCTCTTCCTTCAAGGCCTCCAGAGCCAAGCGGCAGTCGGAGACGATTGGTACGTGAACACTCACGTTCTTTTGAATGCTCGTGGGATCGATGTCGATGTGGACAAGGGTCGCTTTAGGCGCAAAGGTGCTCACTTTGCCGGTGACGCGATCATCAAAGCGCGCGCCAATGGCCAGCACAAGGTCTGCATTGTTGATGCCCATGTTTGCTGCGTAGGTGCCATGCATGCCCAGCATACCAAGCCAAAGGCGCTTGTTGTCGCCAGGGAAGCAGCCGAGGCCCATAAGGGTGGCGGTTACTGGAATGTGCAGGTTCTCGGCCAGCCAGGTAAGGGCCTCATGGGCGTGGCTTGAGATGACGCCGCCGCCGGCGTAAATGATGGGGCGCTCGGATTCGCGGATGAGCTGCGCCACCTTGCGGATCTGACCAGCGTGAGGCTTGTAGTTGGGGTTGTAGCTGCGCATGTTGACATCAGCTGGCCACACAAATTTCGTGCGGGTCTGCATGATGTCTTTGGGAAGATCCACCAGCACCGGACCGGGGCGACCCGACCGGGCAAGGAAGAACGCCTGGCGAATAACATGTGCCAGGTCGTTCACGTCCTTCACAAGGTAGTTGTGCTTGGTGCAGGGACGGGTGATGCCGACGATGTCCACTTCCTGGAATGCATCGTTGCCGATGAGCGGCGTCGGCACCTGGCCGGTCAGTATCACCACCGGAATGGAGTCCATGTAGGCGGTGGCGATGCCGGTGACGGTGTTGGTGGCGCCAGGGCCGGAGGTCACCAGACAGACGCCGACCTTGCCCGAAGCTCGGGCATAGCCGTCGGCCGCATGGATGGCCCCCTGCTCATGGCGCACCAACACGTGTTTGAAGGATGCGTTGGGCAGTTCGTTGTAGATGTCAATGACGGCTCCGCCAGGGAACCCGAATACAACCTCCACTCCTTCGCGCTTCAAACACTCAAGCAGGATTTGAGCTCCAGTGAGCTCCATAAACTTACGCCTCCTGGTGACGATACTTATCCAACAAGGCTTGCAGTTTCGTCTTTCCGGCAAGCTTCTTCTTCTTAAGCTCCTTGATCTCCTGTTCGACGACAGGGCTTAGGAAAGGCTTGCCTTCTAGCTTTACGATCATCTTTTCGTAGTCCTGATGCTGCTGCCACAGGGCCCGCAGTTCAGAATCCTGAATTTCAAACTTTTCGATGAGGGCGCGATCCATTGCTTCCATGTGTGGCTCCTTCAGTTGGAGGTTGCCCGCCAGCCTGGTCCGCTTCCTGGACCTGAGGCCAGATCGGCTCTTTCTGAGCAAGGACTCGAAGTGTCTTCCTGCGGGACGTGTGCCCTGCCTCAAGGCTCACCTGGCTTCGCTTAAGCCCCAAAAGGGCCGCCACATACTCCACCAATGCGGTGTTGGCCTTGTTGTCCACGGCGGGGGCGCTCAGACGGATCTTCAGGCAGTTCTGGTGCAATCCGGCAAGCTCGTTGCGCTTGGCCCCTGGCTGCACCCAGACCTGCATCCGCCAATCCCCGCTGCCCGCCACGCGGACATAATCAGGGGGCGCCTGTCCCACTCAATTTCACTCCGCTTTCCGCAAATACTTCAACTTCGATTCCAAGGACTCCAGCCGAGTCTCGGCGGGATCCTCAGAGTCAATGATGCGCAAATGCGTTTCCAAAAGCCCGCGCAGCTGGATCTCGAACTGGCTGCGCTGGCGTTTCAAATTCTCAATATCTTCGTAGAGTTGAGCAAGCCGATTGTGGCCCTGCTGGACCATGCCCTCGGCCTTAGACCTGGCTTCGTCCAAAATGAGCTGCGCCTCGCGCTGGGCGCCGCCCTTGATGTCGTCCACCATCTTCTGCGTGCTCATGAGGGTGTCGCGCAAAGTTTCGTCGCGCTGGCGGAACTCCTCCACAGAGGATTCCATGCGCTTGACCTTCTTGAGGAGATTCTTGCGCTCCTCGGCCACGGCCCCCAGCATCTCGGCCACCTCGGCCATAAGCTGATCGACTTCCTCCGGGGCGTAGCCCCAGACCTTCTTGGCGAACTTGCGGTTCAGGAGGTCGATTTTGGAGATGGTCACGCCCCTACCCCACCAGGATGGAAGACAAAGCGCCCATCATGCGGGCGCTCATGGCCATGTCAATGACCAGTCGGTCCAGAAGAGCGCTCAAGATCTGCACCGCCGCGATGATCAAAATCGGCGACAGGTCGAAACCGCCAACGACAACGAAGGGCAGCCAACGGCGAATGCGGGCGTACAGCGGCTCCGTAGCGTTGCGCAAAAAGCGCACTATTGGATTGTAAGGATCTGGATTAACCCAGGAAAGAAGGGCGGAAACAATGACCACCCACATATACAGCGTGAGCAGCGTGGAAGCCAGCTGCACAATCTTCACCAGAACGATCATGAGATATGACATCAAACCTCCACAGGACAGGGCGTCGAGTAAAGCCGGGCACCCTGCATGTGCCTCTCTTGTGGCATACCAAATGCGAAGAATCAAGCCCCTATGGCTTGGATGAAAGTTCCGGCCAGGCCCGCTTCAAGGCGGAAAGCAGCATCGGAAAGTCCGGCACCAAAAGATCGCTTGCAAGATCTGGATTTTTGAAGGCCCAGAAGTCCACGCCAGCGTTCTTAGCGGTCTCCTCATCCACGCTGGAGTCGCCCAAAAAGACGACATCCGCCGCCCTAAGCCCCCAGGCTTCAAGAATCTGCCGCACCCCATCCGGGTTGGGCTTGGGCGCGGCAGTGTTGACGACAGTCATGACAGGATCGAAATACCCTTCAAGATCCACCGCTTTGAACACCAGATGCACGGTGTCCATGCGGTTGGTGTCCACGCCAAGCAGAAATCCGCCAGCCTTGAGCCATCCCAAAAGCTTGCGGATGCCCGGTTCGCGAGAGAGGAAAGGCAGCATGTCGCGGTAGTCGATCTGCGAGCGATAGGCCAGGGCCTCTTCATAATGCACCGCCGGCACGATGCGCCTGAGGGAGTCGTAAACGTTCTGAATGTGCGTGTAGCGCTCATCCTCCGGGCTCATGGGCGGCAGACCGAAACGCGTCCGGTACCTGTTGTAGTAAACCACGTTGGCCTGCAGGGAGTCGATGAGCACACCGTCGCAGTCAAAGATGAAGCCTTTGTAGCGGCGCAGGACCGAAACATCAAAACCGGCGTCGAGCAAGGACATGCGGGGCCCCTACTCGTTTCCGACTGGCTGCGCGAACACACCCACAGTCAGCATGGCGTCCAGCCAGGGCTTGGCGTCCGGCAGGCGATCAAGCCCCATGAGCCGCCAAGCCTGCGCGCGAAACACGCGCGCCGCGCCGGGCACCTCGTCGAGGGAAGCCTCGGGAACACCCGCTTCAGCCAAGTCAACGCCGATCTCCGCATCAGAGGTGCACAGGATCTGCCCCGGCATAAGAGCGGCATAGCTTTCAAGCAGCCTGCGCCAGGGCATGGCCAAGCTCGAGGTCTCGGGCCGCGCAAGCCCAGAAAGCTCACGACCCAGGGCCAAAGCCTCCTGGTCGGCTTCATCCTCCACGACCTCCGCGCCTGCGGCGACGCTCTGGTCCAGGCGATCCCAGGCCGACTTGAGCCTGTCCTCAACGCCGTGCAGGTCCAGAAGACGCTCCTCAAGACTCCAGGCCAGCAAAAGGAACATCTGGGCCTGGCGCCGAGCGGCGTCCAGGGCGTCTGCTCCGCAAGGGCTGGATATAACGCCCAGCACACTTTTCTCAACCTCCAACTGAACAGCCCTGCCGCTCTCGGACGAGAGGATTCCGGCCTGCTCGATCAGACTCTGAGCAAGGATATCGCGGGGGTGAGCCTGATTCTCTCCAAAGCGCAGCGTGTCGGCCAACAGCGCCTTTGCCGTGCGGTCATCAAACGGGGCGACCTCGGAACGCACATGCTCCAGGCTGGCTGCGGATCCAAGTCCGGGATCCAGAAAACGCACCCCCTCAGGCAGGGCTGCGCGGGCTGAAGCAGTAAGAAAATCAGGATGCATCTGCGGAAAATGAAGAAACATGTGTGAACTCCAGATTCAAGCTTTGGGGTGCAGGCGGTAGTTGGTGCAATGGCCAGCGCACGCTGGCAAGCGAAGCAGACAGATGTCCACCAAAAGATGGAGGCATTCGGGGAGGGTCTCCACCTGCGCCAGAGAAAAACCCGGGCAATCAATCGGCTCCTCGGCCAATCGCTCAAAGCGCAGGCGCCACAACCGCAAAAGCTCCGTTTCATTCAGGTCGAAACTCTCGGCCCGGCTTAGAAAGTCATCATACACGGCCTCCCAGCGGACCTGAACAGAGCAGCGCCAGGCCGTGTGAAACCCTGGGTTCAGCTGCTCCTCATAGAGACAACGGCCCAGGTGGTAGAAGCGGCAGCCAAAGGCAGGCAGGCGCACAACGCCTGAGTCTGAACCTTTAGGCATGCGATCCGCCCGCTTGGTATCGAATCATGAAGCCGCCTCCGGCTTTACAATTACGCTGCAGCGCAGGGGGTTGTAAAGCCGCGCCAAGGCTCAGGCCATTGACCTGCCCTTGGCCCAGACGTAAGGTGCCAAAACAGGAGGCTATACAAATGGGCGGACTTACAGGTGTTTTACTTATCATCATCGTGGTGCTCATAATCACGGGATTCAGCAAGCTGCCAGAACTTGGCTCTGGCCTAGGCCGCAGCATCAAGAACTTCAAGCGCAGCTTGAACGAACCAGACGAAATCGACGTGACGCCGGAGTCGGAACGCAAGAAAAACGAGCCCCGCGAATAACCTGCAACGCCTGCCGGTCGATGTCTGGCGTTATGGCCGGGAATGCCCGTTGTCGTTGTGGGGAAACATGCGCAGGCCGATCACCAGATAATACACTCCGCTCAAGGCTGTGAGGGCCGCAACAGTGTACACAAGCCACAAGCGGATGTCCGGGTGGAAGCTCTCCATGCTGTGCTCGACCATGATTAGCAGCACCAGCGATATCTGGGCCGTGGTGGCGCACTTGCTGATCCACACCGGACGGATGCCCCGCTTCACGTCCACCCCGGAATAGTGCAGAAGCGCCAGACCGCCAACGATGAACATGTCGCGGCTGACCACAAGAACCGTGAGCCAACCCGGAATCCAATCCTGTACGCCAAGACAGATGAAGCTCGTCACCAGCAATATCTTGTCGGCCAAGGGGTCGAGCATGGCGCCAAAGCTTGAGCGCTGCTTAAGTATGCGGGCCAGTGCGCCGTCCAGGGCATCTGTGAACCCGGCCACGGCGAAGAGCACCCAGGCGATGTCGAAGCGGCGATCCACAAAGGCCATGACAAAGCCCGGCGTAAGCATGATCCGCGTCACGGTGAGCATGTTCGGGATAGTCCAGTTGTTCTCGCGCAGAGGAGGCGTCATGGTGCGGACAACCCCGCCTTGCCGGACACGACGACCGGCTGGCTCGCAGAACCGGAAAGGTCTGCCTGGCTCACAAGACTGAGCTTGCGAGCGCTCAAGACCTCGCGCAAACGGGCGTCCAAGGCTTGCTGGCTGACGACGCGACAGGTGAACTGCGCATGGATGTCTGCACCAGCCAGTTCAATTATTTCCAGCTTAGCTTCCTGCACCGCCTCATCCCAGGCCATCGCGGCCAGGAGAAAATCCATTACGCCGTCCACGCTGGTGAAGCCGGCGAAGGTCAGGCGCTGCATGCCCGGCCCAGCCTGGCGCTGAGCATCAGCAAAATATTTGCCCCACACCTCGAACCACAGCCCCGGCAGATCGGCGGCGTCTGCCGCCAGAACCTTGCCGCCCTGCCGCAACACGGCCTTGTAGTAGCCCTGGGGCAGGCGCTCCAGGGTCACCTCGGGCGCTGTCGCGGAAGAGCCAAGCGACCCACGAGTTAAGCCCAGCAGAGGATTGGATGCCTCGAGACCCTTGGCGTCCTTTTCCGTCACCCCCGGACCAAGGCGCAGCACATACACGCCCGGATGCAGTCTCCCGGCGAAAAATCCCAGACGAACAAGGGTCTGTCGCAAATAGGCGCGGTTCACGTCCACATTGAGCTCAAGTTCAAGGGGCAGGCCCTGAGCCAGCGGCTTCACCGATGTGTTTTGATTCTGGTCGACGGAGGATTCCTCCAGAGACGGCTTGACCGCAGGAACTTCCTGATAAGCAAGGACGTAGTCCAGAGCGTGGGGAGCAAGATGAACGCGCAAGGCGGTCATGCGGTGCTCTGCAAAATTTCCGGACAGCAAGCGCCGGGCTTCTTTGCTCACGGCCTCAACAAGGGCGCGATCAAGAGCCTGCTGACGGGCCTGGACCTGCGGCAATCCAGCATCGGCGGCGGCGCTGACATGCACGGATTCGGCGCGCGCAAGCCCCGCCGAAAGAGTCAGCGCAGCCAAAACGGCCAGCACCAGCAGAGCATTGGACAAACAGCAGAAGACCTTGCCGCCAGCCTGAACGCGCCTGCGCGACACGGAGACAACCCTCTGCAGTTGCACCAATTCCTGCTTCCCTGCGGCCATGGCCGCCCGAGGTCCCATTGCTACGGTCATGACTGTGGCTCCTACACCACATCTCTAGCGGGCACAACGCCCCCGGAGAGCAATATACCATGCAGGATACTGAAAATTTCCGTGGTTGCGGTGCCGTGGTCGATGGGCTAGGGGTTGTAGATACTGCTCACCAACCTGGAGGAGCCATGAATCTGTATCTCATGCAGCACGGCGCATGCCTGCCCCAGGAAGTAAAGGCCAACCAACCGCTCACCCCAGTCGGGCACGACCAGATGGTCAGCGCCGCCAGGGCCATGCGCATAATGGGGCTATGGTTCGACGCGTTGCTGGCCAGCCCGTTTCATCCGGCCATGCAGACGGCGGGCATCGTGGCCGAAGGCATGGGCTACGCCCTGTCCAGCGTCACCAGTTTCGAAGCGCTGCGCGGAGGCACCAGCCTCAAGACCTGTCTGGAGCACCTGCGCGAGTGCGAACGGTTCCAGTCCGTGCTCATCTGCGGCGAACTGCCTCTGCTGGGCAGCTTGGCCTCGCACCTGCTCACCTCTGGTCCGAAGTTGAGCCTGGCCCTTGAAGGCGGCGCGCTGCTGGCCATCGGCGCGCCTCGCCTGGAGAGCCGCAACGGCACCTTGCGTTGGCTCCTGCAGTCCGGCCAACTGCAGATGATCGCCGCAGGCTAGCCCAGCTACCCAGCGCCCCTATCCCTCGACGCACAGCAGGTCGTAGGCCTGCCCGGTGATGCAGACCGCGCCCGCGTCTGTGACTTCAAAGGTGTTCTCCACACCGACCATGCCAAGGCCGGGAATGGCCTGCTTGGGCTCCAGCGCAAAGACCATGCCCCGCTCCACCGGGCGGTCGAAGCCCTTGGCTATGGCTGGCCAACCGTCGATGGCCAAGCCGATGCCGTGTCCCAGGAAGGGCACCTTGTTGGCCCCCAAGCCCATGAACCCATCGGCAAAGCCCGCCTTCTTGGCCCACACCAGGCAGTGCGCCCATATCTCGCTCACCAGCGCGCCAGGCTTGAGCTTCTCCGCCGCCCAGGCCTGCACGTCCACGCAGAAATCGTGGGCCGCCTGGACCTCGGCAGGGACGCTCCCGGATGCGCCTCCCCAATAGAGCTGGGTTTTGTCCGTATGGTAACCCTCCAACTGGAACCCGATGTCCAGCGCGAGGGGCTCGCCATTTTTCCAGACCTTGCCCGCATACCCCATCAGCGGCACCGCCGGATGTTCCCCGCGTACGCCCAAAGGGCCGTTGAAGCTGCTGGGATAAATCCCGGAATCGCCTGCGGATACGTGCCCCAGGAAACATTCTTCGCCATTGGCGCTCATGCGCAGAACCCCCTGATGTCCCAGCTCAAAAAACACGGCCCAGGCAGTGTGCGCAATCTCACGCTCGCTCATTCCAGGCCTAATGAGCTGAGGCAGCACGTCATACAGGGCCAGATGGTGCCGCTCGCCGCAAGTGCGCATGACATCCAACTCCCATTCGCTTTTAAGTGATTGGGCGATGGCCAGGACCGCATCGCCGGAAACGAAGCGATGGGCGGAAAGACGCGAACGCAGCATGTCGCCCAACTGCCAGGTGAGCCCGGACATGTCCACGGCGATGGTCTCGCTGAAGGGAACGCCAGCCTCGGCGGCAAGGTCAGGCAGGTCGGTGTAGGAACGATAGGTGGCCATGCGGGTGCTCGGGGCCTCCAGGGCTGCGCGGCCCTCGCCCTTGCGCAGCATGAGCAGGGGTTCGCCATGACGCGGGAGCCAAAGGCAGCCCATGCCCAAGGTGCCGCACAGGTAATAGATGGCCGGGCGCGCAAATACGAGCAGGCCACCCGCCTCAGGGGCGAACTCGGCCAAAAGGGCGCGGCAGCGGGAATGGCGGAGGGACAGCTCCTCGGCGGGGATGGTGGCCAGGGCTTCGAACATGGGGGGTGCTCCGGTGTCCGCTGGGTTGCGGGTCTAGGCAATTGCAACGGATTGCGCTACAGTTTTGAATCACGCAGCGATCAGACGCGCCGCAGTTTCCAGCGGCTGGCTGACACAACAAGGACAATCATGCTGTACAGCGACAAAGAGCTAGCCGCCCTTCTTGAGCAGGTCAAGACCATCGCCATTGTTGGCGCCAAGGATAAGCCCGGCCAGCCGGTTGACATGGTGGGACGCTATCTCATCAAAGCCGGGTTCACCATCATCCCCGTGCATCCCAAACGCACAAGCGTGTGGGGTATCCCAGCCTATCCCAGCCTGGCCGATGTGCCCAAGCCCATAGACCTCGTGAACCTGTTCCGAGCGGCCGAAGCCTGTCCGGCCCATGCCCAGGAAACATTGCTCCTGCCGAACCGCCCGCGCTGCTTCTGGATGCAGTCCGGCATCAACAGCGCCCAGGCCCGGCAGACTCTGGATGGCTGCGGCATTTTCGTGGTGGAGGACCGCTGCCTCATGGTGGAGCATGCGCGGCTGCTTAAGGGAGATGCGAATGCTTGAGGCAGCCTTTGACTGCAAACGCTGCGGCCACTGCTGCCAGGGTGAGGGCGGCATCGTGCTCACCGAGCATGACCGCGAACGACTTGCTGCGCATTTAGGCCTGTCCATTGAAGAAATGTTGGGGCAATTCACCGAAAGCGCCCGCGAGAAACTCCGCCTGCGTGTTGGGGATGACGGCTTCTGCGTGTTCTTCCGACAGGGCGAAGGCTGTGGAGTGCATCCCGGCAGGCCAGACATTTGCCGCGCCTGGCCGTATTTTCGCGGCAACCTGGTGGACTCCACCAGCTGGGAGATGATCCAGACCGACTGCCCCGGGGTAGACAACGCCGCCGGACACGAGGCCTTTGTCCAGGAAGGCGTCGACTATCTCCACGAGCACGGTCTGATCCATGAAGCAGGCCCGGACTCGCCTCACGCTCTTGTGCTCACCAAAACGCTGATGAACCGCAAAAGCAAATGAACATCCGGGACTGCCAGCGCATCCTCCAAGTCTCACCGAACGCGAACCTAGACGAGGTCAAGGCTGCGTTCCGCAAACTGGCGTTCAAGCTTCACCCGGACCTGAACCCGACCCCAAAGGCCGCCGAGCAGTTCCGCGAACTGAACGAAGCTTATATCCTGCTCACCCGCGCCCTGAAGGACGAACCTGTCGAGGCGACTGGCCAGGCGCGTTCCAAGGCTCAGGAGCCCACGGACGCAAAGACACGCAAAGCACAGGCTGGCAAGGCTTATGCTCGCGGCGCGGCGCAAGCTTCGCAGACCGCTGGAGCGAATGCATCATCAGGCGGTGGCTTCCACTTCCGGGAAGAAGAAGTCCTGCGCGACCTGCTCACCGACCCCTTTGCCCGGCAGGTTTTCGAGGACATATACAGCCAACTCAAACATGGGCACCCCAGACCCGGCCAAACGACGCACAAGGCTCCACTCTTTCAGCCCCCCCCACCGCAGCAGGAGGGCCCCACCACCAATCGCCGCAAGCTGGAAATCACCTGGGGCGACAAATCCCTGGGCCTTGATCTGAGCAAAGGACTGATTGGCGGCGTCAAATCCTGGCTCAGGGGTCAGTTGGATGACGAGCAGACCGTGAGCTACCCGGCCCACGCTGTTGGCCCAGGCAAGCTTCTGCGGCTGACTGTGAGTTCGCGCTTCGGCGATCCCAAGACCGTGGAGATCACCCTGCCGCCGGATTTCGTTGTGGGTCGCCCCATCCGCCTCAAAGGCCTTGGCCGCAAGCTCGGCCCCTTCACCGGGGATCTGTTCCTGAGGGTTCTGGCCAAATAGCGCAAATGGCGGCCTTGTGTTCCGTACGGAAATTGACTAGTCCGCTGGGAACCCTCTGCATCACAAACCTATGCCCCCCGCAGCAAGGAGCCAAGAATGCTCGCCATTCTCGACTATAAAGCAGGCAACCAGACAAGCGTGCGCCGCGCCCTGGACCACCTCGGCATCAAGAACCTGATCACCAATGATCCAGACGTTCTCGCCAAGGCCGACGGCATAATCTTTCCCGGCGTCGGAGCGGCAGGTCAAGCAATGGACGAGCTGACCTCCGGGGGCCTGGACGAGGTGCTCAAGGCCCTTATCTGGCAGGAGAAGCCCCTGCTCGGCATCTGCGTTGGCTGCCAAATCCTGCTCGACTATTGCGAGGAGAACGACACCCGCACCCTGGCCGTCATTCCCGGCGAATGCCGCCTTTTCAACCCCTCCTGGTCTGAGGAAGACGGCACCCCCATCCGCGTGCCGCACATGGGCTGGAACCGCGTGGTGCTGAAAAAGGACTGCGCGCTGTTCAAGGACATCCCGGCCGAAGCCGAATTCTACTTTGTGCACAGCTACCACCCCGCGCCCAAAGCTGAATTCATCATCGGCGAAACCAACTACGGTGAGCACTTCTGCTCCGTCCATGGCCGCACCGGCCTGTGGGCCGTGCAGTTCCACCCGGAAAAAAGCGGAACGCCAGGCCTGACTCTGCTCAAGAATTTCCACGAGTATTGCCTGGAGGCCCAGAATGCTCAGTAAGCGCATCATCCCTTGCCTTGACGTGCGCAACGGCAAGCTCACCAAAGGCGTAAAGTTCAAGGACAACGTCGACATAGGCGACCCTGTTGAGACTGCCAGGCACTATTACGAGCAGGGCGCTGACGAGATAGTGTTCTACGACATCACCGCCTCCTCCGAGGGCCGTGGCATCTTTCTCGACGTTGTCGAGCGCGTGGCCAGCCAGATTTTCATCCCCTTTTCCGTGGGCGGGGGCATCAACACAGTGGCCGACATGCGCGCCGTGCTGCTCGCCGGGGCCGAAAAGGTCTCGGTGAACTCCGGCGCGGTGAAGAATCCTGACATCATCAGCGAAGGCGCAGCCGCCTTTGGCGCTCAGTGCGTGGTGCTGGGCATGGACGTGAAGCGCGTGGACAAGAGCGAGGCCATCCCCTCCGGCTTCGAAGTGGTCATCCACGGCGGGCGCAAATTCACCGGCCTTGACGCCCTGGAATGGGCCAAGACCGGCGAGGCCCTTGGGGCTGGCGAAATCTGCCTCAATTCCATCGACGCCGACGGCACCAAGGACGGCTACGATCTTGAACTGACACGGCTGGTGTGCGAAAGCGTGCGTATCCCGGTCATCGCTTCGGGCGGCGCGGGGAACCCCCAGCACATGGCCGACGCCTTCACCAAGGGCAAAGCGTCAGCCGCGCTCATCGCCTCCATCGTGCACTATGGCGAGTACACAATCCGCCAGATCAAAGAGCAAATCGCTGATCAGGGCGTGCGCATGCGCATGGTCTGGTAAGCCAAAGAGCCCCCAACGCGGCCAAAAGGGCCGCATCCACCATGAACGAACTCCTGCGCCACTATGCCGACACACTGGAGTCCCTGAACGCCCAGGGTCTGCTGCGACTTCTGCCGTCTACGGAGCGCAAGGGGCTGCTGGACTTTTCCGGCAACGACTACATGGCGCTGGCCCGAAGGCCGGAACTCGTCGAGGCCGCCACCAAGGCCGGACACCTCTACGGCGCTGGCGCAACGGGCTCGCGCCTTCTTTCCGGCAACACCCCTGTCCACGAGGCCTTTGAGAGGCGCATCGCGACCGACAAAGGCACAGAAGCAGCGCTCATTTTCGCCTCCGGCTATCAGGCCAACGCCGCCTGCATCGCCGCCCTGCTGGACAAGAGCATCCTTGGTGCGGAACCTATAGTTTTTGCAGACAAACTCAATCACGCCAGCATGCACCTGGGCTGCGCACTGGCTGGTGTCCGGCAGACGCGCTACAGGCATCTGGACCTTGAACATCTTAAAGTTCTACTTGACAAACACGCCACAGAATCCCGGCCCAAGGTGATCCTGTCCGAGTCCGTATTCGGCATGGACGGCGACCAGGCTGACATTGCCGCGCTTCAAGATCTGGCCCTTAGCTTCGGTGCGCTCCTGTACATCGACGAGGCCCACGCCACCGGCGTTTTCGGCCCGCGCGGATACGGTCTGTGCGAGGCCGTGTCCCTCGCCCCATCAACCGTGGTCATGGGTACCATGAGTAAAGCTCTGGGCGTCAGCGGCGGATACGTGGCCTGTGCAGGCATCGTGCGCGACTACCTCATCAACAAGGCTGGCGGCTTCATATTTTCCACCGCGCCCTCGCCCCTCACTGTCGCCGCAGGGCTCAAGTCCTGGGAGCTGCTGCCCAGCCTGAACGCCGAGCGCGCCGCCCTGCTGGCCCGCGCCGAGACCCTGCGCAAGGGGCTGCGAGGACTAGGCCTCGACCACGGCGCATCCACAACACATATCGTGCCCGTGATTTTCGGCACCCCGGAACGCGCTCTTTCGGCCAGGGACGCCCTGGCTGCGCAAGGCATCACAACCTCCGCAGTGCGGCCTCCCACTGTGCCGCAGGGAACATCCCGCTTGCGCATCGGACTCTGCGCCACGCACACGGACCAGGACATCGAGCGCTTGCTGACAGCGCTGGGCTCCCTATGACCGGCCTGCTGTTCCTGCACGGCTGGGGCTTTGGCCCAGACGCCTGGACTGAATGGACCAGGGCCTTTCCAGACCGCCCCATCGCACTCCTGAACGCCGGTTACTACACCCCAGAGCGTATGACAGTGCCGCCCAACCCGGACGGCTGGGTAGGCATTGGCCACTCCCTCGGCTTTGCTAGGCTGCTGGCCATGGACGTTCCCTGGCGCGGGCTCATCGGCCTGGGCGCGTTCCTGCGCTTCTGCTCCGCAACTGGCCAGGATTCCGGCACGCCGCCGGAAACCCTCGACGCCATGATCACCCGGCTGGACGTTGATCCTGCGGACGTGCTGGCGCGCTTCCTGCGCCGCAGCGGCGTCAAAGGCTCGCGCCCGTCTTCATCCTCGACTGATGACTGTGAGTTGCTGCGCCGGGATCTGCTGACTCTGCGCCACCTCAACCTTTCCGCACCTCACGGTGCGCCGCCAATTTTTCTTCTGCACGCCGCCGACGACCGCATCGCCCCCCTGGCCCTTGCGCAAGAGGCTCATGCAAAGCTGAAGGACTCGCTGCTGCATGTGTTCGAATCAGGCGGCCACGCCCTGCCCTTCACTCGCACAGCAGATTGCCTTGCCCTTGTGCGGGAGTTCCTCCATGACGCGGCCTGATTCAAAAAGCAGCCGCAGCGAGCTGGTGGCCAAACGCTTCGGCGCACGGGCCGCGCAGTACGACGAGCACGCCCTGCTCCAGCGCGAGTCCGCCGCCCGGCTGGCAGCGTTCATAGGGGCACACGGTGGCCTGCCTGCCACTGGCCTGGTGGCCGAAATCGGTTGCGGCACCGGACTGCTCACGAGCCTGCTGTCGCCCAGCGCCGAGAGCTATCTGGCCACGGACATTGCGCCGGAGATGCTGGCGCGCTGCCGGGAGCGCCTGGGGCACCTGCCGCAACTGTCCTTTGACGTGCAGGACGGTGAACAGATCTGCTTCGCCTCTCCCCCGGCAGCCATCGTAACCAACCTAACGGCCCAATGGTTCCAGAATCCCGTCGCAGGACTTTGCCGACTGGCAGTAAAAACCAGACGCCTGGCCTTTGCTGTGCCGGTTTCCGGCAGTTTTCCTGAATGGCGCCAGGCCTTCCATGATTTGGGACGCGAGCCTGGGCTGCTGCCCCTTCCCGACGCCGGTGAGCTCACTAGCGCCCTGGCCGCCCTGCCGGGCAGAACTGGATTTTTCGAGACAGCTACCCACGTCATCCGCTACGAAAGCGCCCGCGCCTTTGCTGACAGCTTCCGGAACATCGGTGCGGACCAGCCGAGGCAAGGCTACAGGCCAGAGCCCATCCGTCCCGTGCTGGCGCGTTTCGCGGACGGCATGGACGCTACGGCTCACGTCCTCTACGGCTACGTCAGATAAGGAGAAGGGATGAAGGTTTTCGTCACAGGCACGGACACTGATGTCGGAAAGACCATCGTTTCGGCTTGGTTGTGCCTGCACTCTGGCGCAGACTACTGGAAGCCGATCCAATCCGGCCACCCGCCAGACCGCGATGCCGACACTGTTGCGCATCTCTCCGGGGCACGCCTGCACCCGGAGCGACATCTGTTGCGCGAGCCGCTCTCCCCCTACCACGCCGCCAAACTCCAAGGCCTGCGCATCGAACTGGACGATTTTCGCGCGCCAGACACCTCACGCCCACTGGTCATGGAGGGCGCTGGCGGAGTGCTGGTGCCGGTGAACGAGTCGGCCACAATGCTGGACCTGATGCTGCGCCTTGGGGCGCCTGTAATAGTGGCGGCGCGCAGCAGTCTGGGCACCATCAACCACACATGCCTGACCCTGCTTGCCCTGCGTTCACGCAACATTCCAGTTCTGGGCGTAGTGCTCTGCGGCCCGATCAACCCCGGCAACCGCGAAGGCATCGAACAGTTCGGAAACGTGAAGGTGCTGGCGGAGATTCCGCCCCTGGAGCCGCTGACCAGGGATTCGTTGCAACGCGTGGCCCCCCTGCCCGGAGCCCTGGGCTGGATACGGTGGAAGTCTTGAGCATTGTCGACATTGACCGCAAGTACGTCTGGCATCCGTTCACGCAGGAGCGCACCGCGCCGCCGCCGCTGCCTGTGGTGCGGGCCAATGGAGCAAGCCTGTTTCTTGAGGATGGTCGGGAACTGCTGGACATGGCCTGTTCCTGGTGGGTCAACGTGCACGGGCACAGTCATCCCAAGATCGCCTCAGCCCTGGCCCACCAGGCTGCCACCATGGAGCATGTGATCTTCGCCGGATTTACCCACGAGCCAGCAGCGCGGCTGGCCGAATGCATTGTTAACGCTCTGCCCCGTCCTCTTGCCCGTGTGTTCTATTCCGACAACGGCTCCACCGCGGTGGAAGTGGCTCTGAAGATGGCTTGGCAGTATTGGCGCAATACGGGCGACACGCGCCGCCGCCTGTTCCTGGCCTTTAACGGAGGGTACCACGGCGATACCTTCGGGGCCATGGCCGTGGGCCGCACCAGCGGCTACTACGCGCCCTTCAACGACCTCATGTGCGAGGTGCGGCATCTACCCTTTGTGCACACCTGGATCGGCGACAACTCCTTTGAGGAACGCGAAGCTCTCGCTCTTGCGCAGATAGACGCCCTGCTTGAAGCGCATGGGCGCGAGGCCGCAGCCTTCCTGGCCGAGCCGCTGGTTCAGGGCGCCTCCGGCATGAACATGTGCCGCCCGGAGTTCCTGCGCGCCGTTGTGGAACTCATGCAGGCCCGCGACATTCCGGTGATCCTAGACGAGGTCATGACTGGGTTCGGTCGCACGGGCACCATGTTCGCCATGGAACAGGCGCAGGTGACGCCGGATCTTGTCTGCCTGTCCAAGGGCATTAGCGGCGGTTTTCTGCCCCTGGCCGCCACTGTCGCCAATTCGCGCATCTACAACGCCTTTCTGGGCGAAGACTTCCACACAGCCTTTGCCCACGGGCATTCCTTCACCGCCAACCCCCTTGGCTGCGCCGCCGGGCTGGCTTCCTTCGCTCTGTTCGAGGAAGAAGGCACCCTGGCGCGCATCTCGCGTATTACCGAAGCCAATCGCGCCTGGCTGGAGGATGTGGCGCAACTGCCCGGCGTCACACGACCGCGAGCGCTTGGTTCAATCGCCGCAGTCACGCTGGGCGCGGACCAAAGCGACTACCACGCAGGCGTTGGTGCTGCTGTGAAAGCGATGTGCTTTGAGCGAGGGCTGCTCATTCGCCCCATGGGCAACGTGGTGTACCTGATGCCGCCTGCCTGCATCACCCCGGAGGAATTGAGCCGCGCACAGCGTGGCCTGACGGAAGTGCTGCGGGAGACTGCGCACCTATACCGCTCCTGACCCAACCACATGCGCATGAAAAAGCGCCCGCTCCGGCAGTACCGGGGCGGGCGCTTCATTGTGCATTCAAAACGGAGGAGCTAGTCGGCCTGGAACAGCCCGCTCTTGCCGCCGCTCTTGTACACCAAGCGACAATCAGTGATGCAGATGTCCTTCTGCACAGCCTTGCACATATCATAGATGGTGGCCGCAGCGATCTGAGCGGCCACAAGGGCCTCCATCTCAACGCCAGTCTTGGCGCTGGTGCGGGCCTCGGCCTCGATGCGAATGATGCAGGCAGTCTCGTCTATGTCGAAGCTGACGTCGGCGAAATCAAGTGCAAGGGGATGGCACAACGGGATAAGCTCAGCCGTGCGTTTGGCGGCCAGGATTCCAGCAATGCGCGCCGTGCCGAGAACCTCGCCCTTGGGCAGGGCCTTCAGGACGAGCAGGCGCATGGTCTCAGAATTCAACACCACATCCACCCGCACGCGGGCAATGCGAACACTGTCGTTCTTGCCCGAAACATCCACCATGCGGGCACGTCCAGCATCGTCAAGGTGCGAGAATTCCTGGCTCATACTCTAATCCCCCATGACCTTTTCTTTGGCCTTCTTGAAGAAGTTCTTGGCCTTCTTCAGGGGTTTTTCGTCTTCCAGCTTGGCAAATTCCCGCAAGAGTTCTTCCTGCTTTGAGGAAAGACTGGTTGGTGTCTCAACCTTGATTTCAATGAGCAGGTCGCCCTTGCGACCACCGCTCGGATGAGGCAGGCCCATGCCCCGCAGTTGGAATACTTCTCCGCCCTGAGTCCCCTTGGGAATATCCACAGTGATGGGGTCATCAAGAGTGGGAATCTCGATCTTGTCTCCCAAAGCGGCCTGCACCATGCTGATGCTGCGCCGCAGGATCAGGTTCTGGTCCTGGCGGTCAAAAGTCTTGTCCACCTCGACGCTGATGACAACGTACAGGTCGCCATGGGGGCCGCCGTTGACTCCAGCCTCGCCCTCTCCGCGCAGACGCAGGCGCGAGCCGTCGTCCACCCCGGCAGGGATGCGCACCTTGAGTTCGCGAGTCTGGCTGGTGAGCCCAGCACCCCGGCAGGCAGTGCAGAACTTGGTGATGAGCTTACCCCGGCCATGGCAGCTGGGACAGGTGACCGAGATGCGGAAGAACCCTTGCGCCTGCTGCACGCTGCCAGTGCCACGGCACTGTCTGCACTCGGACATCTCGGTGCCCGGCTCCGCGCCTGTGCCCTTGCACTCTGCGCAAGGCACGTTCAGGGGGATCTTGAGGGTCACCTCGTCGCCCTTGGCGGCCTGACGGAAGCTAATGTTCAGATTGTAGCGCAGGTCCATGCCGGCCTGGGGGCGTCGTCCGCCGCCTCGGCCTGCTCCTGCGAAGCCGAACACCTCACCGAAGATGTCGCTGAAGGCTCCGAAGATGTCTTCGGACGAGTTGAAGCCCTGCCCGGCGCCATTCAGGCCATCGTGCCCGAAGGTGTCGTAACGGCGGCGCTTCTCCGCATCGCGCAAAACATCATAAGCCTCAGCGGCCTCTTTGAACTTCGTCTCTGCGTCCGGGTCTTCCTGATTGCGGTCGGGATGGAACTCAAAAGCCAATTTTCGGTAGGCGCGCTTGAGTTCGTCTTCCGAGGCGGTCTTCTGCACCCCGAGGACTTCGTAAAAATCTCGTTTGGACATGAGTCTGTTCTTTATGCTTCAGGAGCCTGGATACCGGCCTCGGGGATGGCAGCGCCAGGCAAAACCTTGCCTTGGGCTATCTCACGCAGGGCGGTGACGGCTTCCTTGTTGTTGGATTCGATGAGGGGGGCGTATCCCTCGCGGTACTGCTTCACGCGCTTGATGGCCATCTGCACGATGAGAAAGCGATTGGGGACCTTTTCGAGACAATCTTCGACGGTGATTCTCGCCATGAAGCACTCCTTGTGAACAGGTGTTGAACAGAACTGCCGCGCTACTGCGGGGCTTTGGGCTGCCTCGCGGGCAGATATCCTTGAACATCTTCGAGCAGCTGGCTGGTCACGGGGTAGAACATCTCCTCCGAACCGACCTTGAGCCAGCACTGGTCCGCCGGAAGGCGGGGATCTGTAAAGAATGTAAACGATGACATCACCTTGCCGTCCTTCGTAAGAAGGTCGAACTCAAGGCGCTGCACTGCCGGGTAGCCCAGGCGGGCAACGGGTTCGGCTTCGAACCTTAACTCTTTAAGTCTCCACAGCGTCATGTCAATACCGGAGACCTTGCGTCCCGTGTCGCGCTCCTCCCAGCCGGAGGGCGTCTTATCAACCTGAAGGGTCTGATTGTTCATGGTTGAGTACATGCGCGCACCCTCTACGCGGGATGAATCAAAATTAACCACCCCGCGCCACTGCATGTCGTAGGCTTGGCGCACAAGGCTTTTGGCCTTTTCGCGGTCAATAAGGAAACCAGCCGGGTGCCGAGTGGAGCGGCCATAAACCTGGTCCGCATCCAACGGTGCAAACAGCTCCAGGCGAAGGGGCGCAGCAGCCTTGGGCATGGTCATCTCAATGCTGCACACAGGCCGACCAGTCACCTGCCTGTCAGGCCTGGTGAGAATGACATCCGCATTTACAGCCGTGAGATTGTGGACATACAGCCGCACCTCAGAGGATGTGACGGTGGTGCCCTGCATGGATGCGGGAACAACAAAGGTGAACAGATCGTCCTTGCGCTCAAGATCCCACTGGACGCCGTGCGCGCCGTGCAGGGTGAGACGCTGAACATCTTCGCCCCGCACCTCAAGCAGCCGGGTGTCGAAATAGAAGTCCATGGGCTTGTCGAAATGGTGCAGCACGCTGGCGTCCAGCAGAAACACAGACTCCGGCGCAAGGGAGCTGTGAGCGTAAAGCGCAGCGCCGGTCGGGGTCTCATGGCCAAGCGTCAGCTTGGCCTCGCGGTCATCAGCGCTGGCAGGCTTGATGTGGATCTGCACGGACGGCGCATCCAGCCCCAGGGCCGAGGTGTCTGCGCTGGCGGCCTGCTCCAGCATCTGGCTCGGACGGTTGTGAGCTATGGCGGCAAGCAGAGCCTCAATGCGGGCCGTGTCTGCGGGCACAGGCAGTGCGTCAGCCTCGGCTCCGTCAAAGCGCACCACCCATCCCGAGGGTTCGCGCAGCAGAGAATAGCGTTCCTTAGGCGTGGCAACTTCGATGCTCTGCACGGCGTCGATAGTGTAGTCGGGCCAGATGCTCATGGCAAGGCGCTGTTCCTGCTGGTACAGAAAAAAAGCGACACCTAGCGCCATAAAGAGCACCAGAAGCAGCATCAGTCCGAAGCGGGTGAATGGGGTGGTCAAGGCTGGCCTTCCGAATATGGCTAAGGGCAGCGCCCAAGGGGGTGTAACGTGAACCGCGAAGCGGTTTCGCGGTGCGAAGTATTCAGTTGCTTGTATGTCGACTACGCAAAGGAGTTTTAGTTAACCGTGACTCCCTTGCATGTCAAGCTCAAATGCCCTAAGCCCGGGCCTCAGGCAGTTCAGAAAGACAGCTGAGGAGATTCCCATGTCAGGATTCAACAAGCTCTCGTATGCGCAAAAAAAATGCGTCAGCACCGTGGGCATGCTGATGCAAAAAGTGGATATGGCCGGTCCAGGCGCACGGATTGGGGTCGCTGTGTCCGGTGGGGTGGACAGCTTCGCCCTCATCAAGACCCTGACCATTCGCAAGGCCATTCTGCCCTTTCCCATCGAACTCATGGTGCTGCACATCAATCCCGGGTTCAGCCCGGACAGCCACATTCCGCTGGTGGAATGGTGCAAGAGCGAAGGCTTGTCCGCACACATTGAGCTCACCGACCACGGCCCGCGTGCGCACTCCGATGAGAACCGCAAGAATTCGCCTTGCTTTCTGTGCGCCATGCTGCGTCGCAAACGGCTGTTTGATCTTTGCCGCGAGTACAACCTGACACACTTGGCCTTTGGCCACAACGCCGATGACCTCGTGGTCACCTTTTTTATGAACGTTGTGCAAAACGGACGAGTAGACGGGCTTACGGCATCCGAGGATTTCTTCAAGGGTCGCCTCAGAATCATCCGGCCTGCGCTATTTTTGGAGAAATCCTTCATGCGTGCTGCAGCACGCCAATGGGAGCTGCCAATCTGGAAGAACGATTGTCCGTCCTCCGGCAGCACCAGGCGCAAAGAAATTCACGACTGGCTGCAATTGGAGATGGGCCGCGACAAACGCATCCGGCAGAACATTTTTAATGCACTGACGAAATTCCAGCTGGGACGCCAAAAGGGACTGACGGGGCACGAACTTGACCCCGGTTCCATCATGGGCTAGGGGAATGAACTCTGGGGTCATGTCCACATTTCATCAAGGCGTAAACATAATTTATCATGTTATTCGGCAAGTTCCACATAGTCATCTTCCGCGAGAAGCGCGGCAGCACCCGAAAGTTGCAACTGCGCGGTTGGATGCTGCTTGGCCTCGGGACGCTTCTGGTGGCGCTTCTGGCTGGAAACCTGGTGCTTCTCAAAAATGCGACCAACAGCGGCACGCTGGAACGCAGCCTGAGCCTCACTGAAAAATCCGCCAACGAACAGAAATCACAGCTCCTTAACTTAAGCCAGAAGCTCGTGACCCTTCAAAAAGACGTCTCGCGCATTCGCGATTTCGACTCCAAGCTCAGGGTGATGATCAACCTTGAGCAGGAAAACACCATGAGCGTGGCATCCCGCGGCGGCCCCGGCCAGGACATGACCAAGGGCTACCTGCCCATCTACAGACAAGAGCTTCTTGCCCGCAAGATGAATGAATTCTTGCGCCAGCTTTCCGTGGAGGCGCGCCTGGAAGAGGTCCGCCAGCAGGAAATCATCCAGCGCCTGCGCGCCAACAAGGACGTGCTTGAGTCCACCCCATCGGTGTGGCCCGCCGGCGGCTGGGTTACCTCCGGCTTTGGTTGGCGCAGCTCGCCCTTCACGGCCAAGAAGGAATTTCACAAGGGGCTCGACATTTCCGCACCAGCCGGAACGCCCATCTACGCCCCCTCACGCGGCGTCGTTTCCTTCATCGAGCGCGACCCCTCCTATGGGCTGGTGCTGAACATCACCCATGGCACCGGACTGGTTACGCGCTACGCCCACCTCCAGCGCGTAAACACCAAGCAGGGCCAGGTAGTCCAACGCGGCGAAGTCATCGCCTTCATCGGTGACTCCGGCCGCAGCACCGGCCCGCACCTGCACTACGAGGTGCGCATCGGCGGCGTTCCCGTGAACCCCATGCGCTACATTCTGAACTAGCGCCTCCATCCGCCCGCCAACGCGGCGCAACACCCCGCAGAACCTTGCCACTTTACGCACTGCGCAAGGTGGGCTAGGTACAAAGAGCTGCGCCCAATCACAGGTACGCGCAATGTGCGCGGCCATTTATGCGCAGCCATACAAACGTGTGATGGCGGGCAATGGACATCTTCAATTTCGACCCGAGCATGGTTTTGAGCTTTTACCTCACGCTGTTCCGAATCAGCGTGGTGCTCTTCATCATGCCTTTTTTCGGGGACACCCTGCCCAACGTGATGAAAGCCTCCCTGCTGCTGGTGCTCTCCCTGGCCGTATGGCCCAACCTCTCGTTTCCCGGCACGGCCTTTCCGGCCCACCCCTTCAACATCGCCATTATGTTCGCGGGCGAAATTGTGCTCGGCATGACTCTGGGCTGCATCGTGCGCATGCTCGTCGCCGCTGTGCAGATTGGCGGCGCCATCATCAACTTCCAAATGGGATTCTCCATGGTCAACTCCATCGACCCCCTCACGGGTCAGCAGGAGCCCATGACAACGCACTTCATTTACATGTGCACCATGCTCACCTTCCTGTCCCTCAATGGGCACCTGCACCTTATCAAGGCCCTTGGCTCCAGTTTCGACATAGTGCCGCCGGGGGGCCTTTTCCTTTCCCCGGAACTCATGAACGAAGTCATGCTCTTCTCCAAACAGATGTTCGTGCTGGGCGTGCGCATCGCCGCGCCAGTCATCATGGCGCTATTCCTTGTGGACCTGGCCCTGGCGCTCATTTCTCGCATGGCCCCGCAAATGAACATCCTGGTAATGGGCTTCCCCCTCAAAATCGCCGTCGGCTTCCTCTTCCTCTCTTATGTCATGGAGATAATGAGTGAATATGTCACCAACTTCATCGTGGCCATGGACGGGGTGCTGATTCACCTGATGAAGCTTGGCGCACCGCACACCTAGCGGCACACAGAGGAACCACAGGAAATGTCGAGAGAAGATCCTAGTAGAACAGAAAAGGCGACGCCAAAGCGGATCAAGAAAGCCCGCGATGAAGGCAGCGTCGCCAAATCCGCCGAACTCAGCAAGGTGGTGGTGCTCCTTGCTGGGGTCGTGGCCATGCGCTACATGGGCGAGTTCTTTTTCAACAACATAAACGAAGTCTTCCACTGGTTCTTCACTGAAGGTCTGCGCCAACCCCTTAATCAACGAACCGTGCATAGCATGCTCCTGTGGTCCTCGCTCAAGATTGCTTACATGGTTCTCCCGGTGATGCTTATCATCGCAGCCGCGGCGTACATCACAATGCGGCTGCAGGTCGGCAAACTCTGGTCCCTCAAATTCCAGTGGGACAGAATCAATCTCAACATATTCAGCTCACTGAAGCAGATGATGGCCAGCCCAGAAACTCTGGTGCGCCTGGGGCGCGATGTCGCCCAAGCCCTGGCTGTCGGCATCGCCCCGTATATTGTAATCAAGCAGGAGCTTCCAAACCTCATCCCACTGTTCCACCAGAACATAATGGGCATCACCACATACATGCTGCTCGTCTCGTACAAGATGATCTGCTATGCCCTGGTGCCCATGATCCTCATCGCGCTGGCTGACTTGTGGTGGACACGCTACCGCTACGAAGACAACCTGATGATGACCAAGGGAGAGACCAAGGACGAGCGCCGGCAGATGGAAGGCGACCCGGAAATCAAGCAGAAGCAGCTACGCAAAATGTTTGAGGTCATGGGGCGCAGGCTCAACACCACAGTTCCCAAGGCCGACGTGGTCATCACAAACCCCACGCACTACGCCATCGCCCTGCGCTACGATGTCACCGAGGCCCCAGCACCAATGGTTCTGGCCAAGGGCGTAGACCGCATGGCGCTTAAAATACGTGAAATAGCAATAGAAAACGACATCCCCCTGCACGAGAACCCTCCTCTGGCACAAGCTTTGTATAAGCAGGTGGAAATCGGCGAGACAATCCCCGAAGAGATGTATCAGGCAGTGGCGGCAATTCTCGCCAAGCTGGCGAAATTCAAGAAGCGCCCGACCTGATCTCCCCTTCGCGAGTTGATGCCCTGGCCGGTTTCAAACCGAGAGGAGCGTCAACAAAATGTCCCAGAGCGCCAAATTCGCCTCCATAGACATCGACTACGCAAAGTTCGCCAAGCAAGGCGACATCATGCTGGCTGTTGGCGTCGTCATCATCCTCATGATGATGCTCGTGCCCATGCCCACGCTCCTCCTCGACCTCATGCTCACCTTCAGCATCAGCATTTCCATCGTGGTGCTCGTCACCTGCATGTTCTTGGAATCGCCCATGGAGTTCACGATCTTTCCTTCGCTGCTCTTGGTCACGACATTGCTCCGGCTGTCGCTGAATGTCGCCTCGACGCGCCTCATTCTGCTGCACGGCCATGAGGGGACAGGAGCCGCTGGCGGCGTCATCCAAAGCTTCGGAGAATTCGTCGTCGGCGGCAACTACGCCATCGGCATCGTCATCTTCTTCATCCTGTTCACCATCAACAAAACCGTCATCGTCGCCGGTATGACGCGCATCGCAGAAGTCGCCGCACGCTTCACCCTGGACTCCATGCCCGGCAAGCAGATGGCGGTTGAAGCAGACCTGAACGCCGGGCTCATCGACGAGCCAGAAGCCACCCGCCGTCGTGACAAGATCCGCAAGGAAGCCGACTTCTACGGCGCCATGGACGGCGCGGGCAAGTTCGTGCAGGGAGACGTCAAGGCCGGAATGATCATGCTTTTGATCAACATCTTCGGCGGATTCTTCATCGGCGTATTCCAGAAGGGCATGCCCTGGATGGACGCCGCGCGCACCTACACGCTGCTGACCATCGGCGACGGTCTCGTCGCCACCATCCCCTCGCTTATCATCTCCACCGCGTCCGGCATCATTGTCTCCCGCGCCGCGGCAGAGGCCAAGATGGGCGAGGAGTTCCTGGGACAGTTGACCTTCCACCACCGAGCCCTCAAGCTCGTTTCCGGCATCCTGCTCGTGTTTGGCCTTGTGCCGGGCCTGCCCACCCTGCCCTTCCTCACCTTTAGCGCGCTCATTTACTGGATCGCCGGAGTGGCCGAGCGCACCCGCCCAGCCCACGACGCCCAGCAGCAGGCCGAAAAGAACAAGGGCGCCGCACCCAAGCTCGATACGCCCGAAGAGGTGCAGTCCCTGCTGCCGCTCGACCAGTTGGAACTGGAGGTCGGCTACGGCCTCATCCCGCTGGTGGACGAGGAACAGAACGGGAACCTGCTGTCACGCATAAGGAGCATCCGTCGTCAGTTTGCCTTGGATATGGGCGTGGTCATCCCCTCGCTGCACCTGCGCGACAACCTCCAGCTCAAGCCTGGCGAGTACCGCGTGCTGGTAAAGGGCAACCCCATCGCCTCTGCGGAAATCCTCATCGACCACTTCCTGGCCATGGACCCAGGCGACGCCAAGCATCGCATCGAAGGCGTTGCTACGGTGGAGCCGGCCTTCAACTTGCCCGCTGTTTGGATTCCTGAGGCACGTCGCGAGGCTGCCATGCTTGCTGGCTACACAGTGGTTGATCCGTCCACAGTGGTCGCCACACATTTGACGGAAGTCTTCCGCCGCAGCCTTCACGAGTTCCTGGGCCGCCAGGAAGTGCAGGAACTTTTGAACAATCTGGCCAAGCGCGCTCCCAAGGCAGTGGAGAACCTGGTCCCCGGTGTGCTTCAACTTGGCACAGTGCAGAAGGTGCTGCAGAATCTGGTTCGCGAGAGCATCTCCATCCGCGACATGCTCTCCATCGTGGAGGCCCTGGCCGATTACGGCCCGGCCGTCCAGGATGCGGCAATGCTCACCGAGTACGTGCGCTCCCGCATGGGCCGCACCATCGTCAAGGGATATCTGGCGAGCGACAATTCCCTGCCCATCGTCACCCTTTCGAGCGACATTGACGCCACGCTCATGAGCAGCCTGCGCAACACGGATCAGGGCGGATACTTGGCGCTTGAACCTGCCAAGGCGCAGCAGATCATCAAGGCCATCGGCAACGCCCAGGAAAGCGCCGTGGGCACGGACGGCCAGCCTGTCCTGCTTACCACTCCACAGGTTCGCCCGCACTTGGCCCAATTGTTGCTTCGGTTCCTGCCAACCATGCCCGTGATATCACAGGCGGAGATACCGGCAGATATCAGAATCCAATCATTGGCCACTGTTAAACTGAGCTAGTGCCATGCATGTAAAAACTTTCAGAGGATCGGATGTCCAGGCTGCCCTTGCGAGGGTGAAGGCCGAATTGGGCGAGGACGCCATCATCCTGAACACCAAGACCGTGCGCAGCGGGTCAGGCAAGGGCTGTGAGATAACCGCAGCCATTGATCCGAGATCAAGCGCCGGGAGCAAGGGTAAGGGCGGCTCATCGTCCCGCGACGGCGCTGGCTCACCGCAGCAGCTGGATGAGAATCCAGCCGACTGGGCTTGCGAGTGGCGGCACATCAAGGATCAGCTCATGGCCTTGGTGAAGCCTCAGCTCAACATGGACGACCTGTCGCCGCGTCAGCGCGTTGCCATCAAGTACCTGGAGCGCGAAGAAGTGGACATGCAGGTGCTCCTGCGCGTGTTTCTGGACCTCAAGGCCAACCCGGAGCGGCCCATCCTTCCGGTGCTTGAGTCTGTGGCGCCCTGCTATGGGTTCGAGTCAAAAAAATGGCTTCAGAAGTTCCACATCTTTGCCGGCCCGCACGGCGTGGGCAAAACCTTGTCGCTCATCCGCCTGGCCCTGCGGGAGAAGCAGGCCCGCCCCAAGGCGCGCATCTGCGTTGTCGCGGCCGACCAGGGCCAGGGAAAGGGCCGCTTGGTGCTGCGTCATTATGCCGACCTTTCCGGCCTGGCCTTCCGCGAGGCGGGCAGCGCCGAAGAAATGCAGGAAGTGCTCAAGGAGTCCTCAAAGTTCGACCTGATCTTTATCGACCTGCCCGGACTCTCTGGGTCCGCCACGTTGAGCGAGCACCTGACGGACCTGGGCCTTACGGACAATCGGGAGATGGCTGCACATCTAGTGCTGGCGCCATATTTCTCCGCAAGTCAGTATGCGCAGATAGCAAAGCGCTATGCCTGCACGCTACTGCAAAGTCTCATCTGGACGAAACTGGACGAAGCCTGTAGTTTCGGAGCGCTGCTGAATATGGCGCGGCTTACGGAACTGCCTGTTTCCGCCCTGTCCTTTGGCCCGGGCCTCAAAAACAGCATCGCCCCGGCCCAAAGCGACATGTTGTGGCGACTGATCTTCAAGCACACGCTGCCCGGCCACCAAGCCGAGCAGGCGGCATAAGGCGAGGCACCATGACACGTACGGCTCTCCCCCTGGTCTTCTCCGTCACCTCCGGCAAGGGCGGGGTGGGCAAGACCAACATATCGGTGAACCTGGCCTGCGCCCTGACCCGGATGGGCAAACGCGTGGTGATTCTGGACGCCGACCTCGGCCTCGCCAACGTGGACGTCATCCTGGGCATTGCGCCCAAACTGAATCTGTTCCACCTTTTCAACGAGGGCATGACGCTGGAGAACATCCTGTGCGACACGCCTTACGGCTTCCGCATCCTGCCTGCCGCCTCGGGCGTCAGCGACATGGTGAACCTCACCACGGGGCAGAAGCTCGACCTGTTGGAGGCCATGGACTACCTTGAGGGCGACATCGACCACCTCATTGTGGACACAGGCGCAGGCATCAACGACAATGTGCTGTACTTCAACATCGCGGCCCAGGAACGGCTGGTTGTGCTTACTACAGAGCCCACCTCCCTCACCGACGCCTACGCGCTCATCAAGGTGCTGAAGCTGAACCACGGCGTGGACCGCTTCCGCGTGCTGGTAAACATGGCCAATGACGAGAAGACGGCCAAGGAAATTTTCACCAAGCTCTACAAGGCCTGCGACCATTTCTTGAGCGGCGTTTCCCTTGACCTCGTGGGCTCCATCCCTATGGATCCGGCGGTGCGCAAGGCCGTCATCAACCAGACCCCCTTTGCGAGCATGAGCCCGCATTGTCCGGCCAGCGTGGCCATCAATAAGGCGGCAGAGAAGATCAACACCTGGAAAGTCACGGCAAAAGCAGATGGAAACATCAAGTTCTTTTGGAAAAAGCTCCTCTTCCAGGAGCAGTCCGTGGCGTGAGCTGGAGGCCGGACAAACGGCCTGGGCGCAGTTTCCCCCGCGCGACCAGGAGCAGATCGTCCGCCACTACGCCCCGAAGATTCGCATTCTCGCACTGCGGATGAAGAACAAGCTTCCGCAGAGTGTTGAACTTGGCGAACTGATAAGCGCGGGAAGCATGGGGCTTCTTGATGCGCTGGGTAAGTTTCGCCCTGAACTCGGCATCAAGTTCGACACTTACTCCGAGAACCGCATCAAGGGCGCCATGCTCGACGAGCTGCGGAGAATGGACTGGTTCTCGCGCGGCATGCGCCAAAAAGTCAAAATGCTCGACGAGGCCATGCGTCAGATTGAGCACGAAACCGGCGCCGCGGCAACGCAGGAGCAGCTTTCGACCAAGACCGGTCTCTCCGCCCGGGAGGTTCAGAACGGCCTTGAGGCGCTGCAAAACCAGCTATGCGTCAGCCTGGACGCTTTTCAAGAGAATTTTGTCGGGAGCCGGGAATCGTTGTCAGAGAATGAACCCTATCAATCCACAGCCTTCCAGGAAATGGTTGACAAGATTGCTGGGCTCATAGAAGAATTGACACCGCGAGAGAAGCTTGTCATATCGTTGTATTACGGAGAAGAATTGAACATGAAGGAAACGGCCCAGGTTATGGACATAACCGAGGGACGAGTCTCCCAACTGCATTCCCAGGCGCTGGCCAAGCTGAGGGACAGTTTCCGCAGACGTTACGAAAACGAAGACTGACAGGAGATAAAACCATGCCCGCAGACAGAAATTTGCGCATCCTCGTTGTTGACGACTTTTCCACCATGCGCAAAATCATTAAAAATATTCTTCGCCAGCTCGGCTTCAACAATGTGGTTGAGGCAGACGATGGAACCACTGCATGGGAAACCCTGAACCGTGACAACATCGACTTCATCATCTCCGACTGGAACATGCCGCAGATGACAGGCATTGAACTGCTGCGCAAAGTCCGCGGCAGCGAAGAATACGCCACAACGCCCTTCCTCATGGTCACTGCGGAAGCCCAGCAGGAAAATATCATTGAGGCTGTGCAGGCCAAGGTGTCCAACTACATCGTTAAACCGTTCACGCCCGAGACGCTGGGGCAGAAGATCGACAAGATTTTCACCTAGCCACTCTGGGCACTGAACCCTTGACGGGGGGGTGCTTGCTGCATGGCTGCTGATCCACTGGATGAGACTGCTGGTTCACGCGCCGGCGGGGATAGCCAAAATGATATCGCGATTGACACCAGTGAAACTTCGCGTGGCACCCAGAAGGTTGAACTTGATCTCGACGATGCCCCTTTCCTTGAGGAAGAAGAAGAAGTAAAGCCGGAGCCGGTAAAGCCCTCAGCGCCAGTAAGCCTTGAGCCTGCGAAAGAAGAGAAGCCGCCCCTTGAGAAAAAGAAACTCATTATCATTGGCGCGGCTACCCTTGTACTGATCATCGTAGCTGCGCTAGCCGTCAAGTTCCTGTTCTTCAAGAGCAAGGCAGCACCGGAACCTGCAAAGACCGAACAGGCTGCCCCTGCCCAAGAAAACGCTACGGTGGCCGAGCCGGAGAAGCCGGAAATTCATTTTCGCATGGAGCCTTTTTGGGTTGAACAAAAGGCTGGCCCGGAAGAAGTTCGCTTCCTCATCGTGCGCATGCAACTTGGCACCAAAGACCCAGCAGTGGCCAAGGACTTCGAGATGAAGCTCCTGCCAGCTCGAAACGCCATTTTCTATTACTTGAAGAATAAAGACGTCCATTTTTTGGTCGATGAGCAGAATACAGACAAACTGAAGGCGGAATTACTTCTGGTCATCAACCAGTACGTCGCCGATGGCAAATTCGACACACTGATGTTCGAGGAGTATGTGGTGAAGTAAATGTCTTCCAGCCCGCTGGACATGCCCATTCTGATCTCACAACTGCCGAACGTGCAGCAGCTGCTGGGGCCTCAGCACATGCCGCACGAAGCGCAAAAGTATCTTTTTGGCCAGATTGTTGCCGAAAAGCAACGCAAGGAAGAGCAAACCGTCCAAGAAGTTGACAAGAACGAGGGACTGGATGCCATGGGGCGCGACTCTGGCGGCAACAAGAACGCCTCGCAACACGCCCCACGACCAAGTCGCCCCAAGAGCACACCTGACCAGGACCAACCAGCCAGTCCCGGCCCACAGTCCTCCAACGCCTCTCCATGGTCAGGCAACATCATCAACGTCAAGATTTGACTATCTTTCACTTCCCGCGATGCTCATCGCTGTTGAACTGCACACCCTTTTTGCGCCCCTCCTCCTCCTCGTGTTGAGCCTGCTCGTCATCCGCCTCCTGCTCCTCCTTTTCTGGAAAGCGCCCTGTGTACCAGTAATAAATCCACTTGGCGCGTTCGCTTCTGGTCTTCAACTCCGTAGGCCCACTGCCAGGCCTCACCTTCATGCGGTCAAAGAAAAAGGCAAAGCAGACACCGATTAGCAACACGATAATTGCGAACAACCAGGTGGACATGTCCGGTGCCTCCTGCAGGCGGTTGGATGAAACTCACCAGTTTTAACACATTATCCTACACAGATTCGAAACGCGAGGTTAATTCTCGACCTTTCCCGCATTGCCTCTTCACACAGAAATATGCATAATGTTCTGACAATGCGGTATCCCACTCGCCAACTCAATCACGACAAGGAGCCTTTATGCCCGTAGCCAGCGAGTTTACCCTGTTCAGCGGTGGCGCCCAGGGCGCAGAAGCAGAGTTCGGCAGCCAAGCCGAGCGCTTCGGAGTGCAGGAGGTCAACTACTCCTTCGAAGGGCACAAGATCGAGCGCTCCAGAGGCTTGCGCATGCTGACCCAGGAAGAGCTCATGCGAAAGGACGTCAGTCTGACTTACGTCTCCAAACTGCTGGACCGCAACTTCAGCAACGGGCCGCTTATCCGCATGGTGCTGCGCACCATAATGCACCAGGTTGACGGCGGGCTCGAAGTTTTTGTGGTGGGAGCCATTCTGGACAACGGCACGGTCAACGGCGGCACAGGCTGGGGAGCAGAATTCGCTAAAATCTGCAACAAACCCCTGTTTGTTTTCGATCAGGTGAAAAACAGCTGGTTCTCATGGGAGGACAACGCCTGGAAACCAGTCGCCGAGCCTGTCATCAGCAAAGCTCATTTCACAGGCACTGGCACCCGGTTCATCGAAGACAATGGCCGAGCAGCCATCGCGGCTCTCTTCGCCAGATCCTTCGGCACAGGCCAATAGGCCGTCGTTTACAGAACACCTCCGCGCTGGGCGGCGTCCGGCAACATCCGGCGTCGCCCGCGTTTTTTTGTCATCCCACACGCCCGCTACGCTTGATTGCAATTCCCCGCAAAACCGGGCATCTCACTGGCAACGCCCCCCTCCCAACAAGCACAACCGCATAGGTGCCGACATGCAGATTTCCGCGCTCCTGCTTCTGTCCCTTACAGTCACAGAACTGGTGCTCCTCTTCGTGGTCATCGCCTTCTACCTGCGCCTGCGCAAAAGCGAGGCGCTCATTGCCCGCATGCAGACCAAGCAGGAGGAATTTCTCGTCAAGCTTCGTGCCAACGCTCAGCTAGAACAAGAGTTGGTAGACAGCTTCGAACGCAGACAGGACGAACTCTCACGCCTTGACACCCAGCTCACGGAACGGGTGTTCATCTTGAACAAGCTGCTCAAGCAGGCCGACGAATACGCCCGCTCTCCGCAATTCCTGCGCCAGATAATCATCACCGGGCACAGGCAAGGCAAAACCGTCAAGGAACTGGCCAAGGCTACGGGCATCGGCGCGGACGAGGTGGAATTCATCATCGATCAGTCCGGCGACTAGCCCAGCGCGACAATCCCCATGCGTATCAACGGCTACGGATCAGGCTTCGGTAAACCTAGCGACAGCCGCGACCGCGCCGCAGCATTTCGAGCCAAGCACAGCATCGGTCAACGCATCAATGGCCGCATACTCCGGCGTGAGCACAACGGTTTGTATTGGGTTCAAGTGGGCGGCGGTGAACTGCTGGCGCGTCTTGAGGTCCAGGCTGAACCCGGTGACCATCTCATCTTCATCGTGCGTGCCCTGACCCCGGAGATAATGCTTCAGGCGCTTTCCGGCGGAATGTCCGCAGGCGACGTGCCTGGGCTGGTGCAACGCTTCCGCGCCGCGCGCGAAGTATTCGAGGTCCAGGACAGCACGCTTCTGGCAACGCTCTGCTCCATCCCACCACACCCAGGCTTGCGACACGAAAGCTTCCAACTGGCTCTAGCCGACAACCCGGAAAGCGCCATGCGTCTCGCAAAAGTTCAGGATCTCCTCGCTCAGATCAACGCAAGCCTTGCTGCAGATCAGAACACTGTTGCCGATTACCAGCCCTGGCTCCTTCCCATGGGCCGAAGGCAGGAAATGCTTCGGTCCATGCGCAGCCAAGGCGGCACGGAGGTTTGCCTTAGCGCAGTCGACCCCGCTGCCGGCTCCTTCGAGTCCCGGCTTATTGCGGCCCCCGGCACAGCCCGACTGTTTCTCGCAGCCGACTTGCCGCAGGCTTGCGGTCCGCTCCAGGTTGAGCTGGCCGCCCTGATTCGGCATGAGTTTTCCGTCGAACCTGAGATGCTAGGGCCAACCCGGCGACGCAACAACCCACAAGGCGGAGTGCTTGGCGAACTCTTCGGCTCAGTGCCAGGCTGGACCTCTGGCGGTCTCAACACACGAGTTTAGTTAGGCCGGAAACAAAAAAACGCCCCGAAGGGCGTTACACTTTTCGCTCATCCGAAAAACTAAGCCATGGCTGGCTGACCGCGCAAACCGCCACGAGCCGGCTCGGCAACGGGAGCCTTTCCCGGCGCGTCGGCTGGAGCCACCTCAGGCAGAGCCAGGGTGCGCTCTTCAAGGTACTCGGTGGTATTATCCTCAATGTAGCGCAGGAAGGAATTATTAAGCGCATGCCCCGAGGCGTACACCTCGAAGTGACCCTGAAGAGGCAGGCCCATGACAGCCATGTCGCCCACAAAATCAAGCATCTTGTGACGCACGAACTCGTCGGAGTAGCGCAGGCCGTCAGTGTTCAGGACGCCGAATTCGTCAAGCACTACAGCGTTGTCGAGGTTGCCGCCAAGGGCCAAGCCATTGGCGTGCAGGTACTCCACTTCGCGCAGAAACCCAAAGGTGCGCGCCTTGGCGATGTCTGTGGCGAAAACGTCCGGGGTGACTTCAAGACTCAAGCTCTGGCGACCAATAAGCGGGTGGGCAAACTGTATGGTGTAGTCGACCTTGAAACCGTCATGCGGGGTGGCCTTGATAAATTTTCCGTCGCGCTCGAAGCTGATGGGTTTGGTGATGGCCAGAACCTTGCGCGCCTTGGTCTGGCGACGGACACCGGCCTGATTCAGCAGATACACGAAAGAGGCTGCGCTGCCGTCCATTATGGGCAGCTCACGGCCCTGAACTTCGATTCGGATGTTGTCGATGCCGAGTCCGCGCACGGCGGCCAGCAAGTGCTCAACGGTGGCGATGTGGTCATGACCATTGCCAAGACTGGTGGCCAGACCGGTATCAACGACCATGCGGGGCTTGGGGCTCAGAAAGGAAGTGCCAGACCCGCTGCGCAGGGCGAAGAGGATGCCCGTGTCTTCTGGAGCGGGACGCAGCACCAACTCAACCTGCTTGCCGCCATGGAGGCCGATGCCCGCGCAACGCACTGTGTTTTTAATGGTGGTCTGATGCATGTTCCCTCCAACGACCGACCATATGCACAGGGGATGCCAAGCACGAACCACAACCTAAACCAACGACATCAAAGGAATTTATTTGTCCAAACAAAAACATCAACTTGTGTCTTTTCTGCAACAAGGTGGCAAGGTTGCCACACGGTCACGCGCATTCGCCGCATTTTTGCGAGGGTAAAACGACCTTGAGAATGCGATCCAGCCCCGCGTAGTCTTTAAGGATAGACACATGGGCAAATTCATAGGCCGATTGGCGGGTCAATTCTTGGGCAGCCGCCCCCTGGCCGCTGCCGATCTCACAGAGAAGCACGCCTCCGGGACGTAAGGCCAGCCTTGCGACCGGAAGCAGAGCCTCAAGGTGCCAAAGCCCCTGTTCAGGACTGACCAACGCTAAGCGAGGCTCAAAAAAACGGACCTCTGGCGACAATTCCGCATATTCGGATTCCGTCACATATGGGGGATTGGAAACGAGAAGGTCAAGGGAAGCTACAGGGAAATCCAGACGTGTGAAGTCAGCGCACTGGAAAGCGAGCCGTTCCTCAACGCCGTTGGCGCGGGCGTTCTGCCGGGCCACTTCAAGGGCGTGACCACAGACGTCAACAGCCAGGCCACGCGCTGCGGGAAACTCATGAGCCAGTGCAACTGCCAATGCGCCGGATCCAGTGCCAAAATCTGCAAAAGCGAAGGAGGCGTTTGCCGGGAACAGGCGCTGAACCTCTTCAACTATGAGTTCCGTTTCAGGACGAGGAATGAGCACATCCGGCGTGACGCGGAAAGTCAGGCCGAAAAACTCCTTCTCTCCCAATATGTAGGCTGCAGGTTCGCCCTTTTCGCGCCGGGACACCAACTCCCGAAAGGCAGTCAGGTTCGCGTCATCAGGCTTATCCTTGGCGCGCATGATGAGCCCCAGGCGCGACAAACCAAAGGCCTTGGCGGCAAGAAGCTCTGCCGACAAGCGTGGGGAATCCACCTTAGCCGCAATGAGTTGCTTCTCCGCACACAGCACAGCGTCGTTGATGGTTCCGGGCCGGGTGTCGTGCTTGGCCAGAAGTTCACGCAGAGATGAAGGGCGGCGCCGTTCGCTCACGAGTTCAGGATCCGGAAGCCTGCAACTTCAGGGATTCGGTCTGGTAATGGCTGGTGAGGGCCTGGATGAAATCGCCCACATCCCCTTCCATCACTGCATCCAGCTTGTACAGGGTGAGGTTGATGCGATGGTCCGTCACGCGGCTTTGAGGAAAATTATAGGTGCGGATGCGTTCGGAGCGATCGCCCGATCCAACCTGCGCGCGGCGGATGTCCGTCTCCACGGCCTTGGCCTTTTCCTGCTCCTGGGCCAGCAGGCGTGAGCGCAAAACCTTCATGGCCGAAGCCTTGTTCTTGTGCTGTGATTTTTCGTCCTGGCATTGCACCACAAGCCCGGAAGGAATGTGAGTGATGCGCACGGCGGACTCTGTGCGGTTGACGTGCTGGCCGCCAGCGCCGCTAGCGCGGAACACATCGATGCGCAGGTCCTCACCTCGAAGGTTCACGTCCACTTCTTCGGCCTCGGGCATTATGGCCACGGTGACGGCGGAGGTGTGGATGCGGCCTTGGGCCTCTGTGGCGGGAACGCGCTGCACTCGGTGGACGCCAGCCTCCCACTTGAGCTTGCTGAACACGCGGTCGCCGGAAATGGAAGCGATGACTTCCTTATATCCGCCAGTGTCCGTCGGGCTCGCGTCAAGAACCTCCACACGCCACCCAGCACGTTCTGCAAAGCGAGAATACATGCGAAAAAGATCGGCGCAAAAAAGGGCAGCCTCATCGCCGCCAGTGCCAGCGCGAATCTCCAGAATGCTGTCCTTGTCGTCCAAGGGGTCTTTAGGCAGAAGCATGAGCTTCAGGTCGGTATCCAGCTTCTCAAGGCTGACCTTAAGCCCTTCAGACTCGGCTTCAGCCATCTCCCGCATCTCAGGGTCAGCGTCCTTCAACAACTCTCGGTTGTCGGCCAATTCCTGGGAAAGGCGTTTGAATTCGCGAAAAGCGCGAACGATGACGCCCAGATCAGCATGGCTTTTAGCGACCTTGCGGTAACGCTCCTGGTCGGCCAACACCTCAGGTGCTCCGAGTTCCTTTTCAAGATCCTCGAAGCTGTGTTCGATTTCCTCGAGCTTGGCAAACATCAGGAACAGCCCTCCTCGTTCACGGCACACTTTAAAGCTGCCATGGCAACCTCGATTTGGCTATCGTCCGGTTCCTTGGTGGTCAACATCTGGAGCACCAGCCCAGGCCAACAAAGCATACGGCAAAGCACGTTAGAATTAAACTTCCCAGCAAAGCGGATGATCTCATAGGCTAGGCAGCTCACGGGAACCATGAACAACAGCTTTGCCCCAACAATGTATAAATGTTTGAAAATGGCGACATCCGGCTTGTAGAACTTGAGCAGCAACGGGACCAATGCAGTGTGCAGCAGGATGCTCACAGCCAGGACGAAGAGAAGAAAAGAGGTGCCGCAACGCGGATGCAGCCGGCTCATGGCGCGAGCGTTGGCGATGGTCAGTTCGTCGCCGTTCTCAAAGCTCCATATGACCTTGTGCTCCGCCCCGTGGTATTGGAACACGCGGCGGATGTCCGGCACCAAAGAAATGATGCCGATATACCCCACAAAGACCACCATCTTGTACATGCCGTCCCAGGCGTTGAAGCTCAGAGACTCGACATCGCCCGAGAGGCCGAACCACTGCATAAGGGCGGACAGGAAGTGCGGAAGCACCACGAAGAGCCCCAGGGCGACGCCCAGGGCGACGACCATGGTCACCACCAGATGCCAGGGCGAGAGCTCGCTTTCGCCGTCCTCGCCCTCGCCGCTCTGCATGGCCGAAAAATTCAGCGCCTTGATGCCATTGACCAGGGTCTCCAAAAGCACAGGAAAACCGCGCAAAAACGGTTTGCGCAGGATGGCGGCATCGGTGAGCGAAAACCACGGGCGCAACTCCACCAGGATCTCGCCGTCGGGCTTGCGCACGGCGATGGCCAAGCGGTTTTTGGCGCGCATCATCACGCCTTCAATGACAGCCTGGCCGCCGACAGTCGGAGCGGCGGTGAGAAATGGAAATAGGGCGCGTCTCAAGGGGGCAACCTCTGGATGGTCAAGGGGCTAGAGCCAACATACGGCCAGCCGGACCATCCGGCAGGCCCCTTCCAGATAAGTCCGGAACCTCCGAAGTAAAGGCGCGCAATGATAGCGCGAGGCAGGAGGGCGGACAAAAGGAAACAAGAATGCCTCCATTGGGTACCCAACAGAGGCATTCCAGTGTGCGCGCGGGTGCGCTACTTCTTGGCGTCGGCGACGGCAGCGTACTTCTTGCGGAAGCGATCGATGCGGCCGGCGGTGTCGATGAAGCGCTGCTTGCCCGTGTAGAAGGGGTGACAGTTGGAACAAATTTCCACAGTCACTTCTTTTCCCATGGTGGTCAGCATGGCGGTTTCGTATCCGCAGTTGCAGCGCACCATGGCGTCATTCACATTGGGATGAATATCTTTCTTCATGGTAATCTCCGTGCTCATTGTTCACTTGAAGAAGGGCCATATACGCCCGATGGTCCACGATTGCAAGAGCCCGGAAGCAAGTTTTCCGCGCTGGGGCAAAATCCAGCCATGCCTTGCGCCTGTTGACTTCCACACCACGTGAAGCTAGCAAGGAACCTCGTTCATTGCCAGCATAAAGCCATACGGGAGTCTGGAAAACCGGGCTGAGAGGGTCTCTAGCATCGAGACCGACCGTGGAACTCAAGACGGGTCATGCCGTTGGAGGAATTGGAACAGGCTGGATGATCGGCCCCCCTCCTCACGCATGTCCCAGTTTGAACCGCCCTGGCCCCAGGGCGAAACAAGGAGTGCGTCATGTCCATCATCAACGCCAACCCGGCCCTTGCGCAGATCCTGGCCAAGAGCCTTCCCGAGCTCATGGCCTTCGAGCATATGAGCGAAGCGGACATCAGATCCCGCATTGACCAGGGGAGCCTAGCGCTTCTTGGCAACCCCAAGCACGCCAAGGTCAGGCCCACACTCATAGGCCAGCCCGCACGGGTCAAGGTCAACGCCAACATCGGCACCTCGCCCATTACGAGCGACATGGGCACCGAGACAGACAAACTCCAGGTGGCCGAAACCGCCGGAGCCGATGCGGTTATGGACCTTTCCACCGCAGGCGACTTGGACGGCATTCGTGAACGCATGCTTGCCGCCACCTATCTTCCTTTGGGCACAGTGCCCCTCTACGCCGTTGCCCAACAATGCACAGAGTCCGGGCGCGATCCTGCCGGGTTCGAACCCGCCGAGCTTCTGGCAGAGGTGGCCAAACAGGCCGAGCAAGGCGTGGATTTCATGACGCTCCACTGCGGCCTGACTAAACGCGGGGCCGAATTGGCCCAAAGCGGTTCTCGCAAGCTCGGTATCGTGTCTCGCGGCGGCGCCATTTTGGCGCGCTGGATGCGCCGCACGGGCGAGGAAAACCCGCTGCTCACCCACTATGACGAGCTGTTGGAGATTTGCCGTCGGCACAACGTCGTCATCAGCCTAGGCGACGGCCTGCGGCCCGGTGCAGGCATCGACGCGGGCGACCCGGCCCAATGGGAAGAGGTGCTGACTTTGGGGATACTTGCCAAACGCGCCTGGGCCGCTGGCGTTCAGGTGATGATCGAAGGACCTGGCCACGTCCCCCTGCATTTGGTTCAGGCCCAGATCCAGGGTATAAAAAGGGCCACCTTCGGCGCGCCCCTCTACGTCCTTGGGCCGCTTGTGACTGACACGGCGGCCGGTCGAGACCACATCGCCGGGGCCATCGGCGGCGCCATGGCCGCCCAGTTTGGCGCAGACTTCTTGTGCTACCTCACCCCGGCTGAACACCTCTGCCTCCCAGACGCCAAGGACGTGCACGAGGGTGTGCTCGCCTCCCGCATCGCCGCCCAGGCCGGCGAAACGGCCCTTGGCCGTCCCTGGGCTGTGGCCCGCGAGGAAGCCATGTGCGAGGCGCGGCTGCGCCTGGACTGGGCGGGTATGGCCGATGCGGCCCTGGACCCCTGCTTGGTGCGCCAGCGTTCGCAGGGCACGGAACATGGCAAAGAGTGTGGCATGTGCGGAAAATTCTGCGCCATTCGCATGGCCGAACCAGAGAAATAAGCTTCATTGAACGGAAGCGTCTGCCGTTGCCTGACGGCAGACGCAAAAAAAGGGGCGGAAGCATCAGCTTCCGCCCCTTTGCAAATCATAAACTGGAGGCTTACACGCAGCCGGTGGGCTTGGGCAGGCCAGCCATTTTGCAGGCGCCCTTGCCGGGGCCGGAGGGGAACAGCTCGTAGATCTCCTTCAGCTTGTATCCGGTCACCTTGGACAGGATGCGAACCATGGGAGCGATGCCGTTCTTCTTGTAGTAGTCCTGCAGGAAGTCGATAACCTTCTGGTGGTTCTCGGAGATGACGGGGATGCCCTCGCTCTCCTTGACGAACTCGACCCACTCGGGGCTCCATTCCTCAAATTTCAACAGAAAGCCGTCCTCGTCAACTTCAAACTTTTTACCTTTGAACTCAAGAATAGCCATTCGTCTTCCTCCTCTAGGATCTTATGGATAAAGCCACAGCCGTTCATTCCAAAATTGCCGCAGACATGGCAAAAGCCTATCCGCGTCAGAGAGGGACTAATTGATTTCTGGCTCCCGGTCAATACGGTCTGGGAGTATATCCGCCTTTGAGGAGGATTTTTATTCCCCGGCGCCTTCGCACAATTCCTTCAAATGCTTGCGCGCGTAGTCAAGGCCTGCGTCAAGCTTCAGGGCCGACTCCAGGTATTCCAGAGCTTCCTCGCGCTCACCTAAAAACTTGTGGCACAGGCCAAGGTTGGCCAGATCTGGCGCGGAGCCGCTATCCAGAGTCAGCACGGCATGAAAATCGATCTTGGCCCGCTCGTATTCACCGGCCTTGAATCGGCCCACCCCACGCAGGTTAAAATACTCCTTCACTTCGCCGTCAAGCTCTATGGCTCGGTCAAGGTGCGGCATCGCCGACTCCCAGCGGTTATTCTGAGACAGCGCATAGGCCTGATAGAAAGCACACAGGGCGCGCTCCCCTGCTCCTGGCTGGGCGGGCTCGGCCTTGGCGAAAAGCGCTGCCGCGCCATGTATGTCGCCCATGCGCAGCATCAGCAGAGCTTGGAAAAAAGGCAGATAGTATACGTCCGGCGCTACATCGGACAAAATGGAAAGCCCGGCCAGCGCCTCGTCGTCGGCCGACTCCTCGGCCAACTTGCGGCCAACAAAGAGCCCCAGACTGCGATTTTGCGTGCGCTCTCGAAAGTCGAACCCAGGCACAAAGTTGTAGTTGGCGGGCACGTCCAGATCGGCGCGCGTGGTCTCGAGCGTATACAGGGTATAGCCTTGGGCCAGCAAACCGTCGGCCAGCCGGGACAACTCCACACGAATGTTCGCATCCTCCACGCAAGGCAGGCTGTTCAAATCGACCACAGGCCCCTTGAGCAGCCAATCAAACTGCGCCGGATCGGTGAATTTGCGCAGGCCAGAGGCCTCGTACACCCGCGCGGTCTCAAAATCACCCGCTAGCTGGGCGATCTCCGTCACTGCGCGCACCGCCGCCTTGACAGGGTTGGCTGCGGTGCCTGCCGTATAGACGATCTCGCTCAAGGCCGGAAAGGTCTTGGGGTCAAAGGCCAGCGCGGCCACGGTGGGCACGGGCATGCCCAGGCTGATGTCTTTCAGCAGCAGCAGCACGCCGTTCTTGCGAAAACGCTGGCACAAATCCTTCAACACCGGGTCGGTCAGCGTTTCTTGGTTGATAGTGGGCAGTTCTGGCGATGAACGATCGACAAGGGCCGAAACATGGCGTTCCACCAGCTCACAACCACCCTGAAGGATCGACTCCTCAGGGGTATTTCCGGCTGAGGAACCGTTAAACTCGTTCAGGGTCTTGAACCAGTCCAGCGGCACCACACACGTTTCTCCAGTAGCCACATTCAGAACTGGACAGAAGCGCCAGCGCACCAAATCCATAAGCCGCCGGGCGTCTTCAATGGTAAGGTCATCGTCCACAGACTGACAAATCTGGGCGATGTCCATGAGCTGCGACCCGAAAAGATCTTCAGCCTCAGACCAGGTGGCCAGGGTGAAATTCGTTTCATCGGCCCAGAAGCTGAAATAGCTGAAGCGCTCCACAAGCTCCATCAGAGCCGAAGCCTCAGCCTGTTCAGGGCTCGCGCCCTTGCCCATCTGCTTGCGGGTGGGCATCACGGCCCGGGCCTCCGGTCCGCAGATGCTCAGAAAAACTGGAATGCCTAAGCGACCAGTGTCCACACGCTTGGTCTCCTCCAGCACGCCGGGACATTTCTCCTCCAACCGGGCTTTGACCAACGCCACGGTCTGAGCGGGGGAGGCCGCCTTATCCTGATCCGCTGTGTAGACCTTGAAACAGTCCTTGAGCTTCAACATGGATGCTCCTTGCAGAAAGAAGCCCGGAATGGACATTCCGGGCTTCTGTTTCATGTGAATGGCAAATGGAGCTAACTGTCCAGTTGCTGGATGCCCTCAAGACGCCAGTTGGCATTCACGTCAGCCGTGGGGCGTGAGAAGTGCCAAACCTCGCGGATCTGCTTGGGCCGTTCCTCGCCTGCGTCCTCACGCATCAAAACGTCAAACATCACAGTAACCACAGTGTCCACACTTTCTTCCCGGAACTCCAGCAACTGGGCGTTGACCAGCAGCAGCTCTGTCTTGGAGGGGGTGGGGTCGGCGGCGGCCTGACGGCGAATCTCGGCCAAAACCTCCGGCGTGGTGAACAGGGCGATGTCATTCAGGTCGCGACGGTCCCAGGAGTGCTGAAGACGCGCGTACACTGTTTTGGAACCTTCCAGGAACTCGTGCACATTAAAGCCCTGCGGCACGATGGGCCCAGCCGGGGCGTCTGTTGCAGCGGTTACGCCAAAGCCGCCAGTCGAAGCCTGGCCGGAATCGTTGCGCAGAGGACCCCAGCTTGTTTCCGCACGAGAGCGGGGATCTGCGGAGTGGGAGCCAGCGGAGGGAGCCGACATGGATCCCGAAGCAGCAGCGGCCTTCTTGGAGTCAGACCAGCGGCGGAAGAGCTTGTAGGCCAAGAATGCGACAAGCCCGATGAGCAGGATGTCGAACATGCCCATGCCGCCGCCAGCGCCCCAGCCACCGCCGCCACCAAAGAGCATTGAGCCGATCAGGCCGCCGGCGACCAAACCGCCAAGCCCCCACCCCATACGAGAAAACATGCCGCCCGGAGCCTGTGGCGGCGGGGTCGGCGCGGCTTGCTGGTTCATAGGACGACTGGCCGGCGCAGTCTGTGCCGGGCCGGTAGGCGAACTGGGAGTGGCCGGGGTGTAGCTGCGGGAATAACTGCTCTTGCCACCAAAGGAACCGCCGCCGCCCACCCGCTTTGCCAAAGCCGCATCAGCAAGCAGGGCGCTCACCAGCGTCAGCGCAAGCATAGCGGAAAGGGTCTTCATCTTCGTTTTCATGAACCTGTATCCTCTTTTCAAACCTCGAAGCCGAGGCTGCCAATTGTCTCGTAGAGACGTTCTGTCAGAATAGGTTTCGTAATGTAGGCGGTTGCTCCGCCCTTATAAGCGCTCATGACTGAACGCATGTCGCCCAAAGCCGTGGTCATTATTATCTTGATTCCCTGCCCGGATCGGACTCCGGCAACCTGCTCCTGGCTGCGTATATCCTCAAGTACTTCCTGGCCGTTCTTACGCGGCATCATAATATCCAGGCAAATGAGTTGGTAGGGCCTGCCCTCATCCACCGCAAGGCGGTAGGCGGCAAGAGCCATATCTCCATCGCCGACAACCGTACATTCGCCAAACCTGGAAAGAAGTCCAGACATGTAGCGAGCGCTGGTGCTGTCATCTTCGGCGATGAGTATGCGCATGGCGTCTCTCCCTTGCCTCCATCCATATCTGAACTTCCGGCAAGAAACAATCGCTCCACATACGGCATTCGCGTGCGCCCTTGCCACAAGGGGCGAGTCGAAGTATCTGTACCCCCCAGGCCGGGTTCCCCCCAGGCCCAACACATTCTGGAGGCATACGCTTCATGTCCTACTTGAGCTTTTCAGCCCAGTCCGACCTGCCCGCGAAATGGAAGGGCTGGCCGTTCCATTCCGGCGCCGGCGGCGACTGGGAAACCAGTCTCGCCACTTACGCATTCTCTTTCGTCATTCTTGCGGCCATCTGCCTTTTCCTGCGCGCGCTTTACGGCCCCAAGGGCATTTGGCGCGACAAGGAAATGGAGCGTGAGGCCGAGGAAACCCGACGCCGCGAACACGCCCGGCTTGACTCGGACCTGCGTTCCGGGCGCATCACCCAGCAGATGTACAAACTGAAAAAGAAGGCCATCGACAGATGAGCGAAGCTCTTGTGCGCCTTGTGGCCGAGCGCTTCGAGACCTTTGCTGGCCAATTCCTCAACGATCCCGGCGACGACTTCGCCTTTCGACTTAAAATCGCGCACACCAAGCGCGTGCAAGCAATTTCTGAGACCATAGCCAGAGATGAAGGCCTGCCAGAGCATTTGGCCCTGGCGGCGCGCTTGGCGGCGCTGATGCACGACGTTGGGCGCTTCCCGCAATACCGTCAGTTCCGCACCTTCCGCGATCCCGATTCCGCAAACCACGCAGGCTTAAGCGTCACCCACGCCCTGCGGGAGAAACTCCTGGCCGATGTGCCCGGCAACATCCGCCGATTGGTGCTGGGCGCCACCTTTCTGCATAACAAACGCTCCTTGCCGCACCTCGCTTCCGAAGATCTCAGAACTGTGTCCAGGGTCATCCGCGACAGCGACAAGCTGGACATCTACAGCGTCATAATCGCCCATTTCTCGCAGGAGAATCCAGAACATCCCGAGGTTGCGATGAACGTCATCGACGAGCCGAGAATGTACACCGCCCCAGTGCTGGACGCCCTGCTACGCCGGGAACCAGGCGACTACCGGACAATCGTCTACGTCAACGATTTCAAACTGATGACCATAGGGTGGCTCTACGACCTGAACTTCCGCACATCCTGCCGCCTGCTCAAGGAACGCGCCTACCTGGACACCCTCTTCGACACCCTTCCCCGCGACGAGAAGCTTGCCCTGTTCAGGCGACAAATCTCGACAGACCTTGCCCACAGGCTTGCGGGTGCTTAACTCCGTCGCCTGACCGAACCTCCAGCCAGCCAGGGGAACCTCATGGACCAGAAGCAAGTATACGACGTGGTGATTCTGGGGTGCGGCCCCGCAGGCATACAGGCAGCAATTCACGCCTCTCGCAAGAAGACAAGCGTGCTCATGCTGGGACGCCTCAACAAGAGCAGCCTGTTCTGGGCGCACGTTGAGAATTTCCTCGGCATGTTCAAAACCAGCGGCGAGGATATGCTCACCACCGGCCTGACTCAGGCCAAGAGCTTCGGTACAGAAGTTCTTGAGGAAGACGCCCTTCGCCTCACACCTGCGGGAAGACTCTTTGAAATCGAAACCGAGAGCGGAACGCTCCTGCTGGCTCGGACGCTGATCATAGCCACCGGCACAACGCGCAACAAGCTTGGCGTCCCAGGCGAAAAGGAATTCCTTGGACGCGGCGTGTCCTACTGTGTGGATTGTGATGGCGGCTTCTTCCGAGACGAGGACGTGGCCGTTGTCGGCGGACAGAGCGCCGCAGCGGGCGGTGCGCTCACCCTGCTCCACCTCGCCAAGAGCGTGCATATTGTAGCGGAAACCCTTGATGTATCTCCCGTGCTCCAGGCCAAGCTAGCCACAAGCGGTGCCATCCTGCACGAAGGCGTCAAGATCAAGGCTATCCACGGCGAATCGCAGGTCACCGGCCTGGAGCTTTCCGATGGCACGAACCTGCCCGTGGCCGGAGTGTTCATCGAACTCGGGGCCAAGGGCGTGCTGGAGCTGGCCTCGTCCCTTGGACTCATGCTTGATGAATCCATGAAATATATTGAGACCGACAAGAAACAGGCCACCAACGTTCCAGGCGTATACGCCGCGGGGGACATCTGCGGCGCGCCACTGCAAATGGCGAAGGCCGTGGGCGAGGGCTGCGTTGCGGGGACAAACGCCGCCACCTACGCCAAGAACATGAAGCTGGCCCAGGAAGGGCCTGGCGAAGAGTAACCCGCAGGCGGCGCCACATCGCAAAGGGCTGGCGGCGAACAGGGAGGACGTGGGCCTACTTTCGCAGCAAAGCCACCACCTGGCTCATCTTCAGCTCGCCTGTCGCGGGTCCGACGCGCACGTAATAGTGCTCTTCTTCGCCGTTTGTGACGATGACCGGGGTTTCCGCCTTCTGGCACGTGATGGCCAGAACCACATTTTCCTCAATAGTCACAGCCTGGGCGGAGACAAACCGGGCATATTCAGCCCCGATGTGCTGGTTGAACAAATTGACAAAATGCAGAAGCAGGCGGTCTTTGCTCGGGAAGCCGTCGGCCTCGGTGCCAAGCACCGCGCCCGTGTCCTCTACTCCCACCAGCAGCACTCCTCCCTTGGAATTCAAGAAAGCGGCGATGGTCTTGAGACATGCCAGTTCAATGCGTTTGTCGGACTTGCCAGAGTAAAGATTTGTGCGCAACGTTGACTTGAATTCAATGTCCTCGCGCTCGCCAGCGCGAAGAAACGCATAGACATCATCCGCTGAAAGTTGGCGATCCAATCCAATGGTGAGCAGTCCCGAGCGCAAGCGTTTCCTGAGAAGCGACACAAGCCATAAGCCGACCGCGCCAGCGGCGAGACAAACGGCGGCAAGCCCCCAAAGCAGATTTGCGCCGCTCCCAATGCCTGCCTGCGCCTTGCCGCGGGGCACAGCAAAGCCAATGAACGATGCACGGTCAATAAGGGTGAGCTTGTCAAAAACTCCGCGCCACCGCTCGCCCTTCCAACTGAACTCGACGACCTCAAGATAGCTGTTCCCGGACCTGGCGAAAGCCTCGGCCATTGCCCCGGCGGCGGCGTCCAACACGCCATCTCGCGCCGGATGAAAACCCTGCTGGTCCAGCGACCCCACGACCTTGTCGCCATATCCGAAAATGGTGACTCCCGCCTCCCTGCCAGCCAATGCGGTAAACGGAGAATCCAAGCTTGAAAGCTCTATGCCAAAAGAGACAACCAAAGGTCGCCCATTGTCATCAGGCAGCCGCAAGCTGGCGAACACCTGCCCAGGCTCCGCCCCTGCCGGCGTGCTGGACCAGACAAGGTCTCCCCCGCTTCTCCCCCTTACGTCGAAGCCCTGGGGCGCCAAGAGCCCTTCATCGGTGGCAGGGCTCAGCACAGGGCCCGCACTCAAGGGCTGCACCATGCCTACAGCAAACGCGGCGCGGCTAGGCGGCAGAGACTCCACGCGATCCTGGCTCTTTCGTAAATAGAGCAATACATCGGAGCCACGTGTGACGACAGCGGAGTCGATGAACCGGAGCCGCCCGACAATGGGCCTGAAAAGCCGCTCCAGCGAGACTCGCGTCAGAGGTTGCACAGAAGGATTCACGCCATGACGCGAAAGGAAAACGGCCTCGGCCATCGAGCTGGACACCAGGGCCAGCCGCGCCTCCATCGCCTGCAGGGTCAGCAGCAAGCCGTTGCGTTCAGCGCGTGAACCCAACTCTCGAGCCATCGCCCCAAAAAGGAGCGCGAGCAGCAGCGCCACTAGGGCGACCCCCCACTGCAAAAGGCGGAACCGACCCTTGGCCATGAGCAGCAGAGGGGGAGACAACCTCATTTTTTAGCCTTCAACTCAGCACGGCCATTGCCTGAAATTCCCCGCGCCTTGTGGCTCTTGCGTTCCAGCTCACGCTGGGCGGTCAGCTTGTACGCCACATAATACTTATAGATGTTCGACACGTAGCGGACCGTTTCGATTCCGGTAACCTTGCCGGCAGCGATCTCGACATTGCCGAACCACCTGTTGTTGTCCAGGCCCATCTCGTCTGCGGTGCGGCGCATGCGGGCCATATTTCCAGGCCCGGCGTTGTAGGCGGCAAAGGCGAAAAGCATGCGATCAAGCGGCTCAACGTTCGCATCGTCAAAATAGGTGTTAATAAGATGCCTGTGATACTTCACCCCAGCATGGATGTTCGTCTCCAACTCGTGAACACGTGGCAGGTTGATGGGCGAGCCCGCTGCCGTGCTGGGCATGATCTGCATAACGCCAACGGCCCCGCGTGAGCTTCGTGCTGCCTGGTTAAGCCTCGACTCCTGGTAGGCCTGCGCGGCGATAAGCAGATAATCCAGCGAGTAGGTTTCTGCGTACTTCCTGAAGTGCTTCACGGACTTGTTGAAGCGCTTCAACTCTTGACTGGTGGTCGGATTGCGCAGATAGCCTGCCTTGCCAAAATATTTGCCCACAAGATGACCTACGGACCCTAACGCCTTGTACTCTGTAAGAAAGTCATTCAGAACCTTGCTCAACTGCGGACTGTTCGAACGCACGGCCCAGGCGACGCTTCTATCTGCAGCCAGGACAAGGTCTTCACGGACCTTGAGGTTCGGAATGACCTGCGCCCAGAGCTTGGCGCGATAATCGTCCACAACGGTGTAATCCACCACACCGGCCCCAATCAGTTCCAGGATGTCCTCAGACTCAAGATGCTCGTCTGCTTCTTCAATAATCACTGGCTTTCGCCCAGCAGCAGCCAGGCGCTTGCTCAAGCCCAACAGGCTCTCATAGTAGCTGCTTGAACGGCGCACATACACGCGCTTGCCGGACAGGTCATCCAGTGACTTCAAGTGTGGCGATTGATTGCCCTGAACCACGACCTCCTTCACTGTGGATGAGATAGGATTAGAGAAGTCCACCACTGCGTCGCGCGCCTCAGTGACGGTGAGGCTTGCCGCAGCAATGTCCCCCCGACCGCTTATCAGGGCAGGCAGCAGTTCGTCGCGGCGAACCGGGATAAACACAATGCTCACGGGATACTTTCCGGTATTAAGGCGCTTATTGAGCCAAAGCTCAAAGTCCTGGAACACCATTGCCGTTACGCCGCTTGGCGCCGCGCCGTCCATGAAGAAATTTGTGCGGCTGTATGTCACAAGAACACGCAACATGCGCTTGGGCGTCAACGTGTCCAAGTCACCGACCCAGCGACTGTCCAGCATGCCTTTCACGGGGCTTTCAATTCCTGCCGAAGTCGTGGAGTCCGACGAATTCTGCGAGAAGGCCAAGCCAGGGACAAGAGCCGTGAGCAGCAGCGCCATCAGAGTGGAGAGAACCACCTTGCGGCATGGGGCATTACATTTTCGCGGCATGAATCCTCCTGGTACAGGCCCATCTCAAATGCTGGCTGAACTGCTCAGAGAAGATGAACACATTAAGATTAAAGCATCCACCGGCCGCTAACGGTGGTCCGAAAGCGACCGGTGGTCGTAATTTTGTCGTGTCTACTGGCGCAGTGCTATACTGTGCGCTACGTTACCATCACATACCCCACGAACAGAGTTGGGGCAACTTTACTTGGCCTTGGCGCCCCAAGCGTCAAGAATGGCCTTCTCCCTCTGCAAGGCCCACTGTTCCATGGCCTGCTTGGTAACGCCCTGACTCTCGTAGCCCGCAGAGTCGTACTTATCACCAGCCTTTTTGCCCGCAAACAAGGCAAGCGGCTCATTGGTGACGGCATCAACAAAACGCACCTCAACAGAGCACTGGCCGACAGCAGTGTGCTTCCCGGTAACCGCCTTCTTGCCATACGACAAGAGGATGCCAACAGGTACGATTGAGGTGATGGCGTTGCCAACAGGGTAGCTCGGCGTCACATCGGTGATGGCCGCCTGAACGCGGATCGTCTTGGGGCCAGGCGTTTCCGTGAGGGGGAACTCGATGTCCTTCAAGGCCTTCACAAGAACATCACGAAAATACTTTTGGATCACCACGAGGTCTTCCTTCTCTACGCCAGTGCGCTCATTCATCGACTGCACAGTGGGCCACAAGACAACATCGTCCACTAATATCTTGTTGTATTTTTTCGGATCAAACTTTGGATTGCGCCACTTCATTATGTTGCCGTCTTTATCCCTAGCCTTGAGCAGAGAATAGTCTTTACCCAGGAAGTGCTCTACCTTTGTTTCTGCGGCCTGCGCAGATCCAAAACCAAGCAGCACAGCCAGCATGACCAAAGTAGAAAATAATGTTGTGCCCATTTTCATTTTAGTCTCCTTTCGGTTGTATTGACCATGACATACTCGATCCTACAGACCAGCCCAAAAACTTAACAAGAGTATGCAGCAGCAACTCAACACTAAACAATAACAGGTTAATAAAATCAAGCAAGACACATAAATCACAGGCATATAAACCAACAAGAACAAAATATACTGATCTTATCAACACAGCAAATAAACTAACTGTTTTCACGTGGCATCACGGAAACAACAGCATTTTATCTTTGCAAGATCAGGCAATGAGCAAAAGACGCATGCATCACCACCAAAAACGTCGCCAGGACCAGGCACCTAAAAAAGACCATGGTGAATATTAGCATCCTCATAAAACAAAGCAACAGCATTCTTGAGGTCTCGGCGACATGACCACCAAAAACGTGGCGACCGGTTCGAACTACTGCTCGAACCGGTCACCACGTTTGCCAGAGGGCTAGAGGGGGGCATTCCTCCGGGGGAGGAATGCCATCCATTACTTCCTATTGAACCGCACCAGACTCCGAGCTCCGTCGTCCAGACCGCGCGCATCGATGCAGTGCGTGGAGCAGCTGATGCAGGGGTCATACGCACGCACCAGCATGGACAGCTTCAGCTCCAGCTCCTTCTCGGACAGGCCAGAAAGCTGTGGCACAAGCGCGTCCAAATCCCGCTGGATGTTGGCATGGTTCTGATTGGTGGGGATGACGCAATCGGCTTGAAAGATGCGGCCATTATCGTCGTATTCGTAGAAATGAAACAGGATGCCGCGCGGCACTTCCACCGCGCCCGCGCCGCGCCCGGCAGAGATGCTTGGCCGGGCCGGAGCCTCTTCGCGGATGCCGCGGATGAGCAGCTCGTCAACCTGGGTGATGGCCTCCTCCACAGTATGCACGCACTCAACCAGCTGGGCGATGGTGATCAGGAAGGGATTGGTCTCGCCCTTCTTGAGGCCAAGCTTCTTGGCTGCAGCCTTGGCGCGCGGCATGAGGAAGTCGGCGTTGAGGTTGAAGCGCGCCAGGGCGCCCACCATGTATGACTCGCCTTGATTCTTGGTCCACTTGGCGGTGGAGGTGGGGATGATGTATTCACGGGTGACGTTGCGGTACTGCCGCACCGGCCTGCGTTCGTCGCGGCTGGAGCCGATCTCGCCCCAGTACATGGCGTATTCCGATGGGGAGACAAGAGCCACGTACTCGGTTTCGCGCTCGAACTTGGGGAACTTGTCCATGAGCCCGGCGAAGAAGTCCACAGCGAAGTCAAGATTGGGCAAAGTATCCACAAGCATGCCACGCAGGGTGACCAGGTCCTCGGTGGAGGGGAACATGGTGAAGCCGCCCGGAGTCATGCGCTGGGGATGCGTGGTGCGGCCGCAGATGAGGCGGCTAAACTCGTTCGAGACACGTCGCGCGCCGATGAACTTGAGCACGGCTTCTTTATGTGTCTGAGCCAGGGGCAGGATGGAGTCCACGCCCATGAGGTCCGGCAGCACCAGATAGGCGATGTGCAGCAGATGACTTTGCAGGTTCTCGGCATGCAGGGCCAGGCGGCGCAAAAGGTGCGTCTGCTCGCTCACGTTGATGTTGAGCGCGTCCTCGGTGGCCTGCAGGCTGGCAAGCTGGTGGCCGATGGCGCAGATGCCGCAGATGCGCGACACGATGTGGTGCACGTCGGTGTAGTCGCGCCCCACAAGCATGGCCTCGAAAAAGCGCGGAGCCTCGGGAACCTCCCAGCGACAGGTGGAAACGGTGCCGTCGGCCTCCACGTCCACCACTATATTGCCGTGGCCCTCCACGCGTGTGAGGTAATGGACGCGGACCTTCTTGGGTCCTGGCACGTTCTCGGGCACGGACACGGGCGTAGCCGGAGACTTGGCCTTCTTCGGCTTTGCTGTGGCGGTCTTTGCAGGTGTCTTGGCCATGGTCTATCCTCTCCTCGTCCCGTTGCCGGGCCGGTGGCTGACGTCGATGCTACAGGGCCGCGCCCGTGTCGCCCAGGAAAAAACGCAGAAGATCCTGAATGGCCTTGCGGCTGGTGCCGGGCCGGTCCATGACGATGCGCGCTGCGTCGAGATTGGCGCCGGGAACAAGGCCGCGGCAGCCCCAGCAGTGGGCGCCCTGGCTCACGCAGGCCGCCTTGCAGCCCGCTCGGGTGATGATACCCAGGCACATGCGGCCCATCTCGTAACGGCAAACGTTGCCCGCCTGCTTGCACTCCACGCACACCGGGAAGTCCGGTATCCAGGGCGTGCGGCCCAGGAGCAGCTCCTTGGTGATGCGAGCGAACTCAGCGGGGTCGATGGGACAGCCGGGAATCTCGGCGTCCACAGTGACCACGCTTTTGAGCGGGCGGGCGGCGTATGTGCTGAACCAGCGGGCGCTGTTGCCGTAGACTTCCTCCCGGTACACGTTCTCGGCCAGGAAGTTCTTGAGGCAGTTGATGCCGCCAATGGCCGCGCAGGCGCCCAGGGCCACAAGCACCTTGGCGTTTTTGCGGATCTCCTTCAGGCGTATCTCGTCCTCCGGCCTGGTGATGGAGCCTTCGATGAAGGCCACGTCGTAGTCGTCGGAGTGGCCGGTGGCCACCTCGCGGAAGCTCACCACCTCAACGTGCCCCAGGATATCGAGCAGGCGCTCCTCCAGGTTGGCTATCTGAAGCTGGTCGCCCTCGCATCCGGCGAAGTCGAAGAAGGCTATTCTTGGTTTTGCCATGACTGTCCCCTCCGGCCGCGGCTAGATGGCTTCCTGGTAGGCCTCGATGTCCGTGTAGCAGAACACGGGGCCGTCGATGCAGGTGTTGAGCTCGTTGATCTGGCAGTGGCCGCACTTGCCCAGGCCGCACTTCATCTTTCGCTCAAGGGAGACGAAGATCTGGTCCGAGGCGATGCCCTTTTTGCGGCATTCGGCTATGACGAAGCGGTACATGATCGGGGGACCGACCATGGCCACAAATGTGTTGCCAGGATCAAGCTCGGCCTTAGGCAGAAGCGTCGTTATGACACCCACATTGCCCTTCCAGGTGTCGTCCGGCATGTCTACCGTCTCCAGCACCTCAATGTCGCCGCTTTTGGCGAGGTCGGCGATCTCGTCGACGAAAATGCGCTCCTTGGGCTCGCGCGTACCCACCATGAGCACCATGCGGCCAAACTCGTCGCGGTGGCGCAACTGATAAAAAAGGAGCGAGCGCAAAGGGATGTACCCCAGGCCGCCAGCCACGATGAGCACGTCCTTGCCCACGAACTTCATAACCGGAAACGAGCTGCCGTAAGGGCCGCGCAGACCCACCTTAGCGCCAGGCTCAAGGGCGTGCAGGGCGCCTGTCACAGCGCCGATGCGCCGCACGGCGATCTCGAAGGTGTTGTGCGTGCGCCGCGGAGGCGAGCTGATGGAGAACGGTGCCTCGCCGATGCCGTAAACGGACAGGTTCACGAACTGGCCTGGCTTGTGCGCCAGCGGCTTGCCGTTGTCCTGCTCGAAGGTGAAGCGGGTGACGAAGTCGGATAGCTGGGTTTTCTCCACCAGCGTAACCGGACGCGGCACATACGGCGAGAAGAGTTTAGTGTTCATGCACGGTCTCCTCCCAAAGCTCGTTAAAGACCTTGAGGGGGTTGGCGATGCCAGCGGTGCAGGCGCGCACGCAGCGCCCGCAGCCCACGCAGCCAAGCTCCCCGATCTTGTCGTAAATGTATTTGCCCTTGCGGAAGTACCGGTGGCGGTAACGATCCTGAGCCTTGGGCCGGAAGTTGTGGTTGCCCGCAACCTTGGCGAAGCTCTCCAGCATGCAGCCGTCCCACTCGCGATAGCGGATGCCCTCTTCAAGCAGGTCGTCAGCCTCCTCGCGGATGTCGAAGCAATAGCAGGTGGGGCACACCAGATTGCACGAGCCGCAGGCCAGGCACATCTGTGAGTAGCGACGCCAAAGCGGAGAATCCCAGCACTTGGCCAGCAGGCGCGGGGTTTCCTCCCAGTTGTAACGCAGACCGCTTCTGCGGGCCTTGAACAGAATGCGCGCCTTGGCGCGGCGCGCGCCTTCCTTGTCGCCAGCAGTGGAAAGCAGGAGAGGACCGCCCATGGCAAGGAGTTCCTCGCCACGCACCGACCCGACCTCCACAGTGAAAGCAGCGGGACCGATCTTGGTCCAGTAAAGATCGTAGCCGTGGGCCGCCGTAGCTGCCCCCACAGTGGCCCAAAAGGCCGCAGGCGAAACCGTGAGCGGTTCAAAGGCCATGATCACCGTGGCAGCGCGACGGCGAACGTAATTCTGATCTGGCGCGCCGGACTCAAGCAACTGGTCCAATTGATTGATAGCTTTGACGTCGTACGGGTGCACGCCGAAAAGGATCTGCGGAGGGGCCTCGAACACTGGCGCTGCCTCGCAGGTCTTGAGATTGAAGGTGATGAGCGTTTCGCGCGGAGGCAAAAGAAAGCGCTTGGGCGAATTGTAAGCAACGTCGAAGTCCCAGGCGATCTCCAGGCCCTTTTTCCAGGGCACCAGATCGTAAAAACCTTCGCGCAGCTTTGCCGGAACATGGAGCGCATGCTGCTGGCTCCATTTCTCAAACAGCCCAGGCAGCTGTTCCTTGTACACTGTGTACGTCGTCATTGTTTCCCTCCGGGAGCGGATGGCTGTGACTCTACGGTGCAACTCATTAGGTCATTATCCCAGGAAAACGCAACCCATGTTCCAAAATGCACATGGATTTCCTAGAAAAAAGGGGAGGACGCCATACAGCGCCCCCCCCTGGATCCCATCGGCAAAACGAATAATGTTCAGCGCAGGCCAGCCAGCCAGGAACGAAGATTCGTCAATTGGGCAGCCACAGGGCCAGGACCGGTACCCCCGGAAAGTGCGCGTCTGCGCACTGCGGCTTCATGCTCAAGAACGGCGAAAACGTCCTGCTCGACAAGTTCAGAAAAGCCGCGCAGCTCCTCTAGGCTCAGGTCTTCCAGGCGAACGCCCTTCCTCTCAGCCAGGGCTACCGCCGCGCCGGTGGCATGGTGCGCATCGCGGAAAGGCAATCCCTTGGCGGCCAGATAATCAGCCAGCTCCGTGGCGTTCAAAAAGCCTTTGTCCAGGGCGCGGCGCATGTTCTCCGGCTGAAATTCCAGCACGGCAAGCATGTCGGCCATGATGGACACCGAGGCGGACACAGTGCGGTCCGCGTCGAAGAACGGCTCCTTGTCCTCCTGCATGTCGCGGTTGTAGGTCAGGGGCAGGCCCTTCATGATGGTCAAAAGCGTAGTCAGCGCGCCGTACACGCGGCCAGTCTTGCCGCGCATAAGTTCGCACACGTCCGGATTCTTCTTCTGCGGCATGATGCTCGAACCGGTGGAATAGGCGTCCGGCAGCTTCACATACCCGAAATTCGGGTTGGCCCAGAGAATGATCTCCTCACAGAAGCGGCTCAAATGCATCATGATGACGCTGCCGCAGAAAAGCGCCTCGAGGGCGAAGTCACGATCGCTCACCGCGTCCATGCTGTTGGCGAAGGTGGCGGGGAAGCCCACGGCCTCGGCCACCAGCGCAGGATTGATGGGATGCGTCGTTCCCGCCAGCGCAGCTGCGCCGAGGGGCGACACGCGCACACGCTTCAGGCAGTCGGTCAAACGTTCATGATCCCTTCTGAACATCTGCGCATAGGCCAGCAGATGCTGGGCCAGGCTCACGGGTTGTGCCGGCTGCAGGTGCGTGCAACCAGGCAGCAGCGTGTTCGCATGCTCCTCTCCGCGATTCGCCAGCACATCCACCAGCCGTGCCAATTCCTGGCTCCAAACATCCAGCCGGACGCTGACGTGCAGACGGAAGTCCAGGCCCACCTGGTCGTTGCGGCTGCGAGCAGTGTGCAGCTTGCCGCCCACCGGACCAACGATCTCCGTCAGCCGACGCTCGATGTTCATATGAACGTCTTCCAGCTCACGCTTCCAGACGAACACGCCCGACTCTATCTCTCCCAAAACCTGCTCCAGGCCGCGCACAAGCACCTCGGCCTCTTCCGGGCTGATGATGCCCGTCGCCCCCAGCATGCGCGCATGGGCCTTGGAACCCGTTATGTCCTCGCGGTACAGGGCGCGGTCAAAGCTCTCCGACTGGGTGTACTGCTCAACCGAGGCCGTCGCAGCCTCGGCAAAGCGTCCGCCCCACATTTTCTTGGTCATGGTGTCGTCCTTGCGCTGATGTTGCACCGGGTGAGGCTCCGCCTCCCCCAGGCCCCCTCCGCCAAGGGGAATGATTCCCCTTGGAACCCCCATGCCGCCTGATTCACGCGGCAAAGGCCGCGCGAATCAGGCGGTACACGGGGTCAAGGGGGGCGTGTCCCCCCTTGCAGGGGTGCAAGGGACAGCGTCCCCTGATTCTCTTTACTTGCCAGCCATGCGGCCTTTCAAGCGCAGGCCCACAAGCTTGATGAAGCCCGCGGCGTCGGCCTGATTATAGACAACATCTTCCTCAAAGGTGGCGAGGTCCATGCGGTAGAGAGAAAACGGCGACTTACGGCCCACCGGAATGGCGTTGCCCTTGTAGAGTTTTACGCGCACAGTGCCGGTGACCTTCTCCTGGGTCTTGTCCACCAGGGCTTGCAGGGCCTCGCGCTCTGGCGCGAACCAATAGCCGTAGTAAACCATTTCGGCATAGCGAGGAATAAGCGAGTCGCGCAGGTGCATGACCTCGCGGTCCAGGCACAGGCCTTCCAGGTCGCGCTTGGCGATGTGCAGGACAGTGCCGCCCGGTGTCTCGTACACGCCGCGGGACTTCATGCCCACGAAACGATTCTCGACCATATCCACCCGGCCAATGCCGTGGCGTCCGGCGATCTCGTTCAGTGTCAGCACCATCTGCGCGGGAGAAAGGGGCTTGCCATTGAGGGCCACGGCATTGCCGGCCTCGAAGTCCAAGGTGATCTCCTCAGCCTTGTCCGGCGCTTCCTCAACAGGCACGCAGTAGCGATGACATCCGTTGGCCGGGGCGTTCCAGGGATCTTCAAGCTCGCCGCCCTCGAAGCTCACGTGCAGCAGGTTGGCGTCCTGGCTCCAGGGCTTGGCCTGGCTGACGGGGACCGGGATGCCGTGCTTCTCGGCGTAGGCGATGAGATCCGTGCGTGACTTCATGTCCCAGTCGCGCCAGGGGGCGATGGTCTTGAGCTTGGGGGAAAGAGCCATGGCGGTGAGCTCGAAACGCACCTGATCGTTGCCTTTGCCGGTGGCGCCGTGAGCCACAGCCTGAGCGCCTTCGGCCTCGGCGATCTCGCACATGCGCTTGGCGATGAGCGGCCGGGCGATGGCCGTGCCCAGCAGATAGCGGCCTTCATACAAAGCGGCGGCACGCAGCATGGGGAACACGAAGTCACGGGCGTACTCCTCGCGGATGTCCTCGACGTAGGCCTTGGTTGCGCCGGTGGCCAGCGCCTTGGCCTCAACGCCGTCCAACTCCTCGCCCTGGCCCAGGTCGGCGGTGAAGGTGACGACCTCGCAATCATAGGTGTTCTTGATCCACTTGAGGATGATGGAGGTGTCCAGACCACCGGAATAGGCCAGAACAACTTTCTTGATGGAACTCATGCGTCGTGCTCCCTTGCTTGCGAAAATATGGTTACAGGGCCTCGAAGACCCATTCAAGAATGGCCTTCTGCATGTGCAGGCGGTTCTCAGCCTCGTCGAAAATCATGTCGGCATTGGCTTCGAAGACCTCGTCGGAGATCTCCTCGCCCCGGTGGGCGGGCAGGCAATGCATGACCTTGCAGCCGGGCTTGGCCAGGGACATGAGGCTGTCGTTCAGCTGATAGCCTTCAAAGGCAGCCTCGCGGCGCAGCTGTTCGGCCTCCTGGCCCATAGAGGCCCAGACATCAGTGTTCAGGTAGTCCGCGCCCTTGGCGGCCAGCATCGGATCCTCGGTAAGAACGATGCGCGCGCCAAGCCCTCTGGCCTTGGCCAGAATGCCCAGATCCGGGGTATAACCGGAGGGACAGGCCAGGGTCAGCTCGAAGCCGAATTGCGCTGCGGCCTCGATCCAGGAATGGGCCATGTTGTTGCCATCGCCTATCCAGCCCACCTTGAGGGCGCACAGCTCCGGCGTGCGCTCATACATGGTCAGCACATCGCTCATGACCTGGCAGGGGTGGTGCTCGTCGGTAAGCGCGTTGACCACCGGAATGCTGCCCCACTCCACCAGGGTCTCCAGCTTCTCCTGCCCGAAGGTTCGCACCACAAGGGCGTCGGCATAGCGCGAGAGCACGCGGGCCGTGTCCTTCAGGGGTTCATTGCGGCCCAGCTGTGATTCGTGGGGAGTCAAAAACACAGTCTGGCCGCCGAGGTGGCGCACGGCGACCTCAAAGGACACGCGGGTGCGCGTGGAAGCTTTCTCAAAAATGAGGATGACGGTCTTGCCGTCAAGCATCGTGGTGCGGACCTTGCCGTCTTTGAGGGCCTTGGACCGATGAAGCACTGCGTGCGCCTCGTCCTTGGTCAGGTCCAGAATATTCAGAAAATGTCTGGGCATGGCTGTTTCTCCTCACGGGAACCGCCTGGGGGCGATTGGTGCGATATTGGTGCGAACTTTGTATTTTGCCCAACGGGGCGGAGGATGTAAAGAGGCAGAGCGGAAACCGGCCCAATCGCCCGGTCACAGATCCACGTAAAGCTCCGGCGAGCAGGCGCAGGACACTGCGAGATTCGTCAGGGTGTCCATCTCCACGCCGTGGTCATGCCCGGCCAGGTGCAGGATGCCGTGGGCGAGCAGGCGCGCAAGATGCTCCTGCGGATCCTGGCCGTACAGGAACGCCTCGCGCGCCAGAGTCTCCACGGACAGAAACAGCGCGCCCAGCTCCTCCGGCCGATCCGGGTCGCCTTCGGGGAAGCTCAGGATGTTTGTCGGCCCCTTGCACCCCAGAAACTTGGCGTTGAGGGCGGCCACGCCCGCATCATCCACAAGAGTGAGGGACAGGCGGCAGCCGCGAAGGCCCAACACCAGAAGCAGCGTGTCCACCAGGGCGAGCACCTCGCGCCGGGCCAGGGGGAAGCGCGGATCCAGGGTGGCGGGCGGGGTGATGAAGTCCAGGGTGATCCCGGAGGCGCGGATCATTTCTTGGCCCCGGATTTCGCTGCCGCCTTAGGCGCGGGCTTGTCTTCTGGCTGCGCTTCGGACACGGCGCCGGGCTTGGTCTCGCCCTTGGCCTCGCGCTGGCTGCGTTCGTAGGCATGCACGATGCGCCCAACCAGCGGATGGCGGATGACGTCCTCCTCGTGGAAAGCCACGAATCGGATACCCTGCACGCCTTGCAAAATCCTGTGCGCCTCCACCAGGCCAGAACGGGTGTGGCTGGGCAGGTCTATCTGGGTCACATCGCCGGTGACCACGCAGCGCGAGCCGAAGCCCAGCCGCGTGAGGAACATCTTCATCTGCTCGGGGGTGGTGTTCTGGGCCTCGTCAAGGATGACAAAGGCGTCGTTCAGGGTGCGGCCGCGCATGAAGGCCAAAGGGGCCACCTCGATGACGCCGGTTTCCAGCATGTCCTGCACGCGGGCGAAGTCCAGCATGTCGTGCAAGGCGTCGTACAGGGGGCGCAAGTAGGGGTTGACCTTCTCGGCCAGGTCGCCGGGCAGGAAGCCCAGCTTCTCGCCAGCCTCCACTGCGGGCCGGGCCAGCACGATGCGTTTCACCTCGCGCCGCATGAGGGAGGAGACGGCCAGGGCCACGGCGAGATACGTCTTGCCCGTGCCTGCGGGGCCGATGCCGAACACGAGATCGTTCTGGCGGATGGCCTCAAGGTAGTCGCGCTGGCTGATGGTCTTGGGCGCGATGGTTTTCTTGGGCGAGGCCACGTAGACCGTGTCCTGAAAGATGCGGCGAATGTCCGAGCCGGGTTCGCGGAGCAGAATGCGCCAGGCGCAGTCCACGTCCTGCGGATGCACCTGCCTGCCCTCGCGAAACAACCCGTAGAGCTGCGTCAGCACACTGGCGCACACTTCAACGAGGTCAGGCTCCCCCGTGAGGGTGCAAGCCGCCCCCCTGGTTTCGATGACCACTCCGCTCTTTTCCGTAAGCAGCGCCAAGTTGGCTCCCTGGGGGCCAAAGAGCTTGTTGGCCAGCCCCGAATCCTGGAACTCCAGTTTGCGGGTGGACCCGCCCTTCATGCTCATGCCGTGCGCCTGCCTCCGTTGATTGCTCGTTGTCTTTGGCTACAGCAATCAGCCCTGAGCCGCAAGACCGGTCGCGTGACCATGCCCCCTGCGACGTTGCTCAAAAAATGCTCGAAAGATGAGCGCCAGCAACAGAAGAGCGGAGACAACACCAACCCAGTGCGGCAACGTCTCGGTAACAGCGCCAAGCACCGCGTGGAGATCGAACCCAAGGGCTGTGTAGATGCGGTTTGCCAGGAATCCGAAAAACAGTGAGCACACGGCGATGGACGCCACGTATACCGCCGTTATGGCAGGGCCGAAACTGCGGGTCATAACCGTGATGGTTGTCGCATTGGTGGCCGGGCCGGAGAGCAGGAACACAAGAGCCGCGCCGGGCGATAGCCCCTTCAATATCAGTGAGGCAGCGATGGGTGTTGAACTGGACGCGCACACGTACATGGGGATGCCCACAAGAAGCATGGCCAGCATGGACGTGAACTCGCCGCCGAGAACGCCCAGGAAGAAATCCGGAGGCACAAGCAGCGAGATGGCCCCGGCGACGAGAATGCCAATGAGCAGCCAGCCGCCGACATCGGCCAGCATTTCGCCAAAGGCGTCGCCAAGACCGCCGCGCAGACGCTGAAACAAGCCGGGTCGCACATGGCTGAAGTCGGCGACACCGCAAGCAGCAGTCCCGCACGAACCGCCACAGCATCCTCCGGCTGCCGCAGAACCAGCAGAAATGGCCGGAACCATGCGCACCGGCAATAGATTTGCCGCAAGCCCGGCCACCGTGGCAGTAAGAAACGCGGACACAGGCCGCAGCACTGTCATCATCGGGTCGATCATGGCCCAAGTTATGGCCAGAGAATCAACCCCCGTCTCAGGTGTGGAGATCATGAAAGCCGTTGTGGCTCCCGGCCCTGCCCCCTGGCGGCGCAAACCCAAAGCCGTTGGAACAACTCCGCATGAGCACAAGGGCAGCGGCACTCCAATGAGCGCCGCCTTGAGTACCGAAAGCGGACCGCGCCCCCCCAAATGCCGCGACAACCAAGTGTCTGGCAACAGGGCCTTGAGCAGACCTGCGACGAAAAAACCAAAAAGGACGAAAGGGGCGGCCTCGCACAGTACGGACCAACACTCCAACATAAAATCTTGTAGAATCTGAGGTATCATTCCAGCTCCTTCCATTCATTCAAACGTGTGAGCAACTATTCACTGAATGCGACAAAAAAAAGGGGGGGGCTATTCCAAAATATGTTGCAGCCCTTGGGCAATCAGGCTGTGCACATGGCTGTCATCCAGCGAATAAAACACGTTCTTGCCCTCTTTGCGCGCCTTTACCAGTTTTGCCGTGCGCAACAGCCGGAGCTGATGCGAAATGGCCGAAGAAGTGATATTCAGTGCCGCCGCAATGTCGCAAACGCACAACTCCCCAAGGGTCAGGGCATGCAGTATTCTCACGCGGGTCCGATCACCCAGGAGGCTGAAGATTTCGGCCAGATCTGCCGCCGCGTCGTCATCCAGCAACGCCCCTTGGACCTGCGCTACACGCTCGTGATGGATGCACGTCTTTTCGCAGACGTCAAACTGTCCGAGATCATCTGAACGAGTGCTCATACATGCAGCCTATCCCCAGCCAAGCAATCTGTCAAGGCTATTGCTTGGCCGTGGCCTCGGTGAGCAGCGTCACGTTGCTCTTGGTGAAGAATCCGTCAAAACCCTCATACCGCTGAATGTATTCATTGACGATGAGCGTCTGTGCCGAGGGTCGGCTGAAGGTCTGCTTGAGCCCATCCTCCCGCGACCCGACGAGCTCCAGAAGAAACTCCATGCCTTGAGCCTTGAGGCTGGCAAAGGTGTTCTCAATGCTCTCGGTGCGGAACGCCAGATGGTGGATGCGCCGCCCGTAGTTCTGGATGAACTTCTCGGTGGGGCCTTCCTCTCCTGCTGCAGCATCGCCTAGACCGGAGGTGATGACCATGGCGTATGGCTCATTCGCCAGACGCGCCACATTGGTGATGGAATTCAAATTGTCGACGTACACCGCCATGGCGAATTCATAATCAGTCAACTCCAGGAACTCGACAATGGCGTCGTCACGGTCCTTCGCCCGCACGCGCACCGAGGCGTGGTCGAATACCCCGATATCCTTCAGGTGAAAGTACTCTGGCTTGCGCAGGCACCACCCGCCTGCGCGCACCAAGCTGGACACGTGGCGGCGCTCACCATGCAACCACTGCACAAATCCGAACGACAGGGCGCTGTAGGCCGATGGAACAGTCTGAATGAACAGCGAGGCGTCGGAGCGGACGATATCCTCAGTGAGAAAGCGCACGCCGCGTTTTTTCTGAATAGCTACGAAGCGTTCCAGGTCTCGACAGGCAAAGACCATGGCCTCAACCCTTGTTCCAGGCAGGTGTGCGGACTTGGGTCCAAGGGGTTCCCCGGCAAAGGGCTGGGTGCCGCTGGTGCGTGTGCGAAAGAGAAAGTCCGCAGAGCCTGGCATGGACAACACACACCCCTGCCCGTCATCGAACTGCAGGGAGGTTGCAAAGTCATAGCCCGTGGTGTTCAAAAATTCAGATGCCGCACCCTTGAGGCGATCAGGCTCTACAGAGACCATGACGATTTCTAGTCCGCCCACAAGGCCAGACAACCCAAGGGCCACCCGTTCTTGCCGAACGCGCTCCACACGGGCGCGCAACGCCGAATCGTCGTTACGAAACATCTCAACCATGGCGTATCCTCCAGTTCTGCCGCAAGCCAGCCAATAGTCATTAACACCCTGCACCTGGGCAACGTTTAGGTCAAGATCACGTATCGCGTTGACACAGCCCTGAACCGAGACTACTGACTACGTAGAACGTTACCTCCGCAACTGTGCTAAAAAAGGGTGGCGACGATGAATGTCCCATACCGACCTTTAGGAAATTGCTGTGTAGGCCTCAAGAAAATCCTGCAACGCTCCTCCCAGACGCCGATAGCGCCGGAGCAGTGGGAAGCCTTGAGCTATGAATGTGGCCAGGAGGTATACTCCGAGGCTCTGTATTGCCTCACCCGGTTGGAATTGCCGCCAAAGAAGGCGCGCGAAAGCCTATTTGCCATACTTGAGCACCAGAGTAATATGAGCGTGCAACTGAAGCGCAACGTCAGCCTCATCACCGCCACCAGCGATTACTTTGCCAACATCCAGCCATTGGTGCGAGACCCTGTCCTGGTGGAAGTGCGACTGCTTCAGCAAAAGGAAGAATGCGCTTTCCGTGACGATCTCACAGGACTTCTCAACAGACGGTCCTTCAACCAAGAACTCCCCCGCGAGATGGAGCGGTTCCGGCGCTTTGGGCAGGTATTCTCCCTGCTCATGCTCGACCTCGATCATTTCAAGACATTTAACGACACCCATGGACATCTGGCAGGAGACCAGGCCCTGTGCGACGTGGCGCGCATCCTTATCGACACTGCCCGGCTGTATGACCGGGTGGTGCGCTACGGCGGCGAGGAGTTCGCCATTATCCTACCACAAACGAACTGTGACGAGGCAATGATTGTTGCCGAGCGCATCCGCGAATCCATGGAGCGCCACCGCATGCACTACGCGGGACAAGATGTGGGCGTCATCACAGTAAGCATAGGACTGGCAGTTTTTCCAAAAGACGCCATGGACATGGCTGGGCTCGTGCAATGCGCAGACCTCGCGCTGTATCAGGCCAAGGAACTGCGCAACTGCGTGCGGCGGTTCCACGACCACAAGCGCAACCATAGGCGTTATTCGTTGAACACCCCCCTGCCCTTGCGCATGGTGACAGAACAACAAGACAAGTTAGAAGCCAACGCCCTAGACATCAGCTTTGGCGGGCTTTCCTGCAGTTCCGATGCCCCCCTGCCCACCTCAACCCTGCTGAGCCTCGTGCTCTCCGATGCTGCGGGATCAATTCACCTGCCACTTCAAGCCGAGGTTCGGCGTGTGCGCAGGGCGCAAGACACAAGCTACCACCTTGGCCTATCGTTCCGGCTCAATGGCGTGGAAGATCAGATTAAGCTCATGACTCTGCTGGAAGGACGCCTGAACATCTCCCCGCAGTCCGGACCCTCTGGGCCCAATCCGCCCAGCGCTTAAGCCTTGAAGACAAGCCCGCCCAAACGCTCCATCTTCAGCAACAGGTCTCGTTCCAGAATAGCCTCGCCCTGCTCACGCACACGCAGCAAATCGTCTGCCGAGTGTTTGGTGATGAGCTTGTGCGTGTTGGCGGTCGCGTTGCCAAGATCAGCGGCCGTGCGTTCCGCAGCAGCACCGCTGCGACGTTTATGCCGCACGGACAAGTGCCCCTGATAGGCGGCGAAGCCGCCCGCCAGCCCCAGGCGCAGGTCGCGCTCAAGGTCGTCATACTGCGAGGGAGAAAAACGAATGTCGAAGCCGCCGGTCTTGTCGAGGTCCGCCTCGCGCAACAGGTGGCAACAGCCCGTAACGCTGACGCAAGGCCGCAAGTAGCAGAACTGGCCCAGGTCCGGCTGGCCTTGATGCAAGGAGGACAGCGCCAGAGGCTGGTCAGTGGATGGGGCCGGGGTCAGGTCTACGCTCTGGGCCACCAGCGGATTGGCCTCGTCCACCACCCGGCAGCCCCAAACCGAGGCCTCCGGGCATGCGGCCAGCCCGGCGCCCAAGCGCAGCAGCCAGTCTGGGGGCAAGGTCACGTCATCATCCAAAAAAACCAGATACGGGCAGCGGCGCACTTCGGGAAGCGACAGCAGCCAGTTGCGTGCGGCCGGCGCGCCCACGTTTACAGGCAGGCGCAGCACAGTGAGTCGCTCACCAAGACGATCACGCCACTGCGCCAACACGCTCGGAGTATCGTCCGTGCTGCCGTTGTCCAGCACCCATACGCGGGCTTCGCCATTACCCAGTGTCAGATCGGAGGCGGCCAGGGAGGCCAGGGTCTCCTCCAGCTCACGGGCCTTGTTCCATGTGTAGAGCAGAATGGCGACGGGGCCAGGCAAAGGTGCAAGGGCCTGATGCAGTCCGCGTTCCAGGTCGTGCAGGCGCAGCCACTGGCTCACGCGCCAGGGAGAACGCGTCAGGCTCTGCCGCAACACCTGCCGGGCGTCGTCAGCGCGGCCCATAACAAGCAGGCACTCTGCGCGCGGGCCCGTGTCGTCCACAAAGGACGCCAGAGCGGAGGCGTTGAGGCTGGCCAAAGCGCCGTAGACGTCCCCCCTTGCCAGGAGGGCATGGGCCGCGAAACGCTGACGCACAGGGGCCAGAGTGCGCGGCCAAGCGCCCTCGGCCAGCAATGCGTCTACAAGGGCCCAATCCGCCTGCGGCCAAGCCAAATTCCAGGCGGAGAATTTCCAGAACAGATTCTTCGGCTCCGCTTCAAGGCCCTGAAGCGTTAGGTTGCGGCGCTCGTCGAAGTTAGCGGAGTTCCACCACGCATCATCCTGCGCGGGGGGGGCCCAGAAGTGCGCCAAGGCCTTCAGGACATCGGCAAGGGGCTGCGGGAGGGTCGGCCCGCCCGGAGCCTGCGTAGCGAGCAGCAACATGGCCAGGGAGCCATCAAGAGGTGCTTCGGCAAAAGCCGCCAAGCGCACCTCCTGAAACAGAGACAGCAAAGACGCACGGGAAGCGGCATCGACGGCGGCAAGGCTGGTCAGCTGGCGCGCCACGGACAACAGATGCTCGCGCCCGACAGAACCATGAAGCAGCAACCGACGTACCGGCGCCGGGAGTTCTTTCCAGGGCAACGGGACGCTGGCAACGGTCATGGGGCCTCCGGTGGTGAGGCCGGGCAGGACAGCCCGGCCAGGTCGGGTCTACTTCATGGGGCGGATGCGCGTTTCGACGCCGGGGATATCCTTGAGCCGGGCCTGCACCTGAATCATGTCAGTCTCACCGGTGTGGTAGGGATACAAAATCTTGGGTTGGATCAGCTTCGCAGCCTCCACCAGCATGTCTATGGTCATGGTGTAGGGCAGGTTCACAGGCAGGAAGGCCACATCAACGCCCTTGAGTTCCGCCATCTCAGGAACAACCTCGGTGTCGCCCGCGACGTAGATGCGCGTGGAGCCAAAGTGAAGAACATAGCCGTTGCCAGCGCCGCGCGGGTGAAAAGGCTCTCCAGGGGAGCGCATGTGCTCGCGGTTGTAAGCGGGCACAGCGTCAACGCGGATGCCGAGGAAGGTCTTGGAGTCGCCGTTTTTGAGCACTACGGCACCGCTGAGCGGTCCGGAGGCCTTGAGAGAAGCGACGAAGAGCGTGCCCTCCTTGCGGACGGCCTCGATGGCGCCCGTGTCCAGATGGTCGCGGTGTTCGTGGGTGACGAGGACCAGATCGGCCTTGGGCAGGCTCGAATAGTCCGCCTGTGCGGACCAGGGGTCGAGGTGGATGATCTTGCCCTGCCACTCAAGCATCAGGGTGCCGTGGCCCAGAAAGGTGATGGCGACGTCTCCCGCGTCGGTGCGGATGACATCCGAAGGTTTTTTGTATTGGGCCAAGCCCAAGGCCGGAAGCAGCAGAACCAGGGCGAGAACACAGACGGTCAGAAGCTTCTTGCGCATCATCGCCTCCCTGTGCGTAAACCGGGACGGGGAAATCCCCGCCCCGGAATTATCAAACTCTCTTAACGCGTCAGGTGCCGGTACTTGATGCGGTGCGGCTGTTCGGCGGCAGCGCCAAGACGGGCCTTGCGGTCGGCCTCGTACTCGCTCCAGTTGCCCTCGTACAGGCTCACCTGGGAATCGCCCTCGAAGGCCAGGATGTGCGTGGCGATGCGGTCCAGGAACCAGCGGTCGTGGCTGATGACCAGCACGCAGCCCGCGAAGTTCACCAATGCGTCTTCCAGGGCGCGCATGGTGTTCACGTCCAGGTCGTTGGTGGGCTCGTCAAGGAGCAGCACGTTGGCGCCCTCGCGCAGGAGCGAGGCCAGGTGCACGCGGTTTCTCTCGCCGCCGGAGAGGAGGCCGACCTTCTTCTGCTGGTCCGAACCGGTGATGTTGAACTTGCCGATGTACGCCCGCGCATTGACCTCGCGGTTGCCCAGCTTCATTATGTCGTTTCCGCCGGAGATGACCTCATACACGGTCTTGTCGGCGTCCATGGAGCGGTCCTGGTCCACGTAGGCCAGCTGCACGGTCTCGCCCAGGCGCAGGGTGCCCTCGTCCGGGGTCTCCTTGCCGGTGATCATGCGGAACAGCGTTGTCTTGCCCGCGCCGTTGGGGCCGATGATGCCCACGATGGCTCCCGGCGGCAGGTTGAAGTCGATGCCGTCCACCAACAAATTGTCGCCAAAGGCCTTTTTGACGCCCTTGGCCTCGATGACCACATTGCCCAGGCGCGGACCGGCGGGGATGAAAATCTCCAGCTCCGGGGCCAGCTTTTCGTTCTCCTGGGAAAGCAGGTTCTCGTAGGCGCTGATGCGCGCCTTGCCCTTGGCGTGGCGGCCGCGCGGACTCATGCGGATCCATTCAAGCTCGCGGGCAAGGGTCTTCTGGCGCTCGGTTTCGGACTTCTCCTCCTGGTTCAGACGCTGCTGCTTCTGTTCCAGCCAGGAGGAATAGTTGCCCTGCCAGGGGATGCCCCGGCCACGGTCCAGCTCAAGAATCCAGCCAGCTACGTTGTCCAGGAAGTAGCGGTCGTGGGTAACGGCGATGACAGTGCCAGCATACTGCTGCAGGTGGTGCTCCAGCCAAGCCACGGATTCCGCGTCCAGGTGGTTGGTGGGCTCGTCGAGCAGCAGGATGTCCGGCTTCTGCAAAAGCAGGCGGCACAGGGCCACGCGGCGTTTTTCGCCACCAGAGATGACGCTCACGGGCGTGTCGCCAGGGGGACAGCGCAAGGCGTCCATGGCCATCTCGAGCCTGCTGTCCAGGTCCCAGGCGTCCAGGGCGTCCAGCTTCTCCTGCACGGCCGCCTGGCGGTCGATGAGCTTCTGCATCTCGTCGTCGCTCATGGGATCGGCAAATTTCTCGTTGATGCGCTCGAACTCGGCGAGCAGGTCAACGGTCTCCTGGGCGGCCTCGGCCACCACCTCGCGAACGGTTTTGGTCTCGTCGAGGCGGGGCTCCTGCTCCAGCAGCCCGATGCTGTATCCAGGGGAAGGGGCGATTTCGCCCTGGAAGTCAGTGTCCACACCGGCCAAAATGCGCAAGAGCGAGCTCTTGCCCGAACCGTTAAGGCCCAGGACGCCTATCTTGGCGCCATAGAAGTACGACAGCGAGATATCTTTCAACACCTGACGCTTGTCGTAAAACTTGCTCACGCGCATCATGCTGTAAATAATCTTGTAAGGTTCGGCCATGCCGGTCTTTTCTCCTGCTCTTTTAATGAAAGCGGGCCGGTATTACCCGGCCCTCTTTGTTTGCGTTCGCTATTTCTTGGTTTTCAGCGCCAGGGCCAGCTTTTCGCCCAAGAGCCCCATGGGCTTCTCAGCGGGCTTGCTTGGTTTGGCATAACTCTTCCAGTCGGAATTCTCTCGTCCGCCTCCGCCGCCGCCTTCGTTCTGCGAACCGGCGCGAACCTCAAGGGGAGACAAGGCGATGCGGCGTTCGGCCGCGCGCAAGTCCTCCACCACCAGGGTGACGCTGTCGCCCGGCTGGAGCTTGTCGAACTGCTTGGGGTCAACGGCCACGGCCATGCGAGACTTGGGCAGGAGCGCGGTGATGCCGGGCTCCAGGCTCACGAAGATGCCGAAGGTCTCGCGCTTCTCCACGGTGCCGGTGACCTGGGTGCCGGGAGCGTACTTGGCCGCAACCTCAACCCAGGGATCGCCCTCGGCGTCCTTCAGGGACAGGGAGATGCGGCGCTTGACCAGATCGATCTCCTTGATGACCACGGAAACGACGTCGCCGGGGCTCAGGAGGTCGGAGGGCTTGTTGATGCGCTTCTTGTAGCTCATCTCGCTCACGTGGATGAGGCCATCCACGCCGGGCAGAAGCTCCACAAAGGCGCCGAAGTCGGCCAGGCGAACCACCTTGCCGGTGGCCTTCTCGCCGTCCTTCAACTGGCCAGCGATGTCGGCCCAGGGGTCGCTCATGGTCTGCTTGCGCGAAAGGGAGATCTTCATCTGGCCGGGCTTCTTGCCAGGCTCGACGCCAAGAACCTTCACGCGGATCTTTTCGCCCACGCTCACGGCCTCGTCCGGCTTGCTCACGCGGGTGAAGCCAAGCTCGCTCACGTGGACCATGCCTTCAAGGCCCGGGGCCAGCTCAACAAAAGCGCCGAAGTCGGTCAGGCGAACCACGGTGCCTTCCACTTCATCGCCGGGATTGATGGCGGCGAGGAATTCCTCGGTTGCCGCCTGGCGCTCGCGTTCGATGAGAGCGCGGCGGGAAACAACTATGTTGCGGCCCCGTTCCTCCAGCTTGGCGATAAGGAAGGGATACGTGTTGCCGACGTAGGCTTCGGTGTTCTCCACAAAGCGGGCGTCGATCTGGCTCACGGGGCAGAATGCCCGGCGTCCCATGATCTCGACGGAGAAGCCGCCCTTGCAGGTCTCCTTCACCTTGCCGTCCACGGGCAGGCCCGCGTCCTTGGCGCTTTGGAGCATCTCGTACCCGCCAGCGCCAGCCAGGGCGCGGGAGAGGACGATCTCGCTACGGGTCTTGGAGACCACGTAGAGGTCGATGCTTTCGCCTTCCTTGTGGGGGAAGTTGCCCTCAGCGTCCAGGAGCTCCTTCTTGTCGGCCACACCGTCGATCTTGGTGCCGGTGTCGAAGTAGACGCTCTCCGCGCCGATGCTAATGATGCGGGCGGAAATCTTGTCGCCCAAGTTCAAGGGCTCGCCCTGTCCCGCATAGCTGGCCTCGAAGAGTTCGGCGAAGCTCTGCTCCTGATCCCCGGTGTTCTGTGCCTGATCCGTCATCTGCTGCTCCTGTGCGATGTTCCGCGAAGATATTGGCGGCAATGAGCCGCCTGGGGCGTGTATTAACGAAGGCAGCGCGCTTGTCAAACAAAGAGGGCGCTTTTTCGTACCCGCCCTAAAGTTTTTTAAGGATTTGCCGATAGGACACGATGAAAGCGTTGTCTTACCCTGCGGCGTAAAGGAGGTGGTCACGGCATGTCAATCGATTCCATCGGCGGGCTGTCCACCGCCTACGACAAGAGCACTATCGGTGCTCAGGTGGTCAGCTCCACCCTGGACACAATGAACGGCCAGAGATCCGGCAACAATTTCGCCATCACCGACAAAGAAAGCTTTGGGGCCGCCGTCGTCTCCAAGACTTTCGACTACATGAACAGCGGCGACAGCCCTGGTTCAGACATGGCCCAGACTTACGACTTCAACAAGGCCATCCTTGGCGGCCACGCGGCCAGCCTGGGAGCCATCACCGACATCAACATCTAAACGACGCCGATCGATCAAGACAACGCCCCGAGGGAAGCCCCGCCGCAAGCACACGCGGTGGGGTCTTTCCTTGCCTCTTTGCGGCCTGCTTCAAGGCCCCGCCAATACAGGACCAGCCCGGTCCACTTGCCAGAAGGCTTAAGAACGGCTAAAGGGCGCTGTCCAACTCCCACCACGAACATCATACAGGAACACCACAACGTGAGCAGGGACCAGCACAAAGTACTCATCGCCAACCGGGGCGAAATCGCCGTGCGCATCATGCAGTCGTGCCGCGATCTCAACCTGGCTTTCGTCGCCGTCTACACCAAGGAAGACGCCGCCTCTGGTCACGTGGCACTCGCACGTGAACTGGGCGGCGAAGAAGCCCTGGTGCGCATCCACAACTATCTTGACGCGGGCGACATCCTGTCCGCAGCCGATGCCAAGGGCGCAACGGCCATCCACCCCGGCTACGGGTTCTTCTCGGAGAACTACCGTTTTGCCCGGCGCGTGGTTGAACGCTCCCGCCCCATGCACTTCATCGGACCGTCCTGGCGCGTCATCCGCGACCTGGGCGACAAGATCAACACCAAGCGCCTTGCGCGCTCCCTCGGCGTGCCCACGGTGCCGGGCAGCGACCGCGCCATCTATGACGAGATGGAGGCCGAAACCATCGCCCAGCAGCTCTTCGACTACCAGGAGAAGCAAGGCGTGGCCCGGCCCATGGTGCTCGTCAAGGCCAGCGCCGGCGGCGGCGGCATGGGCATCGACGAAGTCCACAACATGAACCGCTTCCGCCAGACGTACCGGCGCATCCGCAACTACTCCCAGCGCCAGTTCAACGACCCAGGCGTGCTCATCGAGCAGCGGATCTTCAACTACAACCACCTTGAAGTGCAGATCGTTTCCGCCCGCGGCGGCGATGATCCCGTGCACTTCGGCACGCGAAACTGCTCCGTGCAGAGCCCAGGCCGCCAGAAGCGCATCGAGACCGCACCGGGATTCTTCCCTGAAGGCCTCTCCTACAGCTTCGACGCCCGCAAGGTCATGGACGACATCGTGCGCCATTCGCTGTCCATCGCCCGCGAGATCAAGTACGACAACGTGGGCACCTGGGAATGGATCGTGACGCCCAAGGGCGATCCCTTCCTGATGGAAGTGAATACACGCATCCAGGTTGAGAACGGCGTTTCCGCCGCCATCGCCCGCATCAAGGGGCAGGACGGCGTGAACCTCATTCGCGAACAGATCCGCCTGGGCCTGGGCGAACCCATGGGGTACAGCCAGGACGACGTCTCCTTCGGCGGCGTTGGCATTGAGTACCGCATCATCGCCGAGGACACGCAGAACCGCTTCGCACCCTGGACCGGACGAATCGAAAAGATCGCCTGGCAGCAGCAGGACTGGCTCAAGATGCACACACATGTGCCCAAGGATCGCCCCTACCAGATCCCCACGGAATACGACCCGAACCTGGCGCTGGCCATCATTTGGGGCAAGGATCTGGAGGAAGCCAAGGCGCGCGGCGCAGCCTTTCTGGACGACTTTGTCCTCGAAGGTGTTGACGCCCAGGGTGTGGCCCTTAAATCTAACATCGCCTTCCTGCGCGAGAAAACCAAGGATCTGCTGGAATTCTAGCCAGCCAGGGACGGCCGCATGGATATTGAAAAAAGTCTCGAATCACTCACGCAGCGCGTGGCCTACGCCCGCGACATCATGGGCGCGCGCGTCAGCGAACGCCTGGAAGCCGTCAGCCAGGACATCATAAGTCTGGGCCAGAGGGCCGACAGCCTGAGCATTGAAGAGTCCATCGACAAGACGCAGGAACTCTCGCGACGGCTGACCGCGCTTGAGGATGACCTGGACGGCCTGCTCACGCCCATGGACAAGGTGCGCATCGTGCGGCACCCGCAACGCGTCTGTCTCAAGGACATCCTGGAGAACGTCTACGACAACTACACCGAGATCGGCGGGCGAGACGAAGTGTCCATCGACCCCGGCATGCTCATCGCCAGGGCGTACATAACCCGCCGCGTGGGCAAGCGCGTCATCCACCATCCGGTCATGGTGGTTGGCCAGGAAAAGGGTCATGGCCAGGAGTTCCGCAACGGCGGGTCCATTAAGCCCTGGGGCAACGCCAAGGCCCTAAAATACATGAAGGTCGCGGCTCGGGAGAACATCCCCATCCACGCCTACGTGTCCACGCCGGGCGCATACCCTGTTGAGGACTACCCTGGCGCGGCTCAGCAGATCGCCGAGAACATTTATGAAATGGCCGGGCTCGACGTGCCCATTGTGGCCATCTTCTCCGAAGGCGGCAGCGGCGGCGCCGAGGCCATCGCCCTTGCGGACAAACGTCTGATGTTTTCGCACGGCTACTATTCCGTCATCTCCCCCGAAGGCGCAGCCGCCATCGAATGCAACTTCCACGGCCTGACCCGCGCAACCCCGGAACTCATCGGCCAATGCGCCAAGCACCAGCAGATCACCGCCCAGGACAACCTGCGCAACGGCTATATCGACGGCATTTTGCAGGAACCGCCCCTCGGCGCGAGAAACGAGCACTTCGACTTCTTCAAGCAACTGCGGGCCTCGGTCATCCGCGCCACGGACGAAGTGGTTGTCGGCGTGCAGAGCGTAAGCCTGCTGCGCCGTCTGGCTATGCGCGGCTCCAAACGTAAGCAGGTGGGCGAGGACGTCATCGTTCGCTGGGAAATGGATCCGGCTGACCGCGAATTGCTGGTCTGGCGGCGCTACCAGAAGTACCGCAAGATGTCCCGCCAGGCTTACATCGACAAGCGCGGCATCTTTGAGCGCCTGGGCGCTAAGCACATGGAGTTTTTGTTCTCCATCTACTCCACGGTGCGCTACGAGATACTCAAGCATTACCAGAAGAAAATCGCGCGCATGGCTACGGATGTCACCGACGAGATCCATGTGGTCACCAGCAAAATGGACCGCATGACTTGCCAGGCCATGGAGATGCTGGGCATTCCACAGTGGGGCGGCAGCGGCGACGAATCCGCCCTCACCTGCCTTTCCGAGCCGACCCGAGACACAGGCAAGTCTGGCGGCCCGGCCTATGTGAGCCCTAAATCCCTGGACGACCGCGAAGTATCCTGCCCGCACGCCGCCACACGCGGCTGCCTGGACATCTGGACTCGCGATCTGTTCGGCGAATTCGCAGGCGTGTGCCCCAACTGCGGCTATCACTTTCCCATGGAATACCAGTGGTACATGGCCAACGTGTTCGACCGCAGCAGCGTGCGCGAATTCAACCAGTCCATCGCCGCCGGCAACCCCACAGGCTTCCCCAAGTTCGACGAGCGCATCCAGAAGGCCAAGGAGACGACGCATCTGCAGTCTTCCTGCGTCACCTTCAACGCCAGCATCCGCGGCATCCGGCTCACCTGCGGCATGCTTGTGGCCAACTTCCGCGGCGGCACCGTAGGTTCGGCAGAGGGCGAAAAGCTCATCCGGGCCCTGGACTTGGCGAGAAAACGCCACCAGCCCTTCCTGGCTTATGTGCACGGCACCGCAGGCATCCGCATCCAGGAGGGCGTCAACGGCCTCATCCAGATGCCCCGCGTGACCCTGGCCGTGCGCCGCTACATTGAAGAGGGCGGCCTGTACATCGTGCTTTACGACACCAACTCCTACGCTGGTCCGGTGGCCAGCTTCCTCGGCTGCTCGCCCTACCAGTACGCGGTCCGCAGCTCGCGCATCGGCTTTGCTGGTCCCGGCGTCATCCGAGAGACCACGGGCATGGACATTCCCCCTGACTACCACAGCGCGTACAAGGCGCTGTCGCGCGGGCACATCCAGGATATCTGGGACCGCCGCGATGTTCGCGCCAACATGCACCAGGCCTTCCTGACCATGGGCGGACGCAACTTATACTACCGCTAGCCACGCATCCAAGAAGAACAGCAAAAGCCCGGCAGGAGTTGAATCCTGCCGGGCTTTTTTGCGTCCTGCGGACAATCATGACCCACCCGTAACCTCTTCGTCACACGGATCACTTCTCTTTCACATAACGTTCGCTCAAGGCACCCCACAAGGCTGCATCCAAAATGAGGTCAAACAATGCTCAAGACCGCGCTGAAGAATTTTTGCTCCAACGCCCTGCACACCCGCTTCAACACGCGCCGGAAAAGCGTTCCACCGCCACCAAGCCGTTTGCGCGAGCTGTTGCATGGCGGGCAAAACTTCGACATCATGCTCATTAACGTTCGGGACTTTGCACTATTAAAAGAGCTTTACGGTTCTGAGCTGTCACAGGAAATTGAGGTACAGCTCACCACGATATTGCGCAGGGCCGTTACCGAACGCCTGCACATCGTGCCAACCTGCATGCCGCTTGAACCCGGCGAGTACCTGCTCTGCTGGCCCACGCGCGGCGGCGATACTCGCTCCCAACATGATACGGCCTATGAAATCAAGCTGGTGGCCCAACATGAAGCCAACGCCTACCTGTTGCGATGGGCTGGGCGAGAGCTGGACCTTGGATTCGGCTGCGCCAGGCACCTGAACTCCCCAGCGGATTCCGCCACCAACCCAGAATCCAGGCTGTTCCGGGCCGTTGGTGACGCTCGGCTGCGCGCAAGGATGCGCGTGGATTTGAGTCAGCTGTCCCTTTCCTCTGAATTCAACGCCATCCTGAACGAAGGGACCCTTAACGCCCTGTTCCAGCCAATCGCAGACTTCTCCAACGGCACCATATTGGCATGGGAGGCCCTTACGCGTGGCCCCAAAGGAAGCGCTTTCCAGTCCCCCGCGATGCTCTTCGACTTCGCCGAGCAAAGCGGCAAGCTTTTTGCGCTTGAGCGCCTGTGCCGGGAGAAAGCCATCCGCAGCCTGGGCAACATCAACCAGGGGCAAAAATTGTTTCTGAACATCCACCCGAAAACAATGGCCGACCCGGAATTCACACACGGCAAGACCCTGGAATTACTGAACGAGGTCGGCCTCGCGCCGGAAAATATCGTTTTCGAGATCACCGAGCGACACAGCATTCAGGAATTCGCTTTGTTTCACCGCACCCTCGACCACTATCGCAGCCAAGGTTATCTGGTCGCCGTGGATGACGCCGGTGCCGGCTATTCCGGCCTCACCAGCGTGGCGCAGATTCGACCGGAGTACATCAAAGTCGATATGTCGCTCATCCAAGGCATCGACAAAGACCCGGTGAAGCGCGCGCTCATTGAGACCTTCGTCACTTTCGCGGACAAGATCGGGTCCAAGATCATCGCCGAAGGCATCGAATCACAGGCCCAAGCCGCTTGCCTCATCGACATCGGTGTGCACTACGGACAGGGATACTACCTGGCGCGGCCAACAACGCCAAAGCCACCACTTTCTATGGACACGACCTACCTGCGCAAGTCTCAGGAGCAGACACGCATCAACACCTCCTGCCTCATGCCCATCGGGAACCTTATCGAGGCTGCCCAAACCCGCCTTCAGGGCACTCTGGTGCCCGACGCCCAGCACAGTTTCGAGATCAATCGCCAGCAGGCCAGCATCGTGGTTGTCGACCAGGACCGGGAGACTCCCGTGGGGCTCATCATGGAGTATCAGCTCAACCGCCAACTTTCCGCACAGTATGGCGCGGCCCTCTACTCCAAGCGTCCCATAGACGCCATCATGGACAGGCACCCGCTCATTGTGGACGAGACCACGGCGGTGGAGCAAACGGCCAAATCAGCCATGCTGCGCGAGAATATCAAAGCCTACGACGACATCATCGTGACGCGTCAGGGCAAGGTGCTGGGGATCGTCACCGTGCAGCGACTTCTGAACACTCTGGCCCATGTGCAGGTGGAAATGGCCAAGGGCACCAACCCGCTTACCGGGCTGCCTGGCAACGTGAACCTGGAGCGCGAGGTGGAGGCAGGCATCTGTTCAGGCAAACGGTTCTCCATCGCCTACGCCGATCTGGACAACTTCAAGGTCTACAACGACACCTATGGTTTCAAGAATGGCGACCGCGTCATAAAGCTCGCAGCAGAAATTCTTGACCACGCGGTACGCCGCTATGGCGATGCCTCGGACAAGCTCTTCCACATCGGCGGCGACGACTTCGTGCTGCTCACCAAGCCGGAGAACGTGGAGCGCATCTGCCAGTCCGCCACGCGCTGCTTCAAGCGAATCATCCGCACCTGCTACAGCCCTGAGGACCGCCAACGTGGCGAGGTCGTGGCAACCGGACGCGACGGCGTAGAGCGCTCCTACCCCCTGGTATCGCTTTCAATCGGTATTCTGGAGATTGACGGGCAATGCACCCTGCTGGAAATTGGTGAACGAGCCGCCCACGTCAAGAAATACGCCAAGTCCATGCCCGGCAACGTCTACGCCTGGGACCGTCGCCCCCCCCTGGGCACTCAACCAGTGGGGCAAGACAGCTCACCTGCGTACGACAATCCTGAAGCTGCGGCATAGGCCCAAAAAAAGGGGCGCCAGAAGCGCCCCTTTTGCATTCGAACAACTGCTGCGCCCCTAGGCTGCGGCAGGCGGGACAAAGACGCGGGCAGCCAGTTCGCGGTCGAGCATGAACAGCCCGCCGCCATCGCCCACCAGCTTCAGCTGGTTCACCGTGTCCCCGAAGTTGGACTCCTCCTCCACCTGTTCGGTGACGAACCATTGCAGGAAGATGGCCGAGGCGTGGTCGTTCTCTTTCTGGGCCAGGGTCACAAGGTCGTTGATGCGCTTGGTGACAACAAACTCGTGGTTCAGGGCGAACTCAAAGGCTGCCAGCGGCGATTTCCAGGTGTTCCCCGGAGCCTCGATGGCCTGGAGCATGACACGCCCCCCCTTCTCGTTCACGTAGTCGAACATCTTGCGCGCGTGAAACTGCTCCTCTTGAAACTGCACGTCCATCCAATTGGCAAAGCCTTTCAGGCCAAGGTTCTGGAAGTAGGCGGAGAGGGACAGGTACAAATACGCAGAGTAATACTCCCACTTGATCTGGTCGTTGAAGGCCTTTTCCATCTTCTTGCTCAACATGGCGCGTCTCCTTTTCGAGTGAGGATAGGTAGCGTTCTTACTGGGCCATTTTCAGTACATACGCACTTGGCATGCGGTTGTGAAGGGCGGATAGAGAGAAAAACCGCGTGCTAGCCCAGGAGGTTGCCTTTGAAGATATGACGTATGCGGTGCTGCAGATGCGTCATGCGCTGGCCGGATGTGATGTTGGAGAGTCCCATGGTGAGCGCCTTTTCCGAACCGATGAACACGGCCAGACTGCGAGCGCGGGTAAGGGCGGTATAGAGCAGGTTGCGCATGAGCAGCACATAGTGCTGCGTAACGACGGGCACCACGATTGCTGGGTATTCGCAGCCCTGGGATTTGTGCACGCTGACGGCATAGGCCAGGGTCAGGTCCTCAAGCTCGGTGGCGTCAAAGGCCACCAGGTTGCCGTCGAAGTCCACGGAAAGCGAACCCTCTTCCGGGTCAACCTCATGCACCCAGCCCAGGTCGCCGTTGAACACGTCCTTGTCGTAATTATTGCGCAGCTGCAAAACGCGGTCGCCGGGGCGGAAGGTGGCGTAGCCACGCTTGAGCTCCAGCCCCCGCTTGGGGTTCAGGCGCTCCTGCAAGAGATTATTAAGGGCGCTGGTGCCCACCTCGCCTTTATGCATGGGGGTCAGCACCTGCACATCGCGCAGGGGGTTCAGGCCATAGCGCTCCGGAATGCGCTGGCAGACCATCTCCAGGATCATCTCCTGCACCTTGATTGGGTTGTCCTGCGGAATCCAGAAGAAGTCGGCTTCGGGCGGCTCCTTGTCGCTCGCAACGGGGAACTTCCCCGCGTTGAAGCGGTGGGCGTTGACGACAATGGAACTTTCCTGGGCCTGGCGGAAGATGTGCGTCAGCACGGCCTTGGGCACGTCGCCGCTGTTGATGAGATCGGCCAGGACGTTGCCCGCGCCGACGGACGGCAACTGGTTCACGTCACCCACCAGGATGAGGCGGCAGGTGACGGGCAACGCACGCAAGAGCGCCAGAAACAGTCCGGCGTCCAGCATGGACACCTCGTCCACCAGCAGCACCTCGGCTTGAAGCTTCTGGTCCTCGCAGTGGTAAAAGCCGTGCTCTGGAGAATACAGCAGCAGGCGGTGCAAGGTTTGAGCGGGCTCGCCCGTGGCCTCGGAAAGACGCTTGGCGGCCCTGCCCGTGGGCGCGGCCAACCGCACCTTGAGCTTCAACTGGGTAAGGGCGGCCACAATGGCCCGAGTGATTGTGGTCTTGCCGGTGCCGGGGCCGCCGGTGATGATGAACACCTTATTCACGCATGCCTCGAACACCGCCTCGCGCTGCTCGCGGGAGAGGTCGAAGCCCAGCGCCGCCTCGATCTTGGGCAGGGCCTGCTGCACCTTGGAGCGCGATACGGGCGAGGGGTGGCTCACCAGCCCGAAGAGCCGCTGGGATATCTCGCGCTCGGCCCGGTAGCTGCTCATGAGGAACACGGCGCGTGTGACGCCCTGCTCCGGCAGGTCCTCAATGTGCACACGTTTCTTGCGCTCAAGGGACTCAAGCCCTTCCTCAAGCAGCGTCACGTTGTCGAGGCCGAGCATGCGCGAGCATTCCTTGAATAGCTGCTCCTCCGGGCAAAACATGTGCCCCCCGCGGTCGCCTTGGGAGATGAGCACATAGCCCAGCGCCGCCTCGACACGCTCCGGCGCGTCCTCGGCAAAGCCGAGTTTTAGGGCCATGGTGTCCGCCGTGCGGAAGCCGATGCCCCGGATGAGGTAGGCCAGTTCGTAGGGATTGGCCCGCAGCTTTTCCTCGCTCTGGGCGCCGTAAAGCTTGAATATGCGCGAGGCGTATGTGGGCGGCACCTCGTGGCTGTGCAGGAAAACGATGAGGCTCTTGATCTCGCGCTGGGTGCGCCAGGACTCGACCATGCCTTCAAGCTTCTTCTTGGTGATGACCTTGAGCTTCAGCAGGCGGTCCGGGTCTGTGTCCAGAATGTCGAGCACTGCCACGCCGAACTGTTTGACCAGCGCTTCGGCGGTTTTTTCGCCCACGCCCTTCAAGGAACTCTTGAGGAAGCGCACCACCCCGTGTTCGGTGGCCGGATAGGTCTGCTTGAAGCTGCTGACCTCCAACTGACGACCGAACTTGGGGTGGTTCTTCCACTCCCCTTCCATCTCCAGAAACTCGCCGGGCTGCAACTGCCCAAGACAGCCCACCACGGTGATGATGCCTGGCTCGTTCTTGGCGCGCACGCGTGCCACCGCATACCCATTCTCCGGGTTGTGGTAGACCACGGACTGCACCTCGGCCTTTATGGAGGCAGGCATGGCCGGGTCACACCGCCTGGCGGTGCATGAGGGATTGGCGCAAGGTTTCGCGGTCCATATACTTCACCTCCGCCCCCATGGGGATGCCCTGGGCCAGGCGCGAAACGCCGATGCCCGGGTAGCCCTGGGCCACCATATTCTTGATGTGGGAGGCAGTGCTCTCGGCGTCCAAAGTGGAGCCAAGGGCCAGGATCAACTCGTGCACCTGGCCGGAATCCAACCTGCGACGCAGGAGATCGAACTCCAGCACCTGCGGCCCCACTCCGTCCAAGGGCGACAAAAGTCCGCCCAGCACAAGATACAGGCCCCGGTACAGGCCCATTTCCTCAAGGGCCAGCAGCGAATCCCACTCCGAAACCACACAGAGCTGCTCGCGGTTGCGGGTCTCGTCGGCGCAGATGGGGCAGGGATCGCTCTCGGCCAGGCTGGCGCAGGTGCCGCACAGGCACAGGCGCTCGCGCAGGGTAAGGATGGCGCGCCCAACCCCCTCGGCCTGCTCGCGAGGGAACTTGAGCAGAGCCAAAGCCGCGCGCAAGGCGGACTTTGGCCCCAGCCCAGGCAATTTTGCAAGATGCTCGGCAACCTCGCGCAGGGGTCCGGGCAGCCGATCTATGGACATGGCTTTAGAACATGCCGGGGATCTTGAAGCCCCCGGTGATCTTGCCCATCTCCTCTTCCATCATCGTCTTGGCCTTCTTCAGCGCATCGGTGATTGCGGCCAGCACCAGATCCTGGAGCATCTCCACATCGCCAGCCTCAACAACGCTCTTGTCGATGACCACGGACACGATCTGCTGCCCTCCTGTGGCGCGAACAGTGACCATGCCGCCGCCAGCGGTGCCTTCAACCTCGCGGGTCTTGAGCTCTTCCTGAACCGTGGTCATTTTTTTCTGCATCTGCTGGGCCTGACGCAGCATATCCTGCATTCCGCGCATAAGTTCCTCCGAATTGTTGCATAGGGGTTGATACGGCGCGAAGTGCGCGCCGGGAAAGATCTGCTTAGCGTCCGCGCGGATACACCAGGGCAGGGTCGCGGCACTCAAAGGTTTCGCGCACGCGCTGAACAACCGGATGCTCCTGCATTTCGCGCTGGATGATGCCCTCACTCTTTACGGGCTCGCGGTCAAGGCAGTTGAACGCCACCGAGGATTCCGGCCCGAAATACTCCATCACCAGCCGCTGTAGCCGCAGGTAGTTGTCGCCCTTGTCCATCATGCCGCTGTGGGTCTCGTTGTGGCAGGACAAGGTCAGCACGCCGCCGCAGAACTCGCCGCGGGCCTGGCTCAAGCCGGTGACAAAACCGTTGCCATTCTTGCCCGCCACGAACTCCAGGAAGCCCTCCCAGTTGCGCCCACCGCCACCGGCATATGAAGCCGAGGACTCGGAGGCGTGCGGTGCGGGTTGCGGTGCAGCCGCTACAGGGCGACTGACTGGTTCAGGCTCGGCCACCCTGCCCTGCCCGGCAACGGGAGCTTCCGGGGCGGCCTGGGCAGCCAGGTCGGGCGCAGGCGCTGGCCTGGCCTCGACCGGCGGCTTCGGGGCAGGCTCGCTGGCCTGCACTGGGGAAGCCTTAGGCGGGGCCGCAGGCGGCGGCTGCGTGGAAGGCGTGCGCGGGGCGCTGCCTCCGCCGGTGACTGGCCGTGGGGCCGCGCCCTGTGAGCTGGAGCCGCCAAGCGCGGACAGGGGCAGCAGGTCCGGCAGGCAGGCCAAGTTCAGCAAAAGAAGCTCCAGGGCCTGTGCGGGCTCCAGGCTCTTGATGACGCGCTGCTGGCCGTCCAGGGTCATCTGCCAGCAGGCGTGGATGTGCGCAGGCGAAAAGCGCCCGGCCCACTCCGTCCACTGGGCCGCCTCCTCTGCGGGCAGGCCCAGCTCAGGCACTATGGCCTCGCCAGCCTGGCGCAGCAAGAACATGTTCCGCCAGCAGCCCGAAAGTTCGCGCAGGAAGAACCCAAGGTCCAGGCCCTGGTCCAGCACGCCGCGCAGGGTGCGCGACAGAAGCGGCAGGTCACGCCCGGCAATGGCCTCCATGAGGGCGAAAAACACCTCCTGGCCCGCCAAGCCGAGGCAGGCCCGGACTTCGCTCTCCACCAATGTTCCGGCGCTGTAGGCCAGCGCCTGACCCAAAAGCGAGATGCTGTCGCGCACGCTGCCCGCGCCGCGCCGGGCGATGATGCGCACAGCCCCGGCCTCGTATTGCAGACCCTCGGCCTGGAGAATCTTCTCCAAGTGCGCGGCAAGCTCGGCCTGGGGCAGCATCTTGAACACATAGTGCTGGCAGCGCGACAAAATGGTGGCGGGGAATTTGTGGGCTTCCGTGGAGGCCAGGATGAAGGTGACGCGGGCGGGCGGCTCCTCCAAGGTCTTCAGAAGCGCGTTGAAGGCCGCTGTTGAGAGCATGTGCGCTTCGTCGATGATGAAGACCTTGAAGCGGCCCTCAAGGGGCGCGTAGCCCACGTCCTCTTTCAGGGCGCGCACGTCGCCCACGCCGCCGTGGCTGGCCGCGTCGATCTCGATGATGTCAACGGCGCTGCCAGCGTTGGCCTGCCTGCACAGGCGGCACTCGTTGCAGGGCTCGGCAGCCGGGGCCTTTTCGCAATTGAGCGCCTTGGCGAAGATGCGGGCGATGGTGGTCTTGCCCACGCCGCGGGTGCCGCTGAACATGTAGGCCGGTGCGATCTTGCCCGTGGCCGAGGCGCGGCTGAGGATGGCCTTCACCGCATCCTGGCCGGCGACTTCGGCGAAGCGGCGTGGCCTGTACTTGGCGGTGAGGCTGGACATGGCTGGGCTCCTGGGGCTTATGAAACATATGGACAGGGCCTGCGGGCACTGTCCCGAGACCCCGTCCGGGGGTTTGTCTAGAAGCTGTATTCGTGCAGCCAGGACGCGAACGCCGGGTTCTCGCCCTTGACGATGCGGAAGTACTCCTTCTGCACCTGCTGCGTAATGGGACCGGCCTGGCCCGCGCCGATGACTCGGCGGTCCACTTCGCGGATGGGCGTGATTTCGGCTGCAGTGCCGCTGAAAAAAGCCTCGTCGGCGACGTAAAGCTCGTCGCGGGTGAAGAGCTGTTCCTGGACCTCATAACCCAGCTTGCGCGCAAGCACCATGATGCTGTCGCGGGTGATGCCGGGCAGCACGCTGGTGAGGGGCGTGGTCTTGATGACCTTATTCTTGATGATGAAGATGTTCTCGCCCGAGGCCTCAGACACGTAGCCCTGAGTGTCGAGCATGAGGGCCTCATGGTAGCCGTCGGCCACTGCTTCAGTCTTGGCCAGCACGGAGTTCACGTAGTTGCCGCAGGCCTTGGCCTTGGTCATCATGGCGTTGACGTGATGGCGGCAGAAGCTGGAGGTCTTGACGGAGATGCCCTTGATAAGGGCGTCGTCGCCCAGGTACGCGCCCCAGGGCCAAGTGGCGATGGCCAGCCGGATGGGGTTGGCGCCGGGATGCACGCCCATGACGCCGTCGCCGATGAAGACCAAGGGCCGGATGTAGCCAGACTTCATCTTGTTCGCCACAAGGGTGTCGATGACGGCCTGAACCATGACATCACGGCTGAAGGGGATCTTCATGTTCAGAATGTGCGCGGAATCAATAAGACGCTGCATGTGCTCCGTCAGGCGGTATACGGCGCTACGGCCATCAGTGCATTCATACGAGCGGATCCCCTCAAACACGCCGCATCCGTAGTGCAGGGTGTGGGTAAGGATGTGCACGTTGGCTTCGTCCCAGGGCACGAGTTTGCCGTCGAACCAAATCTTTTCCGCTTTCTGAACCATTTCCTAGACTCCCTACTGCACGATTGTGGGGGAGCCCCCCGCGCCGCGCCAGATGGCCGGGCCGAAGACTCACGAAGTCATGCACGCTAAAAAAATCAGGCCAAGAGGTCAAGGGCGGCGCGTGTTGGCTGGGCTTGCACCTTTCGTCCGGGCTCGACCCACAGAATGCCGCGTCCGAGGTTGATACGATCAAGATGATGCTGGGACTTTCCAGGCGAAGACACCGAAGATTCAGCACGAAAAAAGCACCGGAGGAAACGGCCTAGGTCGCCGTCCCCCCGGTGCGTTTCGGTCTGCGGACGCCTACTGGTGCGCGCCCTTGACGGCCTTTGCCGGAGCCTTCTCCGGTGTGGGAGCAAGCAGTTCGCCTGCACCGTCTGACTTGGAATCAGGCTTGGCGGCAGGCTTGGCGGCTCCAGCCTTTTCAGCCTCAGGCTTGGTATCGCCCTGGTCGTCGGCCTTGGCTTCAGGTTCAACCTTGGGCTTTGCCTTGGCCTTGGGTTTGGGCTTGGACTTGGCTTGCATGGGGACCGTAAGCAACTTGCCCTGCTCCGGGTGCTGCCCAATCCAAGCCACCTGGCCCGAGTTGAGGTCGTAGATTCCGCCCACAAGCAGCACCTTGCCGCTTGCCACGAACTCGCGCACTTCCTGGCTTTTGCGCAGGATGTTCTCCATGGTCAGCCAGACGTTGGCCTTGATGCTCTTGTTCAGCAGGTCATCGCCGCTGGCAGTGGGGCTCCAGGTTTTGGCCCTGGCAACGGCGGGCTTGATCTGATCGATGAGCGCCGGGATATTGCCATGGACCTTGGCGTTCTGCACAGCGGCGGTCACAGCTCCGCAAGCCGTGTGGCCCAGCACCAGAACGACAGGGGTGCCAAGATGGCCAACGCCATACTCGACGCTGCCAAGTTCGTCGGCACCGGCAAGGTTGCCCGCCACGCGGATGACAAAGATGTCGCCGACGCCCTGATCGAACAGCACTTCAAGGGGCGCGCGGGAGTCGGAACAGCCAACGATGGTGGCTATAGGATGCTGACCGCCCTTCGCCGTTTCGGCGCGGCGATCAAGCCCCTGATGACTGTGGGTCGAGTTCCCGGCCACATAGCGCGCATTGCCGTCTTTCAGGAGCTGCATGGCCTCATCGGCAGGCAGCATGGACCCGCCCGAGGACGCCAGAGCCGAGGCGGACAGTCCCAGTATAAGAGCGCAAAACGCAAACCATTTCTTCATACTTCCCCCAGAAAGTTGTGTTCGCAATCTCAAGGTCAGGGTGCAGTTCTTGAGCGCCTAGCAAATACACATCACGTGGGCAAGATGCCGGAACCGACCAGGCCATCAGTTTTCAAGCAAAACATACGCAATAACTACTTTGTTTCAAACGAGCCTAAAGAATCGTCTCAATTGCGTCGATAGAGTCATCGTAAGGATAAAATCATCCTTCACTCAGGACCAAACAGAAAGAGGTGACAGTCATGAACATCAACCCCTCGGACATGGATGTCAGGCTGGGGTTCTCCCTTGCCGAAAACGCCGTCACCGCCCCTGCTGGCACGCCAGCAGCTACTACAGCGGAAACGCAACGGAGTTCCGCACAGGCCAGTGCGCAGCAGGTCGCCAATCAGGAGTCGAACGGCATGGATGCCCGCTCCCAGGCCGCCGCTGCCGCTGCCGACAGGCTTGCGGCCAAGGATGCTGCCGAGAAGCTCGACAAGCAGCTCCAGGCAAGCAACACCGGGCTTAAGATCCGGGTGCTTGACGATTCGCAGAACCGCGTCCAGGTGGAAATCGTGGACCAAAAGAGCAACAAGGTGCTGCGCAAGATCCCGCAGGATGACCTCTTGAAGCTCACGGCCTCCATTAAGGAAATGACCGGGGTTCTGCTGAACAATCCGGCCTAGCCGAAGACTCTCGCCTCACCGCTGGAAACGGCAGCGACAAACAGCCTCCGAAGGGAGGCCTTTGCCCTTTAAGCAGTAGGAACAAATCCATTGCATACAGCAAGCGAATGAACCATGCGCTTATTGCCCATACTAGCGCTCGTGCATGGAGCCGCTCAAGGCGTCAACGAAGGGATCCAAAAAATAGCCCATCACTGAACGCTTGCCAATGTGAATACCCACCACAACACGCATTCCAGGGAACAAATCATAGCGATTGGACTTGCGGGAGAAGTGGTCGGTGTCTGTCTCCAGCAATACCTTGTAGAAGGTGTTCACCCCGCCCGGCATGTTCTGGGTCACTGCGTCCGGGCTCACGTGCAGCACCTTGCCCTCGATGTTTCCGAAACGCCGGGCGTCACGTGAGGCCAGCTTGATCACCGCCAGTTGGCCAGGCCGCACGTAGCCGATGTCCTGAATGGGCAAGTGGGCCTCGACTACGAGCTTGTCTCCAACAGGCACTATCTCCGCCACGGTCATGCCGGGCATCACCACCTCACCCTCGCTGAAGACAGAAATGCTCTTCACGACGCCGGCCTCCGTGGCCCGAAGCACGGTGCGGTTCTGGCTGTCGCGGAACTTTTTCATGCGCTGTGTGAGTTCGCCGAGTTCGCGTTGAACCTTCTTGAGATCGTTCTCAACTTCCTCGTTGAAGGTGTTGCGCGCGTGGCCCAACTCCTCCTTGGCTGCGGCAAGGGCGGCGCTGGCGCGGGAAAGGGCGGCGGAATTCTCCTGAATGGCGCTCTCGGTGTTGTTGCGCTCCTTGATGCGCCCGATGAGTTCGTCTTCCTTGACGAGACGCTCGCGGATGAGCTCCTCGCTTCGTTGCACCTGGCGGACCACATGGGGCAGATTTCGACGCAGATTCTCCAGGCGCGCGCTTGTCTCGCGGATGTCCTGCTCGCGCTGGCGCACGCGTTCAGACAAGGTGGCCATGTCGGTTTGCAGTCGCTTGCGGCGAGCCTCAAATAGATTCCTGGCTTGGTCGACGAGCTCCTTGTGCTTTTCCTCAAGCTCCGGGGTAAAAATGGGTTGAGGCAGCCCCTTGGACTCTGCGTCAAGACGCATGGCCTCAATCTGCAAACTGATGAGACGCACGTCCAGCTCCTCAGTGGTGGCGTCAGCCGCTGCTGCGTCAAGCACAATCAGCGGCTGGTCCTGCTTCACTGTGTCACCTTCGCGCACCAAGATCTCGCGCACAATTCCGCCTTCAAGATGCTGAATCTTTTTGACCTTTGTCTGGGGGATCACTTCACCGACAGCCTCGCTGACGATGTCCAGATCCGTGAGCGCGGACCAGGCGAAGGCAAGCACAAAAAGACAGCAGCACAGGTACAGAAAACGGCGATGCGCAACCAGGGCAACATCCACAGTGCAGGCCCGAGCCTGCGGCCCGAGAACGGAGGCGATAGGCTCGTCCATCAGGCCTCCTCGGCCTTGGGCGCGCGCGCAGGCGCTGGCCCAAAGGCTGGTGTGGGTTTCTCGTTCATATCGAGCACCACGGACGCGCCCTTCATGATGTTGGCGTCCGCCGTGGAGACGATGATGGTGAGCCCCGCCTTGGCCAAGGCGTTCAGGATGGCGTAAACGGCCAGGCATCCCTCGGAATCAAGGCCCTCGGTAGGATCGTCAAAGACCACCAGTTTCCCAGGATTCATGAGCGCACGCGCCAGAGCTATGCGTCTGCGAATGCCAAGAGGCAGCGCCTTGCCGCCTTCCACCACCGGCATATCCAAACCCTGACGGCTGGTGTCGAGAAAACGGCGCAAGGAGGCGGCGCGCACGGCCTGATTCAGTCGCTCCTGGCTGGCAGCCCCCTGAGGCTCCGGGTCGGCCAGCACTATGTTCTCGCGGATGGTGGTGTTCAGAAAGGTCGGCTCCTGAGGCAGGTAGAGCACCTGCCTGCGCCACCAATCCGGGGCCAGTTGGCGCAGGTCCACGCCATCGGCCAGCACCTGCCCCCTACCCGGATCAAGCAGTCCAGCCGCCACCTTGCAGAATGTCGACTTGCCCGCGCCGTTGAAGCCGGTGACGACAAGCACGGAGCCAGGCGCAAGGACGAAATTCAAAGACTCGAAGAGCGGGCTGGCGCTGCCGGAATAGGCGAAACCGACGTCGCGGAACTCCAGGCGGCCGGAATACTCCCGCAGAGCCGCTCCAGAAAGGGGTTCAAGGGGCATGGCGTGAAACTCACCCAGGCGCGCCAAGGCATGCTCACCCCTGCGCGTTGCCTGGTAGGCCTGCAAAAAGCTGCTGCTCATCTGAAGCACTTTGCCAGACAGGATGCTCGCGCCGATGAGCCCGCCTACGCTCATGTCGCCAGCCACGGCAAGCATGGCTCCAATGGCGTAAATGAACACGCGAAGCAAAACGGTGACTGATTCCAAGCGCATGCGGCTCTTGAGCTGCCGCCTGTCCATAAGCTCCTTAAGTTGCGAAAGCGCCTCCACCTGCTTGCGCCAACTGCGTCGAAGAAACTCACCTCCCAGAAAGGCCCGGACGGTTTCTGCACCGGTGACGGCGGAACTGAGAAGGTTGCGATGCGCCTGATTCTCCTGCTGATACTTGAGGCCGTCCGCCTCCCCCTTGCGAAGCCCAACCAGGGTGAAGACTGCGGTGAAGCAAATGGCCACAAAAGTCAGCACCATGAGCCAGGGATGAATGAGGGCTATGGCAAGAAGAAAGATAATCATGAAGGGCGCGTCAAGAACAGCGGAGACGTTGGTGGCGTCGAAAGAGCCTTGTACCTGTTGCAAGGCTCCGAGCATCTCCTGGTGCCGCCCGGCTGGCAGGCGGTACAGGTCGCTGAGGCGTGTGCGCGCGAGGGCCCCCAGGGTCCGTTCGCCCAGTTCCTCGTCTGGCCCCTGGCTTACCACGCCGGCAAGGCGGCTTCGCACCTCGCCAAAGGCGAAGCCCAAGGCGGCCGCGATGAGAACGCCCGTGGTGAGTGTGTACAAGGTGCCGTCGAACCCGTAGCCCACGTAGCGGTTGAGCACCAGGATGACATAAATCGAAGAGGCCAGAGACATGAGGTTGGACAAGAAAGAGGCGGCCAGGATCTCCCAGGCGATGCGGGGGCACAGAGACAGGCGGCGGAGGAGTTCCTTCATGGGCGACCCAAGCCAACCGGCGCGAAAGAGGCGGACCTATGCGGCTGGCGCGGCGGCTGGCCGAGCCTAGTTCTCGACAACTTCCGGGCGCAGCTGGCCCATCTGATAGAACAGGGTGTACGAGGCGCTGATGAGGTCGATATCAGCCGTGACCTTAGAGCTGGTGGCCGAGATGTAGTCTCGCTCGCCCACAAGGATGTCCAGCAGGTTCACCTCTCCGCCAAGGGCTTTCTTCTTCTTGATGAGCTCAAGAAACGACCAGGTGATGTTGGCCTGATTGTCGTACAAGGCGACAGTGCGGGTGAGGGTCGTCATGTCGTTCCAAGCGTTGCGGACGCGCTCTTCGACTGTGCGGCGGCGGTCAAGCATGGTCTTTCGCACGGCGACGATGTCGCTCTTGGCGGCGCGCGTGGCTTCTACGTCTCGGAACCCCTGGAAAAGATTATAGGTAACCTGCAGCCCGGCGCGGCCTTCGGTGCGCACGCTGGTTTCGCCGGAATCATTCTCCTTGCGCATGGCCTCGGCCACGGCCTCGAACTTCGGGAACATGGCAGACTCGCGCACGGCAAGTTCGCCCTGGCGGGAGGCGATGGAATACTGGAGCTCAATGAGAGTGGGGTTGGCGTCGAGGGCAAGCTCGACTGCGCCATCAAGGGTTTGCGGCATTTGAGTCTTGGGCATTCCCGGAAGCAGCAGGGAGTCGATCTGAGCATCGCTTATGTCGAACTGGAACACGGCGCGATAATTGTTGCGAGCGCTGACCATGCCGCGCTCAACGTTCACGCGGTGCGCTTGCGCACCAGCGAGCTGGGCCTTGATCTGAAGCTCTTCATAAGACAACCCGACGCCGCGCTCAACCAATGCTTCCTGCATGCCGGAGAGGCGCTTGATGTTGTCCTCGGAGCGGATGGCGTAGCGCAGCATTTCACGGGCGCGTATGAGGCCAAGATAGGCGCTGACGCCCTGCATGGAGACTTCCTGGCGCATCTGTTCGAGCTTGGCCTTGGTCTCCTCTCGCGCTCCCTTGGCCTGTGCGATGGTGCCGCTGGCTCCGCCAAAATCGTAGATAAGCTGATTGGCCGACAACGTTTCAACGTTGCGGTTCATGCCGGTGCCTTTGGTGCCGTCGGAGTGGTTGATATCCTCACGCCCGCCGTCAATCTGGGCATTCAAGCGAGGATACCAGACGCCCTTGGCCCGCTGCTCCATGTGCTCGGCGGACTTGAGAGAGGCCTCCGCAGCCTTGATGCGATCATGGATCTGCATGAGGTGGCCGATGGATTCCTTCAGTGTGACAGGGATCTCGGCTGTGGATTTGGCGGTAAGTGCTTGGTTCTCCTCTGCGCAGAGGGCACCCGAAGAGCCGACCAGCACAAGCAGTGCTGCCAGCACCAGAAAAACTGGATTTTTGCGGCTGCGTAATCTATGCAAATTCGTACCTTTCCTGTATCGATTGCCTGTGACCCCAAAGCCCGACTGGACAAGACCTCGGGACTATCATGCTCAGTTAGCGAGATCGCTACACTACGCACAGCCGATTTGCAAGAGGATGCCCCAGTAATTCTGATAGTTCCTGACACAAAAATCACTGTAGTCTACCATTTTTTTGCGAGGGAGGCCCCATGCTGGGCAAGCTCAAAAAGTTCTTTAAAGGCGACAAATTTCTGCTTCTGGCCACAGGGCTATGCACATCTTTTCTGATGGTCGTGCTCTACGTACTACAACCGCAGATCTTGCGTTTCCTCGACTACAAGATTTACGATCAGCACCTCCGCCGCAACCACTCTGAAAAAACCTCCGGCATCCCCGTCATTGTTGACATCGACGAGAAAAGTCTGGCCGCACTGGGCCAGTGGCCCTGGCCTCGCTATCGCGTTGCGCTGCTGCTTGAGAAGATCCGGCTGGCAGGAGCGCTGGCCGTGGGCATGGACGTAGTGCTGGCGGAGCCGGACCGCACCTCCCCGGCGCTGCTCAAAAAGCAAATCAAAAATGAGCTTATGGTCGACGTTACCTTCCAAGGACTGCCCCCGGCTCTTGAGGACAACGACGCGCTCCTGGCCAACGTGCTTCAGGGCAAACCATACGTGTTGGGGTTCTACTTCTCATTCTCCAAGGCCGAGGCCGACCAGCAAAAACAGGTCGGCGATTGCTTCATCAAGCCCGGGCAGGTGTCCGTGCTCTCCGCACCTGGCGCCCTGCCGCCAGAGCAAGCTCTGCACTCGGCTTACGGAGCAGTATGCCCCCTGCCGGTGCTGGCCGAGGCGGCCACCGCCACCGGCTTCTTCAACGCCACGCCAGACGCGGACGGAATCCTGCGCCGAGTAGCCCTGCTCATCAACTATAACGGGCAAATCTATCCCAGCTTGGCCTTGTCCACACTGATGCAGGCAACAGGCGACCCAAGTGTCCTGCTCAAGATCGACACCCAGGGCACGGAATCCTTGCGCTACAGCGAGGCGGTCATCCCGGTGGACCGCGCCGGTCAGATGCTGGTGAACTATCGCGGCGGCGGCGGCATGTTCCCGTACGTCAGCGCCGTGGACATCATGGAAGGAAAGGTTGATCCGGCGCTCCTGAGCGGCAAAATTGCCTTTATCGGAACCTCGGCTGCCGGCCTCAAGGATCTGCGCGCCACCCCCTTCACCGCTGTGTACCCGGGCGTGGAGACCCACGCCACCATCGTTGACAACATCCTGACCCAGGACTTCATCTCCATCCCGGACTACGCCCCTGCCGTCGAACTGACGGCGACGCTATTGGCGGGCATCCTCATCACCCTGCTCGTAACATGGGCCAAAGCGGTTTGGATCATCGTGCCCCTGGTTGGCATGGCCCTTGGCATGTGGGAAGGCACCTCCTACATGATGTCCAATCTGCGCGTGTACATTTCGCCGCTTTACTCCTACCTCATCCTGGCCGCCAACTTCGCCCTGCTCACGCTGATAAAGTTCTGGCGGGAGGAGAAACAAAGGAAGTTCATCCACGGCGCCTTCTCGCACTATCTGGCGCCTGCGGTCATCAAGCAGATCTATGACTCCCCGGAGTCCTTGAGCCTGCAAGGCCAGGAGAAGGAAGTCACTGTCATGTTCTCCGACGTGCGCAGCTTCACCACCATGTCTGAAAAACTCACCCCGACCCAGGTGACCGACCTGTTGCACGACTACCTGACGCCCATGACCCGCGTGATAACTGAGAACATGGGCACACTCGACAAGTTCATCGGCGACGCCATCATGGCTTTCTGGAATGCGCCCCTTGACGTGCCTGAACATCAGAAAAAGGCCGTCTCCTCGGCCTTGCAGATGTTCGAGCACCTGAAAACCCTGAACGTGGGCTTCCAGGAGAAGTTCGGGCTGACCATCAAAATCGGCGTGGGCCTGCACTGCGGGCGCGTGCGCGTGGGCAACATGGGTTCGGCCGACCTGTTCGACTACACGCTCATCGGCGACAACGTGAACCTGACATCGCGCCTGGAGAGCCTGACCAAATATTACGGCCAGATCCTGCTGGTCAGCGAGGCCATGGTCGAGGCCTGCGGCGATGCTTACAGCTACCTGGAGATGGACTGCGTGCGCGTGAAGGGCAAAAACAAGCCCATCACAATCTACACAGCCATGACGCACGAACAGGCGACGGAGCGCGCCCAGGAGATATTCAGTCACAATGAAGCCCTGACGCTTTACAAGGCCATGCGTTTCGCCGAGGCCGAAACAGCGTTCAAAGACCTGCAAAGCCTCACCGGGAACGAGGCGCTCTATTCCATGTACGCCGAGCGCTGCCAAACCCTCTTGGATCACCCGCCTGCGGCGGACTGGGACGGAGTGTACACACACACCAGCAAATAGCCGGAATGGCTGCCGCAGCCCCTCCAGACCTGGCCCGGCTAATCCGGGAGGATGGGCTGCGGCTTGACTTCCAGGCCATGTTGTTCCAAGTTACTCCGTTCCATGAACCGGCGTGCAGGCGCCTCTAATGCCGCGCGCTAAGAGTAAGGACAAAACAAGAAATGAGCGACTACAAGCAGACCCTCAAGCTGCCCCAGACCGGCTTCCCCATGAAGGCCAACCTGAAGCAGAAAGAGCCGGAAATCCTCAAGTTCTGGGCGCAGATCGACGCCTACGGCGCGATGGTGGCGGCCAACGAGGGCAATAAGACATACGTCCTGCACGACGGCCCGCCCTACGCCAACGGCAACATTCACATGGGCACGGCCATGAACAAGACCCTAAAGGACATCGTAGTCAAGTCGCGCAACATGAGCGGCCGCCAGGCCCAGTATGTGCCCGGCTGGGACTGCCACGGCCTGCCCATTGAGCACAAGGTCGAGACCGAGCTCAAAAAAAAGAAGAAGGAGCTGCCCGCCGTCACTGTGCGCAAGCTCTGCCGCGATTACGCCCTGAAATTTCTCGACATCCAGCGCAACGAATTCAAGCGCCTGGGTGTCCTGGCCACATGGGACAAGCCTTACATGACCCTCGACCCCAAGTACGAGGCCGCCACGGCGCGCGAACTTGGCAACTTCATGGACAAGGGCTCGGTGATCCGCGGCAAGAAGCCTATCTACTGGTGCTGCTCGTGCCACACCGCCCTGGCCGAGGCCGAAGTCGAATACGCCGACCATTCCTCGCCGTCCATCTTCGTGCGCTTCCCGCTCACGGACAAGCGCGTGCAGGCCTTGTTGCCAGCCGGGGCCAAATACGACCCGGCCAAGACCTTTGTGGCCATCTGGACCACCACTCCCTGGACTTTGCCCGACAACATGGGCGTGTGCGTGCATCCGGAGTTCGATTACGTCTTTGCCGAGGCGAATGGCTGTCTGTACCTGGTGGCAGAGCGGCTGCTCGCCCCCTGCGCCGAGATCTTCGGCTGGGATTCGCCCAAAGTCGTTGCGCGCGTGCCCGGTGCGAAGCTTGAGGGCCTTGAGGCTTGCCACCCCTTCTACAAGCGCAAGTCGCCCATCATCCTGGGCGACCACGTGACCCTGGACGCGGGCACGGGCTGCGTCCACACCGCCCCCGGCCATGGCCGCGAGGACTACGAAGTGGGCATGAAGTACGGCCTGGAGGTTTACTCCCCCCTCGACGACGCGGGCCGCTTCCTGACCGACGTGGAGTTCTTCGCAGGGCTCACCGTGTTTGAGGCCAATCCCAAGGTCATCGAAAAGCTCAAGCAGGTGGGCAACCTGCTGGCCCAGGAGAAGATCAGCCACTCCTACCCGCACTGCTGGCGCTGCAAAGAGCCGGTGATCTTCCGCGCCACCACCCAGTGGTTCATCTCCATGGAGGCCAACGACCTGCGCAAAAATGCGCTCAAGGCAATCCACGAGACCGTGCGCTGGATTCCCGCCTGGGGCGAGGAGCGCATCGGCAACATGATTGAGAACCGCCCGGACTGGTGCATCTCGCGCCAGCGCAACTGGGGCGTGCCCATCGTGGCCCTCATCTGCGAGGACTGCGACGAAGCCTATTTCGAAACAGCCTGGGTCATGGGCGTTGTAGACAAGTTCGCCCAGCATGCCACGGGCTGCGACTACTGGTTTGAAGCGCCCATAGAGGACATCGTGCCCGCAGGGCTCAAGTGCCCCAAGTGCGGCCGCGATCACTGGCGGCGTGAAACCGACATCCTGGACGTCTGGTTCGATTCCGGCACCAGCTTCGCCGCCGTGCTTGAGCAGCGCCCGGAGCTTTCCTGCCCGGCCGACCTGTACCTTGAAGGTTCGGACCAGCATCGCGGTTGGTTCCACAGCTCACTGCTGGCCAGCATGGGCACGCGCGGCGTGCCGCCCTACAAGACCGTGCTCACGCACGGCTACGTGGTGGACGGCGAAGGCCGCAAGATGTCCAAGTCCATCGGCAACGTCATCGCGCCTCAGGAGATCATCGACAAGTACGGCGCCGAAATCCTGCGCATGTGGGTTGCCGCCGTGAACTACCAGGAAGATGTACGCATCTCCGACGAGATCCTGAACCGCTTGGTGGACGCCTATCGCCGTATCCGCAACACAGTGCGCTTCATCATGGGCAATCTGGCCGACTTCGACCCGGCCAAGGACGCCGTGGCCCCGGAGGCCATGTTGCCCCTTGACCGCTTCGCACTCGATCTGGTTGAGCGCCGCCACAAGACCATTCAGCAGGCCTACGAGGACTTCGAGTTCCACAAGGTCTACCATACGCTGCACAACCTGTGCACCACGGACCTCTCGGCCTTCTACCTCGACATCATCAAGGACCGCCTGTACGTGTGCTCCGGCCTTGAGCGCCGCTCCGCCCAGACCGTGCTCTGGCGGGCCCTGCTCATCCTCCTGAACGACATGGCCCCGGTCATGAGCTTCACGGCTGAGGAGGCCTTCCAGACCCTGCCCGAAACGCAGCGCCCCGGCGGATCCAGCGTGTTCACCATGCGCCTGCCCGAGGCCGCACCGGCCCTTTCCGACGCGCGCCGACAGGGCTTTGAGCTTCTGCTGGCCGTTCGCGGCGAAGTGACCAAGGCCATCGAGCCCATGCGCAAGGCCGGAGAAATCGGCCACTCCCTGGAGACGGAGATCACCCTCTTCGCCGAACCAGAGTTCAGCAAGCTTGTGCTGGATGAGCTTGGCGAAGAAGGCGGCAAGGAGTTCTTCATCATCTCCAAGCTTGCGCTGATGCCTTTTGACGCGGCCCCGGACAACGCAATCTCCGCAGACGCGGCCACGCCGGTCAAGATTGCGGTGACCAAGGCCAACGGCGCCAAGTGCCAGCGCTGCTGGCGCTACGACGAGAAGCTCGGCTCCAATGCCGAGCACCCGGAAATCTGCCCGCGCTGCACCACCGTGGTGCAGGCGCTTGTACTGGGGAGCTAAATGGACTCGCGCCTGAAGACGGCGGCAATCCTGGCCGCCAGCATCATCATTCCAGACCAGATCACCAAGGCGGTGATCCAGCAGAAGTACGTCCTGTGGGACACAGACCCCGTGATTCCCGGATTCTTCAATCTGGTGCACGTGCTGAACAAAGGCGCGGCCTTCGGCTTTTTGAACCAGCCCGACACCAACTGGCAGATCTGGTTCTTCGTGGCCGTGACCATCTTCGCGGTGGGCTTCATCTACTACCTGCTCACCACGGCTGACCACGGGGACAGATTCTTCATCTGGGGTCTTGGGCTTGTGCTTGGCGGAGCGCTGGGCAACCTCATCGATCGCGTCCGCTTCGGCTTCGTCGTGGACTTCCTTGATTTCCATATCGGCGAATATCACTGGCCAGCGTTCAACGTTGCGGACATCGCCATTACCTGCGGAGCCTTCAGCGTTATCATCTCCATGTACATGAAGAATCAAAGCGATAAAAAATCGCCGACGCAAAGCGCCTAAAGGCCGAAGGAGCACACGAACATGTTCGAACTGCCGCCCCTGGCCCCGTCCCAATGGATCGTCATCCTCGGCGCCGTTGGTGTTTTTGCCGCCATCAGCCTGTACGCCATTTGGGACGCCTCACGCCGCGACTTCGGGTCTCCCACGGCCCGGTTCGGCTGGATTCAGCTGTCCGTGATGGTTCCTTTTCTCGGTGGACTGGCGTATCTGATTTTTGGTAGAAAAAGAGGGAGGAAACTCTGATGTCCGCATCGACCAGCCGCAATGTGGTCCTGGCCCTCGGTCTTGCAGCCATGCTTTCGGGCTGCGCAACCAAATCAGACCTGGACACCCTTCAGAACCAGGCCTATCGCGACCGGCAAGAAAGCCGCCGCACAATCCAAAAGCTTGAAGAGCAGCTCACCCAAACCCAAGAAGAGCTGCGTGAAGAGATTCAAAAGAGCACCTCTCCGGTGCAGGCGAAGCAGGCCAACACCTGGGCTGAGCTGGAATCAATGCGCATGCAGGTGGCGAAGCTTCAAGAAAAACTCGACACACTCTCCGTCAAATTCAACGCCATGACCAACTCCGCTGCTGGCGGCCCGAGCCTCGTTGACGTGGCCAGCGACGTGCAGAACATCAAGACGGCGCTGCAAAGCCAGTTCGGCATGGACCTGGGCAACGCCGCAGCAGCAGCTCCCCCAGCAGAAACGCCGGCGCTGGCTGCTCAGGCCAAGGCCGCCCCCAAGGCAGAGGCCCCCAAGCCCGCCGCAGAAGTCATCAAGGTGGATACGGCCGACGCCCTCTTCGCCAAGGCCGATGCCTCCTTCAAGGCCAGAAAATACGAAGAAGCCCGGCAGTATTATTCTGAATTCGCCACCAACTTCAAGAAGCACCCCAAAACCTCTGAAGCCGTGTACTGGGTGGGCGAATGCGCCTTGAACCTGCAGGACTACGGCAAGGCCGTACTGGCCTATCAGGAGGTCATCGAACGCTTCCCGAAGAGCACAAAGTACAAGTCCGCAGTGCTCAAGCAAGGCATGGCCTTCTTCAAGATCGGCAAGGACAAGGCGGGCAAGGCCGTGCTTGAGGACCTCATCGCCAGGTTCCCCAGTTCGCCCGAAGCCATCAGCGCCAAGAAGTTCCTCAAAGACCACAAGTAACGCCCGGCCCGTACGGACAACCACCGCACGGACCTGATCCAGAGGCTCACATGACCGAAGAAGGCAACGGATTCCGCAAGATCATCTACCTCTCCTTTCCACCGGAGGCCAGCGGTCGCCCCGTGGTCTGCAATTTGGCCCTGCTGTTCAACTTGAGTTTCAACATACTCAAGGCTGACATCAGCCCGCGCCATGAGGGCAGCCTGACGCTCGAGATCACGGGCCGAGAAGAAAACTATCACAAAGGCCTGTCGTACCTGAAAGAGAATGGGGTAAAGATAACTCCAGCCTCGCAGAAGGTCTCGCGCGATGAAGACGCCTGCATGCACTGTGGTCTGTGCACCTCGCTCTGCCGCGCCAAGGCCCTTTTCGTTGACATCCCCTCGCGCCGGATCACCTTCGACGTCGAGAAATGCTCTGCCTGCGGCATGTGCACGCGCGTTTGCCCCGTCCGCGCCATGATTGTGGACATGAACGACAACGACTTAAGCTGACCCTTCCCCTTAAGGAGGCGGAACGTGACCGAAGACAACCCGCTCATGCGAGAGCTGATGCAAAAGGTTGCCGACCAACTGGCGGCGGACCTTCGCGAAACGTTGACCGCTGCGGTGGAGCGTGAGATTTCTAAGACGCTGAGCGGGGCGCTGCTGGAGGGCGAATTCTACCGCCGGGTTAACGAGGACCTGCAAAAGGGCTTCAAGGAAATATACCAGGAGATCAAGGTCGCCAAGACGTCCAGCTCTCCCGCGCCCTTGAGCGAAGACCCCAACGAGCTGTTCAGCCAAGCATCCAACCAGCTTGACGCCATTCTGCAGACCACGGAAAGCGCCACTGTCAAGATCATCGACACAATCGAGAATCTTCAGACCCTTTCAGACACTCTGGCAGGCATCGTCAAATCCTTCGAAACTGGCGGCGTGTCCAAGGCTGAGCGCGAAACCCTGGCCAGCATCAACAACACCTTGAGCATGGACCTCATGAGCATCATGACCACGCTGAGTTTCCAGGACCTCACTGGCCAGCGCATCAAGATCATCATCGAAACAATCAAGAAAATTGAGAAAATCGTCCTCGACGTTTATATGACCACAGGCCTCATGATCAAGGCGCACACCGAAGCTCCCAACGAAAAGGCCGACTTCCAACATCTGCAGGCCAAAGCCAAGGACCAGCTTTCGACCCTACAAGGCCCCCAGTTGGACAGCACCCAAGGATCAGTGGATGACCTTCTGTCCAGCCTTGGCCTCTAGCTCTAGCGCGAGCGGCTCCTTGACAGAGCCTGGCCGAAAGGTTAGCTAGGCGACCCTACGGGCAATTAGCTCAGCTGGATAGAGCGTCGGCCTCCGGAGCCGAAGGTCGGGCGTTCGAACCGCCCATTGCCCACCAGCTTTCATAAAGGGTCATGCCACGGCATGGCCCTTTTTTGTTTCTGCCGCACAGCCAGTATTCTTCAACTCCGGGAGCCCCCATGCTGAAACGCACTCTCCCCCTCTTGCTGCCACTTGGCCTGGCCTTGTTCCTGAGCGGCTGCGGCCTTGCCACGCACTTCGGCAGCCCCGCAGGCCTCCAGGCAGCTCTCAAACCCACCAAGGGCAATCAGGCCAGCGGGCTCATGACCTTTCGCCAACAGGGAAATGAGGTGCTGATCCAAGGCACCTTCTCCGGTCTTACGCCAGGCGCCCACGGCCTGCATATCCACGAGGGAGGCGACTGCGGTGGCTCCGCCGCAAGAAATGCGGGCGGCCACTTCAATCCAACCGGCGCACGCCACGGCAGCCCGGCCAGCCCCTCGCACCATCTGGGCGACCTGCCCATGCTCACCGCAGGCCAAAACGGCTCTGCACGCTTCCAGGCACGCATGCCCGGCTTGACGCTGGACAACGCGCCCACAGGCATTCGGGGGCGCACTGTCATCGTCACGGAACGGCCAGACGACTTCACAACCCAACCCACCGGAAACTCCGGCCCGGCAGTGTCCTGCGGCGTTATCAGGCCTGAGCCTTAAGCGCATACCGTAAAAGCCCCCCGCCCAGGCGAAGTCGGCTCTTTTCAGCACCTGGAGGAGGCTCATCAGGCCAGGAGCTTCACCCCTATGGCCCGTCCAAGGTTAACATCGACCCCAAGCACTCCCGCCAACTCACCCGTTTGCGTCATGATGGGAGCTGATACGGTGATGCAGTTCTCGTTTGTGGCGCTCGACACATAGACCTCGCTCACAGCCATGCTTCGCGTTTCAGCGGGCTGCCGGAACCAATCCCTGTTCGACCAGTCGCGCCCATAGGCGCTTGCATCGGCGCTGATGCCTCCTGGCCCGCGCCCGATGTTCGACACCACTTGCAACCCCCTGGCATCGGTCAGATACACCAGCTCAAGTGCCTCATTCTGACTCAGGGACTGGCGCATGGCCGTCTCCTGTTCAGCGCGCTGCGAAGAGCGCACACGCGGATCCGATGCCAGGCCTTCAACAATCCCCTGGACAGTGCCGCTGCCGATGAGCTGAAACACCGCATTCATCGATTCGAGTTCAACGACCCGGCCAAGCAGCCCAGCCACGGATTCAATCGCCCCCTGCGCCCCAGCGTAGCTCTGTTCGGAAATGGTGCGTACCTGCCGCACGATGTCGCTGATGCGACCACTTGTGTCGGCCTGCTTGTCGGCCGCATCGGCCATGTCGCGGATATGCTGCGCAGTATCTCCGGCAAGCAGCACGATCTCGCGCAGGGAAGCGCCGGAACCCTGGGCCAAGTCCACTGCACAATTCACCCGACTGGCCGTCTCCTCCATGTCGCGCTCCGTGCGCTCTACTCCCTGCTGAATGCCGAGGGTCCGTTGCGCCACCTCTCGCGTAGCGTTCATGGTCTTCTCGGCCAGCTTGCGCACCTCATCCGCCACGACAGCGAAGCCCCTACCTGCATCGCCAGCACGGGCTGCCTCAATGGCGGCGTTCAACGCCAGAAGGTTGGTCTGGTCGGCGATGTCTGAAATGACGTCCATGATCTTTTCGACTGCCAGGGCCTGTCTTCCAAGATCGCGCACAACTGATGCAAGATCCTGAGCCTTCTGCTCCACAGACCGTATGGCGGAAACAGTCTCGTCAACCGCCACTGAGCCGCTGCGCGCCTTGTCCTGCGCAGTCTGCGCCTGATCCACGGCGCCAGAGGACCGCAACAACATCTGTCGCACTGCGTCATCAAGCTGGTCCATGGAACTTGCCGCGTCCTGCATGAGGCGTTGCTGACGCTGTGCACCGGATCCGCTGGACTCAGAAAGAGTGCGAAGCTCTTCACATGAGGAATGGATCCCGCCAATAGCCACCCCAAGAGTTTTGGATGCCGAAATGAGGCCCTCGCGACGTGACGTCTCCGCACGTTCACGAGCAATCACAGCCTCAGAGCACGCGGCCCTCGCAGCCTTTGTCTCCAGATCAAGCTGAACTTGAAGATCCGCCTCGCGTTGACGTAAATCCAAACATTCACTTACAATATTGTTTATTTGCTGTGATAACTCAACAAATATGTCGCCATCAACAAGAATCGGTGATTCCTTTTTCGTAGAACCTAAAATTGCAACAGAAGTTGCACAACCGATGCTATCAGCCATATAATTACGGACAGTTACGCGCATACGCACAGTAATACACAGACTGACAAGAACCATGAGTATGGCAAGAATTCTTCCATACTCCAGGCTATACTTTTGCAAATTCGTCAGATTATTCATCTCAGAAGTGAACGCTGGCATACCCGGAATGGCTGCGAGCACCCCGACAACCAAAAGGCTAAGCGCCGAGATAATTAATGTATAAACCAAGCATGCTCGTGACGTCATAATATTTCGCGCTCCTTGCGTTGAGTGACAACAAGGCCATCATGAGCAAGAACCCGGCCAAATCGCATACCCGCAGTATTCAGAAAATTCATTGCAACCATGACGGGATTCTTGCAAAATTGAATGGAGAGTAGGGACGACTGACACCACCCTGCGACCCGCAGCGGAGGCGCCCCAACCGCACCGGAGCGGCAATGCCTGACACCAAGCCCAGCAAGATACTAAAGCCACGCTCATTCAGGGTGTTGCGCCGCTCCGCGTTGGCCTTGGCATGTTTACTCAGCTTGTCCATACTGTTCATCCTTGTCCTGCCGGTCGTTGTTTCATCAGACTGGGCGCGCGGGCACATTGAACAGTATATGACCAAAACCACTGGAAAAAGAGCAAGCCTCGGCAGCCTCTCATTCAGCTGGCGCCAGGGGCTGCACATCAAGGCCCTGGGCATAGGACATGGCCAGCTTTCAGACGAGAGTTTCCTTGTGGCGCTCGACGACCTGCACGCCGATTTCAGCCTCCTCGCAGCCCTGCGCAAGGACGTACGGCTTATACTTTCGCTGAAAGGCCTGCGTCTGCGCCTGCCCTACTCCGATTCCGCGACAGTGCCCGAACCACCGGCAAAACCCCTCTCCGATGCACTGCGAGGGCTCTTCGCCGTCCTGCGTTCAATCAGCGCGCCCATACCCCAAAACCTCGATGCGCATGCAACAATCGACATGACGGACATGGCTGTGCTCCTGGCGCCTCCCCCAGGCGGCAAACCTCTGGAATTGCGCGACGCATCATTCAAGGCTGAGGTTCAAGGGATCAAAACCAACCCCCTGACCATCGATGCGGGCGCGAACCTCGTCATAGAGGACAGAATGCTGACGCCGCTCGTTTTTTCCGCCAAGCTGGAAGGTTTGACTGACCCGGCGGGGCGAATGAGCCCGGCCCAGGCCCACCTTACGGCAAAGTTCACGGCCCCAGGCCTGGACTTGAACGCTGGCGGCAGCCTGGCAAAAAGCATCAAAGTCGATCTCCGCGCACGCCCAGGCGAGGTTCTGGACGCCGTGCGCCCCCTGGCCGCTCGCCCTTTGCTAACTGTGGGCGGAGCCTTGGCCCTGGCGCTGACCCTGGCCCAGACCGCGCCGGACAGGCTGGACCTCGGCCTGGTATTCTTCGCCGACAGCTTGCACGCCGCAAATGGTCAACTTGGCGACAAGTCAGTTGGCCCCATCAGCCTGAGCCTGCTGCAAGAAGCCGCGCTGGACCTTAAGGCCGAGACTGTGCGTTTTCCTGGGCAGTTGGACCTCAAGGCCACCAGTCGGAACTCAAACCCGGTCCGCTGGGTGGGCGAGCTTTCCGGGATAGCGGAAGGAAATCCGCGCGCGACCCTTGCCATAGCCCAGGTGCATATTGTCCTGAGCGAGCTTCTGCCTGCCGTGCGCGCGTTTCTGCCGCCAGGGCTGACCCTTGGCCAAACCAGCCTCAACCTCGAAGGCCTTGCTTTAGCCGCAACGCTTCCCAATGAAGGACGCAAACCAGACATGGAGGCTCGGTTCAAGGGTCTGGAACTCTCTGCCGCAAGGCTCCGCCGCAGCGACGCGTCAGGAAAGCAGGACATCGGCCACGCCATCCTGCGCGTGGGCTCCGCAAACCTGAGCCTGCCCGGCGCAGGGCCGGGACTGGCCGAGGTCAGCCTTTCCGCCGAAATCGACGACATCCGCATCGGCGGCCCCATGCCGCTCAGCGTGCGCCAGTTCAGCCTGCCCCGCGTGAGCCTTCGCATGGACAACCTAGCCCAGGACGCTCAGGCGCTTTTCGGCATAACCGGCAAGGCGCTTCTGGAGCTTGACGCCCAGGCCATGGACATCGAGGCCAGAGGCAAGGCCTCCATCCCGCTCCTCATCGAGACCACACGCCTGCATGCGGACTTTCCAGCGTCAAAGTCCGCCAGCCTGAACCTTGAAAAGATGCATCTTGACGTTCCCCTGATGCGCGTGCTCCAGCCGGGCAAAAAAACTCTGGAAACACCGTTGAACCTGCACGCAAGCGCGCCGGGCATAGTCCTCTCCGGTCCGGGCACGGCTCCCGCCCTGCGCGGCATGAAGCTTGACCTCAGCTTGGGAAAAGCCCTGCGCCTCCAGGCCACCACGAGCCTGGACGGCCCTGCCGGGCGCGACTTGCGGACTGAAGGCGCATTGACTCTGAATGCGCAGCACCTGATGGCCCTGGCCTCGACCTACGCACCGCGCCAAGCCAAGGCTTCCGGCGAACTTTCAGTAGACTGGAAACTGGCCGCGACCCTGCCGGCGCCCCCACCAGGAGCCAAGGGCAAACCCGGAGCGCCCAAAAAACTCTCGCAGACTCTCAATGATTTGAGCTTCCTGCACGAGGTCGAGGCAGTCCTCAGGCTCGACAGCCTGAGCCTGGACTGGCCCTTGGCGGCAGCGGCGGGACAGTCCTCCGAGACCTTGCGCCTGCGCGGGTTCACCACACCCAGGGCGCTGCGTCTGTCGTCCCGCGACGGCGTCGCCCAAGCCAGCCTCACGGGAACTCTGGCCTTCGGCCCCATGGACACCCTGCCGGGCGCAGGCAGGCTGACCAAACCCTTGCGCGGCCTTCTGACCGTCAACGCCACGCAGCAAGGCGCGCGCTCTGTGCAATTCTCCCAGGCGCTGCGCCTGGAAGGGCTGGATCTGGACCAGAGTCTTTCGCTGATGCTGGACAAGCTGGACACGGTTCTGGACCGCGACACCGACAGGATGGCCGCGGTGCTCGAAGGCGTCGACGCCAGCTTCTCCTTCAATGTGGTTGCCGGCCTGAATGCACTGGGCTCAAGCGCTGCTGCCCAAGGGCTGTCTGGAAAAGGCCGCATGGAAGCAGGGGCCGAAGCGCGACTGACTGGAGGGCGAAGCCTGGCCCTGTCCGCCCGTCTTTTGAGTCCCGGTCTTGACATGCGCCTGAGTCCGGACTTGGCCGTGAACGGCCTCGTCAGCTCCCTCCGCTTCAACCACCGCTACAGCATCACTCCCGGTCTGCGCTGCGGCGGCGAATCCGAGGCGGTCCTTGCCCCCCTGTCCGAGCAGGTCTTCGATCTGTATCCGGCGCAAGGCATTGCTCGACCCGCTCCGGGAAACGCTGCCCTGGGCCAACTTCTGCGCACCGACGACGCGCGTGGGGCAGGAGGCTCCCTCAGCCTGGCGCAACTCAAACTAAAGTCCGCCGGGCTGCCGCTGGACATCCGCGACGTGCACGCTGTTCTGGACGACTCCGGCCCGGTGCCGAGTCTTCGCTCCTTCAGGGCCGGGCTGCTCGGCGGCAACATCCTGGGCAGCGCCATGCTGCGCAAGAGCGCCGGGCGGTATTCCATGGACGCCGATCTGGCCTTCACCGGCATCGACACCGGACGACTGCTGCCTGAAAAATCTGCCCGCGACATGGGTACCCAGGCCGAAGCTTCGGGCCGGGTGAGCCTGTCCGTTCCGCTGACCCCGGCCCCGGAAGATCTGCTTCAGCGCCTCACATTCCGGGCGGACATCACAAAGATCGGGCCACGCACCCTTGAGCGCATGCTCTACGCCCTGGACCCGAACGAGCAGAACGAGACCATCGTACAGCAGCGCCGGCTCATGGGCATGGGCTTCCCGCGTCACCTGCGCATGGCCGCAGCCTACGGCAACCTGTCCCTTTCAGGTGCGGTGGAGGTGAAGGGCTTCCAGCTCGACCTGCCGCCGGTGGACCGCCTATCCATCGCCAACCTGCCTCTGAAGAAGCAGCTCGCCAAGCCGCTGGCCGCTGTGCCAGGGCTCATCAAGGTTTTGGACGCAGCCTCTGGAACTCGCATATGTCTCGATCCCGCAGCCGCCCCTGGCACGCTTCGCGTCGTGCAACCAACCAGCCAAGGAGCATCGCAATGAAACGCCTTCCCGCAGCAGCAGTCTGCCTGGCCCTGACCCTTTCCGGGTGTACCCTGGCCGAAGTGAAGGTCAACGTGGCCAGCGAGCGCACCTCACTTGAAAACCAGATTCTCGGCTCTTACAATTCGCTGTCTGAAGAGACGCTGCTGGTGGCCTCGGTGCGCGGCGTGGACCCCCTCGGACGCATCCAGACCCCGCCGAAGAAGAGCCAGGAGCAACAGGACGCGATTGCCGCCATGCAGGTGCTCTCCTTCCACGCTGATGACGTGGAGTCGTTCAAACGCCTTGGCTGGGTGGGTGAGGACAACAAGGGCCTGCTGACGCCCTTTGGCTTGGCCCGCGACAAGACCCCAGACGACCTGAAGGACTTCGCCGCGCGCTTCCGCCAGCAGGAGTTCGACAGCGTGCTCAGGGAGGTCAACGCCGCGCGCGAGGTCATCATGCGCCGGGCCATTGAGACCAACGCGAGCCTGACTCCAGCCGATCTGCCCAAGGTTCAAGCCGTATTCGCCAAGCTCGCCGCCGACACCTCGCGCCCAGGCGACAAGCTTCAAGCCTCCGACGGCAACTGGACGGTGAAGAGATGAACGCGCATCGCCTGCGGCAATTCCTCGCCTGGGCGCTGCTTTCGGCCAGCCTGCTGCCTGGCCCCGTTTTCGCTGCTCCCACAGCCAAGTCCGCACCCCCGGCAGATGATATTTCAGCCCAAAGTGTTTCCGCCCAGAAGCTGGCTGCCGAGGCTCTGCGGCCAAGCGCCAAACGCGCCGCGCCCCGCCGTCTCGACGTGAATTTTCCCGTGCAGGCCAGCTTCGAGACCGGCGCTGTGCAGCAGGCAGACATCACCCCGGACGGCAAGTGGCTGGCCCTGGCCCGTCTTTCCGGCGGGTACAGCGAGCTTTGGCTGCGCTCGTTGGACCCAGGGCTTTCCATGCTGCCTCGGCGACTGGCCCCGGCGCTGGCCGACCGGCTTTCCCCGGCCCTCTCGCCCGATGGTAAACGCCTGGCCTTCGTGGGCATGGAGGACGACGTCAAGGGCGACATTTACGTGCTGGATCTGAACCGCGCTGACGCTACACCGCAGAAGCTCACGGGGCGCGACACCGAGGACGGAGCGCCCGTGTTCTCGCCCGATGCCCGCACCCTCTACTTCCACCAGCGGCTGCCCGGCGAAACCGTCCGGCGCATCGCTGCCCTTGATTTGAGCGCGCCCGCATCCCTGCGGGTCATCCAAACCGGCGGCGACGCCTACGCCCCCGCCCTTTCGCCCGACGGCAAACGCATGGCCTTCGTCTCCAACCGCGAGGGCCGTCAAGACGCAAGCGCCGTATACCTCATGGACCTGCCCGCAGGGCTCCCGGCGCGCCTCACCACTGGCCGCACCAGCGAATCCATGCCGCGCTTCACCCCAGACGGCGCCAGCGTTCTTTTCGTCAGTTCGCCCTTCACTTCAGAACAAAGCACTTTTGCAGAAGCCACAAAGCTCCTCGCGCCGGTTATTGCCAGCGCACCAGCCCAGCCAGGTTCCGCCCCTCAGCCCCTTACCTCTGCCAAGAATGCCGACCTCGCCCCCCTTATGGCCGGAGGCAGGCTGTATTACCTGTCCGCCCAGACCGGTCCGATAAACCTGTGGTCATTGCCTGCGGAGGGCGAGATCCCCAACCGCCCGTCTGAGGAACTGCTTGGCTTGGCCGATACCCTGGCCAACCAATTGCCTGTGAACCGCCACCTGACCATCCTGGCCTATGGCCGCTCCGCCCAGACAGCAGGGGCAGCCGCGCATCTGGCTGCGGTGGCGCTGTATTCCCAGGGCCGCCAGTACGAGGCCCTGTCCCTCGAAGCCAAAGCCCTGGAAGCCCATGAGTCCGCAGTGAAGCTGGCAATGCAGCCGCATTCCGGTTTTGCACAGGTGCGGGCCATATTGCTCAAGGCCAAGGCCGAACGCCGTCTGGCCGCCAATGACAAGGGCAGGCGGGCGTCGCTGCAAAACGCCCTCAAGGCTCTGGCGGGGCTCATGGCGTCAGACCCGCGCGTGCTCTGCCAAGCTGGCATCGAGCAGGCGCGGCTTCTCCTTGAACTGGGAGGCGACTCGCGCTCCCTCACCGAGGCCCTGCGCCTGCTGGACATACAGATGGCCCCACAGGGCCAGAGCCCAGAGCAATTCGCCGAGGCCCTATTCCTTAAGGCTGAGACCTTCGCCCGCATCGGCCAGATCCAGACCGTGCTGCCGCTGTACGCCCAGGTCATCCGCCAATACCCGGAGGATGGCCCCTGGGCCGACCTGGCGGTGTCGCGCGTGCTGGATCAGAGCCTTTCCGGCGCAGGCAGGAAGCATGAGGACCAGGCACAAGCCCTGGTGCTATTGGCCGAGCAGCACCGCAAGGACCTGCTCAAGCTCTCGCTAGGCGCACAAAACCGCCTGGGCGACGTGTATTACGCTGCCGACGAATGGGCAAAGGCAAAGGACGCCTACCGTCAATCCATCGACTCTGCCCGCGAGGCCCCGCAAGTGGCCACACAACTGGCCGCTGCGCGCCTGGCCCTGGCTGAGATCCTGTACCGGGAGGAACGCTTCCACCAAGCGCTGGACCTCTATGAAACGGAAATGGCAGCTCGGCCCTTTGAGGACCGCCTGTACCGGCTGGCCAAAACCGCGCATTTACGAAAGTCCATAGCCGCAGGTGACTACCTGCTGCGCATCGGCGAGGTGCCGTCGGCCCGGGCCATCTTCGCCGGACTGCTGCGCGACGACCCGGACTGCGTGCCCGCCCACAGGGGCATGATACGCGCCAGCTCCGCCCTCAAGACCATCCCCGCTACCTTGGCCGAGTATCGGCAGCAGCTCGCCGCCAAACCCGGCGACGCCACCCTGCTCTACGCCACGGGCCTGACCATGACCTATCTGGACGGCAAGGGGCAGCTTCTTGAGGCGCGCAAGCTCATCAGCCAGGCGATCCTGAAGAACGGCCAGGTGGAGTACTTCCATCAGACTCTGGGGTATGTCGACGAGGTGCTGGAGACCGTGCACAAGGAGCGCGGACGGCTTGAGTCGGCCCTTGAGTCCTATCAGCGCGCACGGTTCTTGAACTCCCGGGAGCAGAACCCGGAGAACGCCGCAAACCTGGACCTGAACATCGGCAACATCCACTTCCTGCTGGGCCAGTACGCCAACGCCTTCGAGGAATACACCAAGCGCTTCGACTCCAAGGTTCCCTTTGACAACGAGGAGACGGAGATCCTTTTCTACCAGCGCTTCGGCGCCTCGGCCTTCCAGGCGCGGGAACCGGATAAGCCTATCCTGGCCTATTCCAAATCCCTGGAGCTGGTTGAGCGGCGCATCCAGCCCAAGTACGCCTCCGAGGTCTTCGGGCGCATCAACAAGTTCGTTTTCGACCGCGTGCTCACTCCGGCTCTGGGCCGCGCCGAGGTTGCCGACAAGGCGAAGGCTTTAGCCACGCGTCAAAGCGAGCTGAACAACAGGCTTTTCGAGGCCAGCATCAAACCCGCCGGGCCACCGCCCGATCCCACATGGAACACTTACGTCTCCGCCGTGCAGTCCCTTCTGTCCGAACAGGAGCGCATCATCGCGGAACTGCCCCCGCTTCTGCGTGATGACCGCGAAGCCAGCATGCAGACTCTGGCCGTCATGGCGACCAAGGTGCGCGAGGCCCTGGCCTTCCCCCCGCGCTTCGTGGAGCTGCGCTCGGAGTTGCACGACCGCCTGGGCCTGGCCTATCAGGAGGCCGGGCGCTGGCGCGAGGCGCGCGAAGCCTTCGAAAAAGCTCTGGCGATGAACACGGCCCTTGGGCTGACCCGCAACCTTGCGGCCAACCAGCGCTCGGTTTCCTACAACGCCTTCATGGAGGCCGGGCTCACCACCGGACAGGACCGCGACCGGCTGCTGGAACAGGCCGAAGCAGGCTTCCGGCGCATCCCGGAGCTGCTGGACAAGTACGGCGTTGCCGACAAGAAGAGCGGCGGCCGCATGAAGGGCCTCATCAATCTGGACATCGACGTAGCGCTGGACAAGGGCGCGGCTTCCCAGGCTTCGTACGGCTTCAGCATCGAGCAGGAAAAGCGCCTGGCCGAGACATTCCTGGCGCGCATCGCCACAGAGCGCGGCCGGCCGCGCGAGGCCCTCAGCCTCGTGGAGCGACAGTCGCGAAGCTTTGAAAAGGGCGCAGTGGCCATGCAGGATGCCTTCGGAGCCGCGCTCCTGCTGCACCGCGCCGGACTGCTGGAGACCTCCCTTGGACGCGAGGCCGCGGCCTTCGAGCGCTTCCGCCGCTCGGCTGAACTGGCCCTTGAACTGGGCAATCCGATGAGCGCCTCCCTCAACGTGGTCGATATGGCGGGTGCGCTTCTGACCCTGCCGCAAACAAGCGGCGACTTCGCCGCGCGCTTGGCCGAACTGCGCCGCCTGGAAGACCGAACGGCAAACTCCCTGCGCAACGCCCCCCCTGGAGCGGATTCCCTTGCCGCCGCGGCCTTCCACAACATCATGGCCGCCACGAACATGGCCCTGGCTGACCGCCTTGCCGCCGCAAGCGCCGATGCCGCAGCCCTGCGCATGGACTGCCTTTCCCGTGCGGGTCAGCGTGTGGCCGATGGCCTGTCCTGGTTCGCCGCGCATGAGCCCGTCACCCGCCGCGCCCTGGCTCTCAATGCCGCGCTGAGGCTCAACGAAGCCCAGCTGGCACTGCGCCTAGGCGAGGACGCCCACCGCATCCAGAGCCTCAACGCGGCCCTGGCTCTGGCGGAACGCGGCCTGCTTCCAGCGCAACGCTGGCGCGCGCTCGCCGGGCTGGGCCGCCTCAAGGAGGCCCTGGCCGTGGTCGAAGCCCTGCCCGTGGATGAGCTGGCCTGCGGTGCTGGCGAAATCATGAACACCTTCACGCCGCTGGTTGCTTCCCTCGTCGACGCCAAGAGGGCCGAGGATGCCTACAACCTGCTGGAGCGCCTGTCGGAACTTGAGCGCGTGGGCCGCATGGGGCGGCTTGGCGTACCCAGTCCAACTACCGCAGAACTGGGGCTCCTGCGCCGCAGCGGCGCACGCCTGCTGGTCATCCGCGATCTCAAGGCTCGCATTGCCCTCGCCAAGGATCAGGAGCGCCTGGATCTGTCGCGCCGCCTGGACCAGGAAGAGGATATATTGAAGCGCGACCTGGGCTCGGAACGCGAGTATCTGCCCGGAGTGGCGCGTCTGGGCGCAAGCCCGGCGGAACAGGACTGGCTGACGACACTCTTCGGCCTAGCGGCAGAACTCTCCGCCACGGCAGACATGGCCGTTGTCGCGGGCGATGACCCTGTCGGCATGGCAACGCGCAAGCGTCATGCCGAGCTTGCCGCCCGCTTGGCGGCGCTCAAGGCCGAAGCAGCAAAGACCCTGGGCAGGCAGGACGCCCCGGGCGCGCTGGGGCTCGTTCTCGCCGCGCCCACAGAGGCCATGGACCTCATGGATGTGCTGCCCAAGGGCGCGAACGCCCTGCGCGTGGCCTTGCTGCCGGGCGCAAGATGGATCGGCTTCCGGCTGGACTCCGACTCCGTGCAGATCATGGCCCTGGGCAACGGCCCGCAACCAGCGCTGCCGCCCTTGGCCCCAGGCGAGAAGCGCCTGCTGCTCTACGAGGAGCCGTCCGCACTCGCCCGTCAGGATGCAGCGAGCTCACTCGCCGTTGGCCTCTCCGGCACGCACATGAAGCGCAGTCTGGCCGCCCGCAAGCCCTTCCGCAAGAATGTGCTGTTCGTTTCCGGGGCCTTCGCCGCGCCCAAGGCTTTTGAATCTGCGCAGGCAGGCATAGCTCTTCCGTCCCTGCCGGAGATGACTGCGGCAACGCACACATTCGTGGCCTCGGACCCCGTCCGCGCCGTCCAGACCGCACCCAGCCGCCAGGACCAGTTGCCCGTGCGCTTCCTGGCCCTGGCACCAACCAAAAACGAGCCAGTGGCTCTGCCTAGCCTGGCTGCGCGCATGCAGGACGCGTCCCTGGCGGTGCTGGCCCAAGCCGAGCCCCAGGACCTGCCACTCATCGCTCACCTGCTGTCACTTTATGGCGTTCCCACTGTACTGGCTTCACAAGCCCCCGCCGCAAAGGCCTTTATCGAGCCCTTCCTGACAGCCTATGCAGACGCAGCGGCTTCTGGGGCCAAGGCCGCTGCCCAAGGCGGGGCGCAGGCTTCCTGGCTGCTGTTAGGCGATCCGGGCCTTACAGCGCAGGAGGCAGGTGTTTTTGCCGCAACCCAGTTCGCCCGCTATGTGCGCACGGGCATGGACGCCTTCAAGGCGGGCAAGAGCGCCCAGGCGCTTGCGCTGTTCGAGAACGCCCTGCGCGTTGCCAGACCATCCGACCAGTTCAAGAAGCACCTGCCAGACCTCTTGGCCTATGGGCGGGAAAGCGCCTACGGGGCCGAGCAGTTCGACAAGTCTCTGGCCTTTGCCCAGGAGCTGACCCTGATGCTGGCCAAAACCCAGCCCGACACCCCGGCCCAGGCCGAAGCGCTCATGCGCCTGGGGCTGGTGCACGCCCGCCTGGAGCAATACGCCAAGGCCATCCCGGCGCTGGAGCAGGCTGCGGAGATCCTGGCCAACCTGGAGCTTGCGCCCAGGGAAATCGAGGCCCTGTCCAGCCTGGGCGCTGTGCTGGAAAACGCCATCCAGTACGACAAGGCCCTGGCCCACTTCGAAGGCGCGGCCAAGCTGTCCAGAAAGGCGGGTTCGCAGGAACTGGTGGCCAAGCAATACATGAGCATTGGCCGCATCCACGACCTGCGCCTCTCGCAATACGCCCAGGCCAAGGCAGCCTACGGCCAAGGCCTCGCCATCTACACGGCCCTCAATCGCAGGGCCGACATGGCTCAGGCCCTGCTCGACATTGGCCGCTGCGCCCGGCTCATCGGCAACTTCCCTGAGGCCGAGGCCAAGTACTCCGAAGCGCTCAAGCTGGCCGGAACCGCAAAGGACCAGGAGCGTCTGCGCCTGCGCATCATCATTGAGCAGGCCAACAACGCCTGGTTCCAGGCCCGGTTCCAGCAAGCCTTCGACTTGCAGCGCCAAGTGCTTAAAAGCGCGGAGCTGAACGGCTGGGTGCTGGAGCAGGTCATCGCCCGCAACACCGCCGGGCTTTTGTGGTGGAGCCTGGGCGACCACGACCGCGCCGTGCGCGAGCTTGACGCAGCCCTGCCTCTGGCCAAGTCCTTGCGCATCCGCAAAGACGAGGTGGCCACCACCCTGAACAACCGAGGTCTGGTGGAGCGCGATATGGGCCAGCCGGAAAAGGCTCTTAAGACCCTGAACGAAGCGCTTGTCATCGACCGCGAGATCCGATCACGCTGGGCCATTGCCTACGATCTGCGCAACATCGCGCAAACCTACACGCGCATGGGCGATTCCAAGAAGGCCCTGCCCCTGCTCGATGAAGCCCTCGCCATCGTGGCAAGCACGGGCAACCGCATCAACCAGACCAAGATATTGCTGGCCCAGGGCGAGGGGCACCTGTCCCTGGGCGAAGCCGACAAGGCCCGCGCCGCCTTTGCCCAAGCCGACGAGCTCTCCCGCTCCATGGGCCTGAGAGACAGCCAGTGGCGCGCCCTGCATGGCCTCGCACGTCTCGATATCGCCGCACGGAAACAGCCCGAGGCCCGCGCCCTGCTGGAAAAGGCCGTGGGGGTCATCGAGGGCATGCGCGCCGAACTCAAGGTGGACCAGCTGAAGGATGGCTTCATCGCCGACAAGGCCGTGGTCTACGAGGATCTGGTGACGCTCCTGGCCGACATGGGCGAGGTGGCCGAGAGCTTCCGCACGGCTGAGCGCTCCCGCGCCCGCAACCTCATCGACCTCCTGGGCAACAAGCGCCGGGCTCCGCAGCGCGCCCAGGACAAGGCGCTGTATGACCGCATCGCCTCTCTGCGCACCCAGCTCTCCGAGCAGGAGTCGCTGCTGGCCCACGCCCAGGCGCAAAGCGAGCGCGAGATCTACGCCCGGGGCGTCAAGCGGATGCAGGACGAGCACCGCGACGTGCTGCTGGAACTCCAGGCCAGCCGCCCGGACATCGCCAGCCTGGTTTCCGTAAACCCGCTGAACCTGGCCGAGGTGCAGAAGCTGCTGGAGCCCGGCGTTGGGCTCCTGACCTACTACGTCACCGCCAACGAAGTGCTCTGCTGGTCCGTGGACAAGGAGCGCGTGGAGCTGACGCGCACACGCATCGGGCGGGAGAGCCTGGGCAAGATGGTGCTGACCTACCGGCGCATGCTCCAGAACCTTGAGCCTGCGGAAACCCACTCCAAGGAGTTGTATGCCCTGCTGGTGGCCCCGGCCCTGCCCAAGCTCGCGGGTGTGAAGGAACTGGGCATCATCCCCCACGACTCCCTGCACACGCTCTCCTTCGCCAGCCTGACCAACGGAGCCGACTACCTGCTGGACAGCTACCCGCTGTTCCAGCTGCCCAGCGCCAGCGTCTTCCGGTTCACGCTCGAACGCCGCAAGACCGAGCGCAACACGCGCGTGCTTGCCGTGGGCAACCCGGACCTGCAGGACCAGTCCCTTGAGCTCCCCTTTGCCGAACGAGAGGTGGGATCGCTGTCCTGGAATTATCCCAACATGACCGCGCTGACCCGCGACAAGGCCACCAAGAGCTGGATCACCGAACATATAGCTGAGTTCGGCATTATTCACCTGGCCGCCCACGGCGAGTTCGACCCAGTGAATCCGCTCTTCTCAACCTTGAAGCTTACGGGGAGCAAGAAACAAGGCAGCGGCGATCTGGAGGCGGCGGAGATATTCGACCTCAAGATCACAGCGGATCTCATCGTGCTCTCGGCCTGCCAAACGGGTCTTGGCAAGGTCACCAGCGGCGACGAGGTGCAGGGCATGAACCAGGCGTTTCTGTACGCCGGAACGCACGCGCTCATCTCAAGCCTCTGGCGCGTGAGCGACATCTCCACAGCCATGCTCATGAAGCAGTTCTACCGGGAGTATCAGACCCGGCCCAAGGCCGAGAGCCTGCGCCGGGCCATGCTGCATGTGAAGACGCGCTTCCCGCATCCCGGATACTGGAGCGCCTTCACCCTGACGGGGGACTACAAGTAAAAAAAAACGCTGGCCCCGGACGATGGATGTCGTCCAGGGCCAGCGGGCATTTGGCAGGGTTTTTGGCGGGTCTGAAACTATGAGACGCGCACGGCCTCGGTGACGGAATCAATATTCCGAATTTTGTCCAGCACGCCGTAAAGCTGCGTGAGGTTGGTCACCTCCACAGTGAATTCCATCACCGCATTGCCGTCCACACTGGACTGGAACGTGCCGGAGTCGATGTTCACGTTGTCGATGGTCAAGAGGGCCGTGACCTGCGAAAGAGCGCCCTTGAAGTTGCGGCACACGATGCGGATCTTGGCAGGATAGGGCTTGTCCTCCACCCCATCCCAGGCCACCGAGACCAGGCGCTCGCTCTCAAGGTCCTTCAGATTGGGGCAATCCGCAGCGTGGATGGTGACGCCGCGCCCGCGCGACACGTAACCGACTATGGGCTCGCCCGGGAGCGGGTTGCAGCAACTGGCGAAGCGAACCAGCACGTCGTCAACGCCGCTAATCTTGATCCCCTCGCTCTTCTTGATCTTGAAGGCGTCCGCTGCCGCCGCGGCGGCGGCCGGAGCATCCTGGGCCTTGCGCTCACGCGGGTCGTCCACCAGCTTCTCGCCCACATGGAGCAAGCCGTAAAGCTTCTGGAGCACCTTGCGCGGAGTCAGGCGCGCATAGCCCACCTGGGAAAGCAGCTCATCCACGCTGGGCAAGGCGAATTCCTCGGCCAGCTTCAGGAAGTGCCCGTCCTTCATGGCCTTGGCCACGTTGATGCCGATCTTGCGTCCTTCCTTTTCGAGCATTTCCTTGGCCAGGGTGATGCTGCGGGCGCGTTCCTCGGTGCGGATGTATTGCTTGATGCGCGTTCTGGCGCGCGCGGTCTTGACGAACTTCAACCAGTCGCGGCTGGGATTGCGGTGCGAGTCGGAGATGATCTCCACGCGATCGCCGTTCTTGAGCGGCGTGCCCAGCGGCACCAGTCGGCCATTGACCTTGGCCCCGGCGCAGTGGTCGCCCACCTTGGAGTGCACGGCGTAGGCGAAGTCCACGGGTGTGGCGCCTTCGGGCAGTTCCTTGATGTCGCCGCGCGGGGTGAACACATAGACCTCGTCCTGGAACAGATCGATGCGCAAACTCGCCATGAACTCGCGCGGGTCCTGAAGGTCTCGCTGCCAGTCCAGGATCTGGCGCAGCCAGGTAAAGCGCTCGGCGTCGCGATTGCTGCCCTTCTTGCCCTTCTCCTTGTACTGCCAGTGCGCGGCCACGCCGTATTCAGCCACGCGGTTCATCTCTTCAGTGCGGATCTGGATCTCTATGCGCTCACCGTCCGGCCCGATGACCGTGGTGTGCACGCTCTGATACATGTTGGCCTTGGGAATGGAGATGTAATCCTTGAAGCGCCCAGTCACCGGCTTCCAGATGGAGTGGATGAGGCCAAGGGCGGCATAGCAGTCCTTGAGAGAGGGCACGATGACGCGAAAGGCGATGAGGTCGAAGATCTGATCCAGGCCCAGCTCCTGCTGCTGCATCTTGTTGTAGATGCTGTAGCGGTGCTTTGTGCGCCCGGCCACCCGGCCCTTGATGTTGTTCTCAGCCAGCATGCCGTTGATGAGGCCGATGACCTTGTCGATGTAGTCGTTGCCAGAGGTGTGGTGCGCGGCAACGCCCTGATCGATCTGCTCGTACACATCGGGCTTGAGGTACTTGAGGCACAGGTCCTCAAGCTCCACCTTGGTGCGGTGCAGGCCCAGGCGGTTGGCCAGCGGCGCATAGATCTCAAGGGTCTCCTGGCTGATGAGACGCTGCTTCACCGAGTTCTGAAAGTCCAGAGTGCGCATGTTGTGCAGCCGGTCGGCCAGCTTGACCATGAGTACGCGGATGTCCTCGGCCATTGCCAGAATCATCTTGCGGATGTTCTCGGCCTGGGCCACGGCCTTTGACTCGAACTGCATCTTGCTGATCTTGGTGACGCCGTCGACAATGTCGGCGACCTCTTCGCCGAAAAGCTCCTCGATCTCATCAATGCTGGTTTTTGTGTCCTCCACCGTATCGTGCAGAAGACCGGCCACCACCGTGGCCTCGTCAAGGGTCATGTCCGCCAGGATCTTGGCCACGCTCATGGGGTGCGAAAGATAGGGCTCGCCCGAAAGGCGCGTCTGTCCCGTGTGGGCCTCGGCCGCGAAGATGTAAGCCTTCTGGATCAGCTCCAAATCGGGCTTTTCTATGTAGCTCGCGACCTTGTCGGTAATCTCGTCGATGCGGATCATTATTGTGTCAACTCCGGGCCTTGGCTCGCCTTGGGGATCCACCAGCGGATGAAATTATATGAAATGCCTGCGGGGGCGGGCTCGATGCCCTGCACGCGCGCGTGAACCATGGGCAAGGCCATGGGCACGTAAAGAAAGCAATAAGGCTGGTCCTCATGCAGAATCTCCTGAAGGCGGTCGTACAGCGGCTTGCGCTTCTTCTGGTCCAGCATGCGCCGAGCGCGCTCCAAAAGCTCGTCCAGTTCGCGATTCTTGTAGCCAACAAAGTTTAGCCCGCCGGGATGGGCCTTGGACGAATGCCATACGTCGTACAGGTCCGGGTCCTGCACGATGTTCCAACCAAGAATGATGGCATCGTAACGGCCCTTGTCCACGAACTCCTTGACGAACGCTGCCCACTCCACTGTGCGGATCTCGACCTTGATGCCCAGGCCCGCCAAGCGGCTTTGGATGATGATGGCCGACTTGATGCGCGGGGTGTTGCCCTGGTTGGTCAGGATGGTGAAGGCGAAGGGGCGTCCCCTGGCGTCCACAAGGGGGCCGTCTGGAGTGCGGCGCGTCCAGCCGGCCTCGGCCAGCAGCTGCCTGGCCCTGGCCGGATCGAACTCGTTGGCCGGGATCTTGTCGTTGAAGGCCCAGGTGCCCGGCTTGTACGGTCCGCCCGTGGCGATGCCCAGCCCGGCCAACACGCCGCGCACAATCTCATCCTTGTCGATGGCGTACAAAAACGCCCGGCGCACGCGCACGTCGCTGAACAGCGGGCTCTTCAGGTTGTAGGCCATGAAGGTGTAGCCGGAGGAAACGTACTGGAACTTGCGGTAGTCCTTCGCCCAGTCCTGGCCCTCGGTCTGATACAAATACTGCTGCGGCGAGAGATTGATCTGGTCCAGGTTGCCGCTTTTAAGCTCCATGAACTGAGTGGACTGGTCCGGGATAATGCGCATGACCACTTCGTCGATATACGCGCGGCCCTCAAAATAGTCAGGGTTGGCCACAAGCACCAGCCGGTTCCCGGCAGTCCATTCCTTCAGCATATAAGGCCCCGCGCCTACGGGCTTTCGGGCCAGGGGCGTCTTCAACAGGTCCTGCCCCTCCAGCAGGTGCCGGGGCAGGATGGCGTGAGCCCAGGTGACAAGAGCACGGGCAAAAGGTTTATCATAGCGCACCTCGAAGGTATAATCGCCGGTGAGCCTGAACTCCTTCACCGCCAGAAAGTCCTCGGCGTAGGCCGTGGGCGTCTTGGGGTCGACCATGAGCTTATAGGTGAACTCCACGTCGTGCGCCGTCAGGGGCGTGCCGTCGGTCCACCGGATTCCCTTGCGCAGGGTGAAGCGCAAGAGGCGTCCATCATCAAGAATTTCAAATGATTCCGCAGCGTGCGGAACGAGATTGATGTTCTTGTCGTACTTAAGAGGCGCCACGTAGACGAGTTCCGACACTTCATGCGACGCAGAGTCTGTAGCCAGGGGAGGGATGAGGTTGCTTGGCTCGCCGATGGTGGCTTCCACCAGGCGTCCTCCCACCTCGGGCGCGGCGGGAACATCCTGGGGAGCAGCCTCTCCGGCCTGGGTGCGCGGGGCTTCGCCCCGGCCGCAAGCGGCTAGAAAAAGCAGGGCGCATAACGCCAGATGGAGTGCCGACCGCTTCATCAATCCTCTTGCCAAACGCCAATATTTTGCGCATACAATATGCGAAGAGCGCCTTGCGATAACAGTATGTCCCAGACGCAACAAAAAGCCAAGCAGACCTTGCTTTTGTGTTCCCAGTGACTATTGTCCCTCGCTTCCGTATGAATTAGCACACAGGTTGCGAGCCAAGACGCTGCAAGCCATAAATATCCAAGGGAGTTTCCGACCCCATGCCCATTGCCGAGCAAGACAAGGTCCGGGCCATACTCACCCGGTTCACACGGGAGACGATCCCGGATTATATCATCGAGAGTTCCAGCGCCATCCTTGAGTCTGATGGCGTGCAAAAGCTCGATATCCAACAACGCGACCAGTTTCTGGACGTGGACGGACAGGTGCAGGGTGAGGATTTCCAGATCTACACCTCCGAACTGGGGTTGAACCTCGCCGACGGCACCATCAACTCATACTGTAACTGCCCGGAATCATTCTCCGGTGTATGTCGCCACGTAGGGGCCACGGCCCTCAAGATGCTCAAGAGCCTCTCCGGCGACAAGAAGAAGTCCGATCTGCCCCGCCCTCGCACGGACTGGCGGCAGACCTTCCGCGTCTTCTTCTCCACCGAGCTTGAGGCCGAGCCAGGCAAGCACTATCTCGTTTTCCGCTTCTACCCGGAGCCTGGTCGGCTGCAGGTGGCCTTTGCACGCGCCCGTCAGAACAAAAGCGGCATCTCCGCTGTGCAACAGGATATCACCCTCGAACAGATCATAAAAAACCCGGACTGGTGCGAACTTTCCCCCGGCCTGCCAAAGGTCGCAGCCATGATCGCCCACCACCTGGACTACCAGGGGCACCGCGTGGAGCTGCCTGCGGGCCTGCATTCCTGGTTCTTCCGCGCCATAAAGAACGAGTACTACCTGTACCTGCGCGACACCGAAGCGCCCGTGCGCCTTGAGAACAAGACCTTACAGCTCAAGCTTTCCCCCCAACTTTCAGAGGACGGTCTGGGCTTCGACATCATGCTTTCCCGGGAGGATCGCCCCCCCTTCTCCATCCGCAAGGAGGACGAGATCTTCTTCTACGGACGGTTGCCGCTCTGGCTTTTTTGGAAGGGCAACTTCCACCCCGTGCAGACCGGGCTGGACCCCGAGCTCATCCAGGAAATGGTCGAGCAGGGGCCAATCATCCCGCACGCAGACATTTCCGAATATCTTGATCGCGTATGGACAAAGATTCCAGTCTCCGACCTCTACGGCCAGGAGGACTTTCTGGAGCGCATGGGGCCGATCTTCCAGCCTGCGGAGTTCAACCCCAAGCTGTTCCTCGACGAAGAGGGCAGCCTGCTCGTGCTCAAGATCCAGTGCGTGTACGAAACCGAACACGGAGAAGTCACCCTGCCCGGGCCCAACCCGGACCTGCAGACCGGCAGCTACCGCTTCGCGGACAAAAGCTACCTCATCCGCCGCGCCCAGGACGAAGAGGCCGTGCTCTTTGCAGAGCTCCAGCACATGGGCTTCCAGCCCAGAAGCAACCACACCTGGTTCATGGAGCAGGAAGCGGCCATCAACTTCCTGCTGGATTTCTACCCCATGCTGGTGGAGGGCTACCGCGTCTACGGCGAGCAGAACCTGACCCGCTACAAGGTGCGCCTGACCAAGCCGCAGATCGTGGCCGAAGTTACAAGCGACGAAGAGAACAAGTGGTTCACCCTTGATCTCACCATCCAATACGACGACCAGAAGGTGCCCATCGAAGACATCTGGCGCGCCTGGGTGCAGAAGAAGCGTTACGTGCAATTGAAGGACGGCTCGTACACGAGCTTGCCGGAATCCTGGCTCAGAAGGCTGGGGCACAAGCTCAAGGCCCTGGGCTTCGACCCTGAAAAGCCACCCCAGCGCAAGTTCCAGCAGTTCGAGGCCCCGGTGCTCGACAATCTGCTGGACGACATGCCTGGAGCGCGCACAGACGCGTATTTTGTGAAGCTGCGTGAAAAAATCAGCAACTTCCAACAGATTCGCCAACTTCCCCCGCCGCGCGGCCTGAACGCAACCTTGCGTCCCTATCAGCTGATGGGCATGTCATACATGAACTTCCTGCGCGAGTACGGCTTCGGCGGCATCCTGGCCGACGAGATGGGGCTGGGCAAGACCGTGCAGACTCTGTCCTTCGTGCTCTCGCTCATCGAACGCGGCATCACCGGCCCCTGCCTCATCGTGGTGCCCACCAGCGTGCTGCCCAACTGGGAACGCGAGGCCGCGAAGTTCGTGCCGAGCGTGCGACGCCTCACCATCTATGGGGCAAAGCGCGACGACCTGTTCGCGCGCATCAAGGACTCTGACATCGTCATCACCACTTACGCATTGCTCCGGCGCGACCTGGAGGAACTGACCAAGTACAAGTACTTGGTGGTGATTCTTGACGAGGCCCAAAACATCAAGAACCCCAACACCATCACAGCGCGTTCCGTACGCAGGCTTGACGCCGAGATGCGTCTGTGCCTTTCGGGCACGCCCATTGAGAACAATCTGTTCGAGCTTTGGAGCCTGTTCGAGTTCCTCATGCCCGGCTTCCTCGGCTCGCAGCACGCCTTCCAACGCGGCATAGTAAAGCCCATCAAGGACGCTGACGAGGAAACTCTCAACTACCTTCGTTCACGCGTGAAGCCCTTCATTCTGCGGCGCACCAAGAGCGAAGTGGCCAAGGACCTGCCCCCAAAGATCGAAACCACGCATTACTGCGAACTGGCCGACGAGCAGCGCGACCTCTACGGCGCGCTGGCAGCCAAGCTCAAGGAGCAGGTGCTGCGCGACGTGGACGAAAAGGGATTGGCAAAGAGCCAGATGTCCATTCTGGACGCGCTTCTCAAGCTGCGCCAAATCTGCTGCCATCCGAGGCTGCTCAAGCTCGACATCCCCGGCATCAACACCAACCTTCCGTCCGGCAAGTTCGACGCCTTCAAGGATCTTGTGACGGACATTGTGGACGGTGGCCACAAGGTGCTGGTCTTCTCGCAGTTCGTGCAGATGCTGCACATCATCCGTTCCTGGCTGCAAATCCGCGAGGTGCCCTTTGCCTATCTCGACGGATCGAGCAAGGACCGCTTTGAGCAGGTGGACAAGTTCAACGATACGCCGGAGATCCCTATCTTCCTGATTTCACTCAAGGCTGGCGGCACCGGGCTCAACCTGACCTCTGCCGATTATGTCATACACTACGACCCGTGGTGGAACCCGGCTGTGGAGAATCAGGCCACGGACCGCACACACCGCATTGGCCAGAAGCGGCAGGTGTTCGCCTACAAAATGATCTGCCAGAACACGGTGGAAGAGAAGATATTGAAGCTTCAGGAGATGAAGAAGGACGTGGCCGAGTCCATTATCCCAGGCCAGTCCGCCTTCAAGTCCCTCACCCGGGATGACCTTGAGATGCTTTTTGAGGTTTAGCCTTCCAGAAGGGACCATCTCCACACAATGAACATCATTACGCTCTACCTAGTGCATCTCTTCGATACGATTCAGGCACATGCCGAATCCGAGGTGACGCGCCGACGCGTTGGAAAGGGGCTCATCCTCTTTTTTCTTGGAACGCTTACGCTCATTGAGCTGAACACCTTGGGACTCCTCCCCGAATGGCTGTCCTCGCATGTGTCCATGAACCGCTTTCATGCCGTGACCCAGACCTTCACCCTGGTGCTGGTGCTCGAAGTGGTTGACCTGATTTTTTCGCTGCCACGGTCCACCTCGCGTGCGGTAGCAAAGCAATTCGAGATCCTGGCGCTCATTCTCTTACGCAACGCATTCAAGGAACTCACGAACCTTCCTGTGCCGATTGAGGTCATCGGCCACACCGATGTGCTCATCCGCCTAGCTGCAAATGGGGCTGGAGCCCTCGTCGTCTTCGTACTGCTGGGGGCCTACAAATACGCACAACGGTGCGCACCGCGCCATTGGGCCCCGGAAATACTGACAAAATTCATAACAGCCAAAAAGCTGGTGGCCTTGCTGCTGCTCGGCGCCTTCATCTTCATGGGGGTCTACGACAGCTACCTACTGCTGAGCGGGCAGCCCACCTTCGACATCTTCCACGACTTCTACACGCTGCTCATCTTCACGGACATTCTCATCGTTCTCATCGCCCAGCGATATATGCCTGAATTTCATGCTATTTTTAGAAATTCCGGGTTCGCACTCTCCACATTGTTCATCCGCATGGCCCTGACGGCAGACACCATACTCTCGGTGATTATGGGCGTTGGCGCCATGGTCTTTGCCTTGGGCCTCACCTATGCCTCCAACCGCTTCTACGCCATAACCTCCCATCCGGCAGCAGGCGCCCCATGTCCCCTTCCGGGTTCTCGAAAGTAGGCGCAAGCGCAAGGAAGCGGATTTACGGTCCGCGCTCTGTACTCGTGTGCGGCTATACGGTCTCAGAGCAAGATGCGCTTCTGGCTATGATGGAGCGCTTCCGCCTGACCGACCTGCCTGCCCTTTTCGCTACGGGCGACGACATGGACCGCACGCTTTCGGAACTGCTGTCCCTCGCCCCGCCGCATGGGCGCGGCCAGGACAGCCCGCTGCCTCGCGCTATCATTCTTGCTGGCATCACCGAGAAAGAGCTCTCGACCTTCATGGCCGCCTGGAAACACCTGGGCCTGCCGCGCCAAAACTGGGCCACCCTCACCCCCACGTCTGAAACCTGGAGCCTCATTGATCTTCTCACCGAGTTGGATCTTGAGCGCATCGCCATGAGCAGCAAAAGCTGAGCAAAGACCTCTCCCGATCATCCCCGCCTTTGCAAGAGTCCGCATCAATAGCATGCATACGGAACTTCCCCGGAATTAATATTGATTCTGGCTGTGCTACATGCTAACTTTTCATAGTTTCCCTTTTTACGATGTCACGTCGAGTATTGCGTTCACAAATAGCCCTGTAGCCCACTAGTCTTTGGAGGAATTATGAAGTTAGGACTGCGCTCCAAACTATTGATTCCCGCTTTAAGCGCCGTCATCATCTGTATGGCCATGGCAGGCTACTTTTCCGCAAAGAGAGCCTCCGACGAGTTGTGGTCTGAGCTTATCAATGCTTCAAGCGTTCTTGCAAAGAATCTTGCGGACAACGTCGGCACCTTCGCCGGTGACGTGCGCGCAGCAGTTGTGCTACAATCACACAATTCAATGCTAATCCGTGCGGTTACAACTCCAAACGCCGCGAACGTAGAAGACGCCCGTCAAGCCCTGGTGGACCTCGTCAAATTTGATCCTTCCATACAAGGCGTCAACGTGCTTGATACTTCGGGGGAAGTGCTGTTTGGCGATGACCCGAAGGCCAAGGGAAACTTCGCCGACCGCGACTACTTCAAAAAGGCCATCACGGGCGAAGCCAACATCTCAGAGCCAACCATGAGCCGCGTGACCAACAAGCCGGTGTTCATCGCCGCCGCGCCGCTCAAATCTGGCGGAAAAATCCTCGGCATCGTGTACGCCCGCGTGGACCTCGGACGTTTCTCGGAAGACATCGTGGCCCCGGTGAAGGTTGGGCAAAGCGGCTATGCCTACATGATCAGCAAGACCGGCGTGGTGTTCAGCCACCCTGACAAGAGCCTCCTGCTCAAGCTCAAGCTTGCCGAGACCGAATGGGGCAAGAAGCTCATCAGCGACGAAGCCGGGTCCATTAGCTACAATGAGGCCGGAGTTGCAAAGACCGCAGTATTCGCTCGTGACAAGACCACGGGATGGAGCGCGGTCATCACTGTCAGCAACCACGACATATCCAAGGCGTCCAGCAACGTCCGCAACGCCAGCATGCTCTTCGGCGCGCTAGGCATCGTGCTGGTCTGCGGAGCCATCGTTGTCATCCTGAATCACATGTTGCGCGCCCTGGCTGGCTGCGTGCTTTTCTCCGAAACAGTCGCGTCAGGAAATCTCGACCACAAACTGGATGTTGAACGCAGCGACGAACTGGGCCGACTCGCGGACTCGTTGCGCAAGATGGTCGGCAGCCTCCGCGAGATGATAGCAATGGCGCAGCAGAAAACCACAGAAGCCGAACAGCAAACGGAACTGGCAAGAAAAGCTACGGACGAAGCCGAGACAGCAAAAGCAGAGGCTGAGCAAGCCAAGCGTGCCGGCATGCTTCATGCCGCTCAGCAACTTGAAGGCATAGTAGAGATTGTAACCTCGGCCTCAACAGAGCTATCTTCCCAAATCGAGGAATCAAGCCACGGAGCCGAGACCCAAGCTGCCCGCGTGAGCGAGACGGCAACTGCCATGGAAGAAATGACGGCAACAGTCATTGAAGTCGCGAAGAACGCCAGCCAGGCGGCTGAAACAGCGGGTGGCGCTCGGACGAAGGCTCAACACGGCTCACAGATCGTCAGCAAGGTCGTGTCCAGCATGAGCGAAGTTCAGGTGCAGTCAAACCAACTGAAGGGCGACATGGCTCGCCTGGGCAAGCAGGCCGAGGACATTGGCCGCATCATGACGGTCATCACGGACATCGCCGACCAGACCAACCTGCTGGCCCTCAATGCCGCCATCGAGGCCGCCCGCGCCGGTGACGCCGGGCGCGGCTTCGCCGTAGTCGCCGACGAAGTGCGCAAACTGGCCGAGAAGACAATGGCGGCCACGAAGGAGGTGGGTGACGCCATCAGCGTCATCCAGCAGAGCACGCGGCTCAATGTGGAGAATGTCGACAAGTCGGTGCAGCTTATTGAGACCGCCACGGGCCTGGCTCAGGAGTCAGGCGTTGCGCTTGGTGAAATTGTCCATCTCGTCGATTCTGCATCAGATCAGGTACGCTCCATTGCAACCGCCAGCGAGGAGCAGTCAGCGGCCAGCGAAGAAATCAACCGCTCCATCGAGCAGGTCAACATCATCTCCGCCGAGACCTCGAAAGCCATGAACGAGGCGGCCAAGGCCGTAAGCGAACTGGCTGAGCAGTCGCTGAAGCTGAAGAGCCTCATCACCAAGCTGGAGCATGAGGGGCGGGGGTAAGAAAATCCCAAAATGGGCTGCGCAACGCTCGGATCTCCTCACGCCGACCACAAGCAAAAGGTCCGGTCTGTAACGCACAGACCGGACCTTTCATTTACCGCGATGCTTTGTGAAAAAGCGGCATCCTCAGCGAAGCCAGGGGACAACGCGCCCCATGAGATGATCGCTTAGAACGGCACGTCATCCATGCCGCTGGCCTCGGACGGGAACGCAGGACCAAGGTCCTCATCATCGTGGAACTGCGGCTTGCCGCCGCCCTGCTGCTGCTGGCCGCGCCCACCCTGAGGCGCCATGCCGCCCTGCGGACGCATGCCGCTGCTGCCCGTTCCAGCACCAGCGCCGCCGCCTTCGCCGCCTTGCTGGCGTCCGCCAAGGGACTGCACGCGGTTGGCGACGACCTCAGTGGAATAGCGGTCCTGGCCGTCCTTGTCCTGCCACTTGCGGGTCTGCAGGCGGCCTTCGATCATGACCAGCGCGCCCTTGCCAAGGTAGTTGCTGCAAAACTCGGCGTCTTTGCCCCAGGCCACGACAGTGTGCCATTCCGTGCGGTCGGTCCACTGGCCGGACTTGTCCTTGAAGCGCTCGCTGGTGGCCATGCGCAGGTTGGCCACGGGCTGACCGGACTGGGTGTAGGAAATTTTCGGATCCTGCCCAAGGTGTCCAACAAGAATTACTTTATTCAGGCTGCCAGCCATTTTTTCGCTCCTTGAAATATTTGGCGTTCAACGCACATGCGAAAGCACACGTCAATTAATCCTGCCCAGGCAGGCTCTTAAGCTTTCGCGCGTCCTGCTCGGCCTCGTCCAGGGCCTCTTCGATCTCGTCCGTTGCGGTGTTCGCCGCGCGGGCGTTCCATTCGGCAAGGGCTGCTGTCAGACGCTCGCGCGCTGCGGCTGCGCGGCGCAAAGAATCTCCCAGGGCATTCTGGGCAGGCTCTGGCAGCACGCCCATGTCCAGGCGGTCGGCCAGATTGTCCACCAGCTCAAGAACGCCCCGCTCCTGCTTCAACAACACAGGAGGGCTGAAGCCCAAAGCCACTAAACGCGGCCAGCGTTTCTCCACCTCAGCCGGATCAAAGGTCCAGGCCGAAACGCGGATTTGCAGGGTGCGGCCCACTGCTAGTCCTGCTCTTCCCACTCGCCCTGAACGCGGCTGACGACGTCCTGGATGAGGGACAGCTGGGATTCCTGGCACACGCCGATGAGCGGCTGGCCGCCGTCCACGTTGTCGCCCTGCTGGAAGTACACGGCGTAGATGATGCCTTCCGGACCGCTGTAGGCCAGCGGGGTCTCGCGCTTCATGCGGGAGACGATGAACATCTCCATGCCTTCGCGGGGCTTAACGGACTGTTCGCCGCCCGCCTTGATCTTGGCGTCGATCTCGGGAACGAAATAGTATTTTGCGCGCTCCGGGGCGCAGAACAGGTGCAGCGCCTTTTTCAAGATGCGGGCGATGACTTCTTCTTTGGACAAAAAGTGGCGGATGGTGATCAGGCGCTCTCCGGCCTCCACGAACTTGCCCTCAAAGTCGCTGGCGATGTCGGTCACCACGCCTTTCTGCGTGGCGCAGATGGGCTTTTTGTTCTTCTCGCGGGTCAGATTGGCGAGCAGCGTACCCGGCTTCTCGTTCCATTTACCGGTAGGGCCAAGAACCCGGTCGCCGGTATTGAGGCCCACGAACTGGACGATGCCGGTGTGCGGGGTTCTGACCTCGATCTCCTCATAGGGAGAAGCCTTCAGTTCCTCGAGCAATTCCTTGACGTTCAGCAAAGTCGGTTCCTCTTGTTCTTTTTCAACGGTAATAAAGGTTCCTGCCGCCCATGGTCAGCAAAGCCTGGTGCAGGTTCTTCTTCAAGTCGCGCCTGTCCCAGATACCCTGAATATGCCCGCGCGACAAGGCCGAGAAGGCGCGGTGATATTTCGGGGGCACATCGACGCCTGTGGTCTCGCGGATGACGCCCGGCCCGGCAAAGCCGATGTTGGAGGAGCGCACCGCAAACTGGTAGGGCGAGCAGCCCAGGAAGCTCGCCACCGGCCCGGCGTAGGAGTTGGTGTCGTACAACACCAAATACAGCCCGCCAGCATCAATATAGCGCCGCACAGCCATGGTCACCCGCGGCATTTGAATCACTCCGCAGGTGCCTTCCTGAATGCGGATGCCCGCAGTTCCGTGGGAGTACATGAAAAACGGCATGCGCTTGATGCGTGCGCGTTCCGCCGCGCGGATGAGCTTTTCGCCCTCGGCCGCGCCCACAGTGCCGCCCCGGAATGGGCTCACCAGCATGGCCACCACCGTGGCGATGCCCTCCAGCCGGGTCTCAAAGGTGATGCATGAACTGCCGAGCCCCGTGGCGCGCTTGGCCTCGTCGAGCTTCAGGCCGAAACCCTCATAGTTCAAAGGGTTGGCGGACTCAAGAGCGGAGTTGAACTCGTAGGCCTGGGCGAAGTCGAAAACGTTATAGAGATACCACTGGAATTCCATTGGAAAATGGTGGCCGCAGTGGGAGCACACACCTGCGAATTCGCCAAAGAGGTCCGGCGCCCAAAGATCCTGGCAACCGTGGCTGGCCGTGTTCGGGCAGGTGAGGGTGCGGTCCTCTTTGCTCTTAGGGCTCACATAGCCCCAAACGTCCTCAATGCGGCAGGCGCCTTCCTCCGGGCAAGACAAAGTAGTGAGGCGCTCCAAGGCTTCCGGCGGCACGCCGGTGCGCCCCATGCCGAGCCACGAGAAATGGCCGCCCACGCCCTGTCCCAGGGCCCGCAGCTCCGCCTCCAACTGCTCCAGCAGGCTCAATGTCCTGCGTTTGTAGCGCGCCAGCACATCGTGCCGCAGCAGGGAGTGCACGCGCCACAGGCCTCGCGCCAGGCCCGTCGCGAGGCGGATTCCCAAGGTGCGGTTATCGATGAAGGCCGTGCGGCTCATGGCCCGAAAACGCGTATAGCGAAGCTCCACCAGAGTGTTGCGGGCGCTTTGCCGCAGTTGCCAACGCACGAAGATGTCCTGGGGATCTGCGCTCCGCTTCTGGCGGCGGATGGCCAGGGCGCGCAATGGGCCAAGGCTCTGGGCCGAATGCACCACCTCGTCCGTGGCGCGGATGACCTCCCGCCGGAGCTGACGAAAGAACTCATAATGTTCAGGCCGAGCGCCAAGGGGCGGCTCCTGGATAATGCGGTCGATGAAGCCCAGGCGTAAATTGTCCTGGGCCGTGATCTTGAGGCGCTCGGCGCAGCGTTCGATGAGCTCCGGGGTTGCCTTGTCCTTGAGTCCACCCTCGATGGCCGCTGCGCCCTCCGGCGAGATGACGGAGTAGTAGCCGTGCGACAGCATGAGCCGCTTGTCGGCCAGGGCGATGGCCTCGGCGCCGCCGGACCCACCCTCGGAAAAGACGGCAATAACCGGAACCTTCAGACCCGCCATAACGTAGAGATTCTTAGCTATCTGCTGGGCCGCGCCGGGGTAGTCCTCCACCGGATAGGCTCCGGGGGTGAACACATAGGTGTGGATGGGTATATTCTCCACCTCGGCCACGCGCATATAATACAAGGCGTTGGCGTTGCCCCAGGGCTTGATGGACCCGCCATTGCGGAATTCCTGGCCGTGGCCTTTCTCCTGGCCGATGACCATCACCGGCTGGTGCACGGTCTTCTTGCCCATGCGCCGGGCGATGGTGGCCCGGGCGATGATGATGCCCGGATCAATGCTCCACTCGTCCTGCCCGCCGATCTCAGCGTAGTTGTCGTAGACGTTTTCCAGGATGTCCTTGAGGCTGATGCGCTGGGGGTGGCGCACGATGCGCACCCGGTCCATGGGGCACAGCTCACTTTCAAGCTTACCCTCCAGAAGCGAGAACAGCTCCTCCAGACGCGACACCTGGAGCTGGAGTTCACGCATGCCGTAGCCGGAAGCGTTGGTCAAAAACTCCTCAAGGCGATGCTTCAGGAGCGAGACAGACGAGTTTTCACGCGGGCCGAAGATGTCGCGGATATATGTCAGCCGCGCGGCCAACTGCTGGGTGCGTTTATCGATGTCCATTGCGTGCGCCTTGGCCTAGAAATGCAGGATGGTCTGGGTTCTGGAGAGAAGGAAGCCCAGGTTTGTGCGCAGGGGGGCGCCCGATGTGTCCGTGCCAGCAAGGGTAAGATTCTGCAGAAATTCTTCGCCGCGTGCGCGAGCCTGCCCCAGGTCCTGGCCCCAGACGATGGCCAGGGCTAGGTTTGGGTCGAAGTCCATGGGGATGTCGTAGGCAATGTCCGCGTCAACGGCTGTGGGCACCTGGGTAAACACCTGCAGCCAAGGTTCGGGCCGCCAGGCGAAGCGTTCGATGCGCCCCAGGCAGGGCGTGAAGCGGTCCGTCGGGTCCTCTGCGATGATGCGGTACTCGATGCCCACGCCCTCAAACCCAACGTCATCCTGCGTGTAGCCAAGGGGCTCACCCAGGCCCAGGCGGATCTGCTCCGAAATGATGTCCACGCCGTGCTTCGTGTCGGCCTGACAGCGACAACGCGAAATGACGCCAGACACCCCGTTTTCCACCTGGATGCGCGTGTTGACCTCCATGAGAAAAGGCTCGCCCTTTGGGGTCACGATCCACTCCCAGGTGCCAACGTTGTCGTAGCCCACGGCCTTGGCCATGTTCACGGAGTGCTGCGTGATGGAGTCGAGCACGTGGCTGGCGTCGAAGGCATAGGAAAGGCTCGCGGGATCAAATCCGGGCGCCACCTCAATGCGCTTCTGCCTGCCTAGGCTCTGCACCGAGCAGTTGCGCGTTCCGAAGTGCACAGCGTTCTTGCCGCCGCGCTCTGCCGCCACCTGCACTTCCAGATGGTTGAAGTCGAAAATGCGCTGCTCGATGAGAACGCCCTCGTCGCTCAGATTGCGCTTGGCGTAGTTGCGGATGCGCCGATACACGGAGCGGAAAGTGTCCAGGTCGTAGACTTCCTCGATGCCCATGCCGCCGCCGCCAGCGCTGGCCTTCACCAGCACGCAGCCCTCGGTGATGCCCTGGTCGTTTTGGAAGGCGAAAATGGCCTGGGCCAACTCCACAGCCTCCATCTCGTCAAAAATCGGCCTGTCTGAGCCTGGGATGGTGGGCACGGAGAGCGAGCGGGCGATGCGCTTGGTGTTGATCTTGTCGCCCAGATCTCGAATGACGCTCCACGAGGGGCCGATGAAGATCAGCGGGCGGTCGCGATTTTCCGTCCTGCGGGCGAAGCGGTAGTCCTCGGCAAAGAAGCCGTAACCGGGATGCACCGCCGTTGCCTGAGAGGCATCGGCCACGGCGAAGAGTTCGCTGGGGTCCTGGTAGGAGCGGATGCGAAAGAGGCTCTGCCCGCCGCCCAGTTCACGCGCCAAGCGCACATGGCCCGAGGCTGCATCCGCCTGGGTGTAAACGCAAACAAACTCGTGCCCCAGGCCAACGCAGGCCCGCAGGATCCGCATGGCGATTTCGCCGCGGTTGGCAATAAGAACTTTGTGTTGCGTCACTGCTGCCTTGGGCGAGGGGTTATTCAGCTTCGCGCTTGGCCTTGCGCAATTCAATGAGGCGTTTCTGGACTTCAAGCACCAGCTTGTCCAGCTTGATCTCCTGGCGGCGCTCCATGCTCTCGAAATTGCATCCGATGATGCCCTTGTCCAGCACGCGCATGACCTTCCCCTTCAGGTCGCCCAGAAAAAGCCGTTTGCTCAGAAGCAGGTCAAAGGAAAAGACCATGCCCGAACTGTAGCCGCGGGGGTTGTCCGCAAAGGCGAAGCCCGAGGCGCTGATGTCGCTCACAGGATAATCCTGGGGGCCGGAATTCGTGATAATGCGCACGTCAAGACCGGGCACACGGGTTCTGTATGCCTGGCGGAGCTTGTCGTCACCGTCCATCTTGATTTCAAAGTCCATGATCGTCCTCGCACACTTGCTGGCCTGTGCCGTGCCTAGGTCGGCATTGCCGCCAGTCTACTTCCCTGTAACACGTTTTTCCAGCACAAATTCCACCCTGCGGTTCTGAGCCCGGTATTCCTCGGAGGTATTGGGGAACAGCGGGTTCAAGTCCGCAAGGCCGGTTGACGTGAGGCGCTTGGGCTCAATGCCCATGTCCATGAGCAGCCGCAAAACGTTCACCGCGCGCATGGAAGAGACCTCCCAGTTGTCGCGGAAACGTCCCCCCGCGCCGGGCAGCCGGTCATCGGTATAGCCGCGGATGTTGATGGTCTGGTCCGGGTGCTGAATGAAAAAATCCTTCATGGCCTCAATGACCTCACGCCCCTTGGGGGTAAGGGTCACCTCGCCGGTGGCGAAAAGCACGTCGCCGGGAGCGCGGATGGTGATGATGCCATCCTCGAAGTTCGCGCCCACCAAGCCCTCCAGACCTTTCTTCGTCTGCAGGTACTTTACGTCGGAAAAAACCTTCTGCTGAGCAATCTGAATCTGTTTGTTCATCAACACCTGGTCCAAAATCACCCCGGCCTCTTCACGGCTGATGGTGCTGGTGGCCAGCTTGCTTTCCTTGCCGCTCAGAGCCTGGGTCACGGCCTGCAGGGCGTTGGAAACCTTCTGCGTGTCAGGCGTGCTCATGGCATAGAGCATAATGAAAAAGACCAGCATGAGCATGGTCAAATCCGAGAACGTCATCAACCATTCAACGGCGTCGCTTTCTTCCTCGTCTACGCGGCGTTCGTAATCTTCGGACATGGCTTACTTCCTCTCTCTGGGCGCCAGGAAGGATGAGAGCTTCTCATACACAAGCATGGGGTTGTTATTTTCAAGGATGGATTTCGCCCCCTCGAAAATAACCTCCAGTTGCAGCTCCTCCTGCATTGTGCGCGCCTTCAGCTTGGTTGCTATCGGCAGAAAGATGACCGTGGCCAGGACAGAACCGTAGAAGGTGGTGATGATGGCCACGGCCATAGCCGGGCCGATGGCCTTGGGATCGTTCAAGTTCGCCAGCATTTGCACCAGACCGATGAGGGTTCCGATCATGCCGAAGGACGGGGCAAGGCTGCCAAGGCGCTTGAAGACCTCCTCGCCCACCTTGTGGCGGCGCTTCATGGAGGTGATCTCAATGGTCAGGGTGCTGCGGATGAGGCTGGGGTCGGCGTTGTCGGCGATGAGCTGGCAGGCCTTTTTAAGCACCATGTTTTCGGTCTTCACATGCTCAAGGGCAATAAGGCCCTCGCGGCGGCTGATCTCCGCGATTTTGACCATGATGTTGACGACTTCGCGCACCTGCACCTTGCGCGAAGAGAAGGCCTTGAAGCCTGCGCCCAAAGCCTGCTTCACCTCTTCGAAAGGAAAGGCCACGAAGATGGTTCCGAAGGTGCCGCCAAAGACGATCATCACCGACGGAAGGTCCACAAACAGGTTCATTTCGCCGCCCATCATGATGGCGGCGACCACCAGGGCCAAACCGGAAATCAGTCCAAGTAGTGTTGCAAAATCCATATGGCGAGCCTACCCTGGCTTGTAAGATGACGTCCTGTTGCGCTATGAGGCGGACAGATGCTCCACGCTACAAACACAGGAACAAACGTGAATCACCAAGAGACCGTCAGCCACGCTAGCCGACTCATACGCGAAAAGTTAGGAAATGTTCAAGCAGGAACCTTGGGCCTCGTGCTCGGATCCGGGCTTACCCCCGTGGCCGATGCGATCACCGGAGCCGTAGACATCCCTTTCGCAGAAATCACTGGCCTGCCTCAGTCCGCCGTGGCCGGGCACGGAGGCTTCCTTCGCGCCGGGAGACTTTCCGGCAGGCCGGTGCTGGCCCTGTGCGGCCGCGTGCACCTCTACGAGGGCGCAAGCGCCGCCGAAACATGCCTGCCAGTGCGCACGCTGGGAGCCCTCGGCGTGGGCACGCTCATCATCACCAACGCCGCCGGAGCCCTGAATCCGCTGTTCAACGCAGGCAGCCTCATGCTCATCACCGACCACATCAACATGACCGGGCAGAACCCGCTCACAGGTCCGAACATCGACGCCTTCGGCCCGCGCTTCCCGGACATGGGCCGGGCCTGGTGCCCGGATCTCGTCGCCCTGGCGCGGCGGGAAGCCGTCGGCCTGGGCCTCCTGATGGAGCGCGGCGTCTACATGCAGATCCCCGGCCCCAGCCTGGAGACTCCCGCCGAGACAAGAGCTTATCGGCAGATGGGAGCGGATGCCATAGGGATGTCCACGGTCATGGAAGCAATCGCCGCGCGGCACATGGGCCTGCGCCTTTTGGGCATAAGCTGCCTGACCAACAAGAACATGCCCGACTGCATGGACCCCATCAGCCACGAGGCCGTGCTGGACATGGCCGGACGCACCGCAAAGCAGATGGCTCGGCTTTTGTCCGCTCTGGCCGCGAACCCTGCGCTGGACACGCCCTCCGGCGCGGCGTAAAGTTTTTCCTCAAAATGTACGATACGCATACAGGACACGGAGCGCCCACATTCATCCCAACCCGCGCTTCGCAGCGAAAGCAAACATGAACATGCAGCATCAACACAGAGCAGCCACAGCCCTCCTGGTCCTCCTGGCCGGGCTTCTGCTGTCTGGCTGCGGCGGCAGCACCTCGTACTATTCCGCCATGAAGCGCACCGTCGTGGACGCCAAAGACGACCTACTGAGCACGCGGCCCACCACTAGCGAGCTCTTCAAGGAAGACTCCACCCCGCTCATCGACATCAACTACGATGCGGCGGACATGATGATGGGCATGTTCATGCCCGCGTTGAACAAGAACTCGGCCATCTATGTGGAGCCCTTTGGCAACCGGATGGACATGAATGATCCCTCCCCCTTCGGCGGGCTCGTTTCTGAGCAGGTTGCCGCACGCTTGGCCCTGCGCAACTTCCTGGTCACGCTTGGCCCTCCGAAGAAACCCGCGCCGAAGTCCGCGCCAGAGACTGCTGACAGGCCGGAAGGGCTCGCCCTTTCCGGGCCGGAGGCCAAGGCTGCGGACAAGCGCACCTGGGAGGCCCATAATGAAGCGCGTCCAAGCCTGCTCTCTGGCACCTATCTCATCGCAGACAAGGTCATCTACATTTCCGCCCGGATAGTGGCCCTGGACGACGGCCAGGTGCTGGCCGCACACAGCTGGACAGTGCCCGTGAACCGCAACACCCGCGCGCTGCTGCCGCAACTCAAGCAAAACGGCGGAATGAAGCCTGCAGTGCGCACCAAGTTGAACGGCAATCCGCACAAGATCGCCAACCCCAGTGGTCAGCCCCAAAACTACGTGGGGCGTGACCTCGTCTATTAATGACCCCCGTCCTGCCTGAGTACACGAAGCTGAGCCCTTTGCCATTCCGCGCAGCCCGCTTGAAAACACGCGCACTTCACTGAGCCGTGCATATTCCTGTCCTTTGCCTGTTGCCGAGGGAGCTTTGGATGTACTAGAAGGCACTATCGCCTTCGCACCTAGGAGCCCCGGTTGCATCCCAAACACCACGCGCCTTCACTGTCAGCCCTCTGCGCCCTGCTGCTCGTCATCCTCCTTGGCGGCTGCGCAGGCGGACTGAGCTTCGGCCCCGGCAAGCTCGCGCCCTCGCGCATGGATTACAACCGGGCCATCCAGAGGTCGAACAACGAGGAAATGCTCCTGAACCTCGTGCGCATGAAGTATTTCGAACAGCCCTTGTTCCTGCAGGTGGGTTCGGTGGCCTCCAGCTTCAGCTTCAATATTGCCGGCGGCGTTTCCGCAACGCTGCCCGATCACCGCAGCCTGGAAAACGGCGTGTACAACACTTACACGCCCAACGTCAGCGGGCAGTACAGCGACTCCCCCACCGTCACCTACACCGCCTACCAGGGCCAGACATACGCCCAGCAATTCCTGGCCGAGATGGACTTCGACCGCTTCGTCATGCTCTACAAGGCTGGCTGGGACATAGAATATCTGATGCCCATCCTGTTCGTGCGCTTCGGCGCCATCGACCACGGCTACGACGCGAGGAACGGCTTCGCTGCGGAACAGCACAGCCGCTTCAAGAGCCTCACCGAAATCCTGGCCCGCATGGACGACCGCGGCGACCTGGACATCCTCAAGGTGAACCTGAGCGACAACTCCACTGCCACGGTCATGAGCATGGAATTCCACAACGCCACGGAGGCGGGCACTGTGCAAAGCCTGCTGGGCTACGACCTGCACGTTATGATGAACACCGCCGGACACTATTACTCCACCTTCCGGCTGGTGCCCACCAGCACCCTAGGGCACGCCCCAAAGGACGCCGACGGACTGCCAGCGGTGCCGCTGCGCCTGCGCAACTGCCTGCGCGCCATGGACTACGTGGCGCAGGGCGTGGAAGTGCCCAAAAACAACCTCGCCAGACGAATGGCCTTCGACATGCGGCAGCACTTCCTCAAGCTGTGCGACATTCGCGTCTCCGAAAGCGAGCCCCCCGAATCTTACCTGGCCGTGCGGCACGAGAAGCACTGGTACTACATCCGCACCGAGGACAACGTCTCAAAGGAAGTGTTCCAGCTCATTCTCAACATCTTCTCGCTGCAGTCAGCCGATCCCCCAAAGAGCGCGCCCGTGCTGACCCTGCCAGTGGGCGGAGGATAGGGATCAGCAAGGCCGTGCAGCGTGAAGCGGACTCATCCCGCTCCTTGAGCAGCCGCAAGCCTCAGACCTTGCTGCAAGTTGACTGGCGCTGTCCGGTCCTGTAGTTTGCAGCGCATCAATTCGCCCGCCCGGCGCGGGGTTCGAGCACCCAAAGGAACGCAACCATGTCCGCCACCGATTCTTTGTTCGACGATTTCTTCAAGGCCGAGGCCAAGCTGTTCCTGTTGGCCACCATCCGCATCGCCCTTTCCGAGGACGGCAAAGACCTGACCAGCGAAGGCATTTTCTCCGATGCCGACCTGGCCACAGGGCACATCATGTCAAAAGACAACGCGGTCATCGCCGGCCTGCCGCTCATCCCGCTGATTCTGGAATTCGCAGGCTGCGAGTTCCAGCACATCATCAACGTGGACGAGGGCGACCGCGTGGGCCCGGGCGCGCTCATCGCAGCCATTCAAGGCCCGGCGCGGCACCTGCTGCGCACAGAGCGCGTGATCCTGAACTATCTCTGCCACCTGTCCGGCATCGCCACACTCACGGCCAAGTACGTCGAGGCGCTCAAAGGCACCCGGACCACCCTTCTCGACACGCGCAAGACCCTGCCGGGGCTGCGCTACCCTGAGAAGTATGCGGTGCGTGTGGGCGGCGGGCAGAACCACCGACTGAATCTGGGCCAGATGCTCATGGTCAAGGACAACCACATCGATCGCGCCGGCGGCATCATCCCGGCTGTGGACAAGCTGCGCGCCGCCTATGGCGAGGACTGCCCGCCCATTGAGGTGGAGTGCCGCAGCTTTGACGAGGTGGACCAGGCCGTAGGCTGCAAAGTCAGCCGCATCATGCTCGACAACATGGACCTTGAGGAGTTGGGCTTGGCCTTGGCGCGCGTGCCTGCTGGCATCGAAACCGAGGTGAGCGGCGGCGTGACCCTGGAGAACATCGCAGCCATCGGCGCCATCGGCCCGGACTTCGTGTCCGTGGGCCGCCTCACCCACTCCGCCCCCGTGGCTGACCTGAGCATGCGCATCAGCGCCCTGTGAACGAAGGATCGTAAAACCTCACGTTTCAAGGACGGAGATACAGCACATGACTTCCGCAAATGAGCGCATTAAGGCCGTTCGCGCCCGCTACGGCAAACGCTTGGCCATATTGGGCCACCACTACCAGAACGACGCCATCATCCGCCACACGGACTTCCAGGGCGATTCATTGGAGCTTGCGCGCAAAATTGGCGGGCTCGAGGCCGAGCACGTGGTGTTCTGCGGCGTGTATTTCATGGCCGAATCCGCCGTGGCCCTGGCCCGGCCCGGACAGAAGATCCACATTCCCCATGCCGACGCCACCTGCCCCATGGCCGACATGGCCCCGGCCCAGCGCCTTGAGGATGTGCTCACCGAACTGCGCGAGCAAGGACGGCTAGTGATTCCCCTGGCCTACGTGAACTCCAGCGCCGAGGTGAAGGCCATCTGCGGCCTCTACGGCGGCAGCGTCTGCACCAGCGCAAACGCCAAGGTCATGCTCGACTGGGCCTTGCAGCAGGGAGATGCCGTGCTCTTTCTGCCAGACAAGCACCTGGGCAACAACACGGCGAATCTGCTAAACATTTCTTCCTCAGAACGTCTTCAGGTGGATATCCGCCCTGGCAGGCAGGTGGTGGACCCCAAGAAAGCAGCCTACGCCCGGCTCCTGCTCTGGCCCGGCTCCTGCGTCATCCACCACGCCATCAAGAAGCAGCACGTGGAGGAAATGCGCAAGGCCATGCCCGGCGTGCGCATCGTGGTGCACCCCGAATGCGCGCCCGCGGTTGTGCGCGCAGCAGACAGCGCAGGCTCCACCTCGCACATCATCCGCTACTGCGCAGAGGCCAAGCCCGGCGCCAAGATCGCCATCGGAACCGAAGTGAACCTGGTGCTGCGACTGGCCGAGCGCCACAAGGCCGAGGGCAAGATCATCGTGCCCCTCAAGACCATGCGCTGCACCAACATGGCCAAGACCACCGAGGAGCGCCTGGCTGACCTGCTGGACACCCTCGACAGCGCCACGCCCCTCTCCCTGCCTGCCGATGTCGCCGAGCACGCCCAGGTGGCCCTGACGCGCATGCTGGACATCTGTTCCTAGAGCGCCGCAAGACGCAGGCCGGACAAGCTCCGGCCGAAGGACCACCATGAACGAGTATCGCCTGAAGACCGATGTGCTGGTCATTGGCTCCGGCATCGCCGGTTCCCTCGCCGCGCTCAACCTGGCGGAGTCCGGGGCGGACGTGACCCTCATCACCTCGGGCGAGGACCTGTTCGCAGGCAACACGCGGCTGGCCCAAGGCGGCATCGTGTTTCATTCCGAGGACGACGATCCCGGCATTCTGGAAAAAGACATCATGACCGCCGGGTGGAAGCAGAACTACCTGCGGGCCGTGCGATACCTGTGTCACAAGGGGCCGAAAGTCCTTCAAAAGACACTCATCGACGCCTACCACGTGCCCTTCGCCCACCGCGACCCAGATTCCTGGTACTTCACGCGCGAGGGCGGCCACAGCGTTGCGCGCATCCTGTACGCCAAGGACCACACCGGCCTGACCATCATGGAGCAGCTCACCAAGGCCGTGAGCGATTGCCCCAACATCCGCGTGCTCACCAAGCGCACGGCCATCGACCTTTTGTCCACCCACCACCACGCCACACACCTGGACTTCAAGTACAACCTCGCAAATCAGTGCGTGGGGGCCTACGTGTTCAACGAAGCCCTCGGCCAGGTGGAGATCATTCTGGCGGACTTCACTGTGCTGGCCACTGGCGGGGCCGGGCGCATCTACCTGCATAGCACCAACTCGCGCGAGGCCATCGGGTCCGGGCTTTCCATGGCCCACCGTGCAGGCGCCAAGCTGCACAACATGGAATACGTGCAGTTCCACCCCACGGCCTTCTACCAGGGAGCAAGGCGCTTCGAGCGGCGGTTCCTCATCTCCGAGGCCGTGCGCGGCGAAGGGGCGCAACTGGTGAACTCCGCTGGCGAGCCCTTCATGGCGCGCTACGACCAGCGGGCCGACCTCGCCCCCCGCGACATCGTCACCCGCGCCATCATGGCCGAGATGCTGCGCACCGACGAGGATTGCGTGTACCTGGACACCACGCGCGGCATGCACGACAACGTGGCCGAACGCTTCCCCACCATCTACGGCAAGTGCCTGGAACATGGCGTGGACATGGCCAGATCGCCCATCCCGGTGGTCCCGGCTGCGCATTATTTTTGCGGCGGCATTCTGGTCGACACGCGAGGCCGCACCACCCTGGAGCGCCTGTATTCCGCCGGGGAGTGCACCTGCACCGGCGTGCACGGAGCCAACCGACTCGCCAGCACCTCGCTGCTCGAGGCCATGCTCTGGGGCCACAGCGCGGGCCAGGACATCTCCAAGCGCCTTGGCGCCAAGTGGCGGCTGTCCAAGAAACTCATCGACTCCATCCCGGAATGGCAGAACCCCGGCGACATCCACAACGAGGACCCGGCGCTCATCGCCCAGGACTGGGCCACCATCCGCAACACCATGTGGAACTACGTGGGCATCATCCGCTCCACCGCGCGCCTGCGCCGCGCCTTTGAAGACCTGCGCACGCTCTCCAAGAACATGCACGACTTCTACAAGCAGACGCCCATCAGCAAACCCATCATCGACCTGTTCCACGGCTGCCAGACGGCCTACGTGGTCACCCAGGCGGCCATGCGCAACAAGACCACAATGGGCTGCCACTACCGGGTGGATTAGCGGCAAGACTCTTTCAATTCACCGATATTGCGCATAATATGCCCGGCAAGGAGATCTTCCATGCCGGATAATGTCGCACGCCTGCTCAAAATGGCTGAAGCCGAGTTTCCCGACCTCACGGAACCTGAACGTGAGGTGGTG
>NZ_JAUYFU010000050.1 GCF_030689645.1 Humidesulfovibrio sp.
AGAGAACAACATCGACATCCTTTACGGCGAGAAGAGCAAGGCCCTTTACGCCCTGCTGACCAAAGACGCCGCCACCACCTGGCTAGGCGATCCCCCGCCGTTCATCCAGCAGGCGCAGAAGCAGTTGCGCGGCATCGAGCCGCCGCAGTAAGCGCCGCACGACGATGGTAAAGAAAAGCCCCCGGCTCAGAGTTGAGGCGGGGGCTTTTTGTATGCGTCTCTTCTGCCGAGTGCCGCATTAAACCATTATGCTTAGTCAAGAGACAAATTGTATACCTCGACCATAATTCCATGCTTTGACTGTACCCATTCCATGATTGCCAACCGCCCAGGTTCCTTACACTTCTCCATTCCTCCCGGCTTGCATAAAAAGACAAGTTTCGAGACGGGGTGGCCCGCATTCTTGAGGAGAAGAGCCTTAAATATATCTTTTTCGAATTCTGTGTTATTGTTTCGCAATCCTAGTGCAATCTCAACAACCGTTGATTCTTCCTTAAAATAATAATCAACAGCCATTCTTGTGGTGCCACAGCACACTTCAACGCCAACCGAAATGTTCGCCAGCATCCGCATCCTAACGGACTTCTCGTAAGCCAACGTCTTAAAATTACCTTTTCCAGCACCCGCTCTTAGGTCAAATCCAGCAGTCTTTGCAGCCTCTTCCTTCGCAATCCCAAAAAGGAAATCAAAACCCATCCCCATACTACACCCTCCTTAGGTTATCATCAGCACAGGGGGCAACCTGCAAATGCTCCCCCTACCCTCGCAGCCATCCCGCCAGCTCCCGCTCCGTCACCTCGCCCTTGCCCAGGCGCTCGAAGACCAACACGCGTTCCACGTCCGGCGCGGCCATGTCGCAGCCGTGGAGCAACAGGAACAGGCAGCAGACCACATAGGCCGTGCGCTTGTTGCCGTCGATGAAGGCGTGGTTGCGCGCCAAGCCATAGGCATAGGCCGCCGCGAGGTCAAAGGCGTCCGGCGGCGCGACACCTTGCGCGGCGTGGGCCAGCAGGTTTCTAGGCCGCGCCAAGGCGCTTTCCAGCAGACCCAGATCCCGCAGGCCCGGCAGCCCCCCGTGCTCGGCCAGTTGCGCGTCGTGGATGGCAAGCACGGTCTGCGGCAGAATCCAGCGCCAGCGCGTCGCAGGATTGCCCCCGCTCATCGCTTGGCCAGCTCGCGCAGAATATGCCGGTCCTGGCGCATGAGCTTTTCCGCCGCCGCCATCTGCAACGCGAACTCCTCGGAGAATGACTCGTCCAGGGGCGTCAGCCGCACGCCACCGTCCCCGGTCTCGGTGAAGTACACCGTCTCGCCCTCGGCAACCTTCATCCGCGCCAGCACTTCCTTGGGGATGACGACCCCCAGCGAATTGCCGATTTTCCGTATCTTGACCGCCTGCATGGGGCACCTCCATTCGTCTATTGCGTGGGAACAAATGTTATAACGCGCATGGCAACCCGTCAAGCCCTCCCCCACCCCGCCCCTTGCCAACCCGCGCCCAGGTGGCTATAGCCTGCCGCATTATGACAAAAGATCTCATCATCGTTGAGTCACCCGCAAAGGTGAAGACTATCGGCAAATTCCTCGGCAAAGACTACGCGGTC
>NZ_JAUYFU010000051.1 GCF_030689645.1 Humidesulfovibrio sp.
GACCGCGCCCCTGGAGCCCGGAAAGCCAACCTGCGTCATCTGCCACACGGTGAAGGGCAAGGGCTACGTCCCGTCTGAGAACAATCTGGCCTGGCACCACAAGAGCAAGTTCACGGACGAGGACATGGCTGGCCTGCGCGCCGCCTTTGCTCCCTCTGGCCAAGCGAAGGAGGGTGCATAGATGCGCGGCAGATGCCTGGACCTGGTCCACAAACTGGCCAAGACTGATGAGCGCATCGTGTTCCTGGGCTCGGACCTGGGCTTCGGCACGCTCAAGAAGTTCCGCGAGGAACTGCCCGAACGCTTCATCATGGAAGGCATCAACGAGGCCCATGCCATCGGCATGGCTGCGGGGCTGGCCTTTGACGGACGCATCGTCTACGTCAACACCATCGCCACCTTCCTGACGCGCCGCTGCTACGAGCAGGTGGCCATGGACCTGTGCCTGCACAAGGCCAACGTCCGGCTCATCGGCAACGGCGGCGGCATGGTCTACGCGCCCCTTGGCTCCACCCACCTGGCCATTGAGGACATCGCCATCATGCGCGCCCTGCCGAACATGGCCATCGTGGCCGTGGCCGACGCCGAGGAAATGGAGCGCCTGATGCCTCAGACCGTTGACTGGCCGGGCCCGCTCTACATCCGCCTGGCTAAGGGCTACGACCCCATCGTGTCCGACCCGGCCATCCCCTTTGTTTTGGGCAAGGGCATGGAGATCCAGCGCGGCAAAGACGTGCTCCTGGTGACCACGGGCGTGACCCTGGGACCGGCCAAGGAGGCCGCGAAGCTGCTGGCCGAGTCGGGCGTGTCCTGCGGCATCCTGCACATGCACACGGTGAAGCCCTTTGACAACGGGCTGTTCCTGGACATGGCCCAGGACGTCAAGGCCGTCATCAGCGTGGAGGAACACACCATCCTGGGCGGCCTGGGCAGCGCCGTGGCCGAGATACTGGCCGAGACGCCCTTTGCCCGCCAGCCGCGCTTCAAGCGCCTGGGCATTCCGGACGTGTTCCCGGACAAGTACGGCACCCAGAACCAGCTCATGGGCCGCTACGGCATCAACACCAATACCATTGTAAGCACGGCCAAGTCCCTGCTGTCGTAAAGCACAACAATCTTCAGCAACATCCCGGAGGACATCATGGGTCATCTGCGCAACTTCGTCACCCCGCTGCACAAGGCCACCGCCCGCGACTACATCGGCCGCATGGTGGACGAGAAAGTGAAGTGCATGCTCAAGGCCAAGGAGTACGAGTTCGACTACTGGGACGGCGACCGGCGCTTCGGCTACGGCGGCTACAAGTACATGCCGGGCCGCTGGGCTCCCGTGGCCAAGGCCCTGATTGAAACCTACGGCCTCAAGGCCGGCAGCCGCGTCCTCGACGTGGGCTGCGGCAAAGGCTTTCTGCTGCACGAAATGCTCATCCTTGAGCCGGGCCTCGAAATCGTCGGCTTCGACATCTCCGAGCACGGCCTGGCCTCCAACACCGACGAAGTGAAGGCCAAGGCCAACCTGTTCCGCTACCGCGCCCAGGACGCCTACCCCTTTGGCGACAAGTCCTTCGACCTGGTCATCAGCCTCGCCACCCTGCACAACTTGCGTATTTTCGAGCTCAAAACCGCCCTTTCCGAAATTGAACGGGTGGGCAAGCAGGCCTACGTGATGCTGGAGAGCTACCGCACCGAGCAGGAGCTGTTCAACGTGCAGTGCTGGGCCCTCACCTGCGAAAGCTTCTTCGACACAGCCGAGTGGATCTGGCTGTACCGCCACTTCGGCTACACCGGCGACTACGAGTTCATCTACTTCGAATAAGGCCCGCGCTTCAAACGGCAGCCCGCGTCGAACAAGAACGCCCTCGAACAAGAGCAGGAGAAGCATCATCATGCAGATCAAGACAACCACCGCCGCCATCCTGGTGGAGCAGAAGAAACCCCTGGCCGTGGCGGAAATCGTCCTGCCCGCGGAACTCTCCTTCGGCCAGGTGCTGGTGAAGATCCTGTACAGCGGCATTTGCGGCGCGCAGCTGAACGAGATAGCCGGCGCCAAAGGCCCGGACAAGTTCCTGCCGCACCTGTTGGGCCACGAAGCCGTGGCCGAGGTGCTGGAGATCGGCCCCGGCGTCAAGACGGTGAAGCCCGGCCAGCGCGTGTGCCTGCACTGGCGTCCGGGCACCGGGCTCCAGTGCGAGCCGCCCAAGTACGGCTGGAACGGACAGGTGGTGAATGCTGGCTGGGTCACCACATTCTGCCGCCACGCCATCATCAGCGAGAACCGCATGACCCCGGTGGCCGACGACTTTGACCCGCGCCTGGTGCCGCTTCTGGGCTGCGCCGTGACCACGGCCATGGGCGTCATCAACAACGACGCCCATGTGAAGATCGGCCAAAGCGTGGTGGTCTTCGGCGTGGGCGGCGTGGGCCTGAACATCGTGCAGTTCGCCGCCCTGGTGGCCGCCAACCCGGTCATTGGCGTGGACATCAACGACGAGAAGAAGGATATGGCCCTCAAGTTCGGCGCCACCCACGCCTTCAACTCAACCAAGGTTCAGGACATCGCCGAGGAGATCAAGAAGATCGTCGGCCCCGGCGGAGCGGACGTGGTCATCGACACCACGGGCAACGCGCGCATCATAGAGCTGTGCTACGAGCTGACCCATGCCGACGGGCGCACCATTCTGGTGGGCGTGCCCAGCAAGGGCGACAAGGTCAGCATCTACACCCTGCCCCTGCACTTCAAGAAGGTGCTCAAGGGCTCCGAAGGCGGCTCTTGCCTGCCCGCCCTGGACATCCCGCGCATCATCAACCTGGTGCAGAAGGGCCGCGTGAGCCTGGACGGCCTTGTGACCCACGAGTTCGCCCTTGAGGACATCAACGACGCCCTCGACCTGGTGCGCACCGGCCAGGCAGGCCGCGTGCTCATCAAAATGTAGGGAGACGGCCAAGGCCCACACTCTTCCTGGCCCGTGCGTGGGGCCGAGATGCCCGCAGCCGCGCCTAGCTGTTCATGTTGCAGTGCAGCCAACAGTTCGGGAGAATACTCCCTGACAAGGACATGCGGCGGGCATCGGCCCCAGTCTGGAAGCGGCGGCTGACGTAAGCCGCTGTCCTGTGCTTTTCCGGTTACAAAGATAGCCTGCGCGGGCTGGACGTACGGCTCTCCCCCCCCTCGCCGCCCGGCAAGCCGTCGCCAAGGGGCCAAACCCAGCAGCCCTCGCCATCATCTTGCAGGCTGCGCATCTCTCCCTGGCCGCGCGGCCAACGCCAACAGCGGCCTAGCCGACCTCTGGGGCAGTTCCTGCTGCCACATCGGCATCTTGCGAACGAGGCCAATGGACCGCAACGATCCGAAATCGAACACCATCTCCATGGGCAACCTGCTGCCTGTCGTCCGAACCGTCGTGGAAATCAACAACCGCCGTCTTCGGCGTCCCCTGTAGGGCGAGGGCTCAGCGCTCCAACCAGCCTGGTTGCTCCCCCTCACGTTTTCAATTACCTATTCCTTATGCCGCATCAGGATGAAGCGACATTTTGCGGATCACAACCGGGGGCAAGGTGGATTACACTCGCAACGGGCTGATCTTTGGCGGCGCCGGGAAATTGGGCACGGCCCTTTCGCGCGCGTTCTCAGACGGCTGGGCCATGCGCACAGTGGAGAGCCGAGAGGCTGACGTCACCGACAAAGCCGCCCTGCGCGCGCTGCTGACCCAGGCGCGCCCAAAGGTGGTCTTCAACGCCAAGGTCATTAGCGGGGTGGACGCATGCGAGCAGGCTCCAGGCTTGGCCTTCCTCATCAACACACGCTTCCCCTCGCACCTGGCCGAACTGTCCGAAGAATTGGGCTTCACCTTGGTGCACTTCAGCACCGACGCCATTTTTCCCGACTGCGCGCCCGGTGACGCGCACACCGAGTCCAGCGTACCCGTGCCGCTCAACGCCTATACCCTGAGCAAGTATGGCGCGGATTGCCTCATTCCGGCCATTACCCCCAGGGCATACGTGCTGCGCCTTTCCGTGCAGTTCGGCGAACGTCCGGCAGCCAGGCAGTTCGTGGAGCGCATGCTGGAGCAAGCCCTGGAGGGTGCGCCGGTGTTGCGCGCTGCTTCAGACGTGATTTGCTCCCCAAGCTACAGCCTGGACGTGGCTGGGCGCATCCGCCAGATGCTTGAGCACGGCGAACCAAGCGGCCTGTACCATCTGGCCAACGCCGGCCAGGCGTCGCTTTTTGAGCTGGTGTCCACGGCCATTGGGCTGCTGGGCCTAAGCACCCGCGTGGAGGCCCTTCCCTCAGCCTCCTTCCCAACCCTTGGCCGCCGAAGCAACGTCACCCCCATAGCCTCGGGAAAAATTGATCCCCTGCGCCCCTGGCAAGAGGCCCTGGCCGAATTCTGCCGCGAGTTCAAGGCCGCGCGCGATGCGCAGCCTTGACGGCCCTCGTCGGGGGCCTCGCGCTGCTTGGCAGCGCCCTAAGCGGCCATAGGGGCGAGTTGTGCAATAACCGCCCCCATTGGCCGGATCCCGCCTGACGGGCACCCGAGGTGAACCGGCAATGCGCAAGCCGGGCCGTTTAACTCCAGACAGCCAAGGATCATACCGACGTGCCTGAGAACACCGCATCCACCGCCCCAAACCCTGCGCCGCAGCCAAAGGACCGAAAACGCCTGCGCCGCATCTTGCTTTTCGCGGTGCAAGGCACGCTTTCGGTTGTTCTTGCGTCCATGGTTCTACGCGGCCTGAACTGGCAGTCCCTGGCACAGATGGCCGCCCGTCTGAGCGTCACCTTCTTCATCGGCGCGAGCGTCATCTCCCTCCTCACCACGGTCATCTACACCATGCGCTGGCAGCAGGTGCTCATCTCCATGGGCCATCGCTCACCGCTTTCCGGCTTGGCGCGGCAGAACTTCGTGGGCGTGTTTTTCAACAACTTCGCGCCATCCATGCTGGGCCAGGATGCTGCAAAAACCTACTATTTGGGGCGCGACATGGGGTACGTGGCCGCTGGCGTCTCAGTGCTGGTGGACAAAATCCTGGGCCTCGGCGGCATGACCGTCCTTGGCGCAGCGCTCATCATCCTGCTGGGCCTCAAGGACCCCATCTTCACCGGAGGCCTCACAGCCGCGTTGCTGTTCTCCTTCATTTCAGGTCTTGCGCTGCTCTCCATGCGCGTGCCGATGGAGCGCATGATCCCTTCCTTTCTCAGGCGCTGGTCCCTGGGGCAGCGCATCGTGGACCTGGCCTCGCGCAGCAGGGCCAACGCAGGCAGCGCCGTGACCCTGCGCTCCCTGGGCGCCGGCCTGCTGGTGGTCACCGTGTGCATGGGCCTCACCGCTGCTTCCTATTACTGGTTCCTGCTGGAGGCCACGGGAAGCACCCCCAGCCTGATCCAGCTCATGTGCGCCCTGTGTCTCGTTTACACCGTGTCCAACCTGCCTGTAAGCGTCAACGGCATCGGCGTGCGCGAGCAGGCCCACGCACTGGTTCTCGCCGGTCTGGGCGTCCCCCTGGAGGCCGCGTTAGGACTCTCCCTCCTGCAATACCTGTTCATGACTCTGCAGAGCCTCATCGGCTGGGGTCTTTGGATCACCCGGCCCCGCTTCCAACCCCCGACGGATAACAAATGCGCGCCCTCGGCCTGACGCGCAGAAGCGGCGGCTGGATCCTACCGGGCATTGGACTGGCCGCAGACCATGGCCTGTTCCGGCTCCTTGCGGACGGGCTCGGCGTGGCAAGGCGTGCGGCCCCCGTGGCAGGGGTCCATGCTGCGGCTGCTCACCGTGCCCGACCAGAATCGCAGGATTCCAGCAGAACTGAAAGGACACACGATATGATCACGCGATCAGCAACCTTAGCTGCATTGTTGTTGTGCGTTGCGTTTGGGCTGTCTCCTGCCCTCGGAGCCGGGCCAGACAACATCTCCAGAATTGCAAGCGCACCCAGTGGACCCCTGGCCCTGTGGACGCCGGACCAGCTTGCAGAGCCCAGGAACGCCGCCCAGGCCAAAGCAGAAAGGAGCATCCGCCAGCTAGCCGCACCAGACAACAACGCCCCGGCCCGCCTCGCGCCGGTGGAGCCCCTGCCAACACTGCCAGAAGCCCGTCATGGCGTCATCCGGCGGGTGCTGCTGTCTTCGGGCGACAAGCGCGTGGCCCTCACCTTCGACCTCTGCGAACGCTCTGTGCATGTAACGGGTTACGACGCCCGGCTGGTGGACGCTCTGCGCGCGGCAAACGCCAAGGCGACATTCTTTGCAGGCGGCAAGTGGCTGCGCTCTCACCCTGAGCGCGGCATGCAGCTCATGGCCGACAGGCGCTTCGAGCTGGGAAACCACGCCTGGACCCACGCCAACATGGCCGTGGCCCCGGCTGAATTCCGCAAGTGGCAGCTTGACTGGACCAGCGCGCAATACGAGCTGTTGCGCGACGAACTGAACCGCAGGCTGGCGGCGCGGGGCATGGCGGCCAGCAACCTTGGACCGTTCAATTTGTTCCGGCTGCCCTTCGGGCGCGGCGGAGCCGAGGTCACTCGTTTTTTGAACGGCCAAGGCTTTGCCGTGATCCAGTGGGATGTTGTGGGCGAGGGAGGAACGGGCAACGCCCAGGCGCGGGCTCAGGCCATTGCCGATGCGGTCCGGCCTGGCTCCATCGTGCTGCTGCACGCCAACGCCATGCCCAAGGACACCGCCGAGGTGGTGCGCCGCCTGCTGCCGCTCCTGGCGCGCAAGGGCTACGCCACGGCCACAGTGAGCGAACTGCTGGCCGCAGGTCGGCCAGAGGTTGTTGAAGACGGCTATTTCACCCTGCCCGGCGACAACCGCATCTACGACGACATGTTTGCCGGCTACGGTTCAGGCGAACGCAGGGCCGCAGGCCGGAAATAACCCAAGGCCGGCGTTCGGAACCAATCAGGGGTAGCGGGGCCGCACGCGCACCAGCTCCAGAAACGAGGCCGGACCTTTATCGCGCAGGATCTCGCCGTTCTTGCGCCAGCGCTCCGCCAAGCCTTCAGGCAGGCCTGGATTCTTGCAGGGGAAGTCCGGGCACAGGCCGCAGAAATCCATCTCCCGCTCCATGGCGCAGGCGCGCACCCCGCAGCTACCCAAGAGGCAGCCGCCCTCGCGACAGCCCTTACATACGCCCTGGGCCATAAAATCCAGCAGCAAGGCAAAGCCCGGATAGTGCCCGAGCGCAGGGTTCATGGCCGCCAGCCGCTGGGCGTAGGGCCCAAAGTCCGGCCCCAGCAGGTCGCGCAGAGCGCGGGCGTGATTGCGGATGGCGCCGCCCGCAAAGGAGAGGCAGCCGCCACAGTACAGACCGCAGGGTGCAATGAGCCGACGGAGCTCTGAGCGGGAAGGGGGCAGCGCGGTGAAGGACATGGGGAGCCTCCAAGACAATCTCAACCCGCTGCGTAGACGAATTGCCCAGCAAGGCCAAGGGCGACAAATACTTATTCTTGTGAGTAGCGCAGTGGTCGCGGTTTGCTGGAAGGGGCCAAGTGGAGCGTGAAGTCCTGGGCCGGGATCAGCAGGGCAGCGTCACCAGAACCTTGGTTCCCTGGCCGGGCTGGCTGGAGATGTCGATATCGCCGCCAAGGGCCTTCACCGTGCCATAGCTCACCGAAAGGCCCAGGCCAGTGCCCTGCCCCACATCCTTTGTGGAGAAAAACGGCTCGAACACGCGGGGCAAATGCGCGGATAAAATGCCGTGCCCGGTGTCCTCCACCTCAATATGCACCTCGTGGCCCTGCGCGCTGGCGATGACCCAGAGCTGGCCCCCTGCAGGCATGGAGTCCAAGGCGTTGTCCAGAATGTTGCCCAGGGCCGTGCCCAGGTCTGATCCTGGCAGACCGCAAGGCGGCAGGCTGAAGCTCGGCAATTCGGGCGACACGGCGGGGATGCAGTTCACGCCGCATTCCTCCGCGCGGCCCCTGCGCTCGTCCAATAGCTCCAAAAGCAGCAGACGGAGGTCAAGGGATGCGCAGTGCCCTGCCGACTCCACCAGACCGGGCTGGCTTTCTGGCTCGGCCTTGTTGCACAGGCACAAGAGCTTGGCTGTGATCTCCTTCACTCGTTGGCCATGCTCACGCATTTTCCTCGCAGAGCTGAGCATCTCCGCAAGGCTGGCCGCCAAAGCGCCCGACTCGGCGCCGTTTGCGGCATCAAGGTCGGCGGAAGCCTCAACGCGCAGCCCGGCCTGCAGATCAAGCGCCAGGTCCTCAAGCCAGCCCGCCAGGCTGACCATGGTGTTCACGGGGTTGTTGATCTCGTGGGCCACTCCCTCGGCCATGTGACCCAGAGCAGCCATCTTGGCGGTCTCGGCCATGCGCTGGCCTTCCAAGCGCTCCTCGCGCCTGTCCTGGGCGCGCAGGATGGCTTCCGTGAGGCGCTCAATGGGCACGGGCTTCACCAGATAGTCGGTGGCGCCCAGCTTCATGCCCATAATGGCCGTGGCCAGGTCCATCTGGCCGGTGAGCATGAGGGCCTCGGCCTGGGGTTTGAGCCTCTTGAGCTCGCGCAGCACGCAAAGGCCGTCGATGCCCGGCAGGTTCACGTCGAGCACGGCCACGTCGAGCTCGTGCCCGGCGGCCAGGCGCAGGGCCTCCTCACCATCATAGGCGGTTCTGACCTGGAAACCCCGCGCCTGGAGCCGTTCGGCAAGAAGATCCGCGTAGTCGCGCTCGTCGTCGACGAGAAGGACGGCGTTCATGCGTGCCCCAGCTACTTCTTGTCGCCCTCGTGCATGACCTTATCGGCATCCGCGTGGTCGTTGGCCTCGGCAAAGGTGGCGGCCACCATCATGTCTTCCATCTTCTGGCGGTAAGCGCCCTTGATGCTCTTCACCAGTCGGTCGATGTCCACGGGCTTCTTGTGGTACTCGTAAGCGCCCAGCTGCATGCAGACTTCCTGATCCTGCTCGGAGCCGTGGCCCGTAAGCACGATGACCTGCACCTCAGGGTGGGACTTCTTGACCTTGCGCAGCACCTCGACGCCGTCGATGCCGGGCATGCGCAGGTCGAGCACCATGACGTCCGGCGTTCCGTCCTTGATCATCTCAAGGGCGGTCTCGCCGTCATGGGCAACGTCAGAGCCCATGTCGCGCATCTTCATGCGCTCGGCCAAGGTGTTGACGAAATTCTCCTCATCATCAACCAGCAGCAGCTTGATCTTCTTGCTCATGTGCACTCCTTGTTTGGGCGCTGGCGCGCCCTGTTCCAGGGGCCGCAGGCGGCAGCCCGAAGCCCCCGGTTTGGCGATTGGCTTAGGCTTCCGCCAGGCCGTAGGCCACACGCACCCCGGAGAGTCCGACGGACTCCAGGAATCCGCAGGCCTGCGGCGGCGGCGCAAGCCGCTTGGGCTTGCACCCAATCAGCTCGCGGGCCTCATCGAGGCAGCCCGCCTCGGCGAAGGCGGCGGCGGCATAGATGTCCGACACGCTGGCTCCGCAATCCTTCACATTGGCCATCCGCATGGCCTCTTCCCTTTCCCCGGCCTCGGCAAAGGCCAAACCGGCGAAGGTATCCTCAAGTCCCTTGAGCATTCCAAGCATAATGTCCTCCTTGGGCCTCCGGCCGATGGCGTGCACTCCGCCGGCCGGGACAGTGTGAAGTCAAGCTGCTACATTGGAATGCTACTCCTCTTGAACCAGAAATCAAGTGCCCTAGGCCATGGCCTTGGGCAAAGAAAGCACGACTCCCTGCCCGCCCGGCCCGGCGCAGACCCCCACCTGGGAGGCCTTCGCGCATCGGGACAGCTCCGCATAGCCGGGCTGCTGGCGCAAGGCCTCGAAACCTGGCGCATCGAGCCGCACAACGGCCAGCCCCCCCTGCTCCTCAACCGAGAGCATGAGCTGGCAACCACGCGGCATGAGCGGCAGGCCACAATCAAGAACCTGGCCCACCAAGTCCATGACCTCCACGGCGCGCAAGCTGGTGCGCAGCCCCGTGCGGCCCGGGGCCAGCACCAGGGAAACACGGCCGCGGGAGGCGTCGCGGCGGCACAGGCCAACCAGAGAGCGCATGGCCTCGTTGACCCCGGCCCCGGCCGGAGTGGCCTCCGGCGCGTGGGCGCAGTAGTTCAGCTGCTCGGAAAGCGCCATGCCCCGCTCCACCTGCTCGGCCAGGATGCCCAGCCCCTTTTTGAAGCGCTCGGCGTGGGCGAAATCCGCCCCGCCCATGGCCAGCAGATCCTCCATGAGCCCGCCGGACTCGCGGATGGTGGCGAGGATGTTCTGCATCTCGTGTGTGGCAGAGGCCGTGAGCCGACCCATGAACAGCGCGTCGCGCATGGTTCTCCGTCCCCTATTGGCCCAGGCTTGCGGCTTTGCCCGCGTAGTCGATGGCCGACTCCATCTTTTCGATGAGGGTGTCGATGTTCAGCGGCTTCATCATGTAGTCAAAGGCGCCCAGGCGCATGCCCTCAATGCCGTCGCGGGTGCTGCCGTGGCCGGTCAAGAGCAGCACCTGCACTTGCGGATTGCTGCGTTTCACGCGCTCCAGCACCTCCAGGCCCTTGATGCCAGGCATGAGCACGTCAAGGACCATGACGTGGGGTTCGTCCTGGGCAACGGCAAGCAGGGCGCTCTCGCCGTCAAAGACCACGCGGGCGTTTATGCCGCGCAGTTCCAGACGTTCGGCCAGGGTGGTGATGAATTCGTGCTCGTCGTCCACAAGCAAAATCTTCCAGTCTTTCGTGTTCATGCCAGTGCCTCGCGCTGCCCTTTGGGCAGGGTGATGGTGAGCGTGGTTCCCACGCCCTGTGTGCTCTCCACGGAAATTTCTCCGCCCAGGCGCTTGATGATGCCATAGGTTATGGACAGCCCGAGTCCCGTGCCCTTGCCCTTCTTGGTGGTGAAAAACGGTTCGAAGATGTGCTTCAGGGTCTCGTCGCTCATGCCGCAGCCATTGTCCTTCACGACCACGCGCACGTCGCCGTTCTCAGGCCGGGCGGCGACGGTGATGCTCCCGCCGTCGCCCACGGCGGCCAGAGCGTTGTTGAACAGGTTCAGGAACACCTGCTGCAACTGGCTGCGGTCAGAGACGATGCGCGGCAGCTCCGGGTCCAGGTCCAGCTGCACGTCCACCTTGCGGTGCATGGCCTCGTTGGCCAAAAAGCCCGCAGTCTCGCGGATGAGCTCGCCCAGGTCCAGCTCCTCGAAGCTCACGTCCATGCGCCGGGCAAAGCCCAGCATGCGATGGGTGATGCCCCGGCAGCGCTCCACGGCGCGCAGCACGCTGTCCACCTGGGCCAGGATCTTCTCACGGGCCGGGAAGTCCGGCTGCATGGTCAAAATGTCTTTCATGAGCCCGGTCTTCTCGTTGATGATGGCCAGCGGGTTGTTGACCTCATGGGCCACTCCCGCAGCCAGCCGTCCGATGCTGGAGAGCTTCTGGGAATGCTCCACCTCGCGCAGGGCCAGCTCGCGCCGGTCCTCAGACTCCTTCATGCGCTGGATGAGCGCATCGGTGACGCGCATGGCGGCGAAAAGCACCACGGCCACGCCAGCCACGAAGATGAACAGCAGGTCGCCGCGCACCGTGTACCAGGTCTTGAGCGCGCTGGAGCGCGGCTTGGCCGCCATGAGCACGAAGTCCGCGCCCGGGAAGTAGGCGTAAGCCAGGAACACCTCGCGGCCCAGGGGATCGGTCATGGTGAGCACCGTCGGCTCAAAGGTCAGGGGCGGCAGGGGGAAGGACATCCTCTCCAGCACCTTGCCGTAGTTGTTGGAGTTGGTCTGCATGAGCCCCTGGGTGTTCACCAGGAAGGCGTCGGCGTCCGGCTCCAGGCTCATGCTGGCGATGAAGCGCTCGAACTGGCGCGTGTCCAGAGTGGCGCGCAAAATCCAGGTGCGCCCGTCCTCGCTCATGTGCTGCACGGCCACGATGACGTGGGGAAATTTGCGGAAACCCATGAACACGTCGCTGACGTACTTGCCCTTGACGCGCACTTCCTGGAACCAGCGCTGGTCGGAGTAGTCCTTGCCTTGCAGGGTGTAGGGGCCGACGTAGTTCACCTGGGTGCCGTGCTCGTCGATGAGCCCCAGGTCCACAAAACCCTCGAACTCGCGCCGCATGACGTTAAAGATGCGCGCCAGCTTCTTCTCGTCCGCCAGCTCCGCGTAGGTGTAGGCCGAGGCGATGAGGCTCACCGTGGAGCTGCGCTCGGCCAGGAACAGCTCGAAGGAGCTCTTGGTCTTGTTCACCAGCACCCGCAAGGGATTCTGGATCTCGCGCGCCATGGCGTTCTGGTGCTCATAATAGTTGAGCACGGCCATGACCGACAGCGGAATGAGCGTGGCCGCCACCATGAGGGCGATGATCTTGCGCCGCAGCATGGTGTAGCGCTCGGGCGAAACCGCCTCGTCCACGTCGCTCGCCAGTTCGCGCAGAGGGTGCTTGAGGAGCGCGGCGAGCTTACGCATGGCCTCCGCCTTCGGTATCCACAGCGCCATCCGCAACGGGGACCGCAACGGACTTGTGGAGCGAGAACAAGATGTCGCCGCTCTCAAGCCGACCCGCCAGGTACCGGGCCAGGGCGTCCTCGGCCAGGCCGGCCACGCTGTCCAGCACCACAAGCCGCTTCCAGCGCAAATAGTGGTAGTGCTCCTCCTCCATGCCTCCGGTGATGACCACGGAGACCTCGCGGTCCAGAATCAGATCGCAGAGGTCGTCGGCGCTGGAATGGGCCAGCACCAGCTCCTGACGCTTGGTCTCGCGGCCTTCGGCGTCCACAGTGACCAGGAGCACCTCGCTTGCCAGGTCAAAGCGCGGGGCCACCTCGTTGCGGTACAGGGTCACGAGAATCTTCTTGCTCATGGCAGCCCCCTTACGCTTTTTTGCGGGCAGGCTGCTTGCGCGCCGCCGCGGGCTTCATGGCCGGTGAGCCGGTTGCTTCGGGCACGCGGGGAAAGCGCACCTGGGGCGGCAAATGCTCCGGCAGCACAAGCTCGCCCGCGCACACCATCACCGCATACTCCACCATGTTGCGCAGCTCGCGCACGTTGCCGGGATAGTCGTAGCCCGATAGCAGCGAGAGCGCCTCCTCGGAAAAGCCAAGCACCTGCTTGCGGAACTTGGTGGCGTAGATGCCCAGGAAGTGGGTCAGCAGGAACTGCACGTCCTCGCCGCGCTCGCGCATGGGGGGCAGGTGCAGGCGCACGGCGTTGAGCCTGTGGAACAGGTCCTGGCGCAAAAGACCCGCCGCAACCAGCGCCTCGGGATCGCGGCCCGTTGCCGCGACCACGCGCACGTTGAGGCGCATGGGGCGCTCGCCCCCGGCGGGCACCACGGCCTTTTCGTCCAGCAGCCGCAGCAAGCGTCCTTGCTGGGCCAGGGGCATGTCCGCAATTTCAGAAAGATAGAGGGTGCCGTTCTGGGCCAGCTGGAACTTGCCCGGGCGGGACTGTCCGCCCTCGCCCGCGCTGGCCTGCCCGAAAAGCTCCACGTCGAGCAGGGCCTCGGGCATGGGCGTGGCGTTGACGCGCACGAAGCTCTCGCGGGCGCGGGGGCTGGCGCGGTGCAGAGCCTCGGCCAGCAGGTCCTTGCCCGTGCCGGACTCGCCCGTGAGCAGCACGGTTGCGTCGCTTTGGGCCACGGCGGGAAGAATGCGCAGCAGGTGCTCCATGGCCGAGCAGCGGCCCACGATGGCCCCGGGGCCTGCGGTGCGGGTAAGCCGCCCCTCCAGCTCCTTCAGTGCGGAAAGATCCTCGATGACGTCGAGGGTGCACAATAGCGCGCCGCCCTGATCCAGCACGGGAACGCTGGTGAGGCGCACTGGCACCTTGCGGCGATGGCGGTTAATGAGCGTGCCTTCACGGCTTTCGGCGGCGCAGGAGGCCTCGGCGCAGGCACCGGCCTTGGAGCCGTCCAAGCGCGGGCAGTGGTGCAGGCAGAAGCTGCCGCGCAGCACATGGCGGCAGGGAACGCCCGCCACCTCAGCGCTGGTGAATCCGGTCAGGCGCTCCAGCACGGCGTTCAGGAACAAGGTTCGCCGCTCGCGGTCCACCACGGCCACCCCGAAGGGCAGCTCGCGCAGAACGCGCAACAGGTCCGCCCGGTCAAGCCCGGCGGCCGCCAAACCGGCGAAAGGTTCCAGATCTGCGTGCATTGCCACTGTATTTTCCACGTTGATCTCCTTCAGGAGGGAAGTGCGGTGGGGAAGGCCGACCACACCCCCGTCCCGAAGGATGAGGTAAGGATGGCCTAGTGCGCTCCGCCGCCAACAATGCCGGATGCGGCAAACAAGAGAACGAGAATCTCGGCCAGGGCCATCAGGGCAAAGCCCTTCTCGCCACGCTTCAAGAAGGCCGGAATAAGCGGAATGTAGCAAAGAATGGTCATGCCCGCCAGAAGCACTATTCCCAGGAAATTCAGGAAGTCGCCCTTGGCGATGAGCACAGTCCAGCCCCAGCCGTGAGGCACCTTGCCAAGCTCCAGATACGTGCCCACGGGCTGGGACCACAGCAGGGGCACCTTTTCCAGGGGCACGTGGGGGGTTACGATGCCGGTGACATACAGCAGATAGGTCAAAGCCATCAGGGCCAGGCCGCCCCAGCAGCCGTAGAACAGCATGTTGGCGTAAGTAATCTGCTCCTGCGAGGCTCTGCCGGTGTGCTTCGGGGTGTCGCTCATTGTCTCTCTCCTTATTGGATGCTCTGCCGGACCGGACGTTGGCGCGGTCCGCATTGTCGTCATTGTTCGTGCCGCCGGGCGCGCAATCCGCGCCGCCCAGGCTGCGGTCCTAAACGCCCAAGCCCTTCAGCAGGGCCTTGCCGCCCGCAAAGAGCAGCACACCGATGACCATGTAACGGATGAAGGTCGGCTTGGCCTTGGCCAGCAGGCGCACGCCGACGAACGAGCCCAGCATGAGGCCGATGATGCTCGGAATGGCCATGAGCGGGATGACGCAGCCCTTGTTCAGATAAACCCACGCGGCCGAGGTGTCGGTGATGGACAGCAGGAACTTGCTGGTGCCTACGGCCACCTTGAGGGGCGCGCCCATGAGCAGGTTCAGCACCGGCACGTTGGCCCAGCCGGCCCCAAGACCGAACATGCCGGCCATGACGCCGATGACGATGAAGAGCAGCAGGCCTGGCAGCGTGCGGTGGGTCTTCCACTGCACCAGCTCGCCGGTGGAGGGATCATTGTATGCGCCGTCCATGCCCAGGGCCATGCTGAGAGCGTCCTGCTTGGCCACCACGGGGTGCGCGGTGTTTTTGGAGGTCAGCAACAGGATGGCGATGCCCATGATGGTGACGCCCAGGCAGAGCTGCACCACATTGGTTGGCAGAGCCATGCCCAGAAACGCGCCAAAGATGGCGCAGGTGGAGGCGATAAGCGCCACAGGCAAGGCCAGGCGCAAGGACGCGAAGTTGCGTTTGAGAAGGCCGGGACCAGCCGCCAGCGCTCCTGCCAGGGCCACCATGAGGCCCGCGCCGCGCACGAAGTCCAGGTGGAAGGGAAAAAATCCGCTGACAAGGGGCACGTAGAGCACGCCGCCGCCAACGCCCGCCAGCACGGCGATGATGCCCAGAACAAAACAGAAGAACAGCAGCACAGTGGGCCACACCCACCAGGCCACGCCAGTATCCGCGCCAAGCTGGACAGCGGCTTTCGCCATTTCGGCTCCAGCCTCGGCGGCAGCGCCGGTAACGGCCTCGGTGCCGGAGGCAAGGGCGGCCACGGCAAACAGCAGCACGCCAGACAACACAAACAGGGCGATTTTCGCCGGGAGACTCAGTCGATCCATCTTCATTCCAGCTCCTCTGAATCATCTCAGGATTGCCCAGCCTGCCTCGCCAGCCCCTCGGCCCGCGCAGTGGACGCACCCCCTACATCAAGAACCGGGCCAAGGCATAAGCAACTGAAATCATACGCTTGACCTCTTGTCCCCCAGGGTGTAAACGGCAAGAACTTGCCGCAGCTCCGGCAATGACCAGCCGAAAGGGTTCATCTGGATCCCTGGTGACGGTAGATTGCATATTTCGCCATTCTGGGACGGCTGGAACCTGCTGAGCACAGACCTCAAGAATGACACAAAACGCTTGCAGCGCTTGACTCGAACGACTTTTGCGAGGAAATGCCGAATGATGGACCCACGCGCATACGGCGGCAAGTTCTTGCCGCAGGAGCTCGACGCCGACCCCGAAGCGCGGGCCGCCATGCACGAGGCCGGGCTGCTGTTCCGGTCAGAGGCCATGCGCGCCCTTTACCGCGTGGCCATCCAGGTGGCCGGGAGCGACGCCCCGGTGCTGCTCACGGGGGAGTCCGGCACGGGCAAGGAGATCTTTGCGCGCCTCCTGCACACCCTGAGTAACCGCAGCGGTCGCCCCTTCGTGCCGGTGAACTGCGGCGTGCTCTCGGGCGAACTCTTTGCCGACAAATTCTTTGGGCACGAGCCCGGAGCCTTCACCGGGGCCACGCGCCTGCAAAAAGGCAGCTTTGAAATGGCTGCGGACGGAACCTTGTTTCTCGACGAGGTGGGCGAAATCCCGCTGCCCAACCAGGTGGACTTTCTGCGCGTGCTCGAAGAGCGCACCTTCAAGCGCCTTGGCGGCGAGAAGGATCTGGGCTTCCGCGCACGCATCGTGGCCGCCACCAACCGCGCCCTGCCCGACATGGTCCGCGCCGGACGCTTCCGGCCCGACCTCTTCTACCGCCTGAACGTCATCCCCATCGCCCTGCCCTCCCTGCGCGAACGCAGCGAGGACATCGCCCCCCTGGCCGAATACTTCCTCTGGCTCTTCGGCCACCACTACCACCGCCCGAACCTGAGCCTCTCCCCCTCCGCCCTGGCCCTGCTCACCCGCCACAACTGGCCGGGCAACGTGCGCGAACTCAAAAACCTCATGGAGCGCGTGGCCCTGCTGCACAAGAGCGACGGACCCGTCATGCCCGGCGACCTGCCGCTGGAGCTGCGTCTGGAGTTCGGCCAGAACCTGCCGCTGGGACTCGACCAAGGGAACGCGCCCAGCACCGCCCAAGAGACTGCGCATCCCGATGACTTGAATCTCGACGTCGTTGTGCGCCGCGCCGAAACCCTCGCCATGATGCGCGCTTACAAGGCGGCAGGCGGCAGCAAGCAGCGCGCCGCCGAGCTGCTTGGCATCAGCCCGCGCACCCTGCGGCACAAGCTCGCGCAGTACGGGCTGAAGCTGGAAGGGGAATAGAGGGGAGAAGAGAATATTGTTTCCAGGGGGTATGCACCCCCTGGACCCGCTTGCGGTAGCCGGTGGTGCCTGGATGGCCGTGCTCCATGCGCTCACTCTAGCGCCACCTGCGGAGCAGACTCTCCCCAGGGCCATCTTCCCTGCCCCCGCCGGGGAAGGGGTCCTCCAGGACCTGTTGCCAGGGCGTTGCGCAACAGGTGCCCGCCCTGAGGGGGGGGTTGCCCCTGGAGTCGGGCGGGTGTAGTGCCCCTGCCCATGAACATGCGCATCCTCCTCCAAGTGCTGGCCCTGGCCTTCTTGATGCTCTTCGTTGCCGCCTGCGCGGACAAGACTCCGGTCCCGCTGCCTGTGCCGCCCCCGGTGGTGCAGCTCCCCACGCCCCTGCCCGCACAGGACTGGCGCAAGCCGGTGTTCTACTATGCCACCAACCGCAACGTCCTGAGCGCCAACGGCAACGCGCAGTATGGCGGCCTGCGCTCGCGCGAGACGTCCTATGGCGAGCTCAAGACCAGCGCCAGCGGCGGTCAGGCCGACGGCAGCGACCTCTACCGCGTCAACGTGGACCTGGACCGCGTGACGCGCATGACGCGCTCGCGCTTTTTGGGCGAGATAGAGCGGGCAGCGGCGCGCACGCCTGGGCGCGAGGTGGTGCTGTTCATCCACGGATTCGACAACAGCTTTGAGGACGCGGCCAAGACAAGCGCGCGCATCGGGGTGGGCATCGGCTTCACAGGGGCGCTGGTGCTGTATAGCTGGCCCAGCGCGGGCAGCCCGGCAAGCTACCTGGGCGATCGCAACAACGCCTACTGGGCGGTCCACGACCTGAAGGAGCTCATCACGGACCTCACGGCCAGCCAGTGGGTGGGCCGAGTCAGCATCGGGGTGCACAGCATGGGCAACGAGGCGTTCATCCGCGCCTACACGGAGCTGGCCAGCGAATGCAAAAGCACGCGCGGCGGCTGTGCAGACCTCCGCAAGGTTCGCGCCATCGTGCTGGCCGCGCCGGACGTGGACCGCGAGATCTTTTTGGACCAGCACGCGGCCAAGCTCACCAGCCTGGACGCCCGGGTGGTGCTGTACGCCTCCCGCGCAGACATGGCCCTCGCGGCCTCGGCCCTTATGCAGGGCGGCGACTACGAGCGCCTGGGCAAAAACGTGGTCTGCATCCCCGGCATCCATGTCACAGATGTCTCCGACGTAAAGACCGACGTGCTGGGGCATTCCTGGATTTCCCAAAGCCGGGCCGTGCTGCAAGACCTGCGCTGCTCCCTTGCCGAAAATTGCAACCGCTACTCCACCGGCCTGCTGCGCGAGATGATCTGCACTCCGGCCATGCGCTACGCACTGCCCGATGCGGGCGCAGGGGCAGGCACCGACCGCGCCACCAGCGGCACGTCATTCTGGCAGCTTATGGTGCCGAACAACGGCTCCAGCACGCCAGCCAGCGCGGGCTTCAACCTGAAGCTGCCCTCGCTGCCGTCGTTCATGTCCAATTAGGGAAGGGTTAGAATCCCAGGGTCCGCCGCAGGCGGGCCAGTTCGTAGCGCAGGCGGCGGCGCGGGGTAAGTGACCGACGCAGCATGTGGTCCACGTGCGGCGCGTAGGACCGGGCAAGGGCCGCGAAGCTGCCCTTGGGCTCCACATGCGCGGGCGGGGCCACTTCCTGCCCCAGGACGTGGCGAATGGCCGCCACGGTGCGGACGTAGGCGTCACCCTCGCCGGGCAGGCGCACGACATCACGCGCAGCGGCGTAATCATCGGAATCGAATCGCGGGATGTCCCAGTCCTTGAGCCTGCGGCGCAAGTCATCCATGCCGGACAGCCACACCGAGCAGCGCCGGGCCATGTGCGCCTGGGCCTCGAACAGCCTGGGCTTGAGGGTCGCGGGCAAAAGCAGGCTCGGCCTCTCCCAGAAGGGCAGCTCCACACTCATGGCCGAGGTGCGCAAAACCGCCGCATCGCAGAACCGGAAGGCCCAGGTGGTGTCCGGCTCGTCCACGGCCCGGCGTCCGAACACCTCGTCCGAGGGCCTGCCCAGGCCCCAGGCATCGCCCGGCTGGGCGCCGTGCTTCTTCAGCGCGTAGTCCCACGGGTGCAGCTTGATGGCCAGGTTCAGCCCGGCCTGCTCCACGGCCTCGCACACTGCGCCGTAGACCTCCGGCGTGTTGTCCGGGGCGCTGGGCAGCCACAGGCAGATGGGCCGCGCCAGGTTGAACCCGTACTTGGCGCAAAACGCCGCCCTATCGGCAAATCCGCCGAACAGGTCGTTCACCGTGGGCTCGAAAAAAATATTGCCTGTATAATAGATGGTCTCGGCCAGGGCCAGCCGCTCCGATTCCCTGGTGCGGTTGAACTCGCGCTCGAAAAAAAGCGTCAGAGGATGCTGCACCAGCAAATTGTCCGCGCCGTGGCAGGTGAAGTCGCCAAGCAGCGTGGCCAGCTGCGCCGTCTTGCCGCCTCTGGCCCTTACCGCCGCCAGCACGCCGGGAATGTCCGCATCATGGTGCGCGTCCGTGATCACCAGCCGCGCTTCGGACTTTTTCGCCAGTTCCGCCAGCTCCGGACGCGAAACCAGCCGCACGCCCTGCGCAGCAAGCTCCTCCAGACGCGCCTCGGGCACGTCTGCGCCCACCTTAAGCCCGCGCGGCGGGCCGGAGTTGAAGCACAGCTCGCAGCGCACGCCCGCAGACGCCAAACGCCCGTGCAGGGCCAGGAGCTTGTGGAACGCGCCGCCATGGGCGTTGAACCAGGCGATGAGGACATCGGGAGCCATGGGCGCCGTGTCGCCCGGATAGGGGCAGGGTGTCAAGGATATGAGATAATGTGAGGGGGGTTTTATCCATTCGGGATCTTCGCCCTGAGCCGGACCCTGGCACGCCGGATTGAGCCTGCCTTGTACTTTCCGGCGGCCCAAAGAGCTTCATAACGGCCGGCCCTTTAGCTGGGGACTAGGGCGAGAGCCCCCCGGTCCCCAGCTGGGCCTTCCGCCCTACCCGCGCAAACCCTGCGGCTTTTCGCCCGGGTACAGGCTCTCAAAACCATCGCGCACCTGCTGCACGAAGTCCGTGTCGCGGCGCGAGGGATCGAAGTAGCGCGGATCACGCATCATCTCTCGCAGGCGCGCTGGGGTCAGGCTCTGGGCTGGGGCGGCATCACGCCCACGCAGACCG
>NZ_JAUYFU010000066.1 GCF_030689645.1 Humidesulfovibrio sp.
GCTCTTCGCGGTGCAGCACGTTGTTATGTTATATAGTGGGAAGGATGTAGAAGGAATTTAAGCGGGGGTGAGGCTGGAGGGGAGGAAAACGGCCAAATTCACCTGGGGATCAGGGCTAGAAAATTTTCAATAGAACCTGAGTCAAATCCAAAAGTCTAAACATAGTCTCGAATACAGCTCCGGACCACGCAGCCAACCTCCTCACGCTTGGTTTCCCTTCTTCCCAGTCCTCATTAGAGCTTCCACCCATCCGCTATGCATGCCCCCAGAGCCCGTCCTTGTCTGGGAACAAGGTCTTGAAAGACGTCCTGAACACGGCAAAATGCCAAGGCCTCAGGGAGAATGAGAGCATGGGCAATGTTTTCAACGGAGGGGAGATGGGGGAGGTGTGAACGGCGCGAAGGCATGGCCAAGCACTGAGCTCCCAACTAGGCCATCGAGCTCAATGTCCTGGCCATCCATATCGCTGAGGAGATGAACCTCACCGAGATACGCAGGGCATCCGGACTCGTAAAATCCAGAAATCCGTACAACTGGATCACCAAGGACGATGCGTGGTTCATCGAGGACTTGATGGCAAAAGACACTCAGGGTGTCCTTTCAATTCGCACCAAGCGCGGCCAGGGCGGGCGGCACCTTTGCCCACAGGCAGATCGGCAAGGAACACCCGCGCTACCTCTTCCCAGAGCTCGCGCCGGCTGCAACATGATCGTGAGGGTCTTTTTGAGGCCCAATCCGAGGTCGCAAAGTCGCTGCCCAACCGCCCGATGCCCTTGGTGGCCCAGGGGGCGATGACCGCGTCTGGAAGCGAACTAAGCAGGGGCGTGATTTTGGGCCTTGCTCAGACGGCGCCCTCAATATTTCTCGCAGCGTACTAAAAAACAGGCCTCCGCGCTCTTCCTGCAGTCCTACCTATAAGGTAAGCGCTTCTCATGGCTGTGAAACAGAAATGAGAAAAGGAGAACCCCTGGGCAATTCTTCGCATGCACAGAAACACTGCGCAGCCACCGAGCCGCAGAAGTGAACCGGAATCTCTTGGGCCAGTCTGAGGATCTGCGCGAGCGTATCCTGGATGAGCTCATCAACTAGATGCAGGACCACGCCGTGGAGGAGATCCTGCTGAGTGCATGTTCGGCTAAGGTTCTGCACGATTGAACCCGCTGGCCTGTCGCCTCCACCCTCCTGCGCGCAAGAGCAAACAGTCGTTTGCGCTCGATTTCTGTGCTGGAGACATTTTTTTCTCGATGTCGCTCTGCAACCGCTTAACTTTTGCCGCCTGAAAACCATTATGTTCCGGCACCCAAAAAAACGCGGGGACAAGTCCATCTTCGCTGAAAACCCGGTGCTGGAGCAACCATGCCAGATGATTTCCCCAAAGCGCCCCTGATTCAGCCAGCCCAAACGCCGCAGCTGCCTACAGCCGACCTCGCTCAACCGCAAGAATCCACTCAGGAATTCATGGATGCCAACGCGTGGGCTCCGCCCCTATCCCCGTGGCCCACCCTGTCGCAAGACGCCTTGCCGGGCTTCATCGGGGACTTCGTTGCCCTGGCGACGAGGAGCAGCGAGGCCTCCACCGCCGCCGTGCTGGCCACTGCCCTTGTGCGCTTCGGCGCGGAGTTGATCTCGCCGTACATTGAGGTTGGGGATACCGTTCACAAGGCGCGCTTGTTTGCTGCAGTAGTCGGCGCGTCTTCGTAGTCACGCAAAGGGACCTCGGCCGCTCCCGTGAAGAAGCTGTTCACCTTTGATGAATCGAGCGGATACACCCCGGCAACCTGTCACCCTGGGCCGCTGTCGTCCGGGGAGGGGCTGGTTTACGCTGTGCGTGACAAGGTGTTGAAATGGGTGGTTGACAAGCAGACGGGCGAGAGCAGCATGGTCATCATCGACCCGGGAATTTTGGACAAACGCCTGTGTGTTCAGGACGAGGAATTGGCGGCGGCGCTGCACTCAGCAAAGCGCGGGGGCAACACGCTCTCCATGGCGCTGCGCTGTTTCTGGGACCACGGGAACCTTGCCCACCTCACAAAGACGAACAAAATCGGCACTACCGGCGCGCACATCACCCTGCTGACGCACATCACCACCCAGGAACTTGCCGCTCTTCTGGGTTCCGTGCAGGTGCTCAACGGCTTCGCTAACCGCTTCCTTTGAGTCTGTGCGCAGCGTCGTGGTCTCGTCGCCTTCCCTGAGCCGATGCCTGAAGCCGAGTTGACGGCCCTGCGAGTAGAACTGCTGGCCCTCCTGAATGTGGGCAAAAGCGTCGGCCGGATCATCATGGACCCTGCGGCTCGTGACCTCTGGGGCGAAGTATATGCAGAACTTACCCAAGACCACCACGGCCTAGCCGGATGCGTTGTCAACCGGGGTGAAGCCCAGGTCATCAGGCTGGCTATGCTCTACGCGCTTCTCGACAAGCAACAGGTCATCGGCGAGCGCCGCCTGATCTCGGCACTCGCATTCTGGAAGTACTGCCATGAATCCGCCATGGTGATCTTCGGCCAGCGCGAAGCCAATCCTGTGGCCGCAAAGGTGCTGAAGGCCCTTCAGGGCGGAGCTCAGTTGCTGACAGATCTACACCGGGCGATGGGCAACAACGTGCTCACGCACCGCCTCAAGGCAACCTTGGAGGAGCTAAACCAGTCTGGCCGTGTGCAGTGCTCCAAGGAGCATACGCCAGGGCGCACAAAGACGGTTTTCAAACTCAACGAAAGAAACGAATTTAACGAATTAAGCCCCCCTGCTGTGGCGGTCCTGCCTAGCGGCAATCCGCTTGCGCTTGCCGTATAGCACGACCATGTTACGGCAAGCATCTAGAATGTCAGAATGTTTGTAGGCGCACTTAACTTTTCTGGCCGGTTTCCCATTATTTCGGAACCAAGCCCAACGAGGCACCCAGCGCGGGCACCACCAGGCTTGTACCAAGGTTCTGCAGGATGTCGACGTTCAAAGACCCTAAGGCGCACCACGAGTGGTATCTGACCACAGGGGAAGCCGCCGAGTACATCCGCTACTCCGTACGCCAGTTCCGGCGCTTAGTTGACAAGCACAACATTCCGGCCTTTGGCCCGGAGTTGAACAGATTCAGGCTCGCGGACCTGGATACTTTTATGGAGAATCCCAACGCTTTTAAGGTCGAACGCGCCATCCACCGCCGCGCAGGTGGCTTTACAGCGGTGCATGTATAATCTAAGGAAACAAGTATGGCTAAGGTCCTATTTCAAGAGCGTGGCGGGTATTTTATTGCCTACCGAATCCCCGGCAGCCGTAAGCTGATTCGGGAGTATTTTGGCACGACCGAGGACGGGAAAAACCGGGCAAAGGTGCGCCTAGCAGAGATTGCGCTCATGAAGGCCAAGGGTGAGACACTGCGCGATACTTCTAGCCTGCACCTCGACCAGCTTTCCCAGCATTACCTCAACGACGCCAAGGTCCGGGGAGCGGGAGCTAGGTGGCGGAAGGAGTTCGCTCGCCTGCTGAATATGACTATCCTGCCAGCCCTTTGTTCCAGACCGGTTGACCAACTCACCTACCCGGACATGCTCGCTCTGACACATTCAGGTGGCCCATGGGCCGACAAGTCAACGCCTACAGTCAACAGATACCTGGGCTACCTGCGTTCCGTGTTCCGCTTCGGCATAGCACAGGGGCTTACCACGAAGAACCCGCTGTCAGCTTGGCGCAAGACTCCAGAACGCAAGAAGGACGTGCATCTGACGGTAGAGGACTTACGCCGGATCATTGCTGTTGCAGAGCCGCATCTAGCCTGGGCGCTAGAGGTTGAATGGGCGTTAGGAACAAGGCCCGGCGTATCGGAGCTTTTCAGTATCCGTTGGGCTGACATTGATTTTGAGGCTCTGACCGTCCATGTGCGCGGTACAAAAACCGAAGGCAGCAACAGGACCATCCCCATTACGCCAGACTTTCGTGCTAGGTTACTTGTCGTTCGCCAGGAGGCGCAGAGCGCCTATATCATAGAATACCTTGGCAAGCCCATTAAGCAGCTTCGCCGAAGTCTCACCACGGCTTGCCGTCGTGCTGGTATCACTTACGGTGTGCGCATGTACGATGTACGGCATCTGTTCGCCTCTGCGATGTTGACGGGCGGGGCTGACCTGGCCGCCGTGTCCGCTCTCCTGGGCCATTCCGATATCTCCACAACCCAGAAGCACTACTACCACCTCATGCAGGGCGAAAAAGAGCGTGCTATAGCGACGCTCCCGCCCATCGCCGCACCCAAGGCGGGGAAACTCGTCAAAATCAAGTAGAATCGGCGGAACCATTCGCGGAACCATTGGTGTCTTTGGGTGGAACCAAATGCCGTAAAATGGTTCCGCTTTTCTGAAAATATCCTGCTATTACAAGAAGTACGCATGGGTCATCCTTCTTTGGGAGCAGGATGTCGCATGTTCAAATCATGTCGCCCCGACCATTGACAGCGTAGGGCCGGAGGGAATTCCCTCCGGCCCTTTTTGCTTTCACGGGCCATTCACGTCCCCGTTCTGGTCCATCCAAGCCCCGGCCCGCGCGGTCAGTCCCTGTTCTGGCCTCTTGAATATTCTCTTGCGAATTTGTGCCGCTGAGGTATTACGTAATCGTTGAGGAGCGTATCGTCTCTGCGCGGCTCGTTGGGAGTTTCCCCACCTGTTGTTCGCTGTGACTCGCTGGTGGCTTGCCCGTTCACTTGTTCTCCTGAATCCGGCAACTAGCCAGCGATCTTAGAGAGGGAATGTTATGGACAAGTCCTGGTCGTTGGACTCCGCAACCACGGATGCAAAGCAAATAGTACCGCAACACGATCTTGACCTGCGCAGCTTCCTTGAGGATCAGGGCGGCATCATTGTGATTTTGAGCGAGGATTTGCTGTTCATCAAGACGGTGCGCACGAGCATGCTCCGCGCTCTCCAGGTGAAGCGAAATTGCGTGGAGGCGCACCGGGAGCCAGGGATGGCCATGGCGGCCATCAAGGATCAGGTGCGGTCGAGAACCCCGGTGGTGGCCCTTGCGGACCGCCTCATAGCCGGAAGGCAGAACGTGGATTTTCTGCGGACCGTCAAGCAAATGTACCCGTCTTTGAAGCTCATCGTCATGACCTATGAGACGACCAAGGACACCCTGGCCCTGCTGCTTGAGATTGGCGTGGACCACGTCATCACCAAGCCTGTGTCTGTGGACACGCTCATTGAGAAGATTGCCGGCGTGGTCAAGCCGAAGTCGAAGATCGCGCAGATGGTGCAAGAGGCGCGCGTGTATTTGGAGCAGAGGGATTATGACAAGGTGTTCAAGATCTGCGACACCATCCTTGACTCCAAGGGCAAGAGTTCCGTGGCGCTTCTGCTGCGGGGCGAGGCGCTCATGAAGCATGGAGACAGGATGGCCGCCATCGTGGAATTCGAGAAGGCGCACAAGATTGCGCCCCTGTATCTTGAGCCGCTCAAGAAGCTGACGGACATGTACCGGGAGCACGACCTGGAACAGTTCCTCAACTACATGCTGGAGCTTGACAGCATCAGCCCGCTGAACGTGGAGCGCAAGTGCGAAATCGGAAAGTGCTACGTTCGCAAGCACGAGCACGATAACGCCAAGGAGTTTTTCGACAAGGCCATCGACTGCGCTCAGGAAGAGGCCAAGCGCTACATGTGCACCGTCCTGTCCGACATCGGGCACGCAATTCTGGACACCTCCCCGGAACTTGCCAGCCAGTACCTTGCACAATACTTCGAGATGAAGGGAACAGACCTGTCCCGCGAGGATATGATCGCCTTCAACAACTACGGCATTGCGCTACGCAAGCAGGGGAAGTGGCGCGAAGCGCTGGACAACTACAACCTGGCGCTGAAGATCGCCCCGGACGACCTGCGCATCATCTACAACTGCGGCCTGGCCCACTCGGAGGGCGAACAGTACGCCAAGGCCATCGAGCTGTTCGAAAGGGTTCTGGAGCACGACCCGGGATTCCATCGCAAGTCCGCTGTCATAGCCAACAACATCGGGTACGCGTACTACAAGAACAACGCCTTTGAGGACGCCAGGAAGTTCCTGCAGGAGGCGCTGGAGATCGACCCGGAGCATGCTTCCTCAAAGCAGCTGCTGGCAGCCATCCCGCAGCCGCGGGGCAGATAGGCAACCGCGCGCGTTTTTCTGGCGGGGAAGCTGCCTTTGGCGGGCGCGTCTGGGACTGCCGCTTGCGCAAGGTCATCGCATCGTCCATCATGCCGTTGTGCGTTCTCTTGAGCTGTTGCGGAGAGGGCAGGGCCGGGAACGGCCCTTTTTTGCGTGTCCTGTGGCGAAACTTTTCTTGACCTTGATTCCCTGGCGGTATAGGGGCTTCCGTCTGGCTTCACTTGTT
>NZ_JAUYFU010000074.1 GCF_030689645.1 Humidesulfovibrio sp.
GCCGCTTATGTGGGTAATCAGCTTAAGATCGATACAATCATTGCCGAGGTATTGCCCCAGGAAAAAGCATCCAAAATTGATGAGCTTATTACTGAAGGAAAGATTGTGGCAATGACCGGTGACGGTGTGAATGATGCACCGTCACTGGCAAAAGCCGATTTAGGTATCGCCATTGGAGCTGGAACAGATGTTGCTATTGAAACAGCAGATGTTGTTCTGGTTCGAAGTAATCCACTGGATGTAGTAACGATTTTGAAACTTTCAAAAACAACCTATCAAAAGATGATCCAAAACCTGATCTGGGCGACAGCTTATAATATGATTGCACTCCCCTTGGCTGCAGGCGTCCTATATAACCAGGGGATTGTGATCAATCCAGCTGTCGGAGCTGCATTGATGTCGTTAAGTACAATCATTGTAGCAATCAATGCAAAACTACTTAAGATTGATTAACCATTCATCTTTAGTTATCAGCTAGTCAGATTTTGTGATAATACTTTTAAAATCTTGCACTACCTTTATGCATGCAGTGAAAGTGATGAAGCAGATTATATAAAAATTCAGCTCCGAAAGTGATAAAAATCCACATAAAAAGGACAGTGTATTTGGTAGCACTGTCCTTTTATGTATAAAAATGATCTTTAGCTTGCGGTGAATAGCAGAAAGACACTTGCAAAACAATGCATGTGTCTACAATCTGGAAACAGAAAAAATTACTAAGAAAGAAGGTTCTGATTTGAAGGTTTTTCTTCTGTTTGCTCTGATTTATCTTTGTTACCACCCCTTAACATCATCGGCATCATGAGTACCATCATAATTGGGCAAATGAATGGCAGAAGCGTAAATAGAATACCTTGATAACCAAGTAATGTTATGATAAGTAATATTAAAATGGGTGCACCACAACAAAGTGCCACCATCATGAGAGGTTCTCAGGCAACGGTTATCCACATGGGCTCAAAGGTGAAGAAATTCCACTGGGTTCACGAATCATTGCAATTGCCGATACCTATGATGCAATGACAACAGATCGACAGCGATTTAGCCATGAGGTGGCAGTTGTGGAGATTCAAAAAAATAGTGGCACTCAATTTGATGACAAATTGGTTGAAGCATTTATGAAAATTGAAAGTATCGTCAAAAATATTAATTAGCAATCAGGTGTTGCTAGAAATACGCATCATTTAAAATAAAGTCAGTATATTAGAATAATTGATACATTGCTTTATTTTTATAAGTTTTTCGAATAATTTCTTTTCTCCATAAGTTCTACAAAAGTTGATGCTATGATATCGTCAGACAAGAAGTGACAAGGAGAATGACCAATGGAAGAAAAACAAATATCAAAGACATTTTCAGTGAGTGGGATGACCTGTGTTAACTGTGAAAATCGAATTGAGAATAAACTAAAAAAGCTTGATGGCGTTACCGATGTCACTGCAAGTTATACGCGTTCACGGGTCAGTTTTACATACGACCCGGATTGTGTGAAGCTGTCAACTATTGTACAGTCTATTGAAAGCATGGAGTATCATGTGAAACGTGCAGGTGAAAAACAAAAGAATCAAACCGTTGAAAAGAAAAATAAAATTAATGAAGTGTTAGGAATCGGCATCATCA
>NZ_JAUYFU010000077.1 GCF_030689645.1 Humidesulfovibrio sp.
TCCACCAGATGCAGAAGCCCAGCCAGCCGGGCAGCGGCCCCGTGCAACTTGCCGCCCCAATCGGCTATCAGCTCAAGCTCTCCACCGGGGCGCAGCTCCGCTTCAACGTCGCGGTGGAAGTCCGCCCATTCCCGGTACGCATCCGGCGCAATCTGCAAAAGGTAGGGCACGGGCTTGCCGTCAGAGCCCAGCGCCCACGGCAGGGCCAGAAGGCCGCGCACCTTGGCCGCATATCGGGCTTGCACGGCCTGGGGAATGGCCCTTGGCTCCACCTCCCGGCTGCCAACGCGGCTTTTGGGCAACAGGAACAGGAAGCGCCCCAAGAGGCCACGGCCCCGGAAGCCCGGCTTGTCCGCCAGGCCCCGCACAATGTCCGGCTGAGGGGAGAGGCAGATGGTCAAGGCCGGGTCATGGAGCACAATGTTTTGCCCGCTCCGGCGGTCAACGTGAACGGCTTCCCCGGACCAGAGTTTCAGCACGGCGTCCAGGTTCGGCACCCCCTTGGAATAGCGCCCCGCCAGAATGTCAAACAGGCCGCCCTCTGCCTCTATGATTCCGGCCCGTTCTTGCTGGCGTTCCATGAATGCCGGGATTGCTTCCGGCGTCACGTCATCAATCAGTAGCCGAGGGGCGGCGGGCACTTCGGGCAGTTCCGCTTCAAGCGCCTTGATCTCGTCAATGAGGGCGCGGCGATCCTCTGCCGTCTTGGCGTTGCCCGCTTTTGCCCGCTTGGCTTCAATGGCCTTTTCCAGCGTCTTGCGTTCGCTCAGGGTGTTGCGGATGCTCTCCCGCGCCTCTTCCTGAGCCTCAGTTTCCCAATCAATGAGCGGGCGCTTGCAGGCTTCTGCCGTGGCGCTCTTGCGTTCGCCAGGGGGCAAGGCCGCCAGGGCATAGATGTTGACGGGCTCCGTGTAGTCCGGGCGCACCTGGACCTTGAACTTGCGTTGCCCGGCCACGGCCACGCAGGAAAGGGCATTGATGAGCACCAACTCAAAGGGCACTTGCAGGCCCTCGGCAACAGCCCCGCAGAACTCCCCCAAGATCGGGGGCAGCAAGGCCGGGTCCACGTCCGGCATATTCAGCGCATCGAAGCTCACAGGCTCTATGGGGGCCTCTGCCACGGCCACGGGCTTGGATGCTCCGGCCAGTTGCGCCCGCACCATGTCCAGGCCCTCGGCTTGATGCAGATCGTTGAAGTCAGTACGCCCGGCAGGTTCCTTGAAGCTCGGCACGGCCAAGGATGCGCCCACGGCCAGGGCCGCCGCAGTCGCCTTGCTTACGCCAGGGTTAGCTTTGGTTAACCTGTCGTCATCCGCGCAAAGCACCAGCTCCCGGTCCGGGTACTTCTGCCGAGCATGGGCCGCCACGGTTTCAAGGTTCCCGGCGTTGAAGGCGCAGAGGACCGTTTGCCCCGTGGCTTCGTGGATGCTCAGGCCCGTTGCCAAGCCCTCGGCAATGTAGAGCGGGCCAGCGGCCCCCTTGATAGCAAAGTATCCGCCCTTGGTGCGCCCGCCAGACAGGAACAGCTTGCCGCCGTCCTCTGCGATGAATTGTAGCGACACAGGCTTGCCGTCCTCTCCCAACACAGGCACCACTAGCCGCCCGTCAATGCCGATCTCGAGGCCGGGGCAGGGCTTTACGCCCTTGCGCTCAAGGTAGGGGTGCGCCTTGCAATCCGTGGCAGCGGCCAGGATGCGCCGGGCCTTGTCTGCGGCCTCTGCATGGCGCTTGGCCTCTTCCTCTTGCCGGGCGCGGCGGTCCGCCTCGATACGGGCCTGTAGCGCCTGGCGCTCGGCTGGGCTCAGGGCGCGTTCTTCCTTGGCGGTCCAGGTGCCCCCCTGACCCGTGGCCCAATCCAGCCACCAGAGGGAAGGCGGTTCGTCCAAGTGCGCGATATAGGCGGCGTTCACGGACCGGGGCTTTTCCACCGTGGCGCAGCGGTGAAGCTGGCCGTCTGCGATGATCTCCCCAGGTACAAGCCCGGCCTCTTCCAGCCGGGCGCGGAAAGCATTCGCTGCGTCTGTCATCGGCTCCCCCCTTCAATGGCAATGGTGAGCCTGTCCGTCCAGCGACTACAGGCCATGCCCATTTCAGAGGTGAAGGTACGCAGCCAGCGCAGGGTCCACAGTTTGACGGCGAGGCCCGCCCGGTGTAAGAAAGTCTCACAAGCAACGCAGACTTTCAGCACCAGCACAGAGCCCCGGACCACAAATCCGGGGTTTTCTGTTTTCTGCATGGCGCTACCCTTCCGCCTCGGACTGCCCGCCACGTGAGCGCATCCACGCTATGAAATCGGCGCGGGTGTAGCCCACCTTGCGGCCCAAGGTAATGCGGCGCGGGCCTTGGCCCAGGCAGTCCAGATTGGCGAGGCGTCCGGCGGAAATCAGGCCGCCTGTGAGTTTCGGGACTTCGGTTCGGGAGAGAATGGGAGGTAGGGTTCTTTCGAGTTCGGTGTAAGAGTCTGGCGTAATCATTCTTTCACATCCGTTGGTTTGGGCTCACGGGGGAAATCCCGTTGTCCCTACCAATCCGCCGGATGTTCTGAAATAGTTCCGGAACTTGAGACAAAGCGCAAAGGCCCAAGCAACCCCAAGGGCCACAAATCTAACGAGAAAAAATAATTACAACTTTCTTTTGCGGTTCTGGTTTTGTTCGTGTTCCTCCAACACTGCCGCAGGGTCGCCGCTACCATCGTCAGATAGATTTTCAAGCATCCAGCCTTCCGCCGTACTTGGATGGTTCGCAGCTCTGGCCGCACTGGCTACAAGTTTCCCCTGTTTGTAGGTTTCAGCCCATGCAGTCAGCACAGCTAAGTCATGGCGGCCTGGGTACCTCTCCGGTCTTTGTACACCTTTGTCCCACTTGCCTACTTGCCTTTCGGTCACGTCACAAAGTACCGCTGCCACTTTCTGTGTCACCCGAAGGCGCTTTTGCCTAACCTCGGCGGGTTTCGCCTCGGTCTTGGCTTCACCCCTAGCCAGCGGCACAACCTGTTCGGATTCCTGGCCGCTGTTGTCGGAAGCGATAGGCTTCAAGGAATCGTATTGAGCCTCTAGGGCCTCCACTTCGGCCATGTCCGCAAAAAGGCGGGACAGATCGTTGGCGACCTGGCTTCCTTCCGTCCATCCGTTAAGCGAAGCCGCCGCACAATCAATCTCGATTGCCGCCGCGTCTTTTGTTGAAGGGGTGTACAGAATGCGTGGCCCCGCTTGCCGGGGCTCAAAGAGATGCAGAGCGCCATGTTTGAGGAATCGCACAAGCCTTTCAGAGAGTGCGCCCATGCTCTCGCCGGAAGCGCCCGACCACCTGGAAAGCAGAGCAAAGACAGAAATGGGGCGGTCTATCTGCCTTTGATTCAGCAGGGGGTCTGGGTTCCCAAGCCAGTCTTGGCTAGGCGTAAGCGGCACATGGCGGATATCAAGCCCGCCCACTCGGTACCTGTAAGCCTCAAGCGCCTTGAGGTCGGGGCTGATTTCCAAATCAACACCAGCAAGCAAGTCTTGGTTCGTGTTGCGATTGGCCTCAACCTTGAAAATGTTTTCAATTCTGCGAAGCGATAAATCTTTAACGCCCGCCTCTGTTATGGTTTTTGGGTCAAGGCATCGCAGTGTGTCGCGATAAGATACGGCCCTTTTTTCAACAAGAATGAGGGGTCTGAATACCAGCCTCTTCTCTTCGGTCAGAGTGTATTCTTCGCCAAGCTGTACGGGGCGGGAGTATTCAGCCTGGGGGATGCGCTCAAATATGTTGGTAAGCGCAGAAACATAATCTCGCTCAAGGGAATCCACGGTTTGCATTACAAGCCCCCTTTGCTTGTCCCTGGTGGAGTCCAGGGCCAGGCCGCCAGGGTAGCGGATTTTCGGGGCGGGTAATTAGGCCGTCCCTAGGCCCTGGAAAGTTGGCTGCCCCGGCCTACTGCGGCCAGAGTGTTGCGTCTATTCCGCTCCCCGCAGATGCACCACCTTGGCGGGCTCCACAGGCTTGGCGTGTTGCTCAAGCACTCCGATTGCCGCCCGCAGACCTTCAGGCGAAAGGTGCGAGTAGCGTTGCGTCATGTCAAAGTCTGCATGGCCCATGAGTTCCTTCACGGCGTACAGGCTTGTTCCCGCCTCCACCAGCCAGCTTGCGAAGGTGTGGCGCAGCGTATGGAAGCACACGCGCTGCCTGGGGTCTTCCACGCCCACGTTGAAAAGCTCATCCGCCACATACCGAAACACGTGGGAAATGCGGTCCATGAGAACGCCACCACGGCCAGGGAACACAAACTGTCCTGTAGCCTCTGCCTTGCGCTTTTTCAACATGCGCAGGGTGCGGGCCGTTAGGAAGGCCACGCGGTTGGTCCGGGCCTTGGGGTCGCGGATAAGCACTTGCTTGCGCTCAAGGTCAACATCCTGCCACGTGAGCCCGGCGATTTCTCCGAAGCGCAGCCCCATGTCCAGGGCGCACAGGGCCATATCGTGAGAAGTGGGGGTGCGTTTCTTGAGTTCCGCCAACAGCAGGTGCGATTCCTCGGCAGACAGGTAGCGTTGGCGGCGGTTGTCTTTCTTGGGCAGCGTCACCAGCTTGGCCGGGCACGGGCCGGATGCGAAGCCGTCACGTACGGCCAGGGTCCAGATTTGCCCCACCACGGCCAGCGCATACTTAACGGAGGCAGCGGCCCGGCCAGCCTTGAGCATGGCGGACTTCACGCGCTCAACGTCAAAGGCGCTCAACTGCGCCAGAGGCTTGTCCTGCATGGCCGGGGCAATCCACAAGCGCCAAAGCCCTTGCTCCGTTACGCGGCTGCCCTTGGCCTTGTAGTCCTGAGCGGGCCAGTAGCGTTCATGCCAGAACTGCCCCACGGTCATGGCTGCCCGCTCGGCTTCCAACTTGGCGGCTTCTTTCGCCTGACGCTCGGCTTCATGCTTGGCCCGGCGCTCAGACAAGGTGCGCTCTCCTGCCCCCGTGCGCTTGGCTTCACGCAGCCTGGAAAGCTCAATACGGGCTTTGTCCAGCGTCCAGCCCTCGGATGCCCAGCCCAAAGGCTCCTGCCGCTCTTTCCCGTCTACCGTGTAGCGCAGCACAAAATACCTGTCTGGGGTGACGCCATGCTTGCGCGTGGGGTGTTCCCTGTAGCGGATACCCTTCTCAACGCGGACCCATTTTTCGGCCATTGCGCGCCCCCAGGAAAGTTTGTGCCGGATTTGTGCCGGATTTTTCGGTGAAATTGAGCGTTTTTCCGTGACCCCTTGTGAAGTACACTAGCGATCAGATTCTATACTGTCAACGTGTTTGTGGCATTCAGTGAAAGTGCGTGAAGGGCGCTAGAACTGAATGGGGTTCAGGGGGCCGGAGGTTCAACTCCTCTCATCCCGACCACTTTTCCCCACTAGAATGGGTCTGTTAACTGAGCAAGTTAGCAGACCCATTCTTGCATTTGCTCAGTCTACTTTTCAGGCCTCGTATTACTCCCGCCCGATAAATGCCCTGCGACTTAAAATTTAGTCGCGCAAGGGGCTAGGCAACGGCACCAAATCAAAGATCATCTGCATAATGCCTATTAATGCATGGTCACCAGATCATGGCCTCACATAACGTCCTTGATGCTAAGGCCATTTCTAGGCTATTCGTCAAGACTCACCGAGGCCACGCAGCGTTGGTGAAAACAAACTGCGGGAGTAGTCGAGATGGAGGCAACAAATACGACGGAGGACACAACTCCACTGTTTTCTGTAAGCATGGACATCCCATACGATGTACGGTTCATGGACATTGTTTTGGTCTGGATGGGCGGGAACTCTGTGCTGGCTGGATGCGACCAAAACGAATCAGACGCCCTTAGTTTGGCCATAGAGGAAACGCTGAGCTTCTTGATCAACGCATACCCTGAAGCTGAGACTTGGGAGCAGATCCGCATCGAGTATGTGCTTCTGCCAAAGGGCCTGACCCAAATCACCATTGCTAACGCAGGCCCCCCCGTGCACCTGAGCAGAATCCCTCTCTACAATCCGCAAAATCCCTCTGAATCAGAGATTGATGGATTGTGGTATTTTCTGGCTCGAAGCGTTGTGGACGACCTCACATTCAAAAATCTCGGCTGGGCCGGGTGGCAAGCTGTCATTCAAAAACGACTGGCGCGTACATCCTTTAAACATAAGCATGCAGACAAGACCCAGGACGCAAAACCTGATCGGAAAATGTCTTTTACGACACGCGTTGCCACTCCCAATGACGCGGCTGAGCTTGTGGATCTCACCTACGACACATATCGCTACAGCTATCCAGCCGAACACTTCTACCATGAACCCAAGCTTCGACAGGTAATTGAAGAGAGAGGAATACTCTCCATCGTCGTGGAAGCAGACGGCGTCATCATCGGCAATTCGTCCTTCGTTCTCTCGCAGCATACTCCTCGATGCGCCTATTTGTGTTCTCTGATGATCAAGCGAGCCTTTCGTCAGTCCCGGGCGATCATCCATCTGCTTAATGAAGTGGACAGATTCATTGCGGCCAGCAGCATGGATGTGGACCTCTGCCATGCTGGCATGGTCACCACCCATACCGGATCACAAAAGGCCGGGACTAAGCTTGGCTTCATGCCCGTTGCGATTCTTCTATCACAGACGCCCATCGTTGATTTCCGGGGCATGACAACTGCAAGCGTCGATCGCGAGAGCCTACTGCTTGTCATTCGTCTTACTGCCACGCCTCAAAATCCGATACTATACATTCCAGAACGGCACCATGCAGTCATGGCTCCATTGCTTGCTCAAAGTGGACTGAATTGCAGCATCTCTGGTGAGCAGGAAGCTCCCCTGGCAATGCATTCTGCATTCACTTCAAAGGAAGAGCTTAACGACGGCAGCGCCTTTATCACGATGACACAACTGGGGCAGGACATATCACTACGACTGCAAAAGCGTGTTTTCATGCTAAAAGCAAAGGGAATTCAGACCATCGTCATTCTCATTCCGGCATGGCGCCCCATTCCTCCGAACCTTGACCTCGTTATGGCGAGCATGCATGCAATCTTCACTGGCATAAAGCCAGTATCCGCCCAAGAATGTTACCTTGTATACTGCGCAGTATCTGGCCCGGTGGACTTTTCGCTTATCAAGCTCAGCGACACCCTTGCCGTAGCCCTCAAAGATCATTGCGAACAACTTTTCCAAGAGCTGGTAGCAGAACAATCGGAGTAAGCCGACACAGCAGAAGGCTCTCAATGCGGTGGACGTCCCCGCACGGAGGTCGCCGCTCGCATCGCGCTGGAGCTGGTGTCGACAAAACCGACACTTGCCATCGTTGCAAACCCAAAACCGCCCCAGCATTATTGACGGTACACAGTCCGGCGGATATAAACACTCTACTAAACGACTTTTCCAGAAGGGGATTTTTTTTGAAAACGAAAACAATGGACCTTGTAGCGCTGGTTGCTGGCGAAAGCTGCGGCCGGTAAACGCTTCCAAGGCCTGAGCCTCCTCACTTAGAGGGGGCGTCTATCGCTGCGGAGCGATATTTTCCGCCCATGCCCATCCAGCCCGACATCCTCGGGCCGGTCATCTATAGTTTTTGTCTGGCAACCTCCTCCTTAGTGTTTCCCTAGGCCATCTCAGGCCATACGTGTCGCATGGGCAGGGCTTACGCTCGTCTCACCCCATGGCGACGAAGCACCAACGCGCACAAGGAGTTCAGCAATGCTGATCAGAGACGAACGCCCCAATGACAAGAGACTCATTTCGCAAATACACTACGCCGCCTTCAAGGGGCATCCAGTCCATGCGCCCGGAGCCGAACCCACCGAACATCTCGTCGTGGAACACCTGCGAGTCGCCAACGAACTGACCCTATCCCTGCTGGCGGAGGTCGGAGGGGAAGCCGTGGGCCATATCGCCCTCTCGCGCGCCGTCGTGGGCGCAGATCGCAGCGGATGGTTTCTGCTTGGGCCTATCGGCGTGCTACCGCGCCACCAGAACCTGGGCATCGGCTCCGCCCTCGTCCGCGAGTCGCTTCAGCGAATACGAAGCATTGGGGCCGTCGGCGTCGTGCTGGTGGGCAATCCAGGCTTCTACGCTCGATTTGGATTTGGAAACGTGCAGGGCCTCACCTACAGCGGAGTTCCAGATCAATATGTTCTGGCGATATGCTTCGGCTGCAAGCCGCCGCTAGGCGAAATAATCGCACACGAGGCGTTCACCCTGTAGGGCGCAGAGCACCATAGCGCATTACGGCAGGCGGCGTTTGATGCGCCACCTTATGCACAACAGCCAAACACGGGCGCCTGCGCAAGCAGGACGCCTCACACGAGTACAGCCATGAAATTAAGGGAGTTCGGTTTCGACCAATGGTTTGAGTCACATGCCACAGAGCTGGGACTTGCAGAATGCGCTTTTGCCCGCATATCCACAGTAGACCGCGGCTCGTACCGCATACTGATTGGAACGAGCGAAGTTTCTGCTGATTTGGCAGGAAAGCTAGCCTTCCAAATTGAGAGCTCAGTCGACCTGCCATGCGTTGGAGACTGGGTGACAGCGAGCTGTCACAACAATGACACCGCAGCGATCATCCACAAGGTGCTGCCGCGAAAGACGTTCTTGAGGCGCAAAAAACCTGGAGAGAAAGTCGATCATCAGATGATTGCAGCCAACATAGATACGGCATTCATCGTTCAATCCTGTCACTTTGACTTTAATCTGAGTCGATTGGAGCGTTATCTGACAATCGCGGCTGACGGACATGTCGAACCGGTTGTGATACTGACGAAGACCGATTTGATCACGCAAGATGAATTGCGGCAACAGCTAGAAGCAATCAACACTGTAACCAGGGGCGAAGTCATTGCCCTCAGCAATATCACTGGATGCGGGTTTGATGAGGTTCAAGAGACGCTTTCTTCAGGCAAAACCTACTGCCTGCTTGGTTCATCTGGCGTAGGGAAAACAACCCTCGTCAACCGTCTCGCAGGACAAGAAGCCTTTGCGACAAGAACTGTCAGCAACACAGGAGAAGGCACTCATACGACCACACGCCGACAACTCATCGTTCTTGCCAACGGTGCAATGCTTATTGATACGCCCGGCATGCGGGAATTAGGCGTTGTGGGTGCAAGCGATGGGCTCAACGTGGAATTCAAGCAGCTTGTCGAGCTTTCGGCTCAATGTCGCTTTGCAAATTGCAGCCACGAACACGAACCAGGCTGTGCAGTCAGAGCCGCAATCAAAAAGGGAGAATTGCCAGAGGAGCGGTACTCCAACTACGTCAAACTCAAGAAGGAGTCAGAGTTCTACGAGATGTCGTACCTGGAGAAACGAAAGAAAGACAAGGCCTTCGGCAAATTCATCAAATCGGTCAAAAAACAGATGAAGGGCTGAAGGATTCATCCCACGCCAACATTCTCATAAAGCGGCTCAGGGTGCGAAGGCTCAGCTCCTCGCAGCCCGACCACAAAGTCTCAAGGGGTCACTGGAAACAGTGGCCCCTTTTCAATTGTCCATGACGCAAGAAAACGCCTTGGGTCATCGGCGGCAGCAAAACCCAACGTCCAACGTCTCATCAGAAATCAATCTTGCCATGCTTCTTCGCCCAAACGTTGATGCCGTCCACCCTCTGCCCTCAATGTCCACCTGTTCCCAGATCAAGTGGGCATCATCTTCACAAGACCGGGGTTCGATCGCGAGATGCATTCGAGGGGGAAACGAATTTAGCGTCAGCGAAGGCGCTGTAAAACTATGCTTGAGGTGTCGTCGAACCAGGTTTTGAAGGATTTTGCAGGAGACACACGCGTAGAGCACCAAAGCGACTTCGACCGGTGTCGCAAAGGGCATCGCCTCATTTATGAGGACACGCCTCTGCCATGCACCGACAACAGCACCCCTCGGCGTTGGAGGCGGTCTTATTCTGCCATCTGCAGGCGCTGCCGGATGCGCGCAACCACATCCGCTGCGTTCACAGGCTTGTAGAAAACATCTTCCGGCATCATGCCAAGCTGCTGGAGTGAGCGGCTCAGGCTAAAATCCACAGACCCCGTGTGCACAATGAACCGCGCGCACAACCCCAGCGCCGCGGCCTTCTCTATGAAGCAGGCGCCATCCATGCCGGGAAGGCGCAAATCAACGACGCAAAGAGACATGGGCCTGCTCCTGATAACCTCAAGGGCTTCCTCCCCGCTGCCCGATCCGTGCAACTCAAACTCATCAAATTCACTTAGATATTCAAGGAGCAACTCGCGGACCCGCTCCTCGTCGTCGATGACGAGAATGGATTTTGCTGCCTCAGACATTAGAAGCCTCCTGAAGTTCTGCAGGGAGTTCGATGTAGAAAGTCGCACCCTTCCCCGGACTGGAGGCGACCCACATGCGCCCCATGTGCCCCTTGGTGATGATGAAATAGGACACGGACAAGCCCAACCCGGTGCCAACCCCAGGCGGTTTGGTCGTGAAGAAGGGCTCAAAGACCTTGCGCATGGTATCCGGCTCCATGCCTGGACCGTTATCCGACACTTCGAGGCGCACGTTGCCGTCCACCGTCCGCAGCCGGATTTCGATCCTTGGCTTCGGAGTCGGCGGGATGGCCGTGGCCATGGCCTGGGCCGCGTTACGCAAGAGATTCAGAATAACCTGTTCAATCTCGGTTTCTGTGCAATTACAAGCGGGAAGGTTCTCGGCCAGATCCAAAACGATCTCGACTCTCTTGAAATCATATGATTTCTTAAGGTCATAATCGGACGATGCCAGGAACACCGACTGCTCGATGATCTGGTGCAAGTCGCAAGTATTGCGTTTGGACTCGCTGCGGCGGCTGAAGTTCAGCATGTTCCGGATGATGCCGGAAGCGCGCATGGCGGCCGCCTGGATGTCCTGCAGAAAGACATCAAGCTTTCGGGCTTTCAAATATTGCTGAAGCAGGCCCATCTCAAGCCCGATGCTGGCGGCGGTTTCCAGGTTCTTCTTCTGGTCCGGGTTGGTGCGCTGGATAAGGTTCTGCACGGCCTGATGCACAATACCCAAAGGATTGTTGATTTCGTGGGCGATGCCTGCGGCCAGGCTGCCCACAGACATCATCTTCTCCGACTGGATAAGGACCTCCTGCATCCTGCGTTCGTCGGTGATGTCGTGGATGACGCTGATGTAGCATTCTTCGCCCGCGATGCTCACCAACTGCGCAGAGTTGACCACCCGGCGGAGTTCGCCGTCCTTGCGGCGAAGCATAAACTCAAAATTGTGGACATTCCCGTCTGCTCCAAGCTGACGAAGAAAATCCTCGCGCATGACGGAGTCGCCCCAAAGCCCCAGGTCGTTCATGGTGCGTCCAATGGCCTCTTCACGCATATGTCCTGTGATTGTTTCAAAGGCTGCGTTAGCGTCAATGACGACAAGATCCCTGAGCCGCACAAAGTTAATGCTCTCCGGCGCCATCTCGAAAATACGCGAAAACTTCTCCTCGCTCTGACGCAAACGCTCTTCGGACAGCTTGCGTTCGGTGATGTCCACAATGATGCCGATGAGTCCGCCTGAACTCCCGTCCGGCAGCCGGAACCCGGTCACCGAGTAAAGAGTTTGATGGAGGGCGCCGTCGGCGAAGGGGATGGACGTTTCCCTTTGCACCTGCCCCACGTTGGCGATGGTCGCCTCGTCCTCCGCCTGATAGGCTAGACGGTCTTGCTCCGGTAGGTACTCCAGATCCAACACGCGTTTGCCGATGAGAGTCTCGCGTCGCACGCCGAAGCACTCTTCATACGCACGGTTAAAACCGACGAATCGGGAATCTGGCCCCTTGTAAAACACCGAGTAGGGGATGGTGTCCAGAAGCGCCTGCTGAAAGGCCAGCTGATTGGCGAGGCGCAACTCCAGCGACTTGCGGTCGGTTATGTCGCGGAAGGTCCATATCCGGCCATAGAGCTGCCCATCCGCGCCCAACACCGGCCCAGAATAGCGATCAATCTGCATGCCGCTTTTAAACTCTATCTCGTCGCGGCCTATCTCAAGCGGATTGCGATACAGGTGCTCGACTTGCGACAAAAAACGCTCGGGGTGGCGAGTCAGGCCGAGCACGTAGCCGAGCAACGCGGAGTCATCGTCACTGTTCATTACCTCTTCTGGAACATTGAACAATTCACCGACCCGGCGATTCATCAGCACCCGCCGACGTTGTTCATCCACCACCAGAATGCCATCAAGGGTAGCGTTCACCTGCGCTTCAAGCAAAGCCGTTTTCGCGCGCAGAGCTTCGTCGGAACGCTTGCGTTCCGTGATGTCCTCAATTACGCCGTCAATGTAGCAAGGAGTAGCTTCAACGTCGCATGTAAGCGAGGCGTTAATAATAGCTGGAAAGATCTCGCCATTAATGCGCTTGAGCCGAATTTCCATGCGCAGCCCCTTGGGAGAGGCCAGCAAAGCGCGCAGCATTTCCTGGCGTTCCTCTGGAGCGACATACGCCTCGAAGGCGAGGTCATGAATACGGGAGAGCATTTCCGCTGGACTGCTGAAGCCGTGCATCTTCGCCAGAGCAGAATTTACCTCCTGCACCCCTCCCTCAAAGGTGGAGCGAAAAATGCCAACGGGAGAGTTGCTGAAAATCGCCCGATACTTTTCTTCGCTCGCCCGGAGCGCCTTGAGCACCGCCCTCTGCTCCGTTATGTCGCGCCAACTGGTATAAAAGACTTGCTTTCCCCGAATGTGCACGAGGGAGAGCGTGACTTCCACAGGAAACAGGCCACCGTCAGCCCTCATGTGAATCCATTCAAACCGATGAATCCCTTTCTCCAGGGCGATCGACATCATCCGATCGGCCTTCGTCATAGAAAGCTCATCGTCCTCCTGCCGTTCCGGGGAAAGAACACCAGGGTGCGAATCAAGTAACTCTTCCTTTTTGTCATAGCCGAGAATAGACACAGCCGCCTTATTGCAATCAATGAAGCGGGCATTGTGAATGAGGAGCACCGGATCAGGCGAATCGTTGAAGAGCTTTTCAAGTGTTTCGACGTTTTCCTTCAACTGTGCTTCAAAACGTCTGCTTTCTGTAATGTCGCGCCCCTCTGCAATGAGGAAATTCACGGTGCCATCTGCTTCGATGAGCGGTGAAAGGGAAAAATCAATGATGGCCAGATTGCCATTGGAGTCAAGATTGACAACCTCGTGACGCTCCAGGCCACCGGCCAGGACCGAGGCTATGGCTTGGCGCAGCATTACCTCCGCCGCCTTGCTGTCCTGCCAGCAAGGGCACTCCCAGAAAGGATGGCCGACAGCGTCCTGCGCTGAAACTCCGGTGAAAGCCGCAGCGCTCTTATTAAACTTGATCACAAGACCGCTGGTGTCCAGCAAGGCGCAAAGCTGGTATGTCTGGTCAAAGGCGGCCCTGGATAGAGCTTCGCTACGGGCCAGTTCCTCCTGAACGGTCTTCATTGCCTGTATGTCCAGGTTCAGGCCGATGATGCGCGTCGGCTTGCCCCGCTCGTCCCAGGCTATGGCGCGGCCTTTCCCCAAAACCCAACACCAAGAGCCATCGCCCCTTTTCATGCGGTACTCGGCCTCGTACAGCTCCTGACCGCCGACATTGGAATACTCGACCAAGGCTTGCCCAACGCGCGCGCGATCATCGGGATGCAGAAGACTCATCCAACCGGCAAAAGTTCCCGGTACAGCGCCTGGGGCAAGCCCCAACATGCCGAACCACTGGTCGCTGAAATACGTCTTCCCCGAAACAGGGTAGTAGTCCCAAATGCCTGCGTTGGTGGCCTCCGTAGCCAGAGCCAGACGTTTCGTCTGCTCCATGAGTTCCTGTTGCGCCACTCGGAGGCTGCGGACCTTTTCGTTGAGGCGGCGCTTGAGGAGATAGCTGACGCCAGCAAGACAGATGAGCAGCGTGGCGGCAAAACCACCCCCGAGCTTAAGCATCCGCAGGGTCTCCTGGCTCAGCAAACCCTCCCCGGTAATGGGGACCCAGCGTTTGTGCGAGGCCTCAATTTCTTCAGGCGGTATCAAGGACAAGGCTTTTTCCACCGCGCTCGCAAGCAGCGGGTACTTGCGGCTCACGCAGATGCTTATGGGAAACGAGATGTCCAGCGTCCCGGCAACACGCAAATTTGTCAGGGAATCGCGTTCAATAAAGTATGAGGACGTGGCAAGATTATCCACAAAGGCGTCAACAACGCCAAATGAGACTCCGCGCAGGCCTTCCAGAACATTGTTTACGGGCACCACGGTGAACTGGCCCTGGGAGTGCTCAAGCACATAACCCTCAGTCATATAGCCAGAAACCACGGCCACCCTGCGCCCCTTCAGTTCGGACCAGGAGATGTTGCCGGAAAAACCCTTCGGGGTGGTGATTATGGCCAGAGGAAGGTCGACATAGGGCGAGGAGCAGATCGCGTAGGCATCCCGTTCTTTTGTTTTGACCATGCTCGCATTGAGGTGGACCTTGCCGCTTTCAAGGTCAGCCAGAAAGGCCTTCCAGTCGCGGGTCGGAACCTTTTGAAAGGTCACGCCGAGCAGAGCCTCGACCTTGGCGACCATGTCCGCTCCCATGCCCGCGTAATTGCCTGACTGGTCCTGATACTCCAGAGGCGGAAAGGCTGCGTCATAGGTCAGGATGATGGAATTTCTGTTGTCGTCAAGCCACTGGCGTTCCGCCGCCGTGAGCGGCACAAGACTGTTGGGCGATTGTTGCGCGAGAGGAGCGTCGGCGCAAAATACGCCGAGCAGCAGCGCCGCCAGAAACATCACGAGTGCAGTTGCGCGCAACCGAGCCTCCTAACAACCAATTCGTGTAGATGAGCCTCGCAACATTATCCGAAGATACTAAGCGGGACAAGAGACGAAGGGACACCTTGTTGCCGACCTAGATCTAATCAACCCCTATATCCTCATTCCACACCTCGGGCTTGGCCTTGATGAATGCCCCCAAAAGATCACGACAGGTCGCGCTCTTGAGATCCACCACCTTCACTCCGTTGCGCCGGAGCCACGCAACTCCCCCCTGAAAGGTTTCGCTTTCGCCCACCACAACGGTGCCGATGCCGAACTGACGAACCAGGCCGGAACAATACCAGCACGGAGCCAAGGTTGTGACCATGATTGTGTCACGGTAACTTGTACGCCTTCCGGCCGCGCGAAAAGCCGCAGTCTCCGCATGGATGGCCGGGTCAGAATCCTGTACACGCCGGTTATGCCCCCGGCCCAGCAACTTCCCAGTGGAGTCGAACAACGCCGCGCCGATAGGTACGCCGCCCTCGGCCAGTCCCTGGCGCGCCTCTTCAATGGCAACCTCAAGCATGCGCGCATACTCGCTTTTAGTCACGTAAACCTCCTCACAACGAAACGTAGCTTTTAACCTACCACCCAGCATGAGAACTGGCAACACGACCCGTTGAATTCAGGCATCATTGCTTTTGACAGACACCGCCCGCCGCATATATGGTCCCGGACTACAGAATAATCACCTCCGGCCTTTCATGGGGGAGTTAAGGAGCGCACCGTGGAGCAATTTCCCAGAGTCCATAGACTGCCGCCGTATGTGTTTGCTCAGGTCAACGAACTCAAAATGAAGATGCGCCACCAGGGCGCAGACATCGTCGACCTCGGCATGGGCAACCCCGACCTGCCCACCCCGCAACATATTGTTGAAAAGCTCATGGAGGCTTCCCAGAAGTCTACCAACCACCGCTACAGCGCATCCAAGGGGATCAAGGGCCTCCGGCTCGCCATCGCCAACTGGTACCTGCGCCGCTTCGGTGTCGAGCTTGATCACGACCAGGAGGTGGTGGTCACCATGGGAGCCAAGGAAGGCTTGGCGCACCTTGCGCTGGTCATGCTCTCCCCCGGCGACGTGGTCTTCGCCCCTGATCCGGCCTACCCCATCCATCCCTATGCCGCCATCATCGCCGGCGCCGACGTGCGCCGCATTCCCATGGGCAAGGGACGCGACTTTCTGGAGGACTTGCAGACCGCAGTGAAGCAGACTTGGCCAAAGCCCAAGCTGCTGGTCATCAACTACCCCCACAACCCCACAACCATTTGTGCGGATGTGGCCTATTTTCAAAAGCTTGTGGACTTCGCCAAAGAGCACGGGATGTACATCATCCACGACCTGGCCTACGCGGACTTCACCTATGACGGCTATGTGGCCCCGAGCTTCATGCAGGCCAAGGGCGCCAAAGACGTGGCGGTGGAGTTCTTCTCCCTCACCAAAAGCTATTCAATGGCTGGCTGGCGCGTGGGCTTCTGCGTGGGCAACCGCGACATGGTCCAGGCCCTCACCCGCATCAAGAGCTATCTGGACTACGGCATATTCCAGCCCATCCAGATCGCTGCGTGCACAGCGTTGAACGGCCCCCAGGATTGCGTGCGCGAAATCATGGATGTGCACCAGGACCGCCGCGACGCCCTCATCGAAGGTCTGCACCGCGCAGGCTGGATGGTGGAGCCGCCCAAGGCCACAATGTTCGTCTGGGCGGAAATCCCTGACGAATTCAAACACATGGGCAGCGTTGAATTCTCAAAGCTGCTGCTGCGCGAGGCCGAAGTAGCCGTTTCGCCGGGCCTTGGCTTCGGCAACTACGGCGATGACCATGTGCGTTTCGCCCTGGTGGAAAACCGCCACCGCATCAATCAGGCCACGCGCAACCTGAAAAAGTTCTTCGGCAAATAGGAGACTCAATGAACACGTTGCGCCTCGGAATCGCCGGATTCGGCACGGTCGGCTCAGGGCTCGCCCAGATTCTGCACGAGAATCGCGAGATCATCCTCGCGCGCACGGGGCGCGACATCGCCATCACCACCGTGCTCGTGCGTGATCTGTCCAAAAAGCGCGCTGCGGCCACCGGACCCGAGGTTCGCTTCACCAACAATCCCGACGACCTGCTCTCAAACGAGGTGGACGTTGTGGTGGAGCTCATGGGCGGCGTTGATCTGGCCCGCGACCTCATCACCCGCGCGCTTCAGGCGGGCAAGCATGTGGTCACGGCAAACAAGCACCTGCTGGCGCTGCACGGGCCGGAACTCTCGGCCCTTGCGGCGTCCAAGGGGCTTGGCCTTTTCTATGAAGCCAGCGTGGCCGGGGGCGTGCCCATCGTGCAGGCCCTGCGAGAAAGCCTGGGGGCCAACCGCATCGAGCGGCTCACAGGCATCATGAACGGCACTGCCAACTATATCCTCTCCGAGATGACCACAAATCATCTGGAGTTCGCCACAGCCCTCAAGCAAGCTCAGGACCTGGGCTACGCCGAAGCCGACCCCACCTTCGACATTGAGGGTTTCGACACCGCACACAAACTGGTGGTCCTTATTCGGCTGGCCTATGGCCGGGACTTCCCGCTCTCCCGCCTTCCGGTGCGCGGCATCACCCAGGTTACCGGGCTGGATATCGAGTTCGCCCGCGAGTTCGGCTACCGCATCAAGCTTCTGGCCCAGGCGCGCGAGGTGGACGGCAAGATCGAGGCCAGCGTGGAGCCAACTCTTGTAAAGCACACCTTCCTGCTTGCGCGGGTGGGCGGCAACTACAACGCTGTGCGCGTGGAAGGCAACGCGGTGGGGCCCATCATGCTCCACGGCCAGGGCGCAGGCGCGCTGCCAACCGGCAGCGCGGTCATGGCCGACATCATGGCCCTGTGCCGGGGCCTGAACGCTCCGTGCGCGAGTTTCGACAACACCGGCTTCGGCAACAAGCCTCTGCCCCAGGCCGAGATCCTGCCCGCTTCCGAGGGCGTGGCCATGCACTACTTCCGCTTCACCGTCACCGACCGCCCCGGCGTCCTGGCGTCCATCGCCAAGACCATGGCAGAGCACGACATCTCCATCGCCCAGGCGGTGCAGAAGGGCGACCACCAGGCCAGCGACGTGCCCATAGTCTTCTTGACGCACAACGCGCGCGCAAGCGCCGTGGCCGACACGATCCGCATCATCGACGCCATGCCCTTCACCCTGCGGCCCACCGTACACTTCCCCATCCTGTAGGCGGAAAGCACATGAAGCTTCTTTTCCTCATCGCCGACGGCATGGGTGGCTGGGCCGACGAGCATCCTGGCGGCAAGACCTGCATGGAGGCCGCTGTCACTCCCCACATGGACGAGATGGCCCGCACCGGAACTGTGGGCGTGTGCCGCACAGTGCCTGAAGGCATGCCCCCGGGCTCCGACGTGGCCAACATGTCGCTGCTGGGCTTCAACCCGGCCAAGCACCACACAGGGCGTGGCCCCATCGAAGCCGCAGCTCAAGGAATTGAACTCGGCGCCGACGATCTGGTCTGGCGCATGAATCTGGTGAACCTCACCGAGCTTTCGCCCCAGGGCACCATGCTCGACTACTCCTCCGGGCACATCACCACCGAGGACTCCACGCCGCTGGTGGAGGATCTGCAGGCCAGCCTTGGCGACGAGACATTCCAGTTCATCCCCGGCGTGCAGTACCGACACCTGCTGGTGCACAAGGGCGGAGCGGTTGAGGACGAGGCTGACCTGCGCATCAGCCCGCCCCATGACATCACGGGCAAGTCCCTGCACCTGGACATGCGCCAGTTCTCGCGCTCGGCCCGCATGTGGGACCTGCTGTTCCTTGCAGCGGAGCGCCTGGAGCGCACCGCCGGGCACACCAAGGCCAAGTCCATCTGGCCGTGGGGCCAGGGCAGGCCGCTTCTATTGCCGAAGTTCAAGGAAGCCTCCGGCCTCACCGGCGCGGTGATCTCCGCCGTGGACCTGGTGCGCGGCCTGGGGCGCGCGGCGGGCATGGAGGTCATCCAGGTGCCCGGCGCAACCGGTCTCATCGATACCAACTACCAGGGCAAGGTTGACGCGGCGCTGAAGTACCTGGAGCGCGGCGACTTCGCCTTTGTGCACCTGGAAGGCCCGGACGAATGCGGCCATGCTGGCGATGCGGCGGAAAAAGCCGAGGCCATCAGCCGCTTCGACGCGCGCATCGTGGCCCCGCTCAAGGCCGCGCTGGCCGGGCAGGACGTGGCCTTTGTGGTTACCTGCGACCACTTTACGCCCATTGCCGAAAAAACCCACACCCCGGACCCGGTGCCCTTCCTGCTCTGGCGCGAGGGCGGCGAGCAAAGCGGGCTTTCAGCCTTTTCCGAGGCCCAGGCGCGCAGCACCGGCCTGGTTGTGGAGTCTGGCCACGACTTTTTGTCCTGGGTTCTTCACCAGGCGCGTTAGGCAGGCGGCATGGATTTTCCGAAAGTCTTCCCAGCGTCCGACTCCTGGTACGCGCACCGCGTGTCCTATGGCGAAACAGACGCCATGGGCGTTCTTTACTACGCCGAGTACCTGCACATCTTCGAACGAGCCCGGAGTCTCTTCCTGCGTGAGCGCGGCATGGGCTACAACCTCGTGGAGCAGCGCGGCATCCTCTTGCCCGTGCGCGAGGCATGGTGCCGCTACCGCATCCCGGCCCGCTACGACGACCTGCTGCATGTTCACTGCGGCGTGTCTGAATGGCGGCGCGCCAGCATGCTCATCGTGTATGAGTTCTGGAACGAGGACAAAACCAAGATAACCGCCCAGGGCGCCACCGAGCACCCCACGGTGAATCCTCAGGGCAAGCCCGTGGCCGTCCCAGGCTGGTTCAAGGAAGTCTGCGACAGTATTCCCGCAACACGAGAAGCTGACGCAACCCATCAACAGTAAGCACTCCCTCGCCTCATTTTTCTTGCCCCGCTTCCTGAGCAAGTATAAGTGAACACTCCGACGCAAAGTAGGGAGCTCAACAGTGTTTACAGACACGCATACCCATGTTTTCCATCCTAAAATTACAGAAAAAGCCATCAATCAGCTGCACTCGCACTACGGGATTCACCCGCAGGGGACAGGGGTGCTGGATGATCTGCTTGCCCGCGCCGACCGCGCCGGCATCGCCCGCGTTGTCGTGCACACCGCCGCCACCGACCCCTCACAGGTGATCCCGGCAAACAACTGGGCAATTGACATGGAACGACAGTCGAAGCGCGTCACGGCCTTCGGCACCCTGCACCCGGACCACCAAGAACCAGAAAAAGAGTTGGGGCGTCTCCGCAAGGCGGGCATCAAAGGCCTGAAGTTTCACCCGGACTTCCAGGGGTTCTTTCTGGATGATCCCAAATTTTACAAGCTCATGGAGATCATCGGCGACGAGTTCACCTTGATGATTCACGTGGGCGACACCTTGCCGCCGGAGAAGAACCCCTCCTGCCCGCTGAAGATGGCCAACCTCCGCCGCGCCTTTCCAGGTCCCCGGCTCATCGCCGCGCACTTGGGCGGGTTCAGCCACTGGCAATACGCCATAGAACATCTCGCAGGGCTCGACGTGTACTTCGACACTTCAAGCTCCCTGTCCTTTATCGACGACGACACTCTGCGCCAGTTGATCGCCAAGCATCCGTCGGACCGCCTGCTCTTCGGCAGCGACTACCCGCTCTTCGACCCCGCCGATGAGGTCGCCCTTGTGGAGCGCCGCATCGTGCCCCTGGGCTTAAAGCTGGAAGAACTCCTCACCGCCGGAACGAAGCTGTTCCCTGAACGCCTGGTCGTGTAGCGCCTGCCACCAAGCGCAAGAAAGCCCCCGTCAGGATCGCCTGGCGGGGGCTTTTCGGTTTAATGTGCCCGAATGCGCCTTACTGCTTCGCTGCGTCTTCCAGAGCCTTGAACCCAGGCAGCTCCTTTCCTTCAAGGAATTCCAGGAACGATCCGCCGCCCGTGGAGATGAAACTGAACTTCTCGCCCAGATGCGCGGCATGAACCACGGCGTCGGTATCCCCGCCGCCCACGATGCTCAACGCCCCGGATGCTACAATGGCCTTGGCCACGCCGATGGAGCCAGCGGCAAAAGCCGGGTTCTCGAAAGCCCCCATGGGGCCGTTCCATACTACAGTGCCAGCGCCCTTAAGCACCTGGGCGAAAACCTCAACGCTCTTGGGACCGACATCAAGAGCCATGAGCCCGGCGGGAACCGCGCCGGTATGCGAGGGCACTGCGGCGGCGCTGTCTTTGAAGCTTCCAGCCAGCACGAAATCCACTGGCAGGTGGATATGCGTGCCGGCATCGGCCGCAGCCGCCATGATGCTCCGGGCATCATCCAGGAGCTCGCGCTCCACCAGGGAGTCGCCCATTTCGATCCCCTGGGCGAGCCGGAACGTATTGGCCATGGCTCCGCCGATGATCAGATGGTCCACCTTGCCAAGCAGGTTCTTAAGAATGCCGAGCTTGCTCGACACCTTGCTGCCGCCGGAGATGGCCACAAAGGGGCGTTTGGGGTCGGAGAACGCACCGTTCAGGTACCGCCACTCCTTTTCCATGAGGAACCCGGCGCAGGCTTTTGGCGCTGCCAGCGGGGCCTCGGTGACCGAGGCGTTGGGCCGGTGGGACACACCAAAGGCATCGCTGACGTAGAGGTCCAGCCCGGCCACAAGTTCCTTGGCAAAGGCCATGCGCTCAGCCGCATCCTTGGAGGTTTCGGCCTTATGGAAGCGCAGATTCTCAAGCATCAACACCTCGCCGGAAGCCAGGGCCGAGATCTTTGCCTTGACGTCAGCGCCTACGCAATCGCCGGCCAAGGGCACGCTCACCCCCAACAGTCCGGCCAAATGTGCGGCCACAGGAGCCAGCGAGAACTCAGGCTTCACCTCACCCTTGGGCTGGCCAAGATGGCAGCATATGACAGCAGCCCCGCCGGAAGCCAGGATATGGCGCAGGGTGGGAAGGCTTTCGCGGATGCGCGTGTCGTCGGTAACGCGGGTGCCGTCCAGGGGCACGTTGTAGTCCACTCGGATGAGCACTTTTTTGCCAGAAGCATCAATATCCTTGAGATAAAGCATAACTTGTTCCTAGAGGCCCTTATCGGCCATGAGCTTGATGAGGTCCGCCACGCGGCAGGAGTAACCCCATTCGTTGTCGTACCAGGTGACGATCTTCGCCAGACCGGAACCCGAAACCACCGTGTATTCCTCATCAATGATGCTGGAGCGCGGGTCGCCGCGGAAGTCCGTGGAGACCAGGGGCCGGCTGGAAAAGCCCAGGATGCCCTTGAGCGGGCCTTCACTGGCGGCCTTGAGCACGGCGCGCAAGGAGGCAGTGTCCGTGGGCGTGGCCAGGGTGCAAGCAAAGTCCACGATGGAGACCGTTGGAGTGGGCACGCGCAGGGAGTAGCCGTCCACCTTGCCCTTGAGTTCGGGGATGACCAGGGCCACGGCCTTGGCCGCACCGGTCGATGTGGGCACGATGTTCAGAGCAGCGGCGCGCGCGCGGCGCAGATCCTTGTGCGGCAGGTCAAGGATGCGCTGGTCGTTGGTGTAGCTGTGGATGGTGCACATGAGCCCGTTGACCACGCCGAATGCGTCGTTGACTACCTTCACGGCCGGAGCCAGACAATTGGTGGTGCAGCTGGCGTTGGACACGATGTTGTGCTTGATCGGGTCGTAGAGGTGCTCGTTGACGCCGAGGACGATGGTGATGTCCTCCTCTTTGGCGGGCGCGCTGATGATGACCTTCTTTGCTCCAGCGTCGCGGTGGGCCTGCGCCTTGGGTCCTGTGGTGAACAGGCCCGTGGATTCGATGACGATATCAACGCCCAGGTCGCCCCAGGGCAGATTGCGCGGGTCGCGTTCAGCGTAGCAGGCCACCTTCCAATCGCCGTAGCAGATGCCCCCGTCCTCGGTCACGGCCACGGGATGCGGCGATCGGCCATAGGTGGAGTCGAACTCCAGCAGGTGGGCGCTCGTATTAACGTCGTAGAGGTCGTTCAAGGCCACAACCGTGGCGACGCTCTTGTGGTTGTCGTAGATGGCCTTGAGAACCTGTCTGCCGATGCGGCCAAAGCCGTTGATTCCGATGCGCAGCATGTCCGCCCCCCCCTAGTCTTCGAAGATGCGGTGCTCGTAGGAGGCCAACATCTCGTAATCGGTTTTCAGGGCCTGGTGCAATCGTGCGTTTTCAATGGCCATAGCGGAGATATCCGCAACGGCGTGCAGAAAGTCCAAGGACGGCTGATCGAAGGTGCGTTCCGTCTGGGTATAAATGCGCAAAACGCCGATGGCCCTACCATCAACCATGAGCGGCGTCACCAGCACGGTGACGATGCCCTCTTTCTTGGCGGCCTCGCCGTACTGAAAGCGCGGATCGTTCTGGGCGTTCAGGATATGAATGGTCTTTCCCGCAATGACCTCGCGATCCACCTCGCTGTGGTCGAGGTCAACGGATCCCTTGCGAAAGTACTCTTTGGAAAGCCCGAACGCGGCACTGGGGAGCAGACGCTTGCCGGTGCGGTCCATGAGACGCAGGGTGCAGCCCTTCGCACGCACGGCCTTCGTGGTCTGCTCTGCAACGGCTGCGAGGACATGTCCGGTCTCAAGACTCGAATTCACCACCCTGGCCACATCGGCCAAAGTGCGGAAATACCTTTCAAAACGATCAGGCGTTTTCGTCATGGCATCCTCCTCGGGTTACGAACAATATCTACCCACGAGAGATAGAAATGTCAGCAAAAATATGCTCGGACGCATGTACGTTATGCTTTTCGTGAATCGCTTCCGCAACAATCCCCACCCTGCACGAAAAAAAGGGGGCCGAAGCCCCCAAAAAAACGGTACCGGAAGTAGCCTACCCGAACTGGGACACCTGCCGGATGAGGCGCACCAGTTGATGAGTGAATCCAGCCTCGTTGTCGTACCAAACGATAAGCTTCACCTGGGTGCCGTCCATTACGGTGGTGAGGCCGGAGTCGAGCACGCCGCCAAAGGTGCTGCCCACGAAGTCCGAGGACACCAGGGGCTCGTCACAATAACCGAAGCTCTCGTTGGCTGCGGCCTTCATCACTGCATTGACCTCTTCCTTGGTGGTGGCGCGGTCAAGCTCGCAGGTCAGATCCACAATGGATACGTCCGGGGTGGGCACGCGAATGGCGAAGCCGTCGAGCTTGCCCTTGAGGGCCGGGATGACCAGCGACAAGGCGCGGGCAGCGCCAGTGGTGGTGGGCACCATATTGAGCGCTGCGGCGCGAGCGCGGCGGATGTCCTTGTGGGAGCCGTCGTGCAGGCGCTGGTCCATGGTATAGGAATGGATGGTGGTCATTAGGCCGTGCTTGATGCCGAAGGCGTCATTCAGGGCTTTGGCGGCCGGGGCCAGGCAGTTGGTGGTGCAGCTGGCACTGGAGACGATCTTGTGTTCGGGCTTCAGGTCCGCGTCATTGACGCCAACCACGATGGTGGAGTCCATCTCCTTGCCGGGGGCGGAAAGGATCACCTTATGGGCGCCGCAGTTCAGGTGCGTGGAGCACCCAACGCGGTCGTTCAGCTTGCCGGTGGACTCGACCACGATGTCGCAGCCCATGTCCTTCCAACTCCACTCGCCGGTGGCGAAACGGGTCACGTTGACCTGCTTGCCGTCAAGCAGGAAGCCCTTGTCGTTGCCCTCAACGCGGGGGAACTTCCCGTGCACGGAGTCGTACTTGAGCAGGTGCGCCAGGTCCTTGTTGGTTGCGCGGGCGTTGATGGCCACAAGCTCCAGGTCGGACTGGTCGGCCAGAAGCCTGGTCAGATAGCGGCCAATGCGGCCAAAGCCGTTGATGCCAATTCTCGTCGCCATTTCGTCTCGCTCCTTGCGGGTATTTCTCTCGGCCTAGGCTTTGCCGGAGCAGCCCAGGACGTTCTTGATCTTGCGCTGGACCATTTCCTTCACTGCGGTGCGCGCCGGAGTAAGGTACTGGCGGGGATCGAAGTCCGCCGGGTTCTCGGCCATGTGTTTGCGGATGGTGGCGGTCATGGCCAGTCGGATGTCGGTGTCGATGTTGATCTTGCACACGGCCATGCTGGCGGCCTTGCGCAGCAGATCCTCAGGCACGCCGCGGGCGCCGGGAACATGACCGCCATACTTGTTGGCCATGTCCACGAACTCCTGGGGCACGCTGGATGCGCCGTGGAGCACGATGGGCAGTCCGGGCAGCAGCTTGCTGACCTTCTCCAGGCGGTCGAAGTCGAGCTTGGCCTCGCCCTTGAACTTATAGGCGCCGTGGCTCGTGCCTATGGCGATGGCCAGGGAGTCGCAACCAGTGCGGGTCACGAAGTCCTTGGCCTGCTCGGGATCAGTGTAGATGTGTTCATCGGAACTCACGTCTTCCTCGACGCCGGCCAGGCGGCCCAGCTCGGCCTCGACCCAGACGCCGCGAGCGTGGGCATACTCCACAACGCGTTTGGTCTCCGCGATGTTTTCTTCGTAGGGCAGGTGCGAGCCATCGTACATGACGGAGGTAAAACCGCCGTCGATGACTTCCTTGCAAAGCTCGAAATTAGGACCATGGTCCAAATGCAGCACCACGGGAAGATCCGCGCCTTGCAGAGCGGCCTCCATGAGCTTGATGATGTAGTTCTGACCGGCGTACTTGCGCGCCCCAGCTGAAACCTGGAGGATCAGAGGGGCGTTTTCCGCTTTCCCCGCCTCCATGATGCCCTGGACGATCTCCATGTTGTTCACGTTGAACGCGCCTATGGCATAGCCACCGGAATAGGCCTTGGCAAACATTTCTTTGGGTGAAACGAGGGGCATGGAATCCTCCTTGGCGATCATGAAAGGGCTAAAAAGTGACAACTGCAAACAGTCTAGGTCATGTCACGCTCTAAACTTTCTGTCAACAGAGCTTCGCGGAAAGCATGGGTTCCAAGAGGCTCAGAGTCTCGTGATCCGTAAAATCAAACTTAAGCGGCGTCAGGGTCACATACCCCTCGGAGAGCAGCCTGCGGTCTCGCCCCTCGCTGATGCGCTCGGCCTTCAGTTCACCGCACATCCAATAATAGGGACGGCCACGCGGGTCGAGACGCTCCTCGAACCAGTCCTCGTAGGCCACGCGGGTGTGCGGGCAGAGCTTGAGGCCCAGGACTTCGGCAATGGGCCGTGCCGGAAAATTCAAATTCAGCACGCACTTGGCTGGAAGTCGAGAGAAAGGCAGGCGCGGCAGCAGCGCGGCGGCATAGGCGGCCTGGCCCGAGAGATCGGTGGGGTTGAAGTCGTCCATGGACACGGCCAGCGCCGGAAACCCCATGAAAGCGCCCTCGGTGGCGGCAGAAACCGTGCCGGAGTACAAGAGATCGACGCCGACGTTGGCCCCGGAGTTGATGCCCGAAACCACCATGTCCGGCCTGTCCTTGATGAGCGTTGAAAGAGCCAGCTTCACGCAGTCCGCTGGCGTACCAGTGACGCCAAGGCCGAAGAAGCCCTCGTCGCGAAACTCCTTCACGCGCAGGGGCGCGGAAAGGGTGATGGCGTGCCCCACTGCGGACTGTTCCGTCACCGGGGCCACGACAAAGACCTCGTGCCCTGCATGGACGAGCGCCTTGTGCATGGCGCGCAGGCCCACGGCCTGAATGCCGTCGTCGTTGGTGAGGAGGATGCGCATGTACAGTCCCCTTGTGTGGGCGATTGGGCCAGTTGGTGCCTTCGTTAACGTTCTCGCGCCAATTACGGGCCATACTTCGGTTTGACAAGCCGCGTCCCTTGAGGGCAAATGATGCGGCACAAGGGATTTTCTGCCCGCCGCGCGGCGCGGTACAGGCGCAGTACCCCAACATGAGGGAGTTGGCAAGGCCGTGATAGCGAAAGCTGTGTACATACGGGACATTAGCCCCGGACAGACGATACAGGATTACTTTCTCCTGGCAGAGGCCAGAACAGGACAATCGCGCAACGGCCCGTACTGGAGCCTGGTGTTGCAAGACGTGAGCGGCCAGATGGAGGCCAAGATCTGGAGCCCGCTTTCCCAGGCGCATCCGAACCTGTCCGCCGGGCAGTTGGTGCAGGTGCGCGCCCAGGCCGCCAATTACCGCGACAAGTGCCAGCTCACCATCGACCAGCTCGCCGAGGCGGACATCGCCGAGGCTGATCTGTCCGAGTTCCTGCCCCCCAGCCCGGTGGAGCCAGAGGTGCTGCTCACCGAAGTTGAAGAGCTGTGCAGGCGCGAGCTGACGCACAAGCCCTGGCGCTCGCTCATGAAAAAGATTCTGAACGATCCGGAGATTCGTGGCCGCCTGCTGCCAGCCACCGGAGCCAAAGCCGTGCACCACGCCTATGCAGGAGGATTGCTTGAGCACACACTGGCCGTGGCCCGAACCTGTCTGGCGCTGTCGACCCTGTACCCGCACCTGGACCGCCAGATTCTTCTGGTGGCAGCCATCCTGCACGACCTGGGCAAGGCCTGGGAGCTCACCAGCGGGCTGTCCTGCGAATACACAGACGAAGGCCGCCTGCTTGGCCATATCCAGCTGGGCCTCGCCCGCATTGAGCCGTTCCTTGCAAAAACCAAGGACCTGGACGAAACGCTGGCCCTGCACCTCAAGCACCTCATCATCAGCCACCACGGCGAATACGAGTTCGGCGCGCCCAAACGCCCCAAGACGCCGGAGGCCTTCATCCTGCACTTCGCAGACAACATCGACGCCAAGATGAACACCCTGGCCGGGGCCTACGCCGAGCTTGAAGGCACTGAACAATCCTGGACGCCCTTCCAGCGCTATCTGGACCGCTATCTGTACCGCGCGCAACGGACCCCGGCGCCCCCTGCCCCGGTCTTCAGCCTCCTGGGGGGCAGGGACAGCCACAAGCCTGACGCCAGAAAGTCCGACCCGGACAAGATCGATGACCGCTTCCTGCTCCTGCCGCTGGGCTCGGACTAGCCCATGTTCATCACCTTTGAGGGCATAGAGGGCACGGGCAAGTCCACGCAGATCGCGCTCCTGAAGACCCACCTGGAAAAACAGGGGCACAGGGTCATCGTCACCTGCGAACCCGGCGGCAGCCGCATCGGGGCAGAGCTGCGGCGCGTGCTGCTGTCTCTTGAGAACCGCGACCTGTGCGCCCGGGCCGAGCTGTTCCTGTATCTGGCCGACCGCGCGCAGCACGTGGCCCAGGTGGTGCGCCCCGCGCTTGAGTCGGGGCAGATCGTGCTCTGCGACCGTTTCGCCGATTCCACTGTCGCGTACCAGGCATTTGGCCGCGGACTGGACGCCGAACTGCTGCACAGCCTGAACACCCTGGCCGTGGATGGGCTCTGGCCGGACCTGACAATCCTGCTGGACCTGGAGCCGGAGATTGGGCTGACCCGCGCTGTGGCCCGCAACCACGCCGAAAACAAAACTGTTGCCGAGGGCCGCTTCGAGGCTGAAAGCCTAGCCTTCCACGGACGCGTGCGCGCAGGCTACCAAGCCTGGGCAAAGCGGTTCCCGCAGCGCATCAAAACCGTGAACGCTTCGGGTTCGCCAGCCGACATCGCCGCTGAAGTGCAGCAACTGGTGACCGTGAGACTATCGGAGACGCCTCTGAATGACTGACCCCAAGCCCGCACGCACCATTGGGAGATGCTGGCCCGTCCTGCGAGACTGGCTGCTTTTCCTGCTGGGGCTTGCGGGCTTGATGTGGCTGGTGGCTCGCGGGGCTGACGGCCTGGGCTACAATTGGCAGTGGTACCGCGTTCCCGCCTTTCTGGTCACGAGCGAGGGCGGACCAGGCCCGCTCATTCTAGGGCTTCTGATCACCCTCAAGCTCTTCGCCCTTTCCGGCCTGGGCGCACTTGCGGCCGGAGTCGTCACCGCACTGCTTCGCCTGTCCGGCTCCACGGCCGGGCGCTGGCTCGCGCAAATCTACCTTGAAAGCGTGCGCAACACCCCGCTCTTGATCCAGCTTTTATTCCTCTACTTCGTGCTTGCGCCTGCCCTGGGCATGGACGCCCTGACCAGCGCGGTGCTGGGTCTCTCGCTCTTTGAAGGCGCCTACGTGTCAGAGATACTTCGCGCAGGTATCGTTTCCCAGGACCAAGGCCAGTGGGACGCGGCGCGCAGCCTGGGCATGAGCCGTCTGGCAAGCTACCGTCTGGTGATCTTGCCCCAGGCCGTGCGCCGCGTGATGCCGCCCCTGGCCAGCCAAAGCGTTTCGCTCGTGAAGGATACGTCACTGGCAAGCGTCATCGCAATCAGCGAACTCACCTTGCGCGGCAGCACCATTGTGTCCGACACCTTTCTGAGTTTTGAAATCTGGTTTACTGTTGCGGCGCTGTACTGGATCGTCACCACCGTCCTTTCCGGCTTGGCCGCGACCCTGGAGCGTAGGCTCGCCTACCCGACCTAAACCAATGGAGGTTGCACCATGTTCACGAAACGCATGACCATGTTCATCATAGGCCTCGTTGCCCTGGCCGCTCTGGGCTGCTCCAAGGCCGAGCAGGCTCCGAAGCAGGGTGCCGCCAACTCCGGCGCCGTGGAGCAGATCCTCCAGCGCGGGGTGCTGCGCGTCGGCTTCTCCACCTTCGTGCCCTGGGCCATGCAGGACAAGAAGGGCGAGTTCATCGGATTCGAGATAGACGTGGCGCGCCGCCTGGCCAAAGATATGGGCGTGACCGTACAATTCGAACCCACGCAGTGGTCAGGCATCATTCCTGCGCTTCTCTCCGGCAAGTTCGACATCATCATCGGCGGCATGGGCATACAGCCCCAACGCGCCATGAAGGTCAACTTCAGCATTCCCTACGAGTATTCCGGCATGTCCATCGTGGCCGACAAACTCAAGGCCGGGAAGTTCACGAACCTGGCGGACTTCGACCGGCCAGACGTCGTTCTGGCCATCCGCCAGGGCACCACAGCGGCGGATGCCGCCAAGAAGCACATGCCACGAGCGCAGCTGCGCCTGTTCGACCAGGAGGCCCAGACCATCCAAGAAGTGCTGAGCGGGCGCGCGCACGCCGTTGTGGCTTCTGACCCGTTCCCAGCCTTCCAGGCCCTCAAGTACCCGGACAAGCTGGTGCTTCCCCTGACTGATCCCTTCACCAAGGAGCCCATCGCCTTTGCCGTACGCAAGGGAGACCCGGACTTCCTGAACTTCCTGGACGCCTGGATCCGCATGGTGGGCGACGAAGGCTGGCTGGCCGAGCGGCACCACTACTGGTTCCGCACCAACGACTGGAAGGACCAGGTGGAGTAGCCGCTACAGATGGCCGATCGCGCTGACAACCCGGCCCCACTCCACGTGCCGCTGGCCGCGCCCGACTCCGGACGTCTTGTGGACGCGCTGGTGCTGCTGCTGCTTGGCGCAGGGCTTTTCTGGCTGGGACACAGCGCGTCGACACGGCTCAACTACCACTGGAACTGGGCGGCCATCCCGCAGTTTCTGGCCTACACCGACGCCGCCACTGGCGAACTTCGAACCGGGCGTCTCCTCTCCGGCCTGTTCGCCACCATCCGCCTGAGCCTCTGGGCCGGGGCGCTGGCCCTTGTGCTGGGCACAATGGCCGGACTCATGCGCGTCAGCTCCCGGCTGTTCTGGCGGCTCTGCGGCGGAGCCTACGTGCTGGCCGTGCGCAACACGCCCCCCTTGGTGCTCATCTTCCTGTTCTCGTATTTCCTGTCAGGCCAACTCATTCACGCCCTTGGGCTCGATGCAGCCATGGCGCACATGCCGGAACTGCTTCACGGCCCTGCGCAATTATTATTCGGCCCCCTGGGCCAGATGCCGGGATTCCTCACCGCCATCGTCACCCTGGGGCTCATCGAGGGCGCGTATGTGGCCGAGATCGTGCGCGCTGGCGTGGAGTCCATCGAGTCTGGCCAGTGGGACGCGGCATCGGCTCTTGGGCTGCCGCGCTGGCGCACGCTGCTGCATGTGGTGCTGCCGCAGGCCTTCCAGCGCATGGTGCCGCCCCTCACCGGACAGTTCGTGTCCACCCTCAAGGACTCGGCCATCGTGTCCGTCATCTCCATACCGGAGCTGACCTTCCAGGCCCAGGAGCTTGTCAGCGCCACGTATCTTTCCTTCGAGGTCTGGACCCTGGTGTTCCTGCTGTACCTCGGCCTTGGGCTGCCCTGCTCCATCGCCGCGCGCGCCCTGGAAAGGCGGCTGGCCAGAAGCGACCGTAGCGCGCCCAATTAACCCGCAACCCACGTTGAGGACAAGCCAATGGCTTTGACAGGCAACTGGTTTTCGCGCATGTTCAGTAAAATGCATAAAGTTCCTGCATGCTCGCAGGATGTCAAAAACAGTAGGAGCGACCAAATGGCCCCGATAGTGAAAGTTTATGCGCTGTCCACCTGCATTCATTGCAAGAAGGCCAAGGAATATCTGGACCTGTGCGGTGTTAAGTACGACTGCGTGCACGTGGACCAGCTCACCGGCGAGGAGCGCAAGATGACCGTTGAGGAAGTGAAGAAGTTCAACCCCTCGGTGTCGTTCCCCACCATCATCATCAATGGCGAGGCCCTGATTGGGTTCAACCAGGAGAAGATCGACGAGGCGCTCAAAAAATGAACGCGGAAAAACTCTATGAATCCCTGAAAACAATTCAGGAACCTAAGGGCTATTTCTTTAACCCCGACATGAGCATGACCATGCCGCTCATGGAGAGCCTGCTCATCAACAAGGACCGGATGGGGTACATGGCGTGCCCCTGCCGCCTTGCCAACGGCACCTTCGACGCCGACCGCGACATCGTGTGCCCGTGCGAGTATCGGGAGCAGGACGTGAAGGAGTATGGGGCGTGCTTCTGCGGCCTGTACGTGAGCAAAGAGTGGCTTGCAGGGACGATTGAGAAGGTTGTGGTGCCGGAGAGAAGGCCGGTGGAGAAGATTTTGTGGTGAGCAAAACCAAATCCTCACGAAAAACAATGCCATGCCCCAGGCATAAAGTCACTATTGGTAGCCATACGGGGTTTTCACTGGGCCCATTGCCATGGGACGAAGAGCTTCTAATTACAGCATATTTTAACGAGTTTACTAAAGCAACGTCTGCGGTTGAAGAGCATCCTGGCTTTATTATTCAAGATGACCTCGACTCACTTGGATTTTCGTTAAGGCTATTCAAAAGAGCTGCTTATGACTTTTTTCAAGCAGTACGAGATTTCAAAAAAGAAGAACGGGCCGGTGAACTATTCTTCAAGAAAAACGACACACGATTTGCAACACTTGAATTTAATATCGTTAAATCTTTGTATGTTTATTCATCAACATTAATGTCTGTTGTTTGTCATGTACGTAGAATAGCGCAAAGATATGACACAACAAGCTTCAGCAAACAGACAACCCAATTCTCTACAGATGAAAGGCATAGATTCATTCAAGATTTAAGAAATTGTCTTGAACATGTTCGGCTAATTAAGCCCAATTGGCAGATTACGCATTCCATTGGAGAAGACAACAAGATACGTTTCCTCCTAGACCATCGCCATCTTTCATCTTTTGAGAACTGGACGCCATTTGCTTTAGCATACATTGAGAGGCACAAAGAGGGTATAGATGTTGTGCAAACAATCCGAGGCCATATCACTCAATTCTTTCGTCACCAAAATTCATTCCTCTTATGGCTCAACAAACATACCCTAGAATGCAGATCAGATTACCTAAGATACAGTCACTACCTTAAAGCCTTGGGAACAAAATCTCACTGGAACATGGTTCTTACTCAAATAGTTATTCCAAACAAAATAAATGTATATGACCACCTACACATGTACCTCACTCTAGAAGAGCTTGAGGGCGTGAGAAAATTACCTCATAAATCAAAAGAACAAGTTGATGCCATAATATCCCACATGGACGAATACAACGCATGCGATGAAAAACTCAGAGCAATTGTATATGCGGCGTTTAATGTAACATGAGCGAAAGAATTCGCTTAGCACAAGTTAAACACTAGAAACACGGAACGCCCGCAAGCAGACCGACAACAAATATAAAAAGCCCCGGCCTGCTTTCACAGACCGGGGCTTTAAATGTGCTTCGGGTATGATTTAGTAGCGACGGGGCGGACGAGCTTCGCGCTCCTGAGCCTCGTTGACCTTCAGGGCGCGGCCGCCGAGCTCTTTGCCGTTCAGGGCCTGCACGGCCTCGAGGGCGTCAGCGTCGTTCATCTCGACGAAGCCGAAACCGCGGAAGCGGCCGGTCTCACGGTCGTTGATGAACTTAACGGACAGGACTTCGCCGTACTGGGCGAACACGTTGCGCAGGTCATCCTCAGAGGTGCTGAAGGCGATGTTTCCGACATAGATAGACTTAGGCATGCGATAAAACTCCTAAAAAAAACAGTAAAAATTGTCGCCCATTCCCGCCTGAGCAAATAGCATCCGGGTAGCGTGTCCAGATGGAGCTAACTAACCCCGTACCTGGCAGAAGTAAAGCCCTGAAACCACAAAATCTAAAAAAAAACACTACGGAGGCCATATTTCTTTTTCTACGCTGCCAAGCAAAGACTCATTCCGCAAAAAAATTGGGCGACTGACCAGAAAAAGGCTTTATACGCCGAAGCGGTTCTTCAGCCACTCGGCAAAGGCGTCGCGGGCGCGCTGCCCGTAGAGTTCCTTGCGAACCTTTTTACCCGCCCGACGGTTCAAATCAGGCATGAGGCCGAAGTGCGCGTTGGACGGCTGAAAGCGTTTCACCGGCGGGGTGCGCAGGTGGCTCAAAAGCGCGCCCAGGGCCGTGATGTTCGGCGGCGGCGCAAGGGGCTTCCCTGCCAGCTTCGCAGCCAGCGATAGCCCCACCCACAAACCGCACGCGGCGGACTCAAGATAGCCCTCCACCCCGGTGATCTGCCCAGCCAGGTGCACGTTCGGACGCGTCTTGAGCGCCAGTTCCTCGTTCAGCACGGTGGGCGCGTCGACAAAGGTATTGCGGTGGATGCTGCCCAGACGCAAAAACTCGGCATTCTCCAGGCCCGGAATCATGCGAAACACGCGCTGCTGCTCCGGGTACTTGAGCTTGGTCTGAAAGCCCACGAGGTTGAAGGCCGTCTTCTCGGCGTTCTCTGCTCGCAACTGAACCACGGCAAAGGCTTCCTCACCCGTGCGCGGATTGGGCAACCCCACGGGCTTGAGCGGCCCGAAGCAGAGCGTGAGCCGTCCGCGCTCCGCCATTTCCTCCACAGGCAGGCAGCCCTCGAAGTGGATCTCCTTCTCGAAATCGTGCGGAGCGACCTTTTCCGCCGCCATGAGTGCTTCCAGAAAGGCGTCGTATTGGGCCTCGGTCATGGGGCAATTGAGGTAATCGTCCTCCTCTGGCCGATAGCGGCTGCCCCAGAAGGCGATGTCCAGGTCCACACTGTCGCGGCTGATGATGGGCGCAATGGCGTCGTAAAAATATAGGCGCTTGCCGCCCTCAATCTCCGTCGCCTTGGCCAGGCTGACGGCAAGGGCGTCGCTTGCAAGCGGACCTGCGGCGACGACCACGGCGTCGAAGCCTTGAATCTCCGGCGCATCCAGGCTCTCAACCTCTTGGCGCACAACCTCTATGTTCGGATCGGCCTCGATCTGCGCGGTGATGTATTCGGCAAAGCGGTCGCGGTCCACGGCCAAGGCCTTGCCTGCGGGAATGCGGGTAGCGTCCGCAGCCTGCATGACCATGCTGCCCAGTTCGCGCATCTCAACCTTGAGGATGCCGATGGCCGTGGTCAGCTCATCGGAGCGCAGGGAGTTGGAGCACACAAGCTCGGCCAGGTGCCCGGTGGTGTGCGCCGGCGACGATTTCTCCGGGCGCATCTCGAACAAGCGCACAACAACGCCAGCCCTGGCCAGGGCCAAGGCGCATTCACACCCGGCCAGTCCGCCTCCGACTATGGCCACCCGCTTTCCCGACACCTGAGCCTCGTTGTTATCCGGCATGATTTCCGTTATCCTCGCGAAAGATTATGTAAGCAATATTTTGCCACGCACCCAAAACCCGGCGCGGTCCATGAACAACGACACAAGCGAAGCCCTTCCCGACGCCCTGCTTGAAATCCGGGGCCTCACCACCGCCTTTGCACGGCAGTCCGGAGGCCGCGGCGGCTCACCCATCGCCAGGGCGGTTGATACCGTGAGCCTGACCGTTCGGCAAGGCGAAACCCTGGCCGTTGTCGGGGAATCCGGCTGCGGCAAGACCGTGCTGGCGCTCTCGGTGTTGGGCCTCATCCCGGACCCTCCGGGCCGGGTCATAGAGGGCGAGGCCTTCTACCATGGCCGCGACCTGCTGACCATGAGCGAGGCCGAGCTGCAAACCGTGCGCGGCAACCACATCGCCATGATTTTCCAAGAGCCCATGACCTCGCTGAACCCGGTGTTCCGCGTAGGCGAACAAATTGCCGAGGGCTATCGCCTGCACAGAAAGGCGAGCCGGGTTGAAGCGGCGGAGCGCGCCGTGGAGATGCTCGGGCTGGTGGGCATCCCCAACCCCGCTGCGCGGGCGCAAAGCTATCCGCACGAGCTTTCCGGGGGCATGCGCCAGCGGGTCATGATCGCCATGGCCCTGTGCTGCGACCCGGACCTGCTTTTCGCCGACGAGCCCACAACCGCGCTGGACGTCACCATCCAGGCGCAGATTCTGGATCTGATGCGGCGTTTGCAGACCGAAAAGGGGTCGGGCATCCTCCTCATCACCCACGACCTGGGCGTTGTGGCCGAGACTGCGCAGCGCGTGGCCGTCATGTACGCCGGACAAGTTGTGGAGGAAGCCCCTGTGGCCGAACTGTTCAGCGCGGCGGCCCACCCGTACACGCAAGGGTTGCTGGCTTCGGTGCCGCGCCTAGGCGTGAAGCGCGTGCTTGCGCCCATTGCGGGAATGGTGCCGGGCATATTCGATCTGCCTGACGGGTGCCGGTTCCAACCACGGTGCGTCCGAGCCTTTGCCCGTTGCGCCGAGGCTCCGCCGCTGTTCCAGGCAGCGCCAGGACACAGCGCCCGCTGCTGGCTGTGCGAAACTTCGCAGGGAGGCTCCGCATGAGCGCCTTGCTGGAACTCTTCGACGTTGCCCGGCACTATGCGGTTTCCGGCGGCCTGCTGAACCTGAAAAAAGGCGTCGCCCGCGCCGTGGATGGCGTGAGCCTGAGCATCGAGCAGGGGGAAAGCCTTGGCCTGGTGGGCGAAAGCGGCTGCGGCAAATCCACCCTGGCCCGGTGCGTCCTTGGCCTTGAACCCTTGGCGGCTGGCCGCGTGGAATTCCAGGGCCGCGACATCTCCCACTGGCCGGAAAAAGATCTGCGCCGCCAGATGCAGATGATCTTTCAGGACCCCTACTCGTCCCTCAATCCGCGCATGCGCGTGGGCTCAATCGTGGCCGAGCCCCTGGTCATCCACTCCGTGGGCGCCAGTGCAGAACGCAAGGCCAGGACATCAGACCTGCTGCGTCTTGTGGGCCTGCCGGAATCAATGGCCAACCGCTACCCGCACCAGCTTTCCGGCGGGCAGCGCCAGCGCGTTGCCGTTGCGCGCGCCCTGGCCCTCAACCCGGCCCTGGTGGTCTGCGACGAGCCCGTGAGCGCGCTGGACGTGTCCATTCAAGCCCAGGTGCTGCTGCTCTTGCAGGATCTGCGCGAACGCCTGGGCCTGACGTACCTGTTCATTTCCCACGACCTAGCCGTTGTGGGCCAGGTGTGCGACCGCATCGCAGTGATGTACCTGGGCAAGGTGATCGAAAGCGCCCCGGCGGATGTGCTGGTGCGCGACCCCAAACATCCCTACACCAGAGCCCTGCTCTCTGCCGTGCCAGTGCCGGACCCAGCCAACCAGCGCACCCGGCAGCACCTGACGGGCGAATTGCCCAGCCCGTTGAACCCGCCCAGCGGATGCCCGTTCCATCCGCGCTGCCCAAAGGTCATGGACCGCTGCAAGCAGGAGTTCCCGCCGCGCTTCGACACATCCGCCAGCGGAGAAGCCCCGAGTTTCGCGCACTGCTGGCTCCACGAGCCTCAAGAAAGACCGTAAGGACCACCAATGCAGATATCCATCATACTGGCGCACCCAGACCCGTTGAGCTTCAATCACGCCATAGCGTCCACAGCCCAACAGACTCTCATGGACATGGGCTGCCAGGTGCATTTGCACGACCTTTGCTCCGAAGGCTTCGACCCTGTGCTGCCCGCAGCCGAGATCGCCCGCGGCGCAACGCTGCCCCCCCTTGTGGAGCGCCACTGTCAGGAGCTTCGCGAGGCTGACGGCCTGATCCTGGTGCATCCCAACTGGTGGGGCATGCCCCCTGCGGTGATGAAAGGCTGGATTGACCGGGTGCTGCGGCCCGGTGTGGCCTATGAATTTCTCCCTGGCGACAACGGCGAAGGCGTGCCTGTGGGGCTGCTGAAACCAATGACGGCGCTGGTGTTCAATACTACCAACACTCCGCCGGAACGCGAGCTATCCGTTTTCGGCGATCCCCTGGAGCGCACTTGGCGCGACTGCGTGCTCTCCTTCTGCGGCGTGCGCAGGATTGAACGCCGCATGTTCGGAGTGGTGTGCACCAGCAACCCGGAAGAGCGCTCCAACTGGCTGGCCGAGGTCGCCGCCACAGTCCGAAGAGAGTATGCCGCCAAAGCCGCAACTGCATGAGATAACTCACGGAGTTCTAAACAATGATAGACCGCAACGAAGCCTACGCCCTGATGACCGCGCATGTGGCCGAACCCGCATTGCAAGCCCACTGTCTTGAATCCGAAGCCGTGCTGCGCGCCCTTGCCGCGCGCCTGGGCCAGGACCAGAACCTCTGGGGCATCACCGGGCTCTTGCACGACCTGGACTACGCCACCACAAAAGACAACCCTGCCCGACACGGCCTGGATTCAGCGGAATTCCTTGATGGCAAGCTGCCGGTTCAGGCTCTGGACGCCATCCGCGCGCACAATTTCGAGCACACGGGCTTCGCGCCGTCCACACCGCTTGATTTCGCCCTGCGCTGTGGCGAAACTGTCACCGGGCTCATCCACACCAACGCCCTGGTGCGCCCGGCGCGCATGGACGGCATGGACGCCAAGAGCCTCAAGAAAAAGATGAAGGACAAGGCCTTTGCCGCCAGCGTGAACCGCGAGACCATCGGCGAATGCCAGAAGCTTGGCCTTGAACCGTCGGAGTTCTTCACCATTGCCATCGCCGCCGTGGCGGGCATTGCTCCGCAGGTTGGCCTGGCCTGAGCCCACAACGTCCACAGCATTGCGCGCCCTTGCTTTCGCAAGCCGGATGTCGCAGAATGCTCAGTGTTAGGAACAACCCAAAAAGATGGGGGCTATGCATGAACAAAAGCGCACCAATCATCGCTGCCGTGGCCGGAACTCTGCTCCTGGCCGCTCCAGCCCTGGCTCAAGAAAAGCTTTACGTCGCCTCTGAAGGGGCCAAGCTCAAGGCCGACAAATCCGCCTCCTCCGACACTGTGGCCGAGTTGCCCGTGGGCACCGCGCTTTCGGTCCAGGGGCAGGAGGAGAGCTGGTACAAAGTCTCGACCGGGGGCAAAACCGGCTGGATTTATCGCGGCAAGGTGGCCGCCACCCCGCCCGAAGCCTCAAAGCAGGGCGGCGACAATCTCTTCGGCGGCGCAGGCTCCAGCACCATCATGGTCAGCGAAGCCGACAGCGCGCGCAGCATGCGCGGCCTGAATGCAAGCGAGCAGGAGGCGGCCAAGGCCGCAGGAAGGCCAGTGCGGCCATTGTCCGACTACAAGCAGGCCCTTGACCGGGTTCTGGCGGAAAAGGTGGACAAGAAGGAGTTGGAGAATTTCCTCAAGGCCGGCCGCATCGGCGAATACGCGAAGTAGGAGGCGGAAATGGACAGAAGAAAATTCATCTTAGGCATTGCCGCCACCGCCATCCCCCTGGCCCTGCCAGGTACGGTCATGGCAGGCTTCCTGGACGCCATAATGGATCCCAACTCCAAGGAGAGCAAGATCCTCTCAGGCGCCCAAAGCGTGCTCGCCAGTTCGCAGCAGATGGACTACCAGAGCGAACGCACCATCGGCGAGCGCCTGGCCGTGGAGGGCCTGCGCCGATACGGCATGCCCGTGCAGAACAAGAACCTCCAGCATTACGTGAACCTCGTCGGCATGGCCGTAGCCACCAACTCGCCGCGGCCCAACATCCCCTACCGCTTCGTGGTGGTCGACAGCGACGTCCAGAACGCTTTCGCCTGCCCCGGCGGCATCATATTCGTAACTTCGGCGCTCCTTGGCGTCATGCACACCGAGGCGCAACTGGCGGGCATCCTTTCGCATGAGGTGGGCCATGTGGCCCTGCGCCATGCGCTCAAGAGCATCCAACGCGCGCAGTTCTTCACCGGCGTAGGACAGATCACCGCCGCCACCATGAAGGGCGACAAGGGCGCGCAGTTCGAGAGCATGATCGGCGATTTGCAGAACGTGCTCTTCGATAAGGGCCTGGACCAAAACATGGAGTACGAGGCAGACGCCAGCGCCATGGAGACGGCCTACCGCACCGGCTACAACCCGGCAGGCATCACCGAAACCCTGCACGCCCTGCAAAAGCTGGAGGCCGGGTCCACAAAACGAGGTTCGTGGTTCTCCACCCACCCGCCGCTGCCTTCGCGCATCGCCAAGAACCAGACAAGCATGAAGAAGTATCCGGACGCCACGACCCTAGCCGTGCTGGCCGACCGCTTCAAGGCCCAATCCAAGTAGCGCGCTCCAGATTCGCATCATTACCATCCGCAGGGCGGAGGCTGACACCAGCTTCCGCCCTTTTTCTTGCCACCACCCTGCGCCTGCAAATGCGCGCATCCCTAAAGTCGCACCGGCACGCAGCCGATAAGAGGGCATCAACACTAGACACTTGAAGGCCATACGCCAGAACGCTTGAACGCCACAACGGAGTGCCTCATGTCCAAGAAGCTGCTGCATGCAACAGGATTCGGCAGAATCCACCAGCTCATCTGCGAGAACAGGCCGGAGGAGGCCAGAGCGTTGCTCAAGGCCCTCCAGCACGAGTACATCGCCCTGGTGGAGGAAAATGAGGCCCTCAAGAACCAGATAATTGAAGTGGCGCAGGTCCTCGACATGGCGGAGTGCATGGAGTTCGACGGCCAGAAGTATTGGCTCACCGACGAACTGCGGCACAAGGGCCCGTACTGCCAACTGTGCTATGACCGCGATGGCCTGCTTATGCGCTTGCAGAAGCAGCAGCGCCACTGGAAGTGCCAGAGCTGCGGCAATATTTTTGTAGACGCCAAGATCGTAAAGGAAGCCGCCGCCCGGCGCAACTTCCCCACTGCCGTGCCCCGTCCTCCCATTCCGCTGTTCGTTAAATAGCAGCACACGGCACAACACGCCGCACAACGACAAAGGGCCGAAGCGCAACACGCTCCGGCCCTTCTTCATTTGATGAAGTGGCGGCTACTTCTTTGGCTTGCCCAACACCACATCGCGCCACCAGAACTCGCGAAGGCGACCGTCCTCGTGGAAGCGTGCCGTGGCGTAAGCCAGACCGTTGGTGTCCATGCCGGTCAAGAAAACCTCTAGCTGAAGATTCTCGTTCTTCTTGCGCTCGGCCTTCCAAATCTCGCGCACCACCTTGCGCAGAGCCTCCGATGCCGGGGGCTGGGAAAGATCCAGGCGCACGCGCAGGGTCACAATGGGTGGAGTGAGGCGGTCTTCCTTGCGCTCCAGAACGGCGTAGCCAACATCAGGGTCCTCGTCGGCCTTGGCCGTCTGCGCCTTGGCCGGCGCGACGACGACCTTAGCCGGAGCAGCGGGCTTTGACGGAGCAGCGGGCTTTGACGGAGCGAGCGAGGGTGCGGGCGTTGCGGGTGCGGGCAAAGAGGCCGGGGCAGGCGCGGCCTCAAACGGTGGACCGGAATAGGAGCCCTCCGGCACCAGGTATTTGTCGCGGCTGAAGCCCCAAGCCTTGGACAGATCGCGGGTCTTCTCTTCGGGATCAAAAACGGCATACCAGCCGTCTTCAAGATAATCCACACGTACGCGCTGCCCAGGCTTGAGCAGGCGCTTGAAATCTGAGTCCTTGTCACGCTTGACGCGCACGGTGAGGGGGCGGTCCGCCAGACGAATCTCGCCAAAGCCCTTGGCAGGCTTCGCATCTGCTTTGCCGCCTGGCTTTCCTTCAGACCTTGTTGCGGATTTGGCGTCCGGCTTCTCGGCAGGTTTCCCGGATTTCTCCAACCTGCCGTCAACGAGCACTTCTGGCTTCACGCTGGGTGCTGGCTTGCGAACCTCGATGGAGTTCGCCTGGGCAAGCTCAACTGCGCCGTTGGCCTTGAGTTCCGACAGCCGAGCATATCCCATGGCCTTGAGTTCCGAACGCACGGACTCCTTGGGGTCAAACACCGCGACCCACACGCCGTCCTGAAAATCCACGCGCACCTTCTGCCCGGCCTTGAGAACGCGCACTTTGAGGGCGGAATCAGACGGGTTTTCGCGCACGGAGACGTTGGACGCGACCACATACAATCTGCCCCAGTGGGGATCCTCAGCCAGGGCCACCCCGCAGACGAGCAACACAGCAAGCAGGCTGAGGCTGAGCAAGCGAAATAATGAAGGTGCCCGAAACATACTATTTGCCTCGTGAATCGAGTTCGCGGGCCACGCGGTCCGTCAGATCCACGGTGGCCTTGTCCACGTAGCCCACGGCTGCGGGATCAGTGATGATAATGGCATAGCCGCCCTTCTTGCCGATATCCTCAAGCACGGTGTCGGCCCGGCGCATGACGTACTGCAGCAGCTTGGCCTCCTCGGACTTGATGTCGCGAGCATTTTCCTGGAGCATGGTCTCGTGCAGATGGCTCTTACGCCGGTAGGCTTCCTCACGCCGAGTGCGCTCCGTTGCAGAAAGCGCAGTGCCTTCGGCCTCCTTGCGCAGCAGCGCCACCTGGGCGGCGCTCTCCTTGGCCAGGCGGTCCTTCTCCGCTACATAGCGGGCAAGATCGGCCTTGGCCATCTGGCCCAGGCGCGTCTCGTTCACCACGCGCTGCGGGTTCACAAAGCCGATTTTCTGCTGAGCATGAGCCAGACCGGGCGCAAGCCCAAGCCCGACGAGCACGCAAGCTGCAAGGACATGTTGGCGAAAAATGAGATGGCGCATGTGGTTGTGATACATCCGGCTACACATCTTGTCGAGGCTTTGACTCACAGCATGTTCACGGGATCGAGATCAAGTTCCAGGCGGAAGGCTTTCGGCACAGCCCCTGCGCGGGAAAGGGCGCTGTACAGGCTGCGTATGGACTGCCAGTCCGAACATTTCAGCAGACAGTTGAAGCGCTTACGCCCTTTCAACTGGGCCAGTGGGGCCGGAGCCGGGCCGAGGACATCCACGCCCAGGGGCTTCGCCGTCTCCCGCAGAGTCTTGCCGAAAGCCTGAAGACATTGCTGCAAATGCTCGGCGTCAACCGGACAGCTGAGGCGCAGAAGCGCCAAGCGGGTGAAGGGTGGATAACGGAAGCGCTGGCGCTGGGCAATCTCGCGTTCGTAGAACCCGGCGTAATCTGCGCCTAGCACAAAATGCCAAAACGGATGCGCCGGATTACGCGTTTGGATGAGCACCTGGCCGGACTTCTCACCCCGGCCCGCACGCCCCGACACCTGCACCAGCAGTTGAAAGGTGCGTTCGGCCGCCCGGTAATCCGGCAAATTGAGGCCCATGTCGGCGTTGGCGACCACAACCAGCGTCACGCCTGGAAAGTGGTGCCCCTTGGAGAGCATCTGCGTGCCCACCAACACCTGGGCCTCGCCCGCGGCAAAGCGACGCAGAATCTCGTCCAGACGCTCTTGCCTTCGCGCGCTGTCGCGGTCCATGCGCAGCACTGAAACCTTGTGCCCCAGTGTCTGCTGGAAGTATTCCTCGATGCGCTCAGTGCCATCGCCCATGGGCACGAACATGGTGCCGCCGCACTTGGCGCAGGGCATGGGATAGGGATGGGTAAAACCACAGTAGTGGCAGGTCAGCCGTTCACGCAACTTGTGGTAGGTCAGTCCAACCTGGCATTCCGGGCACTTGGGCACTTCCTCACAGGACATGCAGTACATCACCGGCGCATAGCCCCGGCGGTTCAGCATGACGATGACCTGCTCCCCGCCTTCCAGCGCGCCACGGATGGCCGCGAGAGACTCCGGCGCAAAGGGCTCGTCGGCCTTGGCCCCGGAAATATCCACCAGACGGACAGCGGGCATGGGACGGCAGCCCACCCGACGCGCCAGGGCCTGCAACGGCAGTTGGCCGTTTTGCGCAGCATGAAAAGTCTTCACGTCCGGCGTGGCCGAGCCAAGCACGAGCAGCCCGCCGGACCGCCGGATGCGCGTGAAGGCCAGCTCCTTGGCATGGTAAGGCAGGCGCTCCTCCTGCTTGTAGGATTCGTCGTGCTCCTCATCAAGCACCACCAGCCCCAGATTGCGCAAGGGCAGAAACAAGGCTGAGCGCGTGCCCACCACCAGCACCGGCCCGCGCGCAGAGGCCACGCGGGCAAAGGTTTCCTCCCGGCGGGAAGGGGTCTGGTAGCCGTGTGAGAAGTAAGCTTCGGCATCGGGAAAGGCCGCGCGAACCTGCCGCCACAACTGGCTGGCGAGCGCCACCTCCGGCGCCATGAGCAGCGCCGAGCGGCCCAGAGCCAGAGCTCGGCGGGTGAGTTCCAGATAAATGTGCGTTTTGCCGCTGCCAGTGACCCCGTGCACCAGGGACATCCGCGCCTCCGGGCTTTCCAGGGCGGGCAGCAGTTCGTCCAGGGCGGCGCGCTGTTCGTCCGTTGCGGTCAAGGCCAAGGGGCCAGGCGCGCACTCGGGAGGATCAGGCGTTATGGCCGGAACATCGTCCAGGGACTCAGCTGCCTCGTCAGGATCGCCCAAACGCACCAGCCCGGACAGGGTCAGGCGTTTCAATGCCTGCTGGCCAGAATCGCCGAAGACCGCGCGCACTGCGCCCAAACTCATGGGGCCGGACTCGAACAGACGCTCCAGCAGGCGCAACTGGCTCACGGCATTGGGCCGCACGGGCCAAGGCGGATCTGCCGCCAGGCAGGCGTAGAGTTCCTGGGCCTGCCTGCGCAGACTGATGCGCACGCGCATGCGCCCTTCCGCCCAGGCGTGGGCCAGGGCGGTCAACTGCTCCGGCGTCATGGCGGCCAAAGCCTTGGGCGCCAGGCTGCGCGCAAAGTCCTTGTGATCAACGTCGAAGCGCACCTGGGCCGTGCGCAGGCCGCGCGGCAAGATGAGCTCCAGCACGCGGCCTGGATGGGCCATGTGCCTAGCGGCAAGGTCGCGCACAAGCTCAAGGGTGTCAGGGTCGAGGACCGGGGTCTGCTCCAGCGGCCAGAGCAGCGGCTTGAGCTCCACGCCCTCTGGCGGGTTATCACAGGGGCGCTCTAGCACGCCCACGCGCAGGCCCCGGCTCAAGGGAGCAAGGACGCGCAGGCCGGGCACGGGCTCGGGCAGCCAGTGGGGCCAAAGGTACGTGAGCGCGGCATAAGGCGGGCTGGCCAGCCAGACCTGCCAAATGCCCGGCCCGGAGGCCTGCCTGGGGGCGGCCATGCTGCCGGTCCCGGCCCCTACCGGCCCTTGCAGGGCACGAGTTCCTGGATGCGCCGCACAAGGTCGTCGTGCAGATCCTCGTCGTGCAGGGCGAAGTAGATGTTGGCCGTGAGGTATTCCACCCAGTCGCCAGCGTCGAAACGCTGTCCGCGCAGCTTCACCGCCAGCAGGCGATTCTTGCTCGCCAGGCCTTGCAGGGCGTCGGTAAGCTGTAACTCGCCGCCCACTCCGGGTTCAAGCTTCTCCAGGTAGTCGAAAATGTCTGGCGTGAGCACATAGCGGCCCACTATGGCAAGGCGCGAAGGGGCGGTGCCCAGGGCCGGTTTCTCCACCAGGCTGCGCACGCGGTACACGCCGGGGCGGTACTCCTCGCCATCGATGATGCCGTAGCGGTCAACCTTGTTCTCGGGCACCTCGATGACGCCCACAACGGCCATGTTCTCGCTCTTGGCCACATCGAGAAGCTGCTGAATGCCGGGCTTCATGCCAAACATGAGATCATCGCCCACCATGACAGCAAAGGGCTCGTTCTTGCAAACCTCGCGCGCGCAAAGCACGGCATGGCCAAGGCCCAGCTGGATCTTCTGGCGCACGGCGATGATCTCCACCATGTTCGCCACATCCCGGACCTCCTTCAGCAGCTCGGTCTTGCCCTTGCGCTCAAGCAGGTTCTCCAGGGTCAGGTTGTGGTCGAAGTGGTCCTCGATGATGGTCTTGTTCTGGCTGGTGACCAGCACCACGGTGTTGATGCCAGAAGCCTGCGCCTCCTCCACAACGTACTGCACCACCGGCTTCTTGAAGATGGGAAGCATCTCCTTGGGGATGTTCTTGGTGGCGGGAAGCGAGCGGGTGCCCCAACCTGCAACGGGGATCACGACCTTGCGCACGTCCATGGGCTTTCTCCTCCTGATGCTGCGGCGAAGCTAGGAACGCAGGCTGCGTTCTAGAAGCTGGGCGATATCGCCAGCGTACTGCTCAACCTTGGCCTTGTCCTCTCCCTCCACCATGACCCGAGCCTTGGGCTCTGTGCCGGAATAGCGCAAGAGCACGCGGCCTCGGCCACGCATCTCGGCCTCCACTGCGGCCACGGCCTTGCCGACTTCCGGAAGATCCTCGAAGGGCACCTTTTTCTCAACACGCAGATTGACCATAACCTGAGGAAAGGGCTCGATGAGATGGGCCAGAAGCGACAGGGGCAGATTCTTCTGGCACATGATGCGCAGGAGCTGCAATGCGGCAAGGGTCCCGTCTCCGGTGGTGGAGTGGTCCATGAAGATGAGGTGGCCGGACTGCTCGCCGCCCAGCACAGCGCCCTCGCGACGCATGGCCTCCACAACGTAGCGGTCGCCCACCGGGGTCCGCAGAAGTTTCCCCCCCTGGTCGCGCATGAACATTTCGAGCGCCATGTTGCTCATGACCGTGGCCACAAGCAACCCGCCCGCCAGCTTGCCCTGCTCCAGCATGTCCTGAGCGCACAGGGCCATGATCTGGTCGCCGTCCAGCACCTTGCCCTGCTCGTCCACCACGATGAGCCGGTCAGCGTCGCCGTCCAGCGCCAAGCCTATGTCAGCGCCCACCTCGCGCACCTTGGCCGCGAGCTTGTCAGGGAACAGCGAGCCGCAGCCGTCGTTGATGTTCACGCCGTTGGGCGTAACGCCCATGGTGATGACCTCGGCCCCCAGCTCCTCAAAGACCTGGGGCGCACCGCCGTAGGCTGCGCCATGGGCGCAGTCCAGCACGATCTTCATGCCGGAAAGGGTCATCTCCCGCGGGAAGGTGTGCTGCAGATACACGATGTAGCGGCCCCAGCTGTCCACGATGCGCTTGGCGCGCCCCACGCGGTCCGGTGCGGGGAAGTCCCAGACCGGGCTCTCGGCCAGCACCATGGCGGCGATTTCGCTCTCCACTTCGTCGGGCAGCTTGAAGCCCTCATGGTCGAAGAACTTAATCCCGTTGTCGCTGAAAGGATTGTGCGAGGCGGATATGACCACGCCCAGATCCGCGCGCATGTTGCGCGTAAGAAAGCTGATTGCCGGAGTGGGCATGGGGCCCACAAGGAACACATCCATTCCGATGGCGCAAAACCCGCTGGTGAGCGCGGTTTCGAACACGTAGCCGGACAGGCGCGTATCTTTGCCGATGATGACTTTGTGCCTGCGCTTGCCGTTGCGGAATTTCTGCCCGGCGGCCAGGCCAAGGCGCAGGGCCACTTCCGGGGTCATGGGATATTCGTTGACGCGGCCGCGCAGGCCGTCGGTGCCAAACAGCTTTTCACGCATGAACTGGGGATCTCCTCACGCCAAGGGGCGCTATTTGCGAATGGTCACGCCGACGGTTTCCGTTTCGCGGGAAAGCACGCGGAACCCGTCAGGGGTTGTCAGTTGATACCGCACAGGATGGCGTCCGGGCTTGAGTCCGCCTGGCAATACCACAACGGCGGTCAGGCCCTCGATGTCGCGCCCGGCTTCGGCTTCGCGCAGCAGGGGCACCGGCCCTTCCACCTGAACACGCACGTAGCTCTGGCTGCTCTTGGCCTGCAGGCCGGGGCCAGCCTCCAGGATCACAGGCACGCGAACCCATGCGGTCTTGATCTCCGGGCCGAAGCGCAGGCTCACCTTCACCTGCCCGGGGTTGGCTTCAACGCCCTCGGCCAGCTTGATGGGCACGTCCTCGGACCACAGGGACGGCGGGTCTTCGAAATCGAGCTGCACGGACACGCGGGCCTGAGTCATCTGCTTCACCTGGCGCTCGGCCCCGCGCACCTCCACAACTTCGGGATGCGTCTTGATCTCAATCAGGCGGTAGTCGGGCCGCAGCGAGCCGCGCCATTCGGCGATGACCGGAACCTCTTTCTTGGCGATGCGGTCCACGGTTAAAAGCAAGCGCGAAGGCTTCACCTCAACCACCTCATACGCCATGGAGAGCGGGATGCGCTCACGGTCGATATCCACCAGATTTTCGCCGACCTTGAGGCGGCTAACATCGAGGGAATAGGTCCACTTGCGGCGGTCCAGCGAGCGCACAAGGCCCTTGGGCCCACGCACGCGCACCTCGATCTTGCTTACCAGGCCTTTGCGGATGGTGAGTCCTTCGGGCGCATTGGTCATCTCCACGCTCATGTCCACCCAGGCCTCGACCTTCTCCCGCCCGGTAAGCAGGTACCAGGTGAGGATGGCCAATGCCAGGGCGATGGCGATATCCTTCCAGTTCTTGAGCACGGCTACCGCTCCAGGGCGTTCTTGATGACCCGGCGCAGGCGCAGATCATTCAAGGAGGTTGTGAGGCGTCCGCCCATGGCGATGGACACCGTGCCGCGCTCCTCGGAAACAACGATGGACAAGGAGTCGGACTCCTCGCTGATGCCCAGCGCCGCGCGGTGGCGGGTGCCGAAGAGGCTCTGCGCCTTGAGCTTGGAGGACAGGGGCAGAATGCATCCGGCAGCGGCAATGCGGCCACGTCGGATGATCACCGCGCCATCGTGCAGGGGGGTGCCCACCTGAAAGATCGTCGTCAGCAGCGAGGCGGTTATGACGGCGTCCAGGGGAACGCCGCGCTCAACCACATCGCCAAGGGGCTCATAGCGCTCAATGACGATGAGCGCGCCCACCTTGGCCTTGGCCAAAGCCATCACCGCCTGGGACAGCTCTTCCACAATGGCCTCGGAGAGCTGCGGCTTTTTCCAGAAACGTCCTGCGCCCATCTGGGCCAGCGCCCGGCGCAGGTCGCCCTGGAACAAGATGATGACAATGAGCACTATGGAGCCGAGGAAATTGGTCAGAAGCCAGTTGAGGGAATAGAGGCCAAGCTCGTTGGACAGGTAGTACACGAGCAGGACGAGCACCAGGCCGTAGATCACCGCCACGGCGCGCGTTCCGCGCACCAAGTGGATGATGTAGGCGTAGATGGCCGCCACAAGCAGGATGTCCAGGGCCTCGCGCCAGGCCACGTTGAACCCGATGAGATATTCCATCCACTCGCCTTATGCCGATATTGCAGCTGCCACCAAAGCGGCTTGGCGCGAGAGCGCCACTTCATGCACACGATGCACCAGCACGCCGCGCGCCACCAGCAGGGCCGTGGCAGTGGCCGTAGCCTGCTGCCGTTCCTGCGGGCCAAGCCCAAGGAGTGTGCCCCAGAGGGCCTTGTTCGACAAGCCCATATATACCGGGCGGCCAAATTTTCTAAAACGCTCTATACTGCGAAGAATCGCCAGATTGTGCTCAAGCAGTTTGCCAAAACCGATGCCGGGGTCAAGCACGATGTTGGCCTCCGGGAGCCCTGCGGCAGTAAGCACGTCCAGCCGCTCCTCAAAAAATGCGCAGATGTCGTCCACCACGTCGCCGTAGCGCGGGGCATTCTGCATGGTGCGTGGTTCGCCCTGGCTGTGCATGAGCACATAGCCGGGCTTGTACTGGGCGACAACATCAAGCAGAACGGGGTCGAAGCGGCAGGCGGACACGTCGTTGACGATAAGCGCCCCGGCTTCGAGAGCAGCAGCGGCAACCTTGGCTTTATATGTGTCCACCGCCAGCACGGGAAAAAGACCCGGCAGGCCGTCCATGTCTCGCAGCTGCAAGGCGGCAAGCTCGCGAATCACCGGCACCACGCGCGCCAACTCTTCGGCTTCGGACACCTCCAAAGCGCCAGGGCGGGTGCTCTCACCGCCAACATCCAGGATGTGCGCACCGTCATCAATGAGCCGGCGCCCCTGCAAAACAGCGGCGGCGGGAGCAACATGCCGCCCGCCGTCATAAAAGGAATCTGGCGTGGCATTAATGATGCCAGCCAACAAAAAGGGGGCAGGGCCGAGCACCCTGCCCCCCATCACGGTCCACGTTTCCGCGCCGAGCACTAATCTTCCTGGTCAGGCTTGAATGGCTTCCTGGGCGGGGTCGGCGCGACCTCTTCCAGTTTGAATTCCGCTTCAGGCTCCTTGGCAGCGCCAGACTCGGCCTGAGCACCAGTCGACGCAGCCGCCTGGCCCTCGATCGGAGGCGTGTCGCCGAACTTGCGGCTCATGTCCTCGTAAACCTTGGCCGCACGCCGCACGCTGCCTTCCTCAACCGGGGGCGGCAGAATCTCGCCGCGCATGAGCATGTCGATCTCGTCGCCGCTCAGGCTCTCGCGCTCAAGCAAGGCCTCGGCGATCTTGTGCAAGTGTTCCATGTTCTCGGAGAGCAGCTTCTTGGCGCGCTGGTAACCATCATCCACAAAGCGGCGGATCTCCGCGTCGATGAGCCGGGCGGTATCGTCGGAGTAGTCCTTGTGCTGCATGAAGTCGCGGCCAAGGAACACCTGCTGCCCATCGTCGCCGTAGCTCATGGGGCCGAACTTGTCGCTCATGCCCCACTGGCAGACCATGTTGCGGGCCATCTTCGTGGCGCGCATGATGTCGTTGCTGGCGCCCGTCGTGAGCTGGTTCAGCACAAGCTCCTCAGCCACGCGACCGCCGAAGAACATGGCAAGCGTGTTCTCAAGGTATGTGCGAGAGTAATTGTGACGGTCATCCACGGGCAGTTGCTGAGTAAGCCCCAGGGCCATGCCGCGCGGAATGATGGTCACCTTGTGCACAGGGTCGGTGCCGGGAATGAGCTTGGCCACAAGGGCGTGTCCAGCCTCGTGATAGGCCGTGGTCTTCTTCTCCTCGTCGGAGAGGATGATGCTGCGGCGCTCCTTGCCCATGAGGACCTTGTCCTTGGCTTCCTCGAAGTCCGTCATGTTCACGCGGTCCTTGCCCATTTTGGCGGCATGGAGCGCAGCCTCGTTGACCAGGTTCTCCAGGTCCGCGCCGGAGAAGCCTGGCGTGCCGCGGGCGAGGATGTCCAGATCGACTTCCTCGGCGAGAGGGCTTTTCCTGGTATGCACGGCCAGAATGCGCTTGCGTCCGCGCACGTCCGGGGTGGGCACCACCACCTGGCGGTCGAAACGGCCAGGACGAAGCAGCGCAGGGTCGAGCACGTCCGGGCGGTTGGTGGCGGCGATGAGGATGACGCCGTCATTGGACTCGAAGCCGTCCATTTCAACGAGCAGCTGGTTAAGGGTCTGCTCGCGCTCATCGTGACCGCCGCCCATGCCGGTGCCGCGCTGGCGGCCAACGGCATCAATCTCGTCGATGAAGATAAGGCAAGGCGCATTCTTTTTGCCCTGCAAGAAGAGATCGCGGACGCGCGAAGCGCCAACGCCGACAAACATTTCAACAAAGTCCGAGCCGGAGATGGAGAAGAACGGCACGCCGGCTTCGCCCGCAACAGCTCGCGCAAGCAGCGTTTTGCCTGTGCCCGGAGGGCCGACGAGCAGCACGCCCTTTGGAATGCGCCCTCCAAGGCGAGTAAACTTCTTGGGCTCGCGCAGGAAGTCGACGATTTCCGACAGCTCCTCCTTGGCCTCATCCACGCCTGCAACATCCTCGAAGGTCACCTTTTGAGTGTCCTCGCTGATGAGCCGGGCCTTGGAGCGGCCAAAGTTCATGGCGCCCTTGCCGCCGGCCCCGCCTCCCTGCATTTGGCGCATGAAGAAAATCCACACGCCGATAAGCAAGAGCATGGGGAACCACGACACCAGAAGCGTCATGTACCAGGGGGAATCCTCTGGGGGTTCTGCAGTCACCTGGATCTTGCTGCTCACAAGCGAGGGCACCAGGTTCGGGTCGTTGGGCGCAAAGGTTACGAACTTTTTGTCGCCGGTCATGACGCCGGTGATCTTTTGGCCCTGAATCTTGACAGATACGACCTCTCCGTCCTTTACCCGCGTGACGAAGTCGCTGTATGACAGCTTGAGCTGCGGCGCGGGTGACTGGCTGAAAAGGTTGAAAAGGACGACCATTACCAGGGAGATGGTCGCCCAGATGAGCAGATTCTTTGTAAAGCTATTCAAGAGGAGAACCTCCAATGACGGGCTTGCGCTGTGGGTCGGTATCGGATCGTAAGCCGTTGCAGACGGGCTGTTTCCCGGCTCAAGAACCTGCCAATGGACTGCAAGATAAGCCATACGTGCGAAAAAGCAAGGGGCCAACATCCAAGCCGACCCGCGAAACCTACCTCTTAATTATTCCCTTCCTTCCTCCTCAGCATTCCTTTCAGCTCAAGCCCAATATCCTATCATTAAAATTCCAAATGAACGCAAAACAGAGACATCACTGTCAGCCAGACGACAGACCTGTCGACCTCGCTGGGCAATAACCACATCATACTCGGTCCACGGCAACGACCATATGCACACATCAGCCAAGCCCACCCGGAGGAAGCCCCCCATGCTCAAGGAACGCAAGGAACTGAACATCGACGACATGACCATCTGGGACGACGCCAAGGAAATGATAGCCAAAGCTCGCGCCGAGGGCATAGCTACGGCCTGGGACCGCTTACAGGCCCAGACGCCGCACTGCAAATTCTGCGAATTGGGCACCACCTGCCGCAACTGCACCATGGGTCCCTGCCGTATCAGCAGCAAACCAGGCTCAAAAATGCGCCTCGGCGTCTGCGGCGCTGACGAGCACGTCATAGTGGCCCGAAACTTTGGCCGCTTTGTGGCTGGCGGAGCCGCAGGGCACTCGGATCATGGCCGCGACTTGATCGAGGTGCTGGAAGCCATCGTGGAAGGTCAAACAGCCGACTACTCCATCCGCGACGAAGCTAAACTGCTGCGTATCTCCGTCGAGCTGGGCATTGAGTGCGAGGGCCGCGAACTCAATGACGTGGCCCGCGACCTCATGGGCATCTGCTACGCCGACTTTGGCAGCCGCAAGCGGGAGCTGGCATTTCTTTCACGCGTGCCGCAGAAGCGAAAAGACATCTGGGCCAGGCTCGGCATCACCCCGCGCGGGATTGACCGCGAAATTGCTGAGATGATGCACCGCACCCATATGGGCTGCGACAACGACGCGCCCAACACCATGCTTCACGCCGCGCGCACGGCCCTGGCCGACGGCTGGGGCGGCTCCATGATTGGCACCGAGCTTTCCGATGTGATATTCGGAACGCCCACGCCCCGCCGCTCAACCACCAATCTCGCCACCATCAAGAAGAACATGGTGAACATCCTGGTGCACGGGCACAACCCAGTAGTGTCTGAGATGGTCCTGGCCGCCGCGCGCGACCCCGAGCTCATTGCCAAGGCCAAGGCGCTGGGCGCTGCTGGCATCAACATCGTCGGCCTGTGCTGCACCGGCAACGAACTGCTCATGCGCCAGGGCATTCCCATGGCGGGCAATCACCTCATGACTGAACTGGCCATCATCACCGGCGCGGTGGAGGCCATCGTGGTGGACTACCAGTGCATCATGCCGAGCCTGGTGCAGATCTCCCACTGTTACCACACAAAGTTCTTTGATACGGCGAACAAGGCCCGCTTCACCGGGGCCATCCACTACGACATCCATCCGCACAACGCCCTGAGTCAGGCCAAAGAGATGGTAGGCATCGCGGTGGACGGCTTCGCCCGGCGCGACCCGGCCCGCGTGAATATTCCCGGCGAGCCCGTGGACATAATGACCGGCTTCAGCAACGAGGCTGTCATAGCCGCCCTGGGCGGCAGCCTCACGCCGCTCATCGACGCCATCAAAGCGGGAAAGATCCGCGGCGCGGTGGGCATCGTCGGCTGCAACAACCCAAAGTTCCAGCAGGATTCCATGAACGTGGGCCTGGCCAAAGAACTCATCAAAAGGGACATACTGGTCATCGTCACCGGCTGCGTGACCACGGCGGCCGGCAAGGCCGGGCTGCTGGTGCCCGAGGGCGCGGGCATGGCCGGGCCGGGCCTCCAGGCCGTGTGCGGAGCCTTGGGCATTCCGCCCGTGCTGCACTACGGCTCCTGCGTCGACAACTCGCGCATCCTTCAACTCTGCGCCGCCCTGGCCAACGAACTTGGGGTGGACATCAGCGACCTGCCCGTTGGCGCAAGTTCGCCCGAATGGTACTCCGAGAAGGCGGCGGCCATCGGCCTCTACGCCGTGGCCAGCGGCATCTACACCCACCTGGGCCACCCGCCGCACATACTGGGTTCGAGCGTGGTCACCAACCTTGCCGTGTCCGGCCTTGAAGGCATGGTTGGCGCCAGCTTCGTCATCGAGCCCGACCCGGTGAAGGCGGCGGAACTCTTCGATGCGCGCATCCGAATGAAGCGGCTGGGCCTTGGCCTGCCCGCTTAGTTTCTGATTCTTGATCCTCCTCCTTGGGCTGGCCGGAGTGTACTCCTCCGGCCAGCCAGCAACAAACGGCATCAGACGGCGAGTTGGCCAGGAGCGGCAGTATGAAGATCGCATTCGCGGGAAAGGGCGGCGCGGGAAAAACGAGCATGGCGGCCTGGCTGGGCGATCACCTGGCCCGGCGCGGCGAAAGCGTCTGGCTGGTGGACGCGGACACGGCACTGTCCCTCGGCCAGGCCTCGGGTCTCGACCCGTCGGCCCTGCCCGCGCCACTGGCTGAGCGCGAAGACATCATTCGAAGCCACATCGGCCAGGGCTACATGAGCCTGAATCCGGATGTTTCGCACCTACCTGAGACGCTAAGCGTGGAGCTGCCCCTGGGCGGGCCTGCGCTTCCTGGCGTACAGCCCGGCCAGAAGCGCCTGCTGGTCATGGGCGCCATCGGTGGAGAAGGCGGTTGCGCCTGCGCCGCCAACGCCCTGCTCAAGGCCGTGCTGGCACACCTGATTCTTGACCGCCGAGAGTGGGTGCTGGTGGACATGGAGGCTGGCGTGGAGCACCTTGGCCGGGGCACCGTGGCCGATGTGGATGCCCTTGTGGTGGTCAGCGAGCCCAGCCTGCGTGCGCTCTCCACCGCCAGCGAGATCTCGCGCCTGGCACGGGGCCTGGGGCTTTCCAGGCAGATGCTGGCCCTCAACCGCTGCGATGCGCAAGAGGCTCCGCCCGCGCACCTGGACCTGCCGAAACACATGCTGCGCGTGCCCATGCTGAAGGGCCTCAAGCAGCGTCAGCTTTCCACGGGCAGCGTGCTCGGCCTGCCGGAGGAGGCCCTGGTGAGCGCCCTGTGTGACGAACTGCTGATCTGCCTGTGCGGTCACTCAAACGCGCCTAGCCTGCTCCAGAACGCCGGGGTCGCCGTGCCTGCCGCGCACCAATCCCCCTGAATACAACATTGAAACAAAGCAGGAGGGCCGCGACATGATGCAAAGCGGCATCGACATCTTGACGACCCTGAAGCAGCCGGGGATGGAAGCGCTATCGGGCTGCTTCCAGACACGCAACTTTACCCGCAAATCGCAGATATTCCTGCCGCAGCACAGCGAAGATATCATCTTCATCGTGGGTAAAGGCAGGGCGAGGCTCTACCTGGCATACGAGGACAAGGAGTTCACCTTGGCCATCCTGGAGCGAGGCGATGTCTACAGCACCCATACGCGGGCCTTTGTCTCCGCCCTTGACGACACGCAGCTTCTCTGCGCAGAGACCTCACAGGTGCGCCGCCACATGCTGTCCCTGCCGCAGTTCACCGGGGCCATGGTGCGCGTGCTGGGCGAGGTGCTCAAACACTCCATCAGCATCATCGACGACCTGGCCTTCCGCGACGTGCAGACCAGGCTGGTGCGTTTTCTGCGCTTCGTGGCCTCCCAAAGCGGCGAAACCCAGCCCGGCGGCGGCGTGCTGCTGAACCTGGGTCTTACCACAGAGCAGTTCGCCAGCCTGCTCGGCACCACGCGCCAAACCCTCTCAACCATGTTGAACATTTTGGAGCGGGAAGGTCGCGTCGAACTTCGCAAGCGCGGCAGCATCTTCATCCCCAGCCTGGACTTGCTGGGCTAGAGAAAACGGCGCTCCCGTGCGCGCTTGCGGCCTTGCGCAGCCCGGGCAAAGCGGTTACACGTTTGAACCCGGCACGGAAGCGTATCGTCACCGGTGTGGCGCCCAGACTTCAAATCTGGTGTGTGGTCGAGAGGTCACAGGTAGGTTCGACTCCTATACGCTTCCGCCATCTTGCGCTTTGTGCCAGTTGAGCCATTGGCGCGCAGGGTGCCGAAGCGGAAATTTTGCGGGCTCCCGCAAAAAATGCTTGCCAAGGAGACGGGGGTTGCCTTAAAGAGTCCTTCCCAACGGGCGATTAACTCAGCGGTTAGAGTGCCACCTTCACACGGTGGAAGTCCCGAGTTCAAATCCCGGATCGCCCACCAGGAGAAATCAGCCCCGCCTCGCGGGGCTTTTTTCGTTCTGAGTCCCGGCCTTCTACACAGGAAACATCATGCGCATCGTGCTCTACCAGCCGGAAATTCCGCCCAACACCGGGAACATCGCCCGGCTCTGCGCGGCAACTGCCACCCCGCTTCATCTCATCGAGCCGCTGGGCTTCAAGATCGACGACAAGCATCTGAAACGCGCCGGGCTGGACTACTGGCCAAACGTGAACCTTTACGTGCACCCACACTGGGCCGCCTTTGAATCCGCCCTCATATCGGTGGGGCCGAGCCGCGTGGTGCTTACCAGCGCGCGCGGCGGCGTGCCGCACCATGATTTCCGGTTCGAGCCCGGCGACGCCATAGTACTTGGGCCGGAAACGCGCGGTCTGCCGGAATTTCTTTTCGACCTCTGCCCGCTTCGCGTGCGCATCCCCACCCTGGACACAGTGCGCAGCCTGAATCTCTCCACCGCGGCGGGAATCCTGCTGTACGAGTCTCTGCGCCAGACAAACGGCCTGGGCGCCTTGTCCTGAGGTTTGCCCAACGCCCTTGCACACGGGCCAACCAGCGGGTACTACACGCTGAACCATAAAGCATAAGGAGCGACTCATGCGCCTTCTCGTCACCGGCGGCTGCGGATTCATCGGGGCCAATTTCCTCTACGCCATGCGCCAGCGCCACCCCGACTGGCAGCTCGTCAATCTGGACAAGCTCACCTACGCGGGCAACCTGGGCAGCCTGCGGGCCCTTGAGGCTGAGGCGGGCAGCGCCTACGTCTTCATCCATGGCGACATCTGCGACCGCGACCTGGTTTCCGCCCTGCTGGCGGAGCATGCCGTCGACGCAGTGGTGAATTTCGCGGCTGAAAGCCATGTGGATCGCTCCATCGACGACCCCGCTCCCTTTGTGGTGACCAACGTACTGGGTGCGCAGAACGTTTTGGATTGCGCCCGGCGCGCCGGAATCAAGCGCGTGGTGCATGTCTCCACGGACGAAGTTTACGGTTCCCTGGGCGAAACAGGACAGTTCCACGAAAACACGCCCCTGGCGCCCAACAGCCCATACTCGGCCTCCAAGGCCGGGGCCGACCTGCTGGCCCGCGCCTACCACGAGACCTACGGCCAGGACGTGGTCGTCACCCGCTGCTCCAACAACTACGGCCCCTACCAGTTCCCGGAAAAGCTCATCCCCCTCATGTACACCAAAGCCATCAAGGGCGAGCCTTTGCCCGTATACGGCGACGGCCAGAATGTACGCGACTGGATCTTCGTGGATGACCACTGCCGGGGCGTAGAACTGGCGTTGTTAAAGGGACGTCCGGGGGCAGTGTACAACTTCGGCGGCGCGGCGGAGATGCCGAACATCGAAGTGGTGCGCACCATCCTGCGCCTCACCGGGCAGAACGACAGCCTCATCCGCTTCGTCACCGACCGCCCCGGCCATGACCGCCGCTATGCCATGAACTTCGACCTGGCGGAGCGTGAGCTTGGCTTTGCCCCGTCCGTCACCTTTGCCGAGGGCATGTCGCGCACCATCGCCTGGTACCAGGCCAATTCCGTGTGGCTGGACGAGGTGCAAAGCGGCGCCTACCTCAAATTCATGGACCGCTGGTACAAGGAGCGCTCATGAGCCTGCCCGAAAAAGCGCTGGTCTTCGGCGGCAGAAACGGCCTGCTGGGACGCGCCGTGGTTGACGCGCTGGCCGCTGCCGGTGTTGAGGCCATACCCGTTTCCAACGCCGACGTGGACTACTTCGACGCCGACGCCCTGGACGATTTCCTGGACACCTTCGAGCCGCCCCTTTCCGACGAGGACTACGACCCGGCCACGCTTTGCCTGGTCAACGCCGTGGCCTACACCCAAGTGGACAAGGCCGAGGACGCCCCAGAGGAGGCTTACCGCCTCAACGCCGCCCTGCCCGCCCTGCTCGGCGTGCTGGCCGAAGAACGCGGCCACAGGCTGGTGCATTTTTCCACGGACTTCGTTTTCGACGGCGCCAAGCGCACCCCCTACCTGCCCACTGACGCCACGGACCCGCTGTCGGTCTATGGCGCTTCCAAGCGGGCAGGCGAAGAGGCCTTGCTGGCCCTCGACATCCCCGGCCTGCTCATCCTGCGCACGGCCTGGCTCTTCGGGCCGGGCAAAATGAACTTCGTGCAACGGATGATTGAACTGGCAGCCGAACGACCAGAACTCAGCGTCGTGTCAGACCAGTTCGGATCGCCCACATACACCCTTGATCTGGCCGCGCTGACCGTGGCGCTGCTGAAAAACGGAGCGGCGGGCCTTCTGCACGCAGCCAACTCCGGCCCGGCCACCTGGCATGAGCTGGCCTCCGCGGCAATCGAACTGGCCCATAGCCCATGCAAGGTGATCCCCATCCGCACCAGCGGCTACCCCACCCGCGCCAAACGCCCGGCATACTCTGTGCTTGATCTCTCCGAGACCGCACGACGGGCGGGATACACGCCTCGACACTGGCGCGAAGCCCTGGCGGAGTATGTTGCGAAGCTCTTGGCCGAAGGGGCGGCCCAGCCACAGCCCTGAGCCCGGCTTGCCAAAGCCCGGCGATTGTGGTTTGCCAATGGTCATGCGGACATTCTTCTTTCTGCCGCCCGTGCGCCAGGCCGCCGGAGGCATCACCGTCATCCGGCGCATGGCCGCCTTCCTTACAGCCTCGGGCCGCGAGGCCTTTCTTGTCCCGCGCGAAACGTCCGGCCAAGGCCAGGGCTGGTCTCCCTCCGAGGCCTGGGTGGATGCGCCCGTGGTCCCCTGGGACCAGCTCCAGCTCACCCCGCAGGATCTCTGGGTCGTGCCGGAAGGCTGGGTCAACGCCCTTGCGCCCGGCTTCAACGCAGGCGCCCGCTGCCTGGTCTACGTGCAGAACTGGGCCTACCTGCTCTCCGCCTTGCCGGAGGGAGTCAGCTGGCGCAAGCTGCCTGTGATTTTCGCCGCCGTGTCCGACCCGGTGGCGCAGTTTGTCGCCGCCACCACCGGCCAGAGCGCGCCCGTACTGCGTCCTGGCATCGACACAAACCTTTTCCGCGCTCCCAAAGCAAAGCCCGACCCGGCCGATGGCATCCGCATCGCCTGGATGCCGCGCAAGAACAAAGCCCTGGCTAAACAGATTCAGGAAACATTCCAGAACCTGGACGAAGACCTTGCCGCACGATGCGATTGGGTGGAGATCTCCGGCCTGCCCGCCTCCGGCGTGGCCGAGGCCCTGGCCTCCGCGCACATATTTCTGGCCACGGGCTTCCCCGAGGGCTGCCCCCTGCCGCCCCTTGAGGCCATGGCCTGCGGCTGCCTGCCCGTCGGCTTCATGGGCTTTGGCGGCGCGGACTACATGCGTCAGGCGCTCGCCGCTGACCAGGACCCTGCTCCCTTCGCCCCCTGGTGGCCGGTGCGTGATGTCCCATGGGGCGGCAACGGCCTCTGGAGCGCCGACGCGGACATCCTGGGCGCGGCCCTGCACCTGAAAACAGCCGCAACCTGGGCGCTTGCGGATAGTCCCAATCTCTCCACAACCCTGGCCAATGCCCGCGCCACCGCCGACGCATACACCTTGGACATCCAGCGCCACAGCGTGCTTGAGCTCTGGTCGCGCCTGGAAACCACCTGAGAAGAACCCAGAGCAGCATGTCAAAAAAGAACAAGCCCCCCCGGCCAGAGCCGGAGACCCTCGGCCTGCCCCTGGCCGGAGTGGATTCCCACGCGCACATGGACCTGGACGACTTCGACGCCGACCGTGAAGATCTTCTCGACCGTGCCCGCGCCTGCGGCGTGTCCCGCATCGGCAACGTGTTTCTCGGTCCGCAGGCCTACCACAAGAACCGCCATTACTTCGACCACAGGCCGGAGGTGTTCTTCATCCTCGGCATCCATCCTGGCAATGCCGACCAGTGCACGCCGGAAACGGTGGAAGCCATGCGCCAAGCCTTTGCCGCAGACCCGCGCCTCAAGGCCCTGGGCGAAATCGGCCTGGACTACTACTGGGACGACCACCCGCACGAACTGCAACAGCAGGTGTTCCGCACGCAGTTGGCCCTGGCCGCAGAACTCGGCCTGCCCCCGGTGATTCATTGCCGCGACGCGTCAGACAGCCGCAACGCCTTTGACGACACCATACGCACGCTTGAAGACGCCGGCTTCAGCGGGCGCAAGCTTTTGTGGCACTGCTTCGGCGGCGATGCGTCCCAGGCGCGGCTGGTTCTGGACCACGGCTGGCATGTGAGCATCCCCGGCCCAGTGAGCTACGGACGCAACAGCGCACTGCGCGAAGCAGTGGAGACGATCCCCCTTGAGCGCATGCTGATCGAAACAGACTGCCCGTACCTTACCGCCGAGCCCTGGCGCGGCAAACGCAATCACCCGGCCCTGGTTGGCTTTACCGCAGCCTGCGTGGCCGAGGTCAAAGGCCTTGCGTCAGAGGCTGTTTGGATCGCCACAGGCCGGAACGCCAGCTCCTTTTTCAATCTGGAGGACAGCTGATGACCACCCCGCACCTGACCAACGCCGAACGCGCCGAACGTTACGCCAGGCTCAAGCGTTTCTTCAACAACCGCGACAGATTGTGTATGAATCTTGGCATTCAGGTGACGGACGTCAGCCTGGGTGTGGCCACTGCGGCCATGACCATTGAGGAGAAACACCTGAACGGGGCGGATGTGGCGCAGGGCGGGGCGATCTTCACCCTGGCGGATCTGGCCTTTGGCGCGGCTGCCAACTCCCACGGCACCCTGGCCCTTGGGGTCAACGCCAGCATAGCCTTCACCAAGGCTGCCACCTGCGGCAGCAGCCTTACTGCACACGCGCGGGAGACCGCCGTTTCCGGCCCCCTGGCGACCTATGTGGTGGAAGTCAAAAACGAGGACGGCGAGACCATCGCCACCTTCCAGGGCACAGCCTACCGCAAGCGCGAACGCCTCGACCTTTCCGCCTGGGGTTGAACGCAGGGTAGAGAGACCGCCCAGACACCTACATTTGGGCAGCCCGGTTCTTGGCGTTTTCCTCGGCAACGCGCTCGGCCAGGAGGGTAACGATGAAGCGGTTCACCGCCGCCGCCAACTGCGGGGCCTTTTGCTGGATAAGCGTGAAGCGCTCCACCGAAAGCTTGAACGCAACGCAGCGCTCCGTGGCGATGACTGAGGCGGAGCGCGGGGCGTTGGTATAAATGCCCATTTCGCCGAACACGGTGCCCGGTCCCATCTTCTTCAAACGCAAAAGCTTGCCGCCCGGCAACGCCAGCTCCACCTGCACCTTGCCAGATTGGAGGAAATACATGCAGTCCGAGGCTTCGCCCTGCTGCATCAAGCGATGCTTCCTGGGCACCTCAACCCGCTCCAGGCACTTCATAAGCGCAGGCACCAGCCGTGGATCCGGGAAGGTTGCCGCCAGCAACTCCTCCAAGGTCGTCTGATGCTGCTCCTGTAATCCATCTCCAGCTTCAGCCGCGACTCCGGCTAGAATCGCGTCCTCGCAGAACTCTAAAGCATAGTCCAGGTTCAATGCCACGCGGCACACGCCTCCGGAATCATCCATGCGATAGCCCAACCCCTCAAGATGCTCCTCAAGCTCCAAAGGCACGCTGGTGAGATAGAGCAAAAGCCCGCGTTGCCGCGCCAGGGTCTCCAGCCGTCGAAAGCCGGTGGAGGCAGAGGCACCAAGCCCGGTGACGGCCCCGAAATCAAGCAGCACGTAACGCAGGGACTGCGAAGCAAGCCGGTTGGCGACGATGCGCCAAAGGTCGTATAACGTGCCCAAAAACAAGAATCCCTGAAGCCGCAGCACAAGGATCTGTCCCCCGCGCTCCCGCAAGGTTCGACGCTCAGCGGGTGAGCGGTCGACATTGCTGTGATATACGTCGCCGCTTTGCGTAAAGCGAACCCCCCCACCGGAAACGGCGCGCGCAAGGCTCAGCATTGCTCCCAGGCCCAGGGTGGCGAAAACGCCCAGCACCGGCCCCAAAAACGCCACCATCAGGCATGAGGTCCAGGCAGCGCGATTGTCATCCTTGCGCGACAGTGGGTTGCGAGCATCGCGCAGCAACCAGCTCACGGGCATGACGAGCCCCATGGCCAGCAGGATGCCCAGGGGGACAAATGTCGGAATATGCTGCAAAATCGGCTGTCCAGCCAACAGAAAGCCAAGGCACGCGAGACCGACGGTGAACCCGGCCAAGGGCCCGGCGGCTCCCAGAGCCCGCAGCCCCAAGCTGCCGGAAAGCGACAAGGATGAAGGCAAAGCCCCCGCAAGGCCGGATAGCAGGGAGGAGGCGCCGACCATGCACATCTGCTTATCCGGGTCGGAGTCGCGCTCAAGAACAGACTCCAAAATGGGCGTGCGCATGAGTGAAGGGAGAATGGCGACAACAACCGCTGCGGCGAAGAAGTCAGCGCGAGAGGCCAGCGCCGGCCAATCGATGTGCGCCAGATGCTGCGCTTGAAAAAGACCCGGCAGCGCGCTCAGGTCCAGCATTGGCGGAAGACCCGGCTGTGCGGCGGCCAGGACGGCCAGGCCAGACAATGGCCCGGTGGTCAGCCCTGGCACCAGATGAGGGAACACGGCCAGCAGATTCCAGACGCCAATGGTCAGCGTAGCGAGCAAAAGCGGCCAGATGAGGCCGCCCAGAGTCATTTGCACCAGAAAATATGCCGCGCCGAAGCCCACGGCAGGCCCCCAGATATGCGACGCGCTGGCAAGAGCGTTGGGCACTTCGACGAGCGGCAGGACGGTAAGAGCGGCCAAGGCCGGGTCGACCTGAGCCATAACCTCAAGCCACGCCTTGACCAGCAGCAGGCCAAAGCCTGCAAGCATTCCGCCAAGCACCTCCGACGGCAGAAAACGGACTCGCTCCGCAAGTCCAAACCGTGACAGCAGCACCCCAAAAGCACCGGATAAAAGCACAGAAAGAGTCAGCCCCGCCACAAGGGTTGCGGTCAAGGTCGCCCCAGATACATGGCCCAGGAGATCCGCACTCAAGACCCCCAGAAGCAGAAACACCGACACCGTCGCTGCGGGGTCCGGCCCGCCAAGGGCGACGGGCAGCCTTCCATGCAGGGCAAAGAACACGGAGCCCAGCACTGCGGGCACGAGGGTGAGCACCAGCGCGTGCGGCGTGAGCCCGGCTGCGGTGTTGACCGTGAGGGCCAGCATGGCCAGAGCCATACAGACCAGCAGTTCGTAGCCGCCGCCGACAATGCCGGAAAAGAAGTTCACCAGCAAATTGCCGGAAAAGAAATGGCGCAGATGCCCCATGGTGGTTTCAAGCCGTGGGCCTGCATCCACGGCCAGAGCTCCAGGGCTTTCCGCTGGCGTTGCGGAAACGGCCTTTGGCGGTTCGGCCTCAACCAGATCGTCCAGCTTTACGTCGTCGACGCCCGGCTCGGGCTGCGGGGGACGCACCACCTTGCCATGCTGCCCACATTGGGGGCACTTGGCCTCGCGTCCAAGGAGCTGTTCCGGAAGAGCCTGGGTGTGGCCGCATGAGGCGCAGGAGAACATAGCCCCGCCTGGTGCCGCTGCGTGATCGAGATCTGTATGCTTTTCGTCGGACACTGCGCCCTCCGCACTTGGTGGCGTCACATGACACATTGCTGACTATGGCAAAGAATGCCGCATTTCTCAAGACCGCTTTGTCCGGCCACAGAAACTGCTGCGGCTACGAGAAAGTGGCGCGCATGAGGCCCAACAACTCCGCCATCCTGTGAACGTATGTATGCTGCGCAAGTATGCGTGCCCGTGCGGCATCGCCCACCCGCGAGCGCAAGGCGCTGTCTTTCAGGCAGCGCAACGCGAGCTCCGCGACCTCTCCAGGCTCATCATACACCAGAACCTCGCGTCCTGGCTCAAACAGACGATCCAACTGCTCGCGCCTGTCGGTAAGCACAAAGCCTCCGCTGGCAGGCACGTCGAACACCCGTTGATTCACCGCGCCCTTCATTTGCCGGCTGGTGCAATTGAGGCTTACGCGGCTCATGGGATAGAACCGGGGCAGATCGTCATAGTAGTCCAGGCGCGGTAAAAACCTCGCAGAACTTACCGGTCCGAAGGCGTTGCACCACCCCTCGGAATCACCAGCGATGACCGGCGCAAAGGGCTCCAGGGCGGTCACGCAGGCCCAGCGATACTGACGCGTGGCCTCCCAGGTCAAAAGCGACTCGCAGGCCAGACGCTGGGTCGTGTCAGGCAGTGCGCGCAGCCTCGCGGCAAGCTCCGGATGCGCGCTTGCAAGATAGGCGTCAACGTCGCGCTCGGACGACTCACCGAACCCTGCGGCGATGTCAACGTAGTTACGGACAAGTTCGGGCACGGCTGCGCAGGCCGCCAGGCTCTCGGACACGGCGCGGACCATGGAGTCGCCCACGAAGGAGACATCCGCGCGCCAGGTTTCCGGGCCAGAGGGCAATCCAGGGCGAAAACGGCTCACGTCCGTGGCCAGAGGCAGATAGTGGACATGCTCGAACCCCGCGGCGCCCAGGCTCTGAACATTGTCCGCGTCCCAGGTGAACAGGGCGGTGCCGGGCCGGGCAAGGCCCTGATAGCGGGAAAGGATGAGGTGCGGGTTGTCCACGAACCAAGAGGCCAACGGGAGGCCAAGACGTTCCAGCAATTCCGACAGGCGGCCCTGGCTGTCCAGGCCAAAATGATTCACCGTGAGGACGAAATCAGGCCGGAAGTCCAGCACCCTGCGCAGCAGGTCTTCCACGAAGGCGGTGCTGCCCTGATCAGCAACAGGCACGGCCAAGGGCGACCAGGGCACGTCTAGCTGCGTCAGGGCGGCCTTGATCTCGGCGTTGAGAAAATATGGGCGGTCCAGAAACAACACACGCGGCTTTGCAGACCGGAACTTCGGGTACGCGGCCTTATCCCAGAAATTAGCCTTGGCGCTGGCGGACAATACGTCAAACAGCGCGCCGTACAATGCCGGGCACACGCGACGTGAAGCCGGAGCCATCAAAGGAGCGAAGGGGAGCCCCCCGTGCTCCGCCTGCCAGCGGGTCAACTCGGCCAGCGCTGTCTCGGCATCGGCGGCGGCGCACCACAGGATGTTTGGCGCAGCGCCGAAACGCCGACGCAGGCCGGTAATCTCCCAGACGGCGGCCTCGTTGTCCACAACGGCCACTGGTCCGCCGCTGCGAGTCAGCAGTTCCAAGCAGCGGCCAAGGCTCGGACCCAACAGCACTGGCAGGCTGCGCGGCGGCACGCAATCAGCTAGAGCCTCCTCGCGTTCGCGCCCGCCACGGCCCCAGAGGCTCCACTTTTTTCCGCCCACGCCAAGACGCAAGTCCACCAACTGCCCGTCTGCAAAGACAGGCTCCGCGTGGGCGACAGCAGGCTTTCCGCTCTTGATGGCGCTCTTTTCGTGCAGCATGGGACTCCTTCTTGCCTCTGACTGCAAGGATCGTGACAGGTCCAACTATGCCGAGCCAGGTGAATCTGTCATTCGGGGCTAAAGTTTGCCGTACTAATGGACGAAAAAGCAATCGATAAGGGTTATTTTCGGCACACGGACCGTGCCTGCCCGCGAACTCCCAAGGAAGGGGAAGCCTATGGACACCAACACCCGCATTCGGGTGATCATACACTGCCGTGGCGCAGGCGCTGACCTCTTCAGGACATTGATCTCCCTGGCCTGCCAGACAGTTGGCTCGCAATGTCTGCACGTCGTTCTCGCCAGCACCGCGCCACAGGATCACCTTTCTGGCGAAGCGAAGCTGCTGCATGATTCGCTGGGCTTCAAGAGCCTGGACGTCCAAGACGCTAGGGGAGCCCACCACACCAAGGCTCTGAACACCGCAGTCCTGGGAGGGCAGGAGGACATCATCGCCCTAGTGCCGGAAGGCGCGCGCCTCAGTCCTCGCTTCGTGTCGAGCTGCTTGCCGGCTCTGGAGCAAAAGCAAGCCCAAGCAGCCTTCCCCACACATACGGCAGGAAGCCCGGACAAGACTCCGTTTGCCCGGTTGCTGCCCTTCAGCTCGGAACAGCTGACTCGCTTCAACCCTGTGGGCCCGGTCACTCTTGTGCGCCGGAAGGCCTGGGAAGAAATGGGAGGCCTTCGGCCTGACGTGCAACTCGCCATGTGGGACTTTTGGCTGCGCCTGGCCTTGGCTGGCGGCGTCATCACTCGGGTACCCGAGCTGCTGGCCTTTTGCCCCCCGCTGCACAAACTGCCGCCCTGGCAGGACGGTCAGGCCAAGGCGCTCCTTGTGATCGCCTCGCATGGAGCCTTTGAGGCAAGCGTTTGCCGTTGGGCTTTAGCCCTATTGCGCGGCGAAGCCTGGGCCTCTCCATTCGCAACGGGACTAATCCCCAACCCACGCGAGGTCCAGTCGATGTTCGCTGGCCTGCCGGCTGCACCCCCACCTGGCCCATGGAACTGGAACGGCACCGATATACGCACAGCCTGAGCCCAGGTCAGGTGATTCGTTGTCCCCACACGCTCGAAGGCAAGAAAGTACTATTGCCGTCTACCCCCGCGCCGACGATGCGGGTGAGAGACGGGGGCCGGACGTTGACCGCACCGATATTGCGCTTCATGACATCATCCCCGTTTGGTTCCGAACATCCGATTGTATGTACACGCAATAGACAGGGCTGGCGCCATAACGCAAGCCCCTACGCCTTCACTTACCCAAAGTTTGGCAGGCCGCATCGATTTCACGCGCCAACCGGTCTGCCTCGGGGCCAAGCACTGAGGCGTAGGCGATATGCAGACGCTTCCAGGCCTGCTCAACGCCCTTGAGCAGCCCGAGTCCCCTTGAGGTGGCGGCAAGGCGCGCGGTACGGCCCTCTGCCGTACGCGTGAGCAAACCTTTGGCGACGAGCTGATCCACGAAGCGCGTAACAGTGGAGGGGGCAAGGGAAAGCCTCTCGGCCAGTTCTCCGGGTCCGATTCCGGGCTCCTCCGCCGCCAGCATGAGCACAAAGGCGTGCGACGGCGAAAGCCCAGTGGGTGCAAAAGCCGCATCCGCAAGCCGACCAACGGCCCGGCTAAGAGAGCCTGCCGTAAAGTACAGACATTGATGCACGAGTTCGCTGGACTTGGTCATAGGAGCTCTCCTGAGCGTAAGAAGGAAGTCATGGGGCGGCGGCATCAGTTGCATGTACAACTAACGAGATTTCTCCTGACATGTCAACACCCCCGCGCAAAGTAAAAGGCCGCCCCGGTTTCCCGGAAGCGGCCTCTGCTTTCCATAGGCTGGGTAGCTATTTGCCGCCCTGCTTCTTCTCGATCTTGCCCCAGGTGTCTTTCAGGGTGGCGGCGCGGTTGAACACCGGCGCGCCGGGCTTGCTGTCCTTCTCGTCGGCGCAGAAGTAGCCCAGGCGCTCAAACTGGCAAATCCAGCCGGGGGCGGAATCGGCCAGAGCCGGTTCAAGCTTGGCTCGCACAACCTCAAGGGATTTCGGGTTGATGCAGGAGGTGAAATCCTCCTCCGCACCTGGGTTCGACGCGGTGAACAGCAGATCATACAGGCGGACCTCGGCGTCAACGGCATGGGCCGCGCTCACCCAATGCAAGGTGCCCTTGATCTTGCGACCGTCCGGGCTGCCGCCGCCCCGGCTCTCGGGGTCGTAGGTGCAGCGCAGCTCGGTGATGTTGCCATCCGCGTCCTTCACCACCTCTCGGCAGGTGATGTAATACGCATAGCGCAGGCGCACCTCGTTGCCGGGATACAGGCGGTGGTACCCCTTGGGAGGCACTTCTCTGAAATCATCCTGCTCAATGTACAGAACCTTGGAGAAAGGCACCTTGCGCATGCCCATGTCCTTTTCCGGGTGCCAGGGGAAATCAAACACGTCGTCCGTCTTGTCATCGGGATAGTTCTCGATGACCACCTTAAGCGGCCTGAGCACGGCCATGGCCCGAGGGGCGCGGGCGTTCAAATCCTCGCGCAGGCAGTGCTCCAACAGCCCGTATTCCACCATGTTGTCGGAGCGCGCCACGCCGATGCGTTCGCAGAAATCGCGCATGGCCTCGGGCGTGAACCCGCGCCTGCGGATGCCGGACAGCGTGGGCATGCGGGGATCGTCCCAACCGGTTGTGATGCCCTCGTTGACCAGATGGATGAGCTTGCGCTTGGAAAGCACAGTGTGGGTCAGGTTCAGTCGGGCAAACTCGATCTGCTGCGGATGGAACACGCCCAGCTCGTCCAGAATCCAATCATACAGCGGCCTGTTGTTCGCAAACTCCAGGGTGCAGATGGAATGCGTCACGCCCTCTATGGAGTCGGACAGGCAATGGGCGAAGTCGTACATAGGGTAGATGCACCAGGCATCGCCCGTACGATGGTGATGCACATGCTTAATGCGGTACAGGGCCGGGTCGCGCATGACGACGTTCGGAGAGGCCATGTCGATCTTGGCGCGCAGCACGCGTGTGCCGTCTGGGAATTCGCCAGCGCGCATGCGGGCGAAGAGTTCCAGGTTCTCCTCTACGCTGCGGTCACGGTACGGGCTGTTTGTGCCCGGCTGCTTCAGAGTGCCGCGGTTGGCGCGAATCTCCTCGGCGGACTGGTCGTCGACATAGGCCTTGCCCTTCTTGATGAGTTCCACAGCATAGGCGAAAAGCTTCTCAAAATAGTCAGAGGCGTAATAAAGACGATCCTCCCAATCGAAGCCCAGCCACTTCACGTCGCGCATGATGCTCTCGACGTACTCCACTTCTTCCTTGGCCGGGTTGGTGTCGTCGAAGCGCAGATTGGTGACCCCGGCAAACTCCTTGGACAGGCCGAAATTCAGGCAGATGCTCTTGGCATGGCCGATGTGCAGGTAGCCGTTGGGTTCAGGCGGAAAACGGGTCATAACGCGACCGGCGTTCTTGCCCGAGGCGATGTCCTCGGCCACGCGGACGCGGATGAAATTCACATGGGCGGACAGGGAAACGTCGCCAGAATTCTTTTCGGACGTGGTCATGCGCGGTATCCTTCTCTCGATATTCAGCGTTTCAGGAAATTCGAGGGGCTGGCGAAACAGTCGCCCCAAGCCAACAACCATAGGTGAAACCGCCCCTGCGGTCAAACGAAGCAGGGCCGGACAGGCTCTGCTCAAGGCCCAGGCTAAAGAACGTGAGACTTGCTGCCGCTCTGCAACATCTACATTCCGCACAGCTTGCCGTCTCTGCTCAGCCGGTGTTACAGATGACATGCTCCAGACGCGTGCGCATGCGCACGCCGCAATCAACCGCAAGAGGTTTCACATGACTGCTGCCAAGACCACACGCACCGATTTCGACGTCATCATTGTGGGCGGCGGACCCGCCGGACTCTTCGCAGCCGCCTGGCTGGGCGAGAACACAGAACTCTCAGTTCTGGTGCTGGAAAAAGGCAAACAGGCCCAAAAACGCGAATGCCCTGTAGGCCGTCTGGGCTGCATCCACTGCAAGCCCTGCAATATCCTTTCGGGCATCGGCGGGGCCGGGCTGTTCTCCGACGGCAAGCTGAACTTCATCCATAAGCTGGGCAAGACCGACCTGACCCAGTTCATGGAGGAGTCCGCAGCCATGGCCCTCATCGACGAGACTGAGGCCATGTTCAACCGCTTCGGGATGGATGGACCGGTATACCCCACAAGCATGGACCAGGCCAAAAAAATCCGCGCCCAGGCGAGGAAGACCGGCATCGACCTTTTGATCATCCGTCAAAAGCACCTGGGCAGCGACAACCTGCCCCGCCTCATCGCCGACATGACTGAGTACATCAAAGCCAAGGGCGTCACCTTCCACACGTCCGAGGAAGTCAAAAGCGTCATAGCCGAGGACGGCGTAATCAAAGGCGTGGTCACGGGCAAAGGCGAGTATACTGCCCGCGCCGTCATCCTGGCTCCGGGCCGCGTGGGTGCGGAGTGGGTGGGCAACCAGGCCCGCGAACTCGGCCTCGCGCTCTCGCAACGCGGCATCGAGGTGGGAGTGCGCGTGGAAGTGCCGCGCGAGGTCATGCAGGAAATATGCGAAATCATATACGATCCAACATTCTTCATCCGCACCAGCAAGTACGACGACCAGACACGCACCTTCTGCACCAATGACGGCGGATTCGTTGCGCTCGAAAACTACCAGGACTTTGTCTGCGTCAACGGCCATGCTTACATGGACAAGAAGAGCCCTAACACAAACTTCGCCTTTCTCTCCAAGGTGGTGTTGAACGATCCGGTGACCAACAATCAAGCTTACGGCGAGCACATCGGGCGACTTGCCTCGCTCATCGGCGACGGCAAGCCCATCTTGCAGCGTTTCGGCGACCTGAAGCGCGGACGGCGCAGCACCTGGCAACGCATCAAGAACAGCTCCATCGAGCCCACGCTCAAAAACGTGATCTGCGGCGACATTGCCATGGCCCTGCCTGAGCGCATCCTGACGAACCTCGTGGAAGGGTTGGAAAAACTGGGGCAGGTGTTGCCCGGCGTGGCCAACGACGAGACTCTGCTCTATGCACCCGAGATCAAGTTCTTCGCCACGCAGATCGAAACCACCTCAGACCTGGAAACGGCGGTTAGCGGCCTGTTCGTTGCGGGCGACGGCCCAGGCGTAGCCGGAAACATTGTTTCCGCTGCGGCCACAGGGCTCATCCCAAGCAAGGAGATCGCCCGGCGCCTGCGCGGGTAGAGTCAAGCCCGCCAGCATCCACCGCAACGCAAGCGGCCCGCCCCAACATCCAGAACGCCTAAATATTTTCTAGAAAATGGTTGACTTCGCGTCATTTCCTTGACAGTGAGGGAGGCACGCCTTGCGGGCGCTCACTTTGCGTCCGCCTTCAGGGGACATTTCTGGGGAGGAGCAATGGCGCTCAACATCGACGGCATCATTGGCAGCAGCCCCGCCCTGCGCGAGGTTTACAAAATCCTGGAAAAGGTGGCCCCCACCGACAGCACGGTCCTCGTCACCGGGGAGTCCGGTACGGGCAAGGAACTGCTGGTGCGAGCCCTGCACAAGAACAGCAGGCGCCACGACAAGCCCTTCGTGCCCATCAACTGCGGCGCAATCCCCAGGGAATTGCTGGAATCAGAACTTTTCGGACACGAGAAGGGCGCCTTCACACACGCCATCCGCTCCCGGCCTGGCCGGTTTGAGCTGGCCGACGGCGGCACCATCTTCCTTGACGAGATCGGCGAGATGGACCTGAGCCTGCAGGTGAAGATCCTGCGCGCCCTGCAAGAGAAGGAAATCGAGCGCGTGGGCGGCACAGTGACCAAGAAGGTTGATGTGCGCGTTGTGGCCGCCACCAACCGCGACCTTGAAGTCGAGGTCGCTGCCGGGCGCTTCCGCGAAGACCTGTTTTACCGCCTGAACGTCATCCCCATGCACCTGCCCCCCCTGCGGGAACGCGGGGAGGATGTCATGGTCCTGGCCGAACATTTCCTGCACGACTTCTGCCAGGAGAAGGACCGCAAGAAGCTCTCCATTGGTCCTCAGTCCCGGGCTCTGCTGGTGAACTACTCTTGGCCGGGCAACGTGCGCGAGCTTGAAAACTTCATGGAGCGTCTGTCCATCCTGTGCGAAGGCCCGCAGGTAACCCCAGCAGACCTGCCGGAAAAGATCCAGCGCGCAGCAGGCATAGAGCCGCCCCAAACCGCAATCTCCGCCGACCTCGCGCCGCAGGGTTTTCGCTGGCCGGAGCTTCAAGACATGCGCGACAAGGGTTTCGGCCTGAAGGAATTCCTGGATGAAATCGAGGAGCGCCTTTTGCAAGAAGCATTGGGCGAGGCCTCTGGCGTCAAAAACCAGGCCGCGGAACTACTGGGCATCAAGCGCACAACGCTCATCGAGAAACTGAAGAAGCGCAACCTCCTGGACTCTTGAGGTTGCAGGGGATCGGCTGGCCCGTGTCCTTAAGACGTCTCACCGCCACCATAGGCCTTCTGGCGGCCCTGGCTGCAGCAGGCGCTGCACAGCCCGAGGAGTCCTGCGCTCTGCAGGCCGCCTATCGCGTTGGCCCTGACTCGGACACGCTCACAGTATCCGCCGAAGGCGGCACGCTGCCAAAGTATTCTGTGCGCCGCACAGGCCCCCAGGAACTCACCGTCACCTTCGACGCCGCCGCTGGCGAAAAAGCTCCACGCACTCCCAATCTTGGGGGTTCCAAGCTTGTTTCCGGCGTGCGCCCAGCGCCCGGAGGCTTCAAAATCCAGCTTAAAACCAGCTCCTTCGGCTACGTGAATTTTCCGGTAACAGGAAAACCACAGCTACAGATTCAAATCTTCCCCGATGCAATCGGAGCGACCTGGGGCCAGGGAAAAAAAGAGGCCGAGAAGAAGGCCGAGCCCGCCAAGGCCAAGGCCGAGACGGCGAAGGCAGAAATGCCAAAGGCTGAACCAGCAAAAGCCGACAAGCTCACAGAGAAGCAAAAGAAAGAGCAGGCCAAGGCTGAAAAGCTTGAGGAGGCCAAACGCGCCAAAGAAGCCAAGGCAAAAGCTGCAGAAGAAGTAAAGCAGGCCGCTGAGGAAGCGAAACGCGCGGCCAAGGAACCCAAGCAACAGCCACAGCCTGCACCTCAAGCCGCTCCACAGCCCGTTGCGCAGGCTGCACCGCAGATTGCTGCGGCCAAGCCCGCCCCGCCCGCAGACGGCACCCAAGGCCAGCCTTTTTTTTCCGTGCCCTATTCCATGCGTATGCCCGTTAACAAGGCAGTGCTAGGCCCCCCTAGCGGCGCCACCACCACACTGCCGCAGGTGGCGGACCATGCTCCGGAGCCTGTGTCGCAAGCAAAGCAGCCGCCCCAGAAGCAGGTTGGCGGAAAAATTCCCCCTGGCGTGGTGGAAAAACCCCTGCTTCAGGAGCAGACCACCTCAGCGCCGGCCCCGCGCCCGACCGAGCACGCGCCGCCTCCATCCATTTCGCTTTCCGCGCCTGCGCAGGCCCCTCTTCCCGCGCCGCCAGTGGACCTGGCTCCAGCCAAGGGCCAATCCGGTGTGCGTTTTCGTGCCGACCATCGCGGCCCTGGCGATGCCCGCCCGGCCGAAGTGCTTTCGGGCGAGCCTGCTGCCCCGAAGGTCGCTCCGCGTGGCCAAGACATGGTCCAAGGTCAGCCTGCCGCTGCCGCTCCGCAACCCGGCAAGCCCTGGGAGGTGCGTCAGACCGTCCAGAAGGTGCTGGCTCCCAGCGCGGCCTCAGCCAACGCCACACTGCCCCAGGTGGGCGGTGCGCCGGATGCCCATGCCGCCAATGCTTCGACAGAGACGCATGCTCCGCAGGCCGAGGCGCACGCGGCCAACGCTTCCGGCACTGCGACCGAGACACACGCGCCCAACGCAGCCAACGCGTCGGCTCCTGCCCCCGCAGAGCCCCACGGCACACCAGGAAGAGAATCCGCGCCCGGCGCACCGGCCAAGGGCGGCAAGGACAAGGAACCGCAAGGGCCGCTCACCGCCGACCAGGTCAAGGACGCGCTGCTCCAGGCCCAGACGGACATGGTGGGCGGCAAGTGGGACGCGGCGGCCAAGGCTCTTGAAGGCCTTCTGCGCGAACCCAACCTCAAGGGCGAGCAACGCGAGGAAACCCTCTACACCCTGGCCGACGCTTACATGCAAGCATACAAAGACAGCATGCCCGCAAATTACGACAAAATCACCGGGGCGCAGCTGGCGGCCATGAACTCCAACCAGAAGTCCAACCGGGTGCCGCGCGCCCTCATCAACCTGGGCCTTTTGAACCTCAAGGTGAACAACCTGCCCGAGGCCAAGGCCTACTTCAACATCGTCAAGAATAAGTACGCGCACGACCAGAACGCCCCGATCATCCCTTTCTCCCTGGGCGAATACTATCGAAACAAGGGCGACTTGAAGCAGGCCGCAGACCAGTACCAAAGCCTGATTCAGAATTATCCCGACTCTCGCCTGACCAAGGACACGGCGTACATTCTGGCGCAGGTGCTGCGCAAACTTGGCAACTTCGAAAAAGCCTTCCAGATCGTGGACTACCTCGACAAGCGCTGGCCGCTCTTCTACATGGACAATCCATCGTTCCTGAAGCTCGCGGCCGAGGTGGAGGAGAAAGTTGGCAAGCTGGCCCTGGCAAAGGACCACTACTGGACCTTCTACAACCTGAATCCCGAAAACGAGTTCGCCGACATCACCCTTGTGCGCATCGGCGACATCTATCTGCGCCAAAACAAGCTCGCCCCGGCCAAAGAGGTGTACCAGAAAGCCCTGCGCGACTTCCCCGACCGCGAGGGCGGGCTGGTGGCGCGCATGCGCCTGGCCGAGGAAGGCATCTACGATGATCCCACCATGAGCGAGATGGGGCCGGTATTCGGGCGGCCCGTGTCAACACGGCCCAACGAGACCTACGAATTCATCATGGCCAAGCACCCGGAGAGCCCGCTGGCCCCCCTGGCCCACATCAAGCTCGGCATGTGGCAGTTCCACACCAAAGCTTACATGGAGGCCATGAACACCGCAGCATCGTTCCTGGAAAAATACCCCAAGAGCAACCTTGTGGGAAAAGCCAACGAACTCGGCTTCCAAGCGTTTCTCATGGCTCTTCCTGGGCTTGTGCAGGAGGGCAACTACGCCCGCGTGCTGCAGATCTATGACACTGCGCCCTTTGTGAAGGAAAACCAGGCCAAGATCGGCGACGAAGCTCAGATGGCCATTGCCGTAAGCGCGTGGAAGCGCGGGCAGGGCGATCGCGCCCTCAAGCTGGCGGGACGCTTCCTGGGCAAGCAGCAAGTGCCCAAGTACTCCGAGATGGCCCTTGATCTGGCCATGAACATTTTCCTTGAACGCAAGGAATGGAAGCGCATCTCCGACCTGGCTGCCAGGGCGGGCGCAGCCTGGAAGCTCTCGCCCCGGCAGAAGGCCCAGTTCGAGAACGCTCGGGCCATGGCCCTAGAGAATCAAGGCGAGACGGAAAAGAGCCTGCCCCTGTGGACGCGCATTGCAGGCGACCCGGCCACGGACCCGGCCACCCGCGCCCACGCCACCTACGTGCTGGCCAAGGACGCCGCGCGCAAGCAGGACATGCACCGCCTCTTCGCACTGTCGCAGGAGGCCCTTACCCAGCTTCTTGCCGCTGGCGGCGACAAGGACAAGATCAAGGACTGCCTGCTCATGACCATCACGGCCACGGAGCGTTCCGGCCGCTTCAATGAGACCCTCAAGTGGGGCCGCGAGTTCGACCGCATCATCCCGGAAAGCGACCCGGATTGGGCGCCCATGCGCTTGCGCCTGGCCGACATCTACCGCCAGGGCAACCAGATGGACGAATGGAAGACCCTGCTGACCGACATCGTAAAAAAGAAGCCCGGCACGGTATACGCTCGCATGGCCACACAGGCCCTGGACAGCAGCGCGCTGGACCAGCGCCTTCAGAACTATATGACCCGGCCGCCGCGCTAAACGCCAAGGAGACCGCCATGCCCATGCCCTTTGTCGAGATTCATGACCGCCAGCCCGCTGTGGCCGGGCAGTTCTACACCAACGACGCCGAGGCCCTCCGGGTCGAGGTGGAGGGCTACCTCTCCCAGGCCCAGCCGAAGAACGCGGCCCACACCATTCTGGCAATGGCTCCGCATGCGGGCTACTATTATTCCGGCATCATCGCGGGCATCACCCTGGGCCAGGCCAACCTGGCCGAGACCGTGCTTCTGCTCGGCCCCAACCACACCGGCCTGGGCAAGCCTTTTGCGGTATGGCCCAATGGCCGCTGGCTCTTCCCCGGCGGCGCGCTCAAGGTGGACGAGGAGCTGGCCGCGCTGCTTTGCGACAAGGAACCCCTGTTTGAGCCCGACACCCTGGCGCACCAGCGCGAGCACTCCCTTGAGGTCATGGTGCCCTTCCTGGCGACCTTGAACCCGAACACACGCATCGTGCCGGTCAGCATCTCGCACCCCAGCCTGGACACGCTCATCGGCGTGGGCAAGACCATTGGCCGCGCCTTACGGGCCTTCGACAGGCCGGTGAGCATACTGGTGAGTTCAGACATGAGCCACTTCGTGCCACACGACCTGGCCAAGGCACAGGACACGGAGGCGCTGGAACCGGCCCTGCGCCTGGACGCTGTGCGCTTTTTCGAAACCGTTCGCGGCAGCAACATCAGCATGTGCGGCGTGCTGCCCATGACCGTAGGCATAGCGGCAGCCCTGGAGCTTGGCGCTACGGAAAGCGAGATAACGGGCTATGCCACCTCGGGCCAGATCAACGGCGAAATGCGCCGAGTGGTGGGCTACGCGGGTATGCTGGTGAGCTGAACAGACTGTGCACAGGCGCATCGGGAACACGTCAAACGCGAAAATGCGCCCCCCTGCCTGACGAACCTGAGCCTGTGGGGCACTCCGCACAAGGCCAAACCCTACCAGTCGCGCTGTTGCACAGCCCGCACCATGCGGCCAGCCATCCTGCCACGCTGATCGCCGTGGCGCGCTTCAACATCGTCCCTTTCGCAAAAGATGGGAATGTCGCCGTTTTCCGTGGCGCGCAAGTAACCCACGCACTCAATGACCCGTTGCGGCGGACGGCCACGCAGAACATTCCGCAAAAAGCGGGCCGGATCGCCCAGGTCTTCCTTCGGCGGATCTACGCTCATGCGCAGGTGCAGGTTGCCATCCTCCATGGCTAAACCCGTCAGGCTCATGCGGTCAACGAGGTGAGGATCGCCCGCCAGGGTGCCGAACAGAGTGTCGCCGCCAGGCTTCAACACGAGTATTGGCAAGGGCCGTCCATTGTCCGTCTCCAGCCGCCACGCGCCTGCCAGTCGCTGCAAAACAGCGGCTCGGTCCTCTATGCGGGGGCGCTGCACAGCGGGCGAGGGAGCGGAAGGCGCTGTCGGAGTCTGCACCGTTGCGGTATTGCCGCCGCCGCCAACGCTGGCCACCTGAATCTTGCCCTGCTGCTGCGCAAGCCTTTGGGCCTGCTCCGCCTTGGCCCTGGCAGCGGCCACTTCGGCGCGCTCCTGCTCCAGCTTGCGACGCTCGGTCTCCAGAATGGCCAGCTGTTCCTTGAGACGCACCTCTTGAGGAGCTTGGTCCGCCTTCAGTTTTCGCGCCTCGTCCTCATCCAGCTGCTGCCTGCGGCGTAAAAGCTCGGCCTTCTCCCGCTCCACCTGCTTCTTTTCCGCCTCAAGCCCGGCGATGTACTCCTTGAGCCGCTGCTCCTGCAAACGCTGCTGCTGCGCAGCCTGGGCGGCAGACATCTGGCTGGCGGCCACTGCGGCCGGCCCCGAAGGCTGCCCCCCTGCAAGAAAAAAATAACCAGCGATGGACGAGGATTCCCAAGGGACCTGCTTCTTTCCCGTCTCGTTCATGACGCCGATGCGAACGCGCTTGAAGACTTCCTCAATGGGCACGCCCGGCGTATTGATGTTCTCCAACAGGTACTTTGTGTACAGCCCATTCTGGCCGCGGCCATCCGAGGCCACGGAGTTGGGCGCCGTGGCGTAGGCCACCAGCGAGCCCGTGGGCGCATCCATGCGCGCCAAGCCTTGGTCGGCGGAGCGGAAGGATCGGGTAAAGGGATTGTTGCGGCAGGCGTCCAGAATAACGATGTTCAGCTCGTTGCCCGCGTCCTCCATCTTGCCCAGCACGCGCCCCGCGTCCACGCATTCGAACTTGGCATCGGATTCGCTGGACAGGCGCGCGCCGATGGGCACCAGATAATTCACACCCTGCACCTGCACCCCGTGCCCGGCGTAATAAAAAATGCCGACGCCGCCGCGCTTGAGCTTCAGGCCGAAGTCGCGGATGGCGTCCTCCATTGCCCGCAGGCCCACGTCCGTCTTAAGCTGCACATCGAAGCCCAGCCGCGACAGCGCCCTGCCGACATCGCGAGCATCATTGGCAGGATTCTTCAGCGGCTTATCGCCGTACGCGGAATTGCCCATGACCAGGGCGTAGCGCCCGCCGCTTTCCGCCTGGGCAGGCGTCAGCGCCAGTGTGGTGAGCAAAAACAGCGCACAGAGCGCAGAAATGAGTTCTTGCATGCGGCGCATGGCTTCCCCCGATGGATCACAATGAAACGTACAGCCTTACTCTTAACGTCTATAGCCGAGGCCCAGGCTGCTGGCAATTACCGATGGCGCAACAGCCTGCCTCGCTGCTGGACACACAAGCTCCCGACGGGTAGGAATTTGGTGCAGGATGTCTGGAGCTTTCGGCTCCGGGCAGAAACGATTATCTGCAAGGACGGAGCCAAGCACGTGATCCCAGAACGCATCAAGCAGTGGTTCGCCCATACCCACGCGCCCCGCTTCACAGGCTTGGAGATCCTCAAGTATATCGGCCCAGGCCTGCTGGTCACTGTGGGGTTCATCGACCCCGGAAACTGGGCCGCCAACGTGGCCGCCGGATCGAGCTTCGGCTATTCGCTGCTCTGGATGGTGACGTTGTCCACGCTCATGCTCATTGTGCTGCAGCACAACGCTGCGCACCTGGGCATCGCCACGGGCCTGTGCCTGTCCGAGGCCGCCGTGAAACACATGCGCCCGGCAACGGCGCGCGTGCTGCTGGGCTCGGCCATGCTGGCCGCCGTGGCCACCGCCCTGGCGGAACTTTTGGGCGCGGCCATCGCGCTGAACATGCTCTTCAACCTGCCTATTTGGGCAGGGGCGCTTCTCACCACAGGCTTCGTTGCCTGGATGCTCTACTCAAACTCTTACCGACGCATGGAGAAATTCATCATCGGCTTCGTGTCGCTCATCGGCATCTCCTTCATCTACGAGCTGACCCTGGTCGACATACCCTGGAGCGTTGCGGCGGTCGGCTGGTTCAAACCCAGCTTCCCCCCAGGCTCCATCCCCATCATCATGAGCGTGCTTGGCGCAGTGGTCATGCCGCACAACCTGTTCCTGCACTCGGAGGTCATCCAGAGCCGCCAGTGGAACCTTGAGGACAAGAAGGTCATCCGCCACCAGCTGCGCTTCGAATTTGCGGACACCCTCTTCTCCATGCTGGTGGGCTGGGGCATCAACAGCGCCATGATTCTCGTGGCTGCTGCCACCTTCTACACGCACGGCGTGAACGTGGACGCCCTCGAACAGGCCCAGGCCATGCTTCGGCCCATCCTGGGCAGCTCCGCCGCCCTGGTCTTCGCCCTGGCGCTGCTCATGGCAGGCCTGGCCTCCAGCGTCACTGCGGCCATGGCTGGCGGCAGCATTTTCGCCGGGCTTTTTTCAGAACCCTTCGACATCAAAGACGCCCACAGCAGACTAGGGGTTGGCCTGACCCTTGTGCCCGCCGCCCTGGGCATCCTGTTCATCGCCACCCCGTTCCAGGGGCTGGTGGTGTCTCAAATTCTGCTCAGCATCCAGCTCCCATTCACAATTTTCCTGCAATTCCGGCTTACTGCCTCACGCAGTGTCATGGGTGAATTTGTGAACAGTTCCTGGCATAATTTCGTTCTCGCCTGTATAAGCGCCGTGGTTGTGGCCTTAAACCTCCTGCTTTTGTGGGATACTTTTTTCGGAAGCGGCGCGGCATGATGCTCGTCGCACTGGACAGCCCTCTACCCTGACCACGGAGACCGGATGACGGACAGCTTCCCCTACGAAATACAGGAGTACACGGCCAGCGGACGCAAAAACGTGTCCATCGAGGCCATCCGCGAAGTGCCTCTGACCATCTACCTGAATGACCGCGAGGTGGTGACGCTTCTATGCACCGGCAAATACCCCCGGCACCTGGCAGTAGGCTTCCTCAAGAGCGATGCGCTGCTCACCGACCCTGCGCAGCTCCTGGATGTGGATGTAAAGGACGAGGAGACGCGCATCACGGCCAGCGTAACTGTGAGCCACGACCCCTGGGCGGGCGGGCGCACCATTCAGCGCTCCATCACCTCCGGCTGCGGCAAGGGCACCAACTTCGACCGCAACGTCGAGACCATCTCCAAGCGTCGTGTGGATTCCGGCCTCAAGGTAACTCCTGCGCAGATCCTGGCCCTGGCTGGCGAGCTTAAGCGCCGCAGCACCCTCTACAACCACACGCGCGGCTGCCACAACTCGTCGTTGTGCACCCCGCAGGAGATGCTGCTCTTCCGTGAGGACATCGGTCGTCACAACGCAATCGACATGATTGTAGGGGAGTGCTTTCTGGAAGGTTTGCCGACTGAGGACAAGATGATCGTGTCCACAGGGCGGGTGGCCTCAGAAATTCTGCTCAAGACCGTGCGCATCGGGGTGTCTGTGATGGCTTCCACAGCCGTGGCCACCAGCTTCTCTGTGGAGCTGGCGCGCAAGATCGGCATGACCCTCATCGGCAACATCAAGGCGGACAGCTTCTGGGTCTACAACGACCCGGGCCGCATCATCCAAGGGTAACCGCAGCAAGCCGGAATAATCCGCAGCTACTTCTCCGCTTCCGGCTTGTACAGACCGCGCAGCCACTCGGCCACCATGCGTGCGGCATCACGCGGGACGCCCGCGTGGTCGGCCATGATCTCCTCGTAATCGCTTTTGGGATGCGAGGGGGCCTTGGTGTACACATATGTACGGCCAAGATGACAGAGCGGGTCGCGCAGGCCTACCACCCACAGAAGCGGCACAGGCTCCTTCAAGGCTGCGGCGGACCTGGGCATCACCGCCGCGCCATCCGGGTCGTTGAAGCTCAAGTACACTTCCGCTGTGGTGGAAAGGTCGTAATCCTTGTCCTGGTTGATATCCACGAACAAAGACTTGGTGGTTCCGCCCACATTGGCCAGCAGGGATCGCGCCTTGCGCACATCGGGCAAAAAAACTTCGCGGTGTCGTTCGGGATCGTGGGACGGGGCAAGGGCGGCGATGGCGAAAACCCCACCCCTGTTTGCGGCGAAGCCCAGAGCGGCGTTTGCTCCCAGGCCATGCCCCACAAGGGCGATTCGGGTGCAGCCTCCAAGGCGCAGCTCTTCTGCGGCCATACCGATTTCCACCAAGGCCTGCTGATAGGTGGCGTCAAAGCCACGTTTCTTGGACCAGGGCAGCTCCGGGGCAAGCACCAGGAAACCCACGTTGCGCAGCACCCGTATCAATTCAGCCAGCTGCTTGTCCGGACCGCCGTTCTTGTCGTGCAAAACAACAACGCCAAGCTGATGGTCGGCATGGGCTGGGCTGGCGCCCAAGACGCTGGCAGCAAAGGCAAAGACTAGAGCAAGGATGAAAGCTGGCAATCGCGGCATAGCCTCTCCTGGTGCTGGAGGGGTGAGGCGAAAAATCGTCCCATCAAGCGTATGATATAGCCCGCTTGCAGGCGGTTGGCAACCCTAGGAAAAGACGCGAATCAGACGGCGCAACGCGCTTCGAACTGGCGCAGGCGTTCTGCGTAGGGAGGAAAACCGAAGAAGGCCGAGCCGGAAACAAGCACGTCCGCACCGGCTTTGGTGAGTTCGGCGCAATTATCCAGGGTCACGCCGCCATCAACCTGAATGAGGGTCTCGGCCTTGGCCTCGCGGATCATGGCCTTGAGCTCACGCACCTTGTCCATGCAGAAAGGGATGAATTTCTGGCCGCCGAACCCGGGATTGACGCTCATGATAAGCACCATGTGAAGCTGCGGCAGCAGGTAGCGGACAACTTCAAGAGGCGTGGCCGGATTCAGTGCAACGGCAGGCTTGGCACCGGCCTGGGCGATGGCCGCACAGGTGCGCTCCAGGTGGTTGGTGGCCTCGGCGTGAACGCAGATGAGGTCAGCGCCAGCCTTGGCGAACTCGTCGACGTAACGCCCCGGCTCGTCGATCATCAGGTGGCAGTCGAAGAACAGGTCGCTGGTCTTGCGCATGGCGGCGATGACCGGCGGCCCGAAGGTGATGTTGGGCACAAAGGAGCCGTCCATGACGTCCAGGTGCGCCCACTTGATCCCGGCGGCCTTGAGCGCGGCCAATTCATCGGCCAGGCGGGCGAAGTCTGCGGAGAGAAGCGAGGGCGAGAGGATCATACGGGGGCTCCTTTGGAAGCGCGGCTAGTCGGCTGCCTCGCCCATGGCGAAGTCAACCTTGATTTTGAACAGCTTGCTGGCGGGCAGGTTCATTATCTCCACGCCGGTCTTGGCGGTGATGTCGGCCAGCACGGCCTCAATGGCCTCGCTGCTGGGCGCGATGAGCGCAAACCAGACATTGAACTTGTGCGCGCGCAGATAGTTGTGCGTCACGCCGGGGTGCTGGTTCACCTCGGCCACGAAGCGGTCCAGCTTGTCCAGGGGCACCTCGGCCCCGCAGAGGGTGCTCTTCCAGCCCAGCTGCCGGGAACCGAAGTTGGCCCCCATGCGGCGGATGACGCCCTCTTCCTTGAGCCGCCGCACACGCGCCAGCACCTCGGCCTCGGTGAGGCCCACCTGCTCGCCCACCACGGCGTAGGGCCGGGTGTCCACGGGGAAGCTCGACTGGATGATGTCCAGAATCTGTTTGTCGTAGGCGTCCATCAGCCCTCCTGGCCCAATTTGGCCAGCTTCACCGGCGTGTGGGAGCACAAAGGCTCCTCGCGCAGGTAGCCGCCGCGCATGGTGGCGGCGCGGGCGCGGCAGCCGCCGCAGACCTTCTCATACTCGCAAACGCCGCACTTGCCCTCGTACACCTTGGGGTTGCGCAGGTTCAGGAACTGCTGGCTGCTGCGCCAGATCTCAGGGAAAGGCGTCTGGCGCACGTCGCCGCAATGCAGATCCAGGTAACCGCAGGGCTGTACGATGCCCGAGTGCGAGATGAAGCAGAAGCCCACGCCGCCAAGGCAGCCGCGGGACACGGCGTCGAGGCCGAAGGTCTCGAAGTTCACCGGAACGCCCTCCTCCTTGGCCCGCTGGCGCAGGATGCGGTGGTAGTGCGGGGCGCAGGTGGCCTTGAGCTGCATGTCCGTGGTCTTGCGGAAATCATAGAACCAGTTGAGCACTTCCTCGTACTCATGGTCGCTGATGACCTGGGCCCCCAACTCCGCCGCGCGGCCCGTGGGCACGAGGAGGAAAATGTGCCACGCCGAAGCGCCGAGATTTTCCGCCAGATGGAAGATCTCCTTGAACTGGTGCAGGTTGTCCTTGGTCACCGTGGTGTTGATCTGGAACTCCATGCCCACGCTTTTCAAGTGCTCGATGCCCTGCATGGAGGCAGCGAAGGCGCCCTTGACCCCGCGGAACTCGTCGTGGGCCTGTGCGTTTGGCGCATCGATTGAGATGGAGCAGCGCTCGATGCCGCAGTCCTTGATGCGCCGGGCGTTCTCGGCGGTGAGCAGCGTTCCGTTAGGAGCCATGACGCAGCGCAACCCCTTGCTCTTGGCATAGGGGATGAGCTCGAAGATGTCGTGGCGCATGAAGGGCTCGCCGCCCGTGAAGATGATGATGGGGCTGCCCGTGGCCGGGAAGGTGTCGATGAGGGCCTTGGCTTCCTCGGTGGACAGCTCGCCCTCGTAGGGCTCCGGGTGCGCCTCGGCCCGGCAGTGCTTGCAGGCCAGATTGCACGAGCGAGTGACTTCCCAGGCGATGAGCCGGAGCTGGGGCATGCCGTCCACGCCCTTGCCTATGGCGTGCTCGCCGGGATGCTTGTCGATGCGGCCAGGATGGCCTCCGGGATGACCAGCAGGCATTCCGCCGGGATGTCCGCCAGGGTGTCCTTTCGTATGATCGTGCATGGCGTCCTACTTGTTCAGCCAGCCGAGGACGTCCTCGGCGAAATAGGTGAGGATGATGTCCGAACCTGCGCGCTTGAAGCTGGTCATCATTTCCATGACCATGCGCTCCTCGTCGACCCAGCCGTTCTGGGCCGCAGCCTTGACCATGCTGTACTCGCCGGACACGTTGTACGCGGCGATGGGCGCGTCAAAGGTGTCGCGAAGTTGGCGGATGATGTCCAGATAAGGCAGGCCGGGCTTGACCATAAGGATGTCCGCGCCCTCGTCCAGGTCGGCTGCGGCTTCACGCAGGGCCTCGCGGCTGTTGGCCGGGTCCATCTGGTGGGTCTTGCGGTCGCCGAACTTGGGCGTGCTGTCCGCTGCCTCGCGGAAGGGTCCGTAAAAGGCAGAGGCGTACTTCACGGCGTAGCTCATGATGGGCGTAGAGGCGAAACCGTTGTCGTCCAGCGTCTCGCGCAAGGCCAGAATGCGGCCGTCCATCATGTCGCTGGGGGCCACTATGTCGGCCCCGGCGCGCACATGGGACAGCGCGGCTTGCGCCAGCAGATCCAGAGTCGGGTCGTTCAGGATCTCGCCGCCCTTTTGCACAATGCCGCAATGGCCGTGGGAGGTGTACTCGCACAGACAAACGTCGGTGATGACCACGAGCTCCGGGAAGCGGTCCTTCAGGCGGCGCACGGCCTCCTGAACGATGCCTTCGTCGGCGTAGGCCTGGGAGCCCTGCTCGTCTTTTTCTTTGGGGATGCCAAAGAGCAGCACGCTTTGCAGGCCGTTCTTCACCGCCGCAGCCACCTGTTTCTCCAACTGCTGGAGGGAAAGCTGAAACTGGCCGGGCATGGAGCCGATGGGCTTCCTGAAGCCCGCATCGTCGGTCTCGACCACGAAATACGGCATCACCAGGTCCGCCGGGCGGATCTCGTTCTCGCGCACCATGGCGCGAACGCCTGGCTTCATGCGCAGTCTGCGGCCACGGTGGAAATCGGAATCGAGCATGGCGCTGTCTCCTCGTGTTGCAGCGGCGCGACTCCGCAGGGGAATCGCGCCGGTATGGGAACTGCGGGGGCCCCCGGTGCGGAGGCCCCCGAGGGTATGGCTAGTCTTTCTTGATCTCTTCGTCCGTCAGGTAGCAGGCCGGGTCCTGCGCCCAGATGTCGCCGTAGAAGGCTTCGGCGCGGGCGCGGAAGTTGCCGCCGCAGATGTTAAGGAACTTGCAAGTGGCGCAACGGCCTCCCACATGGGGCTTCTTGTCCTTAAGCTTGTGCAGCAGCTCGATCTCGGGATCGTCCCAAATCTGGGAGAAGGGGCGCTCAAGGACGTTGCCGAACACATGCTGACGCCAGAACTGGTCCGCGTGGACCTTGCCGTCCCAGGAGATGCAGCCGATGCCGCGGCCAGTGCTGTTGCCCTCGTTCATCTGCAGAAGCTCCATGACCTCGGCGGCGCGCTTGGGGTCTTCCTTCAGCAGTCGGTAATAGACGTGCGGGCCGTCGGCGTGGTTGTCCACGGTGAGGACTTCCTTGGGGCGGCCAGCGTCGAAGAGCGCGCGGGTCTCGTCCATGATCAGGTCCACCACGGCTCTCGTCTCGGCGTGGTCCAGGTCTTCCTTGATGAGCTCCGAGCCGCGGCCCGAGTACACCAAGTGGTAGAAGCAGATGCGCGGAACGTCGAGCTCGCGCACGATCTTGAACAGCGTGGGCACTTCGCCCTGGTTGCGCTTGTTGATGGTGAAGCGCAGGCCGACCTTGAGACCCTCGGCCATGCAGTTCTCAACGCCCTCGATGGCCTTCTTGAAAGAGCCGGGCACGGCGCGGAACTTGTCGTGGATCTCCTCACCGCCGTCGAGGGAGATGCCCACGTAGGACAGGCCCACCTGCTTAAGCTCGCGGGCCTTTTCCTTGGTGATGAGGGTGCCGTTGGTGGAGATGACGGCGCGCATGCCCTTGCCGGTGGCGTAGCTCGCCAGCTCGACCAGGTCCTTGCGCACCAGCGGCTCACCGCCGGAGAACAGCATCACCGGCGCGCCGTAGGCGGCCAGATCGTCGATGAGGGCCTTGGCCTGGACGGTATTGATGTCGTCGGTGCCTTCAGGGTCCACAGCCTTGGCGTAGCAGTGCACGCACTTGAGGTTGCAGCGCTTGGTCATGTTCCAGACCACCACAGGCTTCTTGTCTTTCGAGAACTGCAGGAGGTGCGAGGGCAGCTTTCCGGACTCGCGGTTGTAGCGCAGGGCATCGGAAGCCTCGACGGCTCCGCAGTAAAGTTTGGATATGCCGATCATGAAAACCTCGTTCTTGAAAACGTTTGGTGTCGCGGAGCGGATTCGTACCACAAACAGGGCCGGGCGCAAAGCCGAAAAAAAGGGCGGCCGCAGCCGCCCTAAATAGGAATACTTGCCGAAAAAGTAAACGGGAATTAATGAGCCGCAACGTCCAGGCGCACTTCAACCCGGCGGTTGCGCTGCTTGTTGGCCGGGGTGGTGTTCGGCACTAGGGGCCGTGACTTCCCAAACCCCTCGGTCCGCAGCAATTCCGGCGCGACTCCGCCCTTCTCTGCCAAATAGGCCTTCACAGAAGCGGCCCGGCGCTCGCTGAGCTTCTGATTATACTCGTCTGTGCCGACGATGTCGCAGTGCCCGGAGACAACAACCTTGCGGCCCTTCAAGTCGTCGGACTTGAGCGCCTTGGCCAGTTCGTTCAACAAACCAAATGACTCCTGGCGAATGCGGGAGGAATCAAAATCGAACTCAACCTTGAGCTTCACGCCGTCGGCATTGCCGCCCTTGCCGTTCGCCCCGTTCAAGAGCCCGGCAGCCATGTCGCGGGAAGAGCCTGCGCCGCCCTTGCCTGCGCCGCCATAAGCTCCGCTGGCAAGGATGTTCCGCGTCATGCCCTGTGAGGTGTCGGCGAAGCCCAGTTCCTCATCCGAAGGCGGCAGCCACGAGTTGAGCGGCACGGCCATATCAGCCGCAATGGAGGCCACGGCCTCGGCAATGGGGGAATCGGACAAGCGCGTTTCCAGAGAAAAAATAATCATGTCCTTGGTGCGCTTGGCTTCTACTCGCGCGCTCTGGTCCATGGACAGCACGAGGTTGCCGCCCTGGGTCTCGTACACGCGTATCTGCAGGGTGATGGCCGTGCTGTCCACCGTGCCGCCGGTAATGAGGTAGGGGACGATGCCCACGATGACGAGATCGGCCCCGGCGCGCCGCGCCACGGATACCGCATGCTCCGGCCCCCGATAGACCAGCTGCGGGTCGTAGGCAAGGGTCTGAAACACCTCAAGCCCGGTCCAGGTCTGGTGGACAAGACGCCCCAACTCTCGTCCAACAAGCATGTGGTTGTCCATCTTCTGCGCCACCCAGAAAGGATACATGAGCACCTGGGGCGAGTCGGACAAACGGGTCTTGGGCCGCATGCTTATGGCGAGCTTGGATTTCTCCACCGGCGCATCACGATAGATTATGGTTTGCTGGGTCACACCTGGATCCACGTGCCCGCAGCCCGAAAGGGCAAGGACCGCCAGGATGACCAGGGCAAGTGCGCTAAGGATTCGCTTCATGGCAACTCTCGGTTTTAAATGACTTTCTTCCTGTGCGCGACGAAATTACGACGCTGGCACAGTCCCTGTCGGGCATGAAGCAAGATACGTACCGCCTAGGCCAAGGGCCTAGAGGCAACGCCGGGGAGTTACTGCAATAGACGGGTGGGGGAAGAAACCTGGCCCATGACGCGCAGCAGCTGTTCACGCGACTGCACCAGGCCCTTGCGCAATTGCTGGCGCTTGCCGGAATCCAGGCACCGGAACTCCGGCGCCTGGGCCAACAAGACCAAACGGTCCATTTCTTCATGCACAGCGCGGATGCGGGACTGGAGCCTTTGCTCAGGCGGGCACACGCGGCGCGCGGCCTCGGCCAGGGTCCGCACCTCCCCGGCCAAACGCAACAAACCGCCGGGGTTCTGCTCCTGGGCGGCGCGGCGCGCGGAACGCAGGGCGCGCCACTTTCGCCGAAGCCAGTGCAGGACGGGCCTTTCCTCGTTCATGAACGTCAGCCCGCCTGCACCATGCCCTGCATGAGGCCAAGCAACGCGGCCAGCATCATGAGTATAGGCACGAGAACTGCGAACATGGCTGCGGAGAGGCGGCTGCGGTGGACCTCCCTGAGGCCGATAATAGTGAGGCCGATGCTCCAGACGCCGCCGATGAGCGGGCCAACGCCAGGAATGATGCCCAGCAGCAGGGGCGCAGCGGAATAGCACAGCACGCGGAAAGTCGCCTCGGCTCCAGAGTCGCCGGAACGCACCATGCGCAGCAGCAGGTGGATGATGCCGGTCATGAGCATGAGCCGCAGCACGAGCAAGAGCGGATATACGAGAAACAGCAGGGCTGGCGCCGCGCTGGCGGCGCCAAGTCCAAGGTCCATGAGCTCCGGGCTGCCAAGATACTCTGCTGTGGCGCCAATGCCCGCCATGCCCCAAAGGTACTGGCAGACAATCATGAACTCGGCCAAGAGCAGATGGAAGACCAGCGGCTTGGCCATGCCGCCCTGGGGAGGCATGGAGCGGAAAAAAACCGCCGGGCTCATGAGGATCATGCGGATGGTGCCCCACAGGCCGGGGAAGAAGCCATGCCGCGGCAGATCCTCAAAGGGTACGGGTGAGCTGGCCTGGAGGGACGCGCCGGACTCCATCGGCAACGGCTCGCCTGAATCCAGAGGCTGTGGGGCGCCTTCCGGCGATGTCGGAGTCGCGCCGCCGTGCTGGCCCGTGGAGTCTGGAGCTTTGGGCTGCGAGGCCTGGGGACCTTGCAGGCGTTTCCAGGCCTCGGCCGCAGAGGTCCGCTGGGCGGTCATGGGATCTGACTGCCCTTGGTCAGAGGCCGGGGTCGGTGGTTGCCCCGGTCCCTTGAGAAAACCGCCGGTGGCGCTTTGCGCCGTGCCGACAACCTTGAACGCTGGGGCAGGCTCAAGATCGTCCACCACGCGGAAGCGGAATTTGTGCGTACACTTGGGGCAGGTAGCCATCTGGGCGCGCGGGGGAACCTTGGCCTCATCGATCTCCCGGGCAAACCCGCACATGGGGCAAATAATCCGCATCCGTGGTCCTTATGATAAGTGAGGTTGGTGGAACTTTTTCAGTCTAGACCGTTCGGGCCGTGGAATCAAGGGGATTAGGCCTGGACCAACAGCCTGCTTCAGGCAATATCAGGCGGCAACTGAAGCCCGCGCGGCAACAAGGCTCGGCCGGGCGAAAGAAGATCGCGCGGCAGGCTCGGATACTCCTCACTCAAGGCATGGCGCACATTACCTGCTCCAGCTGCGTCAAAACCAGCCAGCTTGCGGCGCAGTTCGTCATCGTCCTTGCGCAGGCGGCTCAAGTGCTCGATCTCCATATCCAGAGCCAGGGCCTGGGGGCCGACAAGCCCCGTAAGCCGTTCATGCACAGAATTGACGAAGCGTAAGTTAGAAGTCCGGCGGAACAGCCGCAACTGGATGTCCGGCCAAAGCCCAAAGCCGACCAGCGCCTTGCCTGGCGCGGGATACGGCGTGACGCGGGGGAAATGCCAGCCCGCGATCAATGGATCAGCGCAGAGCAGCGACAATGCCGCCCAGGCCTCTTCCGAAAATCGCTCGTCGGCGTCAAGGTACAGCACCCAATCGCCAGAGCAGGCGGCCAGCATTGCGTTGCGCTGGGCAGAGAAATCCCGCTCCAGGGGCCGAGCGGCCTGCCAAACCAGGAAGCGCTCGGGCACGGCGATTCGTGGCAAGGCATCCGCATCCCATATGAGCACAAGCTCGTGCAGCCAATCCGGCATCTGGGCAAAGAAGCCCTGCAGATCCGGCTCTGCTGGCGATAGAATCGCAGCAACGGAAAGCCTGGGCGCGGGCACAGCCGTTGGCGGCGGCAGAAATTTAGACCGCGTGAGCAAAAGCTCCAGAGCCTTGAGCCGGGCCTTTGCCGCAGGCGGCAGCTCCGGGTTCGGCAAAACGAAGGTGTCAGCCAGGGCCAACCCTGCGCGGTCCAGCAGCAGCAAAAGCGCCCAGGGCGAGGCATCCAGGGCCAGCAGCGCAGGACCCTCCCGCCGCCACCAGCCAAGCCGCCCGGAGCCCCGAAGCGCACGCGCCAAAGGAAGATCCTGGTCGCACACCACGAGGGTTCCACCGGGCAGGGCGCCCGCCAGAATCTCGGCCACGGCCCCGGAGCCAAGCCCCAGCAACACCAGCCGGGCCTTGCCGGATCGCTCAAAGGCCGCCGCGCAGCGCCCGGCAAGGCGTTCCGCAACATCTGGCGCAGGGGGCGCAGGGGGCGGCGCAACCTCCGCGCCCTTGAAGTCAAAAGCCAGCACCTCAGCAGCGTAGTCGAAAAGCAGATTCACGACCGTCACTGCGCAATCCCCTTTCGTTGCAGCAAGTCCAGATACATCTCCGCCAGCTGCGCGGCCACGTTCTGGGCCCGAAAAAGATGCGCAGCCTTGCGGCGGCCTGCCAAACCCAAGGCGCTGGACTCCTGCTGGTGCTCCATGAGCCAGCGCACGGCTTGAGCGTATTCTTCCGCCGTTTGAGCCACAAACCCGGTGACGCCATGCTCCACCAGCTCCAGCTGGGCATTGTCGCGCTCGCCTTCGCTTGGGTGCGTCACCACAGGCAGGCCGCAGGCCATGGCCTCGGCTATGACCAGCCCGAAACTCTCGCCAGTATCGTTGGCGTGGGCCAAAACCGTCAGCCCGCCATAGAACTCCGCCAACTCCGCGTCCGTAGACAGGGGCGGCAAGAACTCGACGCAGGCCTGCAAGCCCTGTTCTCGCACAAAGGCCTCAGCCTCAGGGATGCCGCCGACAATGCGACAGCGAAAATCCGGCACGCCGCGCGCAAGCAGGGGCAGGATGTCCAGGGCCAGCCGGGACCACTTGCCAGGGTCGGCGCGGGAGATGCGGCCCAGGGTCGGGCCCTGCGCGCACGGGCCCCCAGGCAGCGCGGCGGCGAAATAATCCGTGTCCACGGGGTTGTACAGCACGCCATAGTGCGGCCACTCTGACGTAATGCCCGTGTGCCGGGCGAAGCGTTCAGCGCAGAAGCGCGAGACGAACAGGTGCGTGTCGATGACCGCAGCAGACGGTGATGGATCGTGCCTGCCGAAGACGTTGGTTTCCACCACGACAACGGGGTTCTTCGCGGCGTAGTCACGCACGGGGCGCAGAAAATCCGGCTCGGACCAGCCTGCCCGGTGCAGGTGAAGAACGTGGGGGCGGAAGGCTTGCAGGGCCTTGGAAAGATCCATGCCGATGAAAGTGGCGCTGCCGCCGGAGCGGATCTGGGCGGCGCGAGGACCGTCCACCGGACTATGAACTGCGGTTTCAAAGCGTTGCGAGTCCAGGTGGCGCACAAAAAGCTGGGCCACCTTCTCCGTTCCGCCAAGCCCGAGAGACTTGAGGACGTGGAGCACGCGGATGCGGCCTGCCTGGGCCGCAGGTGCGCCAGCCCCCTGGCTCACTGTGCGCCTCCTGGGGCTGCAGGCGGCGCCAGGAACGGCGTGGCCAGCATGCCCTCGATGTCCGCCAACAGCCGTTGGCGCAAGGCGTCGGCTGCGCCGCGGTCGGCAATGGCCATATCCAGCTGGCGCGTGTGAACCAGCAGATAGCCAAGGATGCGCAGCCTATCCAGGATGAAGTCGTGGCGGCGGCTTTCGGCCTTGGCGAAAAGATTGTCGCCGCGCAGCTTGGTCTGAAAATCATAGCGCTCCAGGATCTCGCCGATGAGCTCGGCGCGCAGCACCCGGCGGCTCTCGTCCGCCGCGCCGCCGCTGAACTTGAACCCAGCATAGCTGTCGAAGTCGCCATCGGTGAGCATGGACTCGATGGTGGTGAAATGGAAGCCGAAGCGCGAGTTGAGGCAGGCGTAACGTTTGGAGATCATGAACACGTTGCGCTCATTGAACCCCCCGGCAGCGCCTTCGGCCAGCTCCGGGTTCATGGTGGCCTGAAGGAAGATGTTCATCATGCCTGCCTTGCTGGCGGGCGGCGGCCCGGCCCAGGGCACAGCCACTATGCCCGCCCAGATAGCCAGCATGGGCGGGCTCACGATGTCCCCCAAGTCCACAAAACGCTCCGGCACCTGGCGCGAGAACCCGTCGTCCAGATTCACCACCCACCACTGCATGGGCACCTTGCACACCAGCTGTTTGCTGGCCTGGCTGACCAGCCCGCTCTTGGAGCCGAAATTAAACATGTCTCGCACGCTCATCTCATGGGCGTAGCGGGTGATGTCGTGATAGGTGGCGCAGGCCTCGGGCTTGAAATCCGGTGCCTCCGGGTCGGTAAGGTTCAGCGGCAGGATGAGCCGCGTCACCTCGCGCAGGCTCTCGAAGACCGGGCTGCCCGCCATGACTGGAGCGGGAGCATCGTTCTGGGACAACAACAGCTCCACCCGGCCCGCATAAATGCGTCTGCCCAGGGCGTCCACGGTGACGGTTTCGCCCTCCTGAAAGCGCGTGGATGCGCTCTCCACGTCGAACAGCGCAGGCACGCCGAACTCCCGCGCCACGTTGGCCAAGTGTCCGGTGATGCCGCCCTGCTCCGTCACCAGGGCCGAGGCTCTGGAAAGAAGCGAAGCCCAGCGCGGCAAGGCCATGGGCGCAACAAGCACGCCGCCGTCGGGGAAGCGCAGGGCGTCGATCTCCTTCCGGGCCACGAACACAGGCCCTGCGCCCGCGCCTGCGCAGGCAGTGGTGCCGCCAGCGAAAAGCTCCTGCGCCCCTGCAATGGCGCGGCCCGCCGGAGCGGCATCCGCCGCGGGGGACACCTGCTGCAGCGGACGGCATTGTAACAAAAACACCTGGCCCGCCTGGTCAACAGCCCATTCGATATCTTGGGGGCCGCCGTAGGCTTCCTCCAGAAGTTCGGCCAGACCGGCCAGCTCCAAGGCCTGAACATCAGTGAGCGAAGGCGCTTCGGCCTGACCAGGATCCAATGCCTCGCGGCGAAGACCCTCTCCAAGGTCGGGGACAGTGCGCTCAAATTTGTGTTTTATGCTGCTCTCCCGCAGGGCAAAAGCATCGCTTTGGGACCCGGGCACGCGGTCCACGATGAAAAGATCCGTGGGCGTCGTGCCGTCCACAACAGCCGTTGGCAGGCCCCACACGGAATTGATGAACACCGAGGTGTCGCGGGCGTCCAGTGGATTGCGCGAGTACATGACTCCGCCGGCCCGCGCATCCACCAGCTCCATGCACCCCACGCACATGGCAACATCCTCGTCGCGGATGCCGCGATTCAGACGGTAGGTGATCGCGTGCAGGGTGTGCTTGCTGGCCACGATTTCCTTGTAGGCGTCCAGCAGGTTTTCCGGCGACACGTTGAGCAGGCTCTTGAACTGTCCGGCAAAGGTGGTCCCCGCCGCGTCCTCGCCCAGTGCGCTGCTGCGCAAAGACACGCGCACCACCGGACTGGAGGACTCTTCGCAGAGCCGCGCATAGGCCGCCTTGATGGCCTCGGCCAGAGCATCGGGCACGCTGGCCGCCATGATGCGCTGCTGGATCTCCGAAGACACGCGGTAGCGCGAGGCGATGGCCTCGGAGGCATCAGCCCCGCCGGAGTCCTCGGGCAGGCTTTGCAGCCGGGCGTTGATTTCAGCCTGGAGGTCGCCAGCGGCCATGAAGGCTTCGTAGCCTGCGGCGGTAATGACGAAGCCTGCGGGCACAGGCAGGTGCAGGGAGGTTCGCATATCCGCAAGATTGGCCATCTTGCTGCCGGTCAAGTCGGCTGCGTGGCGGTCGATTTCCGAGAAATGCAGCACCAGCGGCGCGCCCTGGTGCGCAGCGCGACGGTCCAGAATTTCGTCAATCCCCGCCTGAATGGCGGCGAGGCGGGAAAAAAGAGCCTCGTAGCGGCCAGGTTCAAGCTCGGACAAGGCCCGCACCAGTTTGAACACGTTGACGCCGATGGCGGTGGCGCTTGCGCGCACAAAACTCATGCCGAAGATGGCCTTGCCCTTAAGCGCCTCTTCAAGGTCGCTCATGATCTCCAGCGCCTTGTTGTTGGCCTCAAGCAGGCGCATGAAGGCCTGCGAGCGCACGGCAAACAAGGCGCGCAGCTCTTCATCGCTGGGCGCAGGAGCTCCAGCGCCGCCGGCAAGGGCCTGCATGATCCGGCTGAAGAAACCTGGTCGATTGGCCATGGCTGATCATTCGCAGAAAAATCCAGCGGAGACAAGCGCCTTGGCCCTTCTCCGTCCAAAGACTGCACCAAGCTTTCTACAAACCGCTTCCTTCAACAATCCCCCTGAAACCCCTTGCATATCCCCGTAGCGGAGAGTAATGTTCAATGCTGGCCGGGGGCTCCGCCATGCGCCTTGTCGTTTTCCGCATCCAGCCAACACAACTGCACAAGGGTGAGCCGCATGATTGAAAGCTCGGGGTACACGAAGCTGCGCATAAAGATGATCCTGACCACCCTCGGATTTTCTCTCATTCCGCTTTTGATCCTCGGATACACCATCTACCGCCAATTCGAAGCCGCCCACACAGGCAAGGTCATTCAGCACCTGAGCCACCTGACCGAGAACAAACGCCGCACCATCGACCTTTTTCTGAACGAACGCCTCTCGCAGCTCATGGCCATCGCATACACGCACCAGGTGGAATACTTCCTTGAAGGCAGCACGCTGGAAAGCGTGTTCACCCTCATGCAGGCGCGCAGCAAATACTACATCGACCTCGGCATCATCGACCAGAACGGCAACCATGTCGCTTACACTGGCCCCTACCAGGCAATCCGCACCGCCAACTACAAAGAAGAAGAATGGTTCAGCCAGGTGCAGGCCAAGGGTTTCTACATCAGCGACGTCTTCCTGGGACGCCGCAACTACCCCCACTTCATCATCGCCGTAAGCCGCCGCGACGGGGACAAGACCTGGATACTGCGCGCCACCATCGACTCGGACATCTTTGACTCACTCGTGCAGAGCGACCAGCTGGGCGCCAACGGCGACGCCTTCCTGCTCAACGCCGATAACGTGCTGCAATCCAAGCCCCGGTTCGGGCCAAAACTTTTGGCGCGCATGGATTTGGGCGCCTTTGCGCGCTTCACCGGCGTGCGCACGGAAACCATCGCCGTGGACGGCAAGCCCTTCCTGGTGGGCCTGGCTTGGCTTGAGAACAAAAACTGGCTCCTGGCCATCCGCGATGATCCCTCTGAAGAAATGATGCCTCTGGCCCACACGCGCTCCCTGATGTGGATCATCCTTGCAGGAGGCTTCCTGCTCATAGCGGGCGGAACCATTCTCACCAGCAACACCATTCTGGCCCAGCTGGTGCGATCCGAACGCGAAAAAGCCATGCTCAACGCCAGCCTCACCCAGTCGAGCAAGATGGCCTCCCTTGGCAAGATGGCGGCGGGAGTGGCCCATGAGATCAACAATCCGCTGGCCATCATCAAAGAAAAAGCCGGCTGGATGCGCGACCTGCTTGAAGAAGAGGACGTCAAGGCCAGCCCAAACTATAAAGAGCTTGAGGACGCCATCGCCAAAATCGAGTACCACGTCACACGCGCCAAGGACGTGACGCACCGGCTGCTCGGCTTCGCCCGGCGTATGGACCCCATCCATGAAGACGTGAACATCAACGATGTCATCAACCAGACCATCACCTTCCTGCAGAATGAGGCCAGATACCGCGCCATCGAAATCCACACCGGCTTCCAGACGGACCTGCCCTTTGTGGCCAGCGACTCGGCCCAACTGCAGCAGGTGTTCCTGAACATCATCGACAACGCCATCGACGCCATTGGCAAGGACGGAAACATTCACATCCGCACCATGGCCGTGCACGACCCAAACGAAGTCATCATCACGATCAAAGACTCCGGCCCTGGCATTCCCAGGGAAAAACTGGACAAAATATTTGATCCCTTCTTCACCACCAAAAAGGTGGGCGAGGGCACCGGGCTCGGCCTGACCATAAGCTTCAGCATCATTCAAAAGCTGGGTGGCCAGATCAAGGTGGAGAGCGAGGAAGGCCAGGGAGCCACTTTCATCATCAGCCTGCCGCTGAACAAAGACTAGCCTGCTACAGGAACAAAGGATCGCCAATGGACATCAAAATCCTGCTGGTGGATGACGAGTTCGATTTCGTCGAGACCATGACCAAGCGCTTCCACATCCGCAAGATGCCCGTCACCTCCGCTGCAAGCGGGATGGAAGCCCTGAAGCTCATTGACGAGCAGGACTTCGACGTGGTCATTCTGGATGTGCGCATGCCGGGCATGGACGGACTTGAGGTGCTGCGGCAAATCCGCGCCAAGCGCCCCCTTACCGAGGTCATCATGCTCACCGGCCACGCATCGCTTGATGCGGGAATGCAAGGCATGAGCCTAGGCGCTTACGACTACGTGCTCAAGCCGGCGGACTTCGACGAACTGCTGGACAAGGTGCGCCGGGCCGCCGAGCGCAAGGCACTCAATGTCAGCGCCCAGGCCAGAGGCTAACCACATCGGCGGCGCCCGGAAGCTGCTCTCCAAGGCCACCGGCGCGCGGGTGTGGAAAGAGCAGCGCCTGGTGCTTTGGCTGCATTTCCTGCTTCCGCCAGTGCTGGCCGCCCTGGTTGTGGCGGCCACCTTCGCCACCCCTCCCCTGGCCGCACTCCTGGCCGGGGCAGTACTCTTTCTTGCAGCCTGTTCCGCCCGCGGCCTCATGTCCAGGCTTTCACGCGCCGAAGAGGCCAAAAACCTGCTCACCGCCCAGCTCATCCAGTCCCAGAAACTGGCCGCCGTGGGCGAACTCTCCGCAGGCATCGCGCACGAAATCAACAACCCCATCGCCATCATCGCCCAAGAGACCGAATGGGCCGCGCACCTTTTGTCCGATGCGGAGAAGGCGAGCGGCGCCGACTTCGCCGAGGTGCGCGACTCCTTGCGCGAGATCCGCAGCCAGGTGGACCGATGCAAGAACATCACCCACAAGCTGCTGGACTTCGCCCGCAAGCGCGAGCCTGTGCTGCAGGAAGTGGATGTGGCTCGACTGGTGGACGACATGGCCCGGTTGGTGGACAAAGAGGCCTCCTACAAGAACGTCACCCTGACCCGAACCCTGCCGGAGAACCTGCCTCGCCTGCGCACCGACGCGCCCCTGCTGCGCCAAGTGGTGCTGAACCTCATGACTAACGCCCTGCACGCCGTGGACAAAGGCGGTCTCATTGAGGTCACCGCCCAGGTCGATGAAGAGTTCATGAACATCCACATCAAAGACAACGGGCACGGCATCGACCCGAAAGACATGGATAAGATTTTCAACCCATTCTTTACCACCAAGCCGCCTGGGCAAGGCACTGGCCTGGGCCTTTCCCTGTGCCACAACATGGTGAGCGGCATGGCTGGTCAGATCTGCGTGGAGAGCCAGTTGGGCAAGGGCACGACCTTCACCATCCGCCTGCCGCGCAAGGTCTAGGAGGCCTGTGTGATCCGCCTCGCCACCCACGACGGGCAGCACCTGACCCTGGCACCCGACGACCGCCTGACCCTGGCCCAAGCCATCTTTCTGGCTGGGCTTTGGGACGGAGTGCCCCTGTGCGCGGGCCTGGGCAAGTGCGGCCTGTGCCGCGTGCGCTACCTTTCCGACCCGCCACACCCTGCCAGCGACGAGACCCGCCGCCTGGGAGCCGAAGCCCTGGCCGAGGGGTGGCGGCTTTCTTGCCTGCACCCGGCCAAAGCCTGCGAGATCGAACTGCCAGAGGCCAAGCGCTCCGGCCACCCGCGTGAGAAAAACGCACTGGCCGCCGACGCCTCAGGCGAACTGACCCTCGCCGTGGACCTCGGCACCACCAGCATCCATTGGACGGCGCTTGCAAGCAAGACGCAGCTCTCCACCGGACAGGAGTTGAATCCGCAGATGGGCCTGGGCAGTGAGGTCATGTCGCGCCTTGGCTTCGCCGCCCGCCCCGGTGGAGAAGACATTCTGCAACGCTTGGCCCTGGATCGCCTGCGCGGGCTTGTTCGCAAGGCCGAGGCCGAGGCGGGCCGCCCTGTGTCGCGCCTGTGCGTGTCCGGCAACAGCGCCATGACGTATCTGCTGCTGGGCCTGCCCGTGGAGGGTCTGGCGCGTGCGCCCTACCGCTTGGACTACGCGGGCGGCGATGACCGCAGCATCGCGCCGGACCTGCCAGAGACGCGCATCCCGCCGCTCTTGTCGCCTTTTGTGGGCGCTGACTTGAGCGCGGGCCTCGCCGCCATCACCTTTTCCGCAGAACCGCCGCAGCACCCATTCCTCCTGGCCGACCTGGGCACCAACGGCGAGTTCGTGCTGGCCCTATCGCCTGGCGAGTATCTGCTGGCCAGCGTGCCAATGGGGCCTGCCCTTGAAGGGGTGGGCCTGCGCCATGGCCGAACCGCCGCGCCCGGAGCCGTGCGCGCCTTTGCGCTTACTCCTGCTGGGCTCAAGCCGGAGTATGTCGAACGACCGCCCCTGCCGGGCGAAGATGGCGGCATCACCGGCGTAGGGTACCTTTCCCTGGCGGCCGCGCTCCTCCGGGCCGGGGTGCTGGACGAGTCGGGCCGCTTCGTGGTACCCGCCACGCCCCTGGGGCAGCGGCTGGTCAAAGGACTGGCCTACTCCGACGGCGAGGCTGTGCTGGACCTGGGGAACGGCCTCAGCCTGCCCGCTTCGGACGTGGAGGAGCTGGTGAAGGTCAAGGCGGCCTTCAACCTCGCCCTGTCGCGGCTGTTGGCCGAATCCGGCCTGCCGGCCTCGGCCCTTGCCACCGTGTATCTGGCCGGGGCCATGGGCGAACATGTGGATGCCCGCGACCTGTCCACTCTTGGTTTTCTGCCCGAAGTGCTTGTCAGCCGCCTGATTCGGGCTGGAAACACCTCGCTCATAGGCGCGGGCCTTTTGTTGAACTCTTCCGAAGCCTGGGACTGGGTCCGTGCCCTTCCCGCCGGATGCCGCACCCTGGATCTGGCCACCGACCCCCGCTTCGGTTCCTTGTATGTTGAAAGGATGGTGCTGCGCCATGTCGCCTGAACAACTTTTCCAACGCGCCAGCCGGGAATTTTTGACCCAGCTTGCCGGCCTCCCCAAGCATCTTGACGCTGTCATGCCCATGCGCCGCCAGCATCGCCGCGAGCTGCCCGGAGACATCCGCAGGCTCTCGCACCTGCTCACCGACGAACGCGACGAACTGCGGCGCGACTACCTGTCAGACCCTGCGGCCCTGTCTGCATACATGCGCTATTTCCTACCCTGGAACATTTACCGCCTGGGCATTCTTTTCTCCGGCCTGGCCCTTGATCCAGGCGGTGACGATCCCAACGGCGCAGCCACAATCGTGGACCTGGGCACCGGGCCGCTCACTGCGCCGCTGGCCCTGTGGCTCAGCCGCCCGCGCCTGCGCAAGCGCCCCCTGACCTTCATCTGCGTGGACCGCGCGCCCAAGCCCATGCGCCTTGGCCTCGACCTGCTGAACAGCCTTGCCGCTGCTCAGGGAGGCCTCGCACCCTGGAAGGTCACCCTGGTGAAAGGCCCGATGGATGCCCGCCTGCGCGAAAAGGCCGACCTGCTCATCATGGCCAACGCCCTGAACGAGGTGCTGCAACGCGGCGAGGGCGAGTTGCTGGAAGCCGCCGACGCCCTGTCCTGGCACCTGTCCTCCATGCTCACGCCCACAGGCGCGGTCTGCATCGTGGAACCCGGCGTGCGGCCTTCCGCGCACCTCGTTGCCGCGTTGCGGCGCGGGTTCCTGCACCGCGGGCTGAAGCCCCTGGCTCCCTGCCCGCACACCGAGCCCTGCCCCATGAGCGGCAGGGGCTATACGGCCTGGTGCCATTTCAATTTCGACGCCGAGGCTGCGCCCGGCTGGCTCAAAAAGCTCTCGGACGAGGCCCGCCTGGCCAAGGACAACGTGAGCCTAAGCTTCCTGCATTTCTCGACCAGAGGTCGCAAACTCGAAGCTGGCGAAGGCAAAAGCCTTGTGCGCGCAGTATCCGGTCCCTTTGAGCTGCCCGCTGCCGACGGCATGGCCCCGCACCGCTTCGGGCAGTATGCGTGCTCTGACCGCGGCCTGACCCTGCTCAGCCTGCCCAGGAAGCACCTGGTGCCCCTGCCCGGCGCGCTGATCGAGGCCACTTGGCCCGAATACCCGGAAACGGACGCGAAATCGCACGCGCTGGTGCTGCCCATGGGCGGAGACCTGCTCATCCCGGCCATGTTGCCTGTCGCCGCGCCGCCCAAGGGACGCGCTCCCGGCAAGTCCGCCGCGCCCAGACCGGCCCAAGCCCCCAGGCCCATCGCTGGCAAGGGCAACGCACAGAAGCCAGGCTCGTCCGACAAAGAGGCAACGCCCAAGGCTGCACCGGCAAAATCCGCTCCGGCCATCACGGTCGACACCATCATCGCGGCAGAGGAGCCCAAGGCCCCGCGCAAGCCCAAGCTGCCCTCGGAGCGCCCAGCGGACCGACCCGGCGGCGATGCCAAGCCCCGGCGCAGGTCAGCTGGCAAAGTGGCTGGCAAAGCGGAAGGCAAGCCCGCGGCCAAGGCGGGAGACAAGGCCAAGTCCGCCGACAAGCCGCACGCCTCCCGGGCAGAGCGAAAGGCCTCAGGCTCCGCTTCCGGCAAGGCCGATGGAAAGCCCAAAGGTCAGAAGCCCGGCAAGCAGAAGGGCAAAGCGAAAGGCAAGCCCAAAGGCAAGGCCTAGGGCTTCCGACTGTGCGCATCGTCGATCTTGGACTCATCTCATACCGCGAGGCGGAGGCGCTCCAACTGGCGACCCTGGCCGAGGTGCAGCAAGGGGGCGAGGAAGCGCTCTACCTTCTGGAGCACCCCAAGGTTATCACTCTGGGCAGACAGGGCGGCGGCGAGAACCTGCACGTGGGCGAAGCGCACCTGAAGAGCCAGGGCATTGAGCTGGCGCAGACCCTGCGCGGCGGCAACATAACCTGCCACTTCCCCGGCCAGCTGGTTGCCTACCCAATCTTCCGCGTGGAGAAGCGCCCCGGCGGCATCCGCCAGTTCTTCTTCGACATGGAGGAGGTGGTCATCCGCACCAACGCCGCCTTCGGCGTCGCTTCCGCGCGGCGCGAAGGCTTCCCCGGCGTGTGGACCGGCGGCGTGGAGGGCATGCGCAAGCTCTGCTCCATGGGCATCGGCGTCAAGCGCTTCATCACCTACCACGGCCTTGCCCTGAACGTCGGCCCGGACGTGAGCCTCTTTGACCTCATCACACTGTGCGGCATCGGCGGCGCCCAGGCCACCTCCATGAGCGCGGAGGCCGGACGCGTCATCGACATAAAGGAAGTGAAGGATGTCCTCGCCAGAGAATTCCGCGCCCGCTTTGCGCATTCCCCCCTGGCTGCGGGTCAAGCTGCCCAGTAGCAAGGGCTACGCCTGCACCAGCGCGCTCCTGAGCGACCTGGACCTGAACACCGTGTGCCAGAGCGCGCGCTGCCCCAACAAGTGGGAATGCTTTTCGCGCAGCGTGGCCACGTTCCTGATTCTCGGGCGCGAGTGCACGCGCAACTGCGCCTTCTGCAACATCAATCCCGGCCTTCAGCTGCCGCCGGACGCCGACGAGCCTCGGCGCGTGGCCGAGGGCGCGGCGCGCCTTGGCCTCAAGCACATCGTGGTCACGTCCGTCACGCGCGATGACCTGCCCGACGGCGGGGCCGCGCACTTCGGACAGACCATCCGCCTCGTGAAGGAGCGCCTGCCAGGCTGCACTGTTGAAGTGCTCATCCCGGACTTCCAGGGCGATGCGGATGCCCTAGAGACCGTGCTGGCCGCCGGGCCGGACGTGCTGAACCACAACGTGGAGACCGTGCCGCGCCTGTATGCCAGCATCCGGCCCCAGGCGGACTACGCCCAGAGCCTGGAGCTGCTGCGGCGCGTGGCCGCGCATGGCAGCGGCATTCCGGCCAAGAGCGGGCTGATGGTGGGCCTGGGCGAAACGGACGAGGAGCTGCGCGCGGTGATCCGCGACATGCACGGCGTTGGCTGCGGCATGATTACCATCGGGCAGTACATGCGGCCCTCGCGCAATCATCCGCCTGTGCAGCGCTACATGCCGCCGGAGGAGTTCGACACCCTGGCAGCGTATGGCCGCTCCATCGGGGTGGCGAAAATGTTCTGCGCGCCGCTTGTGCGCAGCAGCTACCACGCTGCGGAGCTTGCTGGCGCGGAGTGAATATGAAACTTCACACAACACTGCGCTGCGAACAATTGCAGCAGCAAGTGTACGGTCAATATCGCGACACATTCCGATATTTCAATACCCCACCACAGTTGTTCAGGGAATTACCAGAACGATAGCAGTCAACAAGAGTGCGATATTCATCAGGGGTAGTAGGGCCAAAAAACGAGAGATCCTCTTTAGCAGAACAATGCCCCTCATGGTCGGCACTTCCGGTTATTGCTTTTAAGAATAAAAACTCAATGGATTGCCGCCCAGTTCTCACAGCCATAGTCGGAATCAAGACTATCGGTTCCCGCCAGTCCTCTTGATCACGTAGAGATCCAATACCTGACACGGAAAAGTTCATAACACGAGCGCATTCTTCCCAACATCGCACGCCTATCGGACTGCCTGCCATTGAAGAAGAGATCCTGTTAACGTTCTGAAGCAATGCCGCATCACACGCTTTAGAACCGCCGCCGGCCAACAAATAACAGAGGTCATGCAACTTACAGGCGAAATCAATATCGTCTTTCTCCTTTCTTTCAATTAACGAATAGTATTCATCGCACTGACCTGCCCCCAAAAGTTGTACCACTTATTGTGTTAGTCCATGTTCCCCTCTTGGCGCAAGAGGTGGCCCCCAGGGGGAGCACCCTGGCCCGAGGGGCAGGGTG
>NZ_JAUYFU010000087.1 GCF_030689645.1 Humidesulfovibrio sp.
CCGATCCCATTCCGAACTCGGAAGTTAAGCCCGCCATCGCCGATGATACTGCGGTTCTAATCGTGGGAAAGTAGGTCGCCGCCAAGACTTAATTTCAAAATGGCCCGGATGAAAATCCGGGCCATTTCTCGTTTGATGAAAAGGCCTTGAACTCATAACGTGTTCAAGGCCTTTGGTCGTTGTGACGTGTGCACCTTACCTTTCTCCATTTAGTATCCACGGTATACGTTTGTGACTCCGGCGTAGGATACCACGAGCATGAGGAATAGAAAGGGCAGCGTCGAACAGCGTTTCGGCTTTCGAAGCCGATGGAGGCTGGTCCCCCGGTGACGGAGTTACGTTGCTCAGTTGGCATTTGGGAACTACGTTTTACAAGTGTCGCAGAATGGTTAGGGGCCTTGAGGTGCACGAGCACAGGAGGTTGCGGCGGACAGAGGAAGAGAGCAGTTGCCTCGAGGGCCTTCTTGCCGACTTGGCGTACAACACAGGGGGGAGGAGGCGCTGGCCGAAATTGACTGAGCTACACCTTCAAAGCCAGGCGCGCACCAGATCATTGAGGCGTATCGCTACACCTAACGGTAGGCTTGCCTGTTGATCGAATTCCACAGCAAGGGTTTGCGACGCGCTCTGCCTGACCGCGGAGGATATCTGAAAGCGTCTGCGTGAGAATAAGGAACGAAGGCGCTTTGGTGGGCCACGGGTCTATCTGTTGGTGCGACGTGAGACCTTTGATGTCAGTCATCCGGCCAGGCAGGACCATGAAGAGCTGACATGAGGAATGCCAGAGCGCCTCGTGTTACGCTTCCTGTGTGTGGCCAGGGACATCTTTGGAGCCATACGGCAGGATTACGACACTGCCCTGACCCATAACTCACTTTTTGGCTAGGACCCAGAGGAATTCGGAAGAGTCATGAATGTAGAAAATCAGACTAGCCAGAGTTCAAAATTACGGGGGCATACTTGGCAGGGTAGGGGCATGCAGAGGAAAAGAAAAAGCCCGGCGTGAACCGGGCTCTTAAGGCGAATGCACGATGTGAAGGGCTAGAATTTGTACCCCAGGGAGAATCCCGCCATGTAGGCTTTGCTGTTTGTGATCTCCGTAGCGGCAATGTTTGTATTTTTGTCCATGGTCCTATCGTTGTTGGTCAGGTACATGAGCGAGAAGTCGTAAGTGAACTTGTCGCTGATAATGCCAATGCCTGTGCTGTAAATCTTACGGTCGTTGCTTGGCAGCATCAAGTCCTCGTAACCTTTGCGGATGGGGTCTTGGTCCCACACAAAACCAGCACGAAGGGCCAACCAATCTGTGGCCATGTATTCGGTTCCAAGCTGGAAGCGCCATACGTTCCGCCAGTTCTTGGGGGAAATAGTGGTTCCGCTGTACTCGAAGGAATACTTCATTTTGTTGTAGTCCTGCCACTGCGTGAAAATGGCATCTGCTTCGATTTTCCAGTTTTCATTCGGCTTGAAGGCAATGCCGAGGCTATAAGAAGCTGGTAGCGTAAGGGAAATCGTCAAGGCTTCTGGAGCACGCGAAAAACCAGGAGAGGGCGTGTAGTGTGCATGACCGGTGTCTGATGCCTGCTGCGAAGTGTGGTAGACGAAACCTGCGCTCCACTGGTCGTTGAATTCATAGCGCAGTCCAGCTTGGGCACCATAACTTATGCCTGATACAATCATGCGAACATCTGAGGTGCCGCCTGCGGCAGTGGACTTGCGGAGATCTGCTGAGCTGTACAAAATTTCGGGGCCAAAGGAGAAAGAAAGTTTGTCCGTGAGCTTTAACGCAAGATTCGGTGCTATTGAGTAGGAACTCAGCTCCGCTCTGTAGATGTTCTTCGCGCCAGCCCAGTTTACGTTGTATTGTGTACCCAGTCCAAATCGCGTGTATATGCCGAGTCCAAACCAAGCTTTATCGTTGATTTGGTGCACAAGATAGGCGTGAGGAGGTGTATAGATGTTGGTCTGCGTCGTTGTTGAGGCACCAGATCCGGTCCGCACATCGGCCATGGGTGCGATGGCAGTCGCTCCAAACATCACTCTTGTACCCTGGAGCTGTGTCATGCCTGCAGGGTTGTAGGCCACAGCGGAGGCGTCATCGGCCAGGGCGATTATGGCGCCGCCCATGCCGTTGGCGCGAGCACCAAACTCACCCAAGGCAAAGCCGCCCGCATGAGAGGCTGTGGGCAACAACATCAGCAACGCCAAGGCCCGCAGGCTGGCCGTCAAGTGGTGGAAATTCCATTTCGCTCGCATCTGGTGCACCTCGTATATAATTGAATGGGATTGCATCTGTAAAAGCTTGCAATGTGCTGCTTTGACTGTTTGATTTTGCAAAGACGGAATCAATTAGCAGTTCATTCGGTGAAAGTAAATGCGTAATTCCGAACACTTTTGTTGATTGACGCAAAAAAAGAAGGGCGCATTGCTGCGCCCTTCTTCGAGGGAAACCGGACACCCGGGTTCGGACCGCTACCGTTGCTCCCTTTCGGGCCTGGCGGGGTTCACGGCGAACTCGCCGTCCGGCTTCCCCGGGGGAAATATGGCGGAGAGGAGAGGATTCGAACCTCCGGTACCCGTTAGGGTACACACACTTTCCAGGCGTGCTCCTTAGGCCAACTCGGACACCTCTCCGCGAGGACAGCCAATTAATACGAATCATCATGCCTGGCAAGCGAAATCTGTAATTCCGCCGCGGATTATTTGTCTGCGGCAGCTATGACAAGTCGAGTGAGCCTCGCAGTTCTGCAAAGTTGCTGCAACGCGCCTTGAGCATGGCCCGCGGAAGATCGTCCACAATGCGAAACGCTTGGTCGGGCCTGAGGAAATTGGCGGTGCCCACCTGCACGGCAGAAGCGCCCACCAGAATGAACTCAAGGGCGTCTTCCGCAGTGCCGATGCCGCCGATGCCGATGACGGGAATGGTCACGGCCCGGCAGGCTTGGTGCACGCAACGAAGGGCAACAGGCTTGATGGCCGGGCCAGAGAGTCCGCCAACTACGTTGGCCAGTCTGGGCTTGCGTGAGCGTATGTCCACGGCCATGCCAAGAAGTGTGTTGATGAGCGACACGGCGTCGGCGCCTCCCTCTTGGGCGGCCCGCGCGCACAGGCCGATGTCAGTCACGTTGGGCGAGAGCTTCACGATGACCGGCTTGCCAGCCGCACGTTTTTTGACTTCTTCCGTGACTTTTCGGATCTGGGTGGGATCCTGTCCAAAGGCTGCGCCGCCGCTCTGAACGTTGGGGCAGCTCACGTTGACCTCTAGGGCTGCCACACCTTCCTCGCCAGCGAGCACGCCGGTGAGGTCGCCGAACTCCTCGGCCGAACAGGCATAGAGGTTCGCTATGATGGCTGTTTCCCTCCAGGGCAGTAAAGGCAGCTTGTCACGGACAAAGGCCTCCACGCCGGGATTCTGAATCCCGATGGCGTTGAGCATGCCGCAGGGCGTCTCCACTATGCGCGGCATGGGATTACCTTCCCGCGGTTTCAGGGACAGCCCCTTGACAACGATGCCTCCCAGGCGCTTCAAGTCGCCGAAATTCATGAATTCAAGGCCGAAGCCGAATGTTCCCGAGGCTGTGATGATTGGGTTCTTCAGCACCAGTCCGGCAAATTCAACGCGCAGGTCCATACTCTCTCCTTCCTAAATGTGCACGTCGTCGGCCTTGAACACAGGGCCGCGCGCGCAGACCTGCACATGCTTGTCGTGGCCGTCCTTGCAGACGCAGCCTAGGCATGCGCCAACGCCGCAGGCCATGGTGCGCTCAAGGGACAGCTCTGCGCGAATTTGATGCAGCCGTGCCGCTTGCTGGATGGTCTTGAGGAAGGGCAGGGGGCCGCAGGCCAGCACAATGCCTCCCTGGGCACCGCGAACTTCATTCTCGATGCGTTCAATGATCATTGGCAGATCATCAGGGGACGTTTCGTGAATTGATTCTGCGCGAACCATGTCTTTCATCAGCTGGTAGGGATACGAATCGATGCTGGCGCGGTGGGCGAAGACGATGCGCAAGAACTCCGGCGTGGGGTGCTTCTCTATGTAGCCCCGGAAGGGCGCGATGCCCATGCCGCCAGCCAGCAGCAGGGTCGGAGTCTGATCGGCCACGCTGAAGCCGTTGCCCAGAGGTCCCCAGATGATGACCTCGTCGCCGGGGGCGAGTCGCGCCAGGCGCGCCGTGCCGCGTCCTACTACCTGGAAAAAGAAGGTCACGCTGTCCGCATCCGAGCGGGAGATGGAGAAGGGGCGCCCCCAGGACAGCTCAAGCCCCCAGTGCTTGGGCCGGAGCATGGCGAACTGGCCAGGACGGTAGCCGTCCCAGCCCGGATTATCCAGAGTGAGTTCCACGAAATCGCTTGGCTCGTCCCAGGCTCCCAGGAAGCGCACCTCGCGCACCTTGACTTCACGGCAATTTCTGACCACGATCCCACTTCCTTCGTCCTGCCAGCCATGGCCGGACTTAAGCACTCTCACCCAAAGGCGTTTTCCCCGAATGGATAGACATATACCAGAAATCATGGCCCCTGCTGGCGACCGTGCGAGCTTTCTGGCCGCTGTGGCCGCTGGCGCAGACGCAGTATACCTGGGCCTCAAGCACTTTTCCGCGCGCATGCAGGCGAAGAATTTCGGCCTGGGCGAGCTTTCCGCCCTCACCGATTATGCTCACGAACGCAACGTGCGCGTGCATGTGGCAATGAACGTGCTGCTCAAGCCGGAAGATGCGCGGGCCGCAGGAGGCCTGCTGGAGCGCCTGGCGCGCACGGTCAAGCCTGATGCTCTTATTGTGCAGGATCTGGGGCTCATGCCCTTGGCCCGTCAGGCCGGGTTTGAGGGCGATCTGCACGTTTCCACCCTGGCCAACGCCACTCATCCCGCTGCGCTTAAGGTTGCCCAAGATCTCGGCGCCAGCCGCGTGGTGCTCCCGCGCGAGCTGGACCTGGACGAGGTGAAGCTCATGGCCGGGGCCTGTCCGCCAGGGCTTGGCCTTGAGATATTCGTCCACGGGGCCTTGTGCCATTGCGTGTCAGGCCGCTGCTGGTGGAGCAGCTTCTTTGGCGGCAAAAGCGGCCTGCGAGGCCGGTGCGTGCAGCCCTGCCGCCGCTTGTACAGGCAAGGCGGCACCAAAGGCAAGCCCGAGGGGCTGTTCTCGTGCCAGGATTTGAGCCTGGACGTGCTCACAAAGCCTTTGCTGGACGTGCCTCAAGTGACCTCTTGGAAAATTGAGGGCCGCAAGAAAGGCCCGCATTATGTCTATTATGTTGTTTCGGCCTACCGCCTGCTGCGCGACTCCTCCGGCGACCCCACGGCGCGCAAAACCGCTGTGTCGCTTTTGGAGCAGGCTCTGGGCCGTCCCAGCACCCACGGTGTGTTTCTGCCGCAGCGGCCATACCCGCCTGTGAAGCCCGGCCAGGAAACGGCCTCTGGCCTGTTGATCGGGCAAGTGAAGCGCGAGGGGACAAAGACTTTCATTCAGCCGCGCGAAGACCTGCTGCCCGGCGACCTCCTGCGCCTGGGCTGTGAGGACGACGCCTGGCACCAGACATTTCCCCTGCGCCGCCGTATCCCCAAAGGAGGTCGGCTTGACCTTCCTGCCCCCACAGGACCGCATCGTGGCGCAGCGCCTCCGTCCAAGGCCTCGGTGTTCCTCATCGACCGGCGCGAGCCCGAGCTGATGCAGCTTTTGGCTGGCATGGAGAAGGAACTGGCCTTGCGGCCCGAGCCTCCTGAGAAGGAAGCCTCGAGCTTCAGACCCAAGGTTTTCAATTCCCCCCAGCCGGGCAAGCGCACGGAGCTGCATGTGTTCCGGGCCCTGCCACGCGGTTCAGCTCGTGGCGGCAAGGCGGCGGAGACCGGCATTTGGCTGGAGCGTTCCGCCTTGTTGGATGTGCCCCGCCCGGTCACCGGACGCATCTGGTGGTGGTTGCCGCCGGTTATCTGGCCCAATGAGGAGGAGCGTTACCGCAATCTTCTGGTCGAGGCTCGCGAACGCGGCGCACGCATCTTCGTGTTGAACGCGCCCTGGCAGACCGGACTCTTTGAGGACCGCGAAGGACTGCGGCTCATTGGCGGCCCCTTCTGCAATCTGGCCAACGCCCAGACCGCGGCCCAGTACGCCAGCCTCGGCATGGAGAGCGTCTTCGTGAGCCCGGAGCTTTCCGGCGCGGAGCTCTTGTCCCTGCCGCGCACCAGTCCTGTGCCTTTGGGGATTGTGGTGGGCGGTTTCTGGCCGCTGGGCCTTACCCGCATTCTGGCCGAAGAAGTCCGCACCGAGGAGCCCATCCTGAGCCCTCGCGGCGAGGTGGCCTGGGTGCGCAAGCATGGCGGCAATCACTGGATCTACCCAGGCTGGGAGCTGGATCTTTCTTCGCACCGCCGTGAACTGGAGCAGGCTGGCTACGCCATATACGCCAGCCTGCTGGAGCCTTGGCCGAGATTCTTGGAAAGCGCGCCACGCACCAGCGTGTTCAACTGGGACCAGGGCTTGCTGTAACAACGGGAGGACGCATGGTTGAAGCACCACAAGGCGGCAAACCCAAGATAGGCATCAGCCGCTGCCTGCTGGGCGAGAACGTGCGCTACGATGGCGGCCACAAGCTGGACCGGTATCTGCGTGACGTCCTGGGGCAGCATGTGGAGTTTGTGCCCGTGTGCCCAGAGGTCGAATGCGGGCTTACGGTTCCGCGAGAGGCCATGCGCCTGGTGGGTGAGCCGGAAGCCCCGCGTCTCGTCACCGTCAAGACCAGGCTGGACCTGACTCCCCATATGGACGTCTGGGCGTCGGAACGGGTGGGGCAGCTTGTCGAGGCTGGCCTGTGCGGCTTCGTGTTCAAATATGGCTCGCCTTCCAGCGGCATGAGCCGGGTAAAAGTTTATCCGGAGGCCGGGGGAGCGCCTGTGCTCAAGGGACGCGGGCTTTTCGCCGCAAGGCTCATGAACGCCCTGCCTTTGCTGCCCGTTGAGGACGAGGGGCGGCTCAACGATCCGGCCTTGCGTGAGAACTTCATAGAGAGCGTGTTCGTCATGCAGCGCTGGCATCAGTTATTGGCTCGTGGCTTCAGCCTTGGGCGGTTGGTGGAGTTCCACACCCGGCACAAGCTGCTCGTCATGGCGCATAGCGTTGTGCACTACCGCAGCCTGGGAAAGTTGGTGGCCGAGGGAGCAAAGATGACCCCTGGCGAGTTGCAAAGCGCCTATCTGGCCAGCCTCATGGAAGCCTTGCGGCTGGTGGCCACGGTGAAGAAACAGGTCAACGTTCTGTCTCACGCAATGGGGTACTTCAAGCGGAACCTGAGCCCTGATGAAAAGCGTGAGCTCATTGAGGTATTGGACGCCTACGCCCGCGAACTGTTGCCGCTCATAGTTCCAGTGACTTTGCTCAACCATTACGTGAGGAAGTTCGGAGAGGCCTACCTGGCAGGGCAATGGTACCTGCACCCGCATCCAGCCGAGCTTAAGCTGCGCAATCACGTCTGAGAATCACTCTGCGCTCTTGCCGCACTTTTGCTTTGCCTGTACGTGTTTGTGAAAGGAGTGTGCCATGTTCGCATACGTGCATCAGATAGAACCCAAACAAGCTGGCAAGTTTCTCGATGAGGTTCGCCTGGGCGCTCGGACATTGCTCGACGTGCGCCAGGACTTTGAATACGCGGAAGGGCACCTGCCTGGGGCCCGGCACATTCCTTTGCCTGAACTCTCCGAACGGCTGGGTGAACTTGACAAGCATCTCCCAATACTTGCGTATTGCCGTTCAGGCATGCGCAGTTTGGCGGCGGCCAACTTGCTGGCCGGGCAGGGGTTCCGCGAGCTCATGAGCCTCAAGGGAGGCATCCTGGCCTGGGAAGGCGCGCAGGCCCAAGGCTCAGCTGATCTTGGCATTCAGTCGTTGGCAGAGGCCGACACCCCTACGGGGCTGCTGGAGCGCGCATGGGGCATGGAGTTGGCCCTGGAGGAATTTTACATCGCGTTGGCCCGTCGTGCTGCGGACGAGGACGTGCGGGCTCTGTTCCGGCGCTTTGCAGGGTTTGAGGAGCGCCATCGCCGCACACTCGCAGAAGTATGGGCGCGTCTCGCCGACGCTGGGCAGGGTGGGGCGGACAAGCAGGCCTTTGAGGCCCGGGCCAAGGCGTCCATAAGCCCCGGAACCCTTGAGGGTGGCATCGCTTCTGAGGACTATCTTGGACATATGGCCGAGCCGTCGGACCCTGGCGAGGCCCTTGAACTGGCCATGGCCATTGAAGCCCAGGCTCTCGACCTGTACATGAGGCGGTCGGCGCTGGCTGATGACGCCGACTTGCGTCGCACCCTGTCGCTGCTTGCTGAGGAAGAGCGCGCTCACCTCAAGGTGCTGGGCACGTTCCTGAGCGGACGCGGGAAGTTTTAGGTCCGGCGCTGGCCCAGCAGGTTGCCCGCCAGAATAAGCACCAACCCGGCATAGGTGGTTGCGTGAATTATTTCGCCCAGAATGAAGTGGATGAGCACCAGGGACAGGAAGGGCGAAAGGAAGATCAGGTTGCCGATGCGAGCGGTGGAATCCGTCAGCCGCATGGCCATGAGCCAGAGCACGAAGCTGACGCCCATCTCGAACACGCCCACATAGGCCGCAGCGGGCAGGCCGGGGTTGTCCCAGGCGGGCAGCCCGGAAACTGCTAATGTGGTTCCAAGGATAAGCGGAAAAGCTGCCGCGAAATTCAGCAGCAGAGCCAGCACCGGGTCGGTGCTGTTTTTTGTGTTGCCTATCCAGTACAGCGCCCAGATGAGTGTGCTGCCAAGGGCTAGGCTAACTCCGATCGGGCTGCCGAAATCAAGCCCGGTCAGATTGCCTTGCGTGGAAAGTGTCACGACGCCTAGGTAGCTGATGCAGATTGCCACGAGGTCGCGCCGAGCGAGCTTTTGACCCAAGAGCGGCACAGACAACAGCGACAGGGTGATGGCCCAGGTGTAGTTGAGGGGCTGGGCGACCTGCGCCGGAAGCAGGGAGTATGCCTTGAACAGCACCATGTAGTACAGGAACGGGTTCAGGGCGCCCAGGGCGCAGTTTCGCAACAGGTCACGCAACGTGAGGCTCTTGAAAAGACCAAGCTTTCCCTGAACCGTCAGGATTGTCAGCAGGGTGGCTATGGAGATGACATCAGCGACCAGCAGGAGCTGAAGGTGATCCAGATCCTTGAGGGCTATTTTGAAGGCCGAGGCCACAGTGCTCCAGATGAGCACCGTGGCCAGGCCGAAGATGTACGCGAGGCGTTGCCGGGAGATGGGCATCACTGGTTTGGCCTAAAGCACCACATGGCGCCGTATGTGAGCCACAGCCTCCTCGCTGGAGTCCGTCACCAGGAACAGGTCCATGTCCTTGGCGTGGCAGTAACCGTCGGCCACCAACCGCTCGCGGAACCAGTCAACCAGGCCGCCCCAGAATTCTGTGCCAAGAAGCACGATGGGGAAAGCCTTGATGCGTTTGGTCTGGATGAGCACCAGGGCTTCGGAGAGCTCGTCCAGGGTGCCGAAGCCGCCGGGCAGGGCGATGTAGGCCATGGCGTACTTGATGAACATGAGCTTGCGCACGAAGAAGTAGCGGAAATCGCAGCGCGTGCTCAAATATAGGTTGTTCACCTGTTCCAGCGGCAGGTGGATGTGCAGACCTACGGACCTTCCTCCGGCCTCGAAGGCGCCTTTGTTCCCTGCCTCCATGAGGCCGGGTCCGCCGCCGGTGATGACCGTGAAGCCTGCCTCGGCCAGTTGGCGCGAAAGGTCCACGGTTCTTTCGTACCATGGCTGTCCTGGCTTCACGCGGGCGGAGCCGAACACGGAGACCGCCGGACCGATGTCGCTCAAGGTTTCGAATCCGTCCACGATCTCGGAGAGGATCTTGAACAGCCGCCAGGATTCCTGCATGGACAAATCGTCGATGAGATACTGCTTGGAATTGGGCATTTGCTCCTCGTGGGCTCCTGAATAGTGGTTGCGGCCCTGCGCTTTCTTTGGCTAACATGCGCAATTGCCGTGGGCTTTCAACATACATGGAATCTGGAGTAAGCGGAAGAGCCCTGACTGGGACGGGCGTGGGCAAGTTTGCCCAGGACGCAGCACACCAAACGCTTCAACGCGGGGGTTATATGAAGATCAATTTCCTCGGAGCCGCGCAGGCCGTCACCGGCTCCTGCTATATCCTCGAAACCGGCGGTCATCGTTTCAGCGTCGATTGCGGCATGCACCAGGGCAACAAGGAGATTGAGAAGCGCAATCTCAACATGGACAACTACAAGCCCGCAGACCTGGATTTCGTCCTTGTTACCCACGCGCATATCGACCACATCGGCCTGCTGCCCCGAGTTGTGGCCAGCGGCTTCAAAGGCAAGATCTACGCAACCCCCCCCACCATGGACCTGATGAAGATCCTGCTGCTGGACAGCGCCCACATTCAGGAAATGGAGGCCGAACAGCGCCAGCGCCGCGGTCTGCGCCGCGGCAAGGCACCAACGCCGCCGCCATCTGGCGAGCGCAGAAGCAAGGCTCTTGCTGCGTCCTATCCGCCTGTTGAGCGCCGGGATTCCATGATGGAGCGGCCCCTGTACACCACCGGGGATGCCCTGGCCACCTTTCCGCATATTGTGTCGATTGAGTACGACAAGCCCTTTGAGCCAGCTCCAGGCATTCGCGTCACCTACCGCAATGCGGGACATATCCTCGGCTCGGCCTTCATTGAGGTCGAGTATGTTGAAGACGGAAAGACCACAAAAATTATTTTCTCAGGCGACCTTGGCCGACCTGATCAGCTCATCCTGCCAGACCCCAGTCATGGCGGCCGTGCCGACTATCTGTTCATGGAATCCACATACGGCGACCGCGACCACAAGAGCGCGGAATCCAGCCGCGACGAGTTGGCGGCGGCCATTGCGTACAGTTATAAGAACAGCGAGAAGGTTATCATTCCGGCTTTTGCCGTGGAGCGCACCCAGCAGATCCTCTACACGCTGTTCCTGCTGGACCAGCAGGGCAAGCTGCCCAATGACATGCCCATCTATTTGGATAGTCCGTTAGCCATTCAGGCCACGGAGATATTTCGAAAGCATCCAGAATATTTCGATGACGCAACAAAGGCGCTGCTCAAGCAGGGCAAAGACCCCTTGTCCATGCCCAACCTGCGCTTCAGCCAGTCGGCCGAGGAATCCCGCGCGCTGAACACCATGTCCGGCTCGGCCATCATCATCTCCGCAAGCGGAATGGCCAACGCAGGCCGCATCCGCCACCACCTGCGCCACAATCTCTGGCGCAAGGGCGCGAGCATCGTGTTTTGCGGCTACCAGAGCGAAGGCACGCCTGGCCGCAAGATCGTTGATGGAGCCAAGCACATCAGCATCTTCGGCGAAGAGGTTTCTGTTGCGGCCAAGGTCTTCACCATCGGCGGCTTTTCGGCCCACGCCGGCCAGGCGGAGATACTAGAATGGCTCAAGAGCTTTGACGGCACGAACACAAAGGTCGTCCTCATTCACGGCGAAGTGAAGGCGCTGAGCACCTTGTCCGGCCTTGTACATGATAAGCTGGGCTTGGAAGTCCACGTGCCCACCTACCTTGAAGAGCTGACCCTTGAGCCCGGCAAGGTCATGGTGCCGTTGGTTGACGAGGCCAAGGCCGCACCGCGCATCGACTGGGACTTCCTTCTTTCCGATTCCAAGTCCCTATATGGGGAGTTTCAGAAGCGTATGGAGCTGGCCAAGACTAAGCCCTGGGTGGAGCAGACAGAAATCCGCGAGCGCTTCCTTGACTTGAACCGCAAGATGGTGGAACTCATCTCTGAGTTGTAAATGAGAATAATAGCAGGAGAATATGGCGGACGGAGCATCCGCACGGTGGAGGGGCCGGGGTATCGCCCGGCCACTGCCAAAGTTCGTCAGGCGGTGTTTTCCATGCTGGAGGCCCGGGGTCTGTGTTGGGAAGGCGCGCGCGTGCTGGACCTCTTCGCGGGCAGCGGTTCGCTGGCCATGGAGGCCCTGAGCCGCGGCGCCGCCGAGGCTTGGCTCATGGACAAGAATCCGCGCGCGGTTTCGGCTATAAAGAGTTCACTGGCTGACTTGAAGGTTGCTCCGCACCGCTATCGAGTCATGAGTGTGGATCTCTTGAAAGCCCTTGCACGGCCCGCGCAGGCGCCCTTTGACCTTGTGTTCGTGGACCCCCCGTATGGCCTTGATCTTTTGGCCCCGGCCATGGAAAAGGCCGTGCGCGGCGGCTGGATAGCCGATGGCGGCCTTGTGTTGGCCGAGGTCGAGGCCAGGTGTGACTTCACGGGCCGCATTCCGGCCCAACTCATCCCGCAGACCGACAGGCTCTACGGTCAAACGAGGATACTGCTGTGGCAGAATTCAATCCCAGACTTGCCGTCTACCCCGGAACCTTCGACCCCCTGACCCGGGGGCACACCAGCCTCATCTACAGGGGCTTGCGCGTGTTTGATACCGTGGTGCTGGCAATAGCTCAAAGCACGCCCAAGAAGACCTGCTTCACCCTTGAGGAACGCGTGCAGATGGCGCGGGAAACCTTTGCCGACGAGCCAAACATCGTGGTCGAGTCCTTTGACGGCCTGCTCATCGACTATGTGCAGAAGCGCGGGGCAGGGTCCATTTTGCGCGGCCTGCGGGCCGTTTCAGACTTCGAGTACGAGTTCCAGATGGCGCTGATGAACCGCAGGCTTTCACGCGAGGTGCAGACCGTGTTCCTTATGACCGACTACAAATGGATGTATCTGAGCTCCACCATAGTTAAGGAGGTGGCGCTGCACGGCGGGAACGTTAAAGGCTTGGTGTCCGATCCTGTGCTGGCCAAGCTGGCCGAAAAGTATGAGACCCTTAAGGGCGAAAAGTAGCGGGAAGAGCATGGGCAGCTTACGCGCCGTTTGCATTCTTGGCCCAACTGGCTCCGGCAAGACCGAGGCCGCCCTGGTTTTGGCCGCGAGCATGCCTGTGACGGTCATCAACTATGACTCACGGCAGATCTACGCGGATTTCCCCATCGTCACGGCGCAGCCGGAGGCCCACGAGCAGGACCAGTGTCCGCACAGGCTGTATGGCTTTGTGCCCACGGCAGAGGTCATGAGCGCGGCGCGTTTTGCGGAATTGGCGCGGGTTGAGATCGTCCAGGCCCAGGAGGCCGGGCGGGTGCCTGTGCTGGTTGGCGGCACTGGGCTTTACGTCAAGGCTCTTGAGTTCGGCTTAGCCGACATCCCACCTATCGACCCTGATGTGCGGCAGTGGGTGCTGGAGCGCATGGCGCGCGAGGGACCGAACGTCCTTCATGAGGATCTTGCCCAGGCCGACCCGGAGACCGCTGCCCGTCTGCATCCAAACGACACCCAGCGCATCTCCAGGGCTCTGGAGGTGTTTCTGGGCACGGGCAAGACCTTGTCCTTCTGGTTTCTTGAACAGAAGCGCGGGCACACCGACGTGAACCTGTGCAAGGTGGGCGTTTCCACCACCTTGGGCGAGCTTGAGCCGCGTTTGCGCAAGCGCATCGGGCTGATGTTGGAGCGCGGGGCTCTGGACGAGGTGCGCCGCGCCTGGGAGCATACGCCTGATCGCGAGGCTCCGGGCTTCTCGGGCATCGGCTGCGCCGAGCTTCTGGCGCATATTCTGGGCGAGGCTGATTTGGACGCAGCCTGTGAGCTTTGGTATCGCAACACCCGGTCCTATGCCAAGCGTCAACTCACCTGGTTCGCCAAGGAGCCGGGCGTGCGTTGGATTAGAGCGGAGGGGTTCGACCGGTTGCCAGCCCTTGTTCGTGCCTGGGGTGCGGATTTCGAATAAGACTCGCCTCCGGCACGCGGACATGACTTGACGCCAGCGTGCCGGATATTCTCTCGCCTAACGCTTGAACACTCCTTCGAAAATGGCCTGCACATCGGCCTCGCCCATTGACACCGGCGTGTTTGTGAAGTTGCGCGCGCCCTTGTGCTGCATGGCCGCCGCCACATAGGCCGGAATCTCGTCCGCCGAAAAGCCCATGTCCTCTGCGCGCAGCCCGTCCAGGCCTGTGGCTTCAAGCAAGGCCTGCAAGCCCATGAGGAACGGGTGCGCCTCATCGTCCTCATCCGCGCCAAAGCCCATGGCCACGGACAGGTTCAACAGCCGGTCCAGGGTGTCCTCATCGCCTTGCGCTTGCGCAAGTTCGATGAGCCGCGTGAAGTATGGGCGCGAGAGCATCACCAGTCCGGCCCCGTGTTCTGATCCGCGACCGGAGCCGCTGAAGGAATACTCCAGCGCGTGCTGGGAGATGGGAGAGGACAGGGCCAGCGCCATGCCTGCCGCGCTGCTGGCCCAGGCCAGCGCCGTGCGCGCGTTGATGTCGTCACCCTGTTCCACCGCCTGGGGCAGGAAGCGCGTCACCAGATGCGCGGCCTCCAGGCAAAGCATGTCGCTCATGGGTTGGCGGCCAAGGGACAGGAAGCACTCGACGGCATGGAAGAAGGCGTCCATGCCCGTGACGGCAGTGAGGCGCGCCGGCATGGAGGCTGTCAGCTCCGGGTCCACAATGGCCAGGGTGGGAAAGAAGGACGGGTGGATGAAGCCGCGCTTGCCTGGTTCACCACAGATGAGCGCTGCGCCGTTGCCTTCGCTTCCAGTGCCCGCAGTGGTGGGGATTGCCACCAAGGGCAGCGCGTTGACGCCCTCATAGGACTGCGCGGCAAAGGCGCTCCAGAAGGGGGCTTCCTTGGTGGCGGCCAGGCTGATGGCCTTGGCGGAATCGATGACGCTGCCGCCGCCGAGGGCTACGATAAATTCTACGCCCATGCTGCGGGCCTGGGCCGCTGCGGCGTCAATGTCTTCCGTTCGCGGGTTTGCGCGCACGCCGTCGAAGACCACTGTCTGGATTCCGCGCGCTCCAAGCAGTCCCTGCACGCGGGCCAGGTAGCCCTGGCGCAGGATGTTGCCGCTGGCTCCGATGACGATGAGGGCCTTGTTGCCTTTGGGCAACAGCGGCGTGCTTTCAAGTTCGTTCAGGCGGCCAGGCCCGAAGATGAGGCTAGTGGGCAGGCGGAAGGTGAAGGACAGCATGTGTGACTCCTAGGGGCGCGCTGTGTGTTGCAGAGCCTCTTCAAGCTGCGTTGGCGTGAACAGGTCGCGCAGCACGAGGGGGCTTTCCGGAGCGTTTTTTGGAAAAATGGCCAGGACCGGGATGCTTTTGCTGCCTAGGGCGTGCAAAAGGGCCTCAGCTTGGGGATTCTTCTCCGTCAGGTCGGCCCGCATAAGCCGCAAGCCGTAGCGGGCCTTCATGTCCCCAAGACGGGCGGGCGTCAAGGTTGTCTGCTCCAGCACCTTGCACGACGGGCACCAGTCTGCCGTGAAGTCCACCACCACTGTCTCCTTTCCGAGTGCGGAACGCAGAGATGTTTCGGAATAGGCGTCCATCTGGGTCACCAATTCGGCGGGCCGGAGTCCCAGCCAGAGGCCGACGCCCAGCAGGAGGGCGGCCAGGAGCTTCAGCAGAACAATCTTGGCGGAGTCGAACCCTGGTCCGGCTGTACCCCATATCCAAGCGCCAACGGCGGTGAACCACAACAGGATAAGGGCCGGGATGATCCGGGCGTCGGGCAGGATTCCCAGCAGGTAGATGCAGGTGCCCATGAGCAGCAGGCCCACGGCCTTCTCAAGATGTCCTGTCCAGGCGCCGGGCTTGGGGAACATGCGGGCCATTCCGGGGAACAGCACCATGACGAGGTAGGGCAGAGCCATACCCACGCCGATGGCCACCAGCACGGAACTGATGACCCAGGGAGGCTGCAGAAGCGTCCAGCCCAGCACTCCGCCCAGAAAAGGACCGCTGCACGGCGTGGCTAAAAGTGTGGCCAAGAGGCCGGTGAACAAGGCTTGCAGTTTTGGGTGCGTGGTCATCTGGTCGAACTTGAGGTCCACGATGGGCAGGCTGAACACTCCGAACAAGCTCAGGGAGAGGGCGAAGATCAGGGCTGTGAGTCCCATGACGATGGCAGGTTGCTGAAATATCTGCCCCCAGGCCAAGCCTGTGACGCCTAGCACGGCGCTCAAGGCAAAGAAGTACAGCAGGATGCCCAGTGCGAAGTAGAGGTTGTGCTCGCGGAATTTGGCCGAGCGCTGGCCTGCGTCAGCGTTGCTGCTGCCAGCCATGAGGGCCGAAAGCTTGATGCTGATGACAGGGAGCACGCAGGGCATGAAGTTGAGAATAAATCCAGCGAGCATGCCAAGCAGCACGGCCTTCACCAAGCCTTCAACCTCAAGCTCTGGCTGGAAGTAGCGGGGCCTGAGATTTGACCAGTCGCCTGCATCCTGGGGGGGGGCGTCAGCCAGGGAGGGGACGGTTTCAGACTTTTGGGCCAGCTCTGCAAGGGCCGCGACCGATCCCGAAGGAATACTATCGGGTTGTCTTGTGGGATTAGTCGTTTTCACTGCTGCAAGGAAAGTCGGCCACCAGGGCTGGATCCGGGCGTCAGGCAGATTGCCCTTGGGCAGGGCGAAAGTCAGATCCAGGCTTGCGGGCAGGCACTTGTCTTTGGTGCAGAGCAGCAACTCAAGCTTTGCCGCTAGGCTTGACGCATCTTTCCCTTTGGTTTGCCTCAGGTCGGGCAGGAGCACGAACAATGGGGTTTTTCCGGCGTATGTGTTCACCAGGGAGCTTGGGTCCAGAAGATCCGTCTTGGGTGTGCCGGCGGGGTAAAGTACGCTGAGCGGCGTTAAGCCCTGTGTGACGGTTAGCTTGGTGGGTTTGGCGAAACCGCCAGGGTTGTTGGCGTAGGTGTACCAGCCCACATCGGTTTCCAAGAACAACACCGCCAGGTGACGCGCCTCCTGGCCGGACTCGTTGCGGGCCTTGTCGCCCAGGCTGAATGCAGCCCAGGAAGTGGCCAGGGGCAAGCCTTCGTGGCGATATGAGGCCTCGGCCGGAGTCCATGTGTACAGGGTCAGAAGGAGTAGGCAAAAGAGGGTCCCAAGAGATTTGTGCGACATTTTTTTTGCTCGATGCATTTTTTCGTGTTGACAAAGGATGCCTGTCCACGTAGACCCCTTTTCGCGCTGACGACGACAACGACGCCGACGCAAACGTGGGTCACTAGCTCAATTGGTAGAGCAGCGGACTCTTAATCCGGAGGTTCAAGGTTCGATTCCTTGGTGACCCACCACGTAAGACACAAAAGCCGATTCCGAAAGGGTCGGCTTTTTTCTTTTCTATTGTCAGGGCAAGTATTCTTTCTAGGCGCAACAAGGGCAAAGCTCCCATACGATACGTCTAAATGGTAAACATGCTTTGTTCTGCGCACTTCGCCCATTGGTGTCAAGGCGCAGGTTCAGGCTATCGGATGCGGAGTCCGAATTTGTCTTGGCAGACTGGTTTGCACAAGATATAGTTCCTGGCCTGGAGCGAAGGGCTCCTTTTGAGGGCCTATCGAAATATTAAGCACGGACTGTCACAAGGAGAGCCTATGGGCTTCAGCTTCTTTCCCAAGGAGGTTCAGTTTTTCGACCTGTTCCAGGAGCAGTATGAGAAACTGAACGAGGCAGTCACCGCTCTGAACTCGATCTTTCAAGAGTTTGAGAACGTTGAGAACAAGTGCAAGTCTATCAACCTCATCGAGGAAGCTGGCAACGGCATATCCCGGCGCATAGCCCAGCAACTTTCCACGACGTTCATCACACCCATCGACCGCGAAGATATTCACAATATCAATATCGCCCAGGAAGATCTTCTCAACCTCATCAAGGCCATCTCTACCCGCATCGGGCTCTATGATTTCCATGTTGTGAAGTTCCCGGCCAAGAAACTGGTCAAGAACATATCCTTCATGGTGGAAGAGGGCGGCCGCATGCTGGACCGCTTGCGTGAGCGAAAACCCGTTGAGGAGAACGCCAAAAAAGTGAAGTCGCTCAAGTATGAGTGCGAAATGCTTCTGCTTGTGGCCTTGGGCGAGGTGTACGACATCAAACTCACAGGGTTCGACTCCGTAATGGAGATCGTCAAATGGACGCACATCTACGATCGCATTGAGCAGGCTGTGAACCAGGCCGAGCGGTTGGCCGACATTATTGAAGGCGTGGTGCTCAAAAATGCCTGATGTTTCCATGATGCTTGTGGCCATCGTGGCCCTGGCTTTGTTCTTCGACTATACGAACGGAGCACACGACTCCGCCAACGCCATCGCCACGATTGTCTCCACCAAGGTGCTTTCACCCAAGGCCGCGGTGATCATGGCCGCCTCCCTGAATTTTGTGGGCGCCTTTATGGGCGAACAGGTAGCCAAGACCATTGGCAGCGGCATCGTCAACGCCGAGGTGGTCGCAGGTTGCCAGGCTCTTGTCCTTGCGGCGCTCTGCGGCGCAATTTTATGGAATCTGCTCACTTGGTACATGGGGTTGCCCTCCTCCTCCTCGCACGCCCTCATTGGCGGGCTCATGGGCGCTACCGTGGCCTATAGCGGATTCAATGGACTCAACTTCGTCTCCATTTTTTACAAGGTAGTCATCCCGCTTTTGATTTCTCCCCTGGCCGGGTTTGTTGGCGGCTATTTCATCATGGTCCTCTTGTCTTGGCTGTCACACAAGTCCAAGCCGAAAAAAGTCAACAGTCTTTTCCGTAAACTACAAATCGTATCCTCAGCCTTCATGGCTACCAGTCACGGTCAGAACGACGCGCAGAAGACCATGGGCATCATTACCCTGGCCTTGTTTTTGTCTCACCAGATACCAGAGATCCACATTCCACTCTGGGTCAAGATTACCTGCGCTCTGGCAATGGGGCTCGGCACCGCCACCGGCGGCTGGAAGATCGTGAAGACCATGGGACACAAAATTTTCAAGCTCGAGCCCATCCATGGATGCGCGGCTGAAACCGCAGCGGCCCTGGTCATCAGCGGCGCCAGTCATTTTGGCGCCCCTATTAGCACCACCCATATCATCTCCACCTCGGTCTTGGGCGTCGGTGCGAGCAAGCGCCTTTCCGCCGTGCGCTGGGGTGTGGCCGGGAGCATGGTGGTCGCCTGGATCATCACCATTCCGGCATCCGGCCTTGTGGCGGCTCTGGCCTTCTGTGTGATGAGGTATTTCGGCATTACCTAATGGTCGTGTAGAGATTGCTTCAATAGCGCGCATCAGTTCGCTGAATGCGGCATAATCTTGCTCCATCTCACTGCTTGTGTTACGGTTTCTTCGAAATGTTGGAGGACAGCACATGCAGATTGATCGCTTTCACATTCCGCAGGGCGACATCGAAAACGAACTCCTCACACGATTCCGCAAGGCTGCAATCAGTCCACAGGGTCTCTTCGACTATCCTACTGGGCGCGAAGGGTTGCGGTTGCTCGGCTATCCCCATGAGTTCATCTCGTCTCTTCCTGACCGCGTTGCTGAGTGCTACTGCGGCGTTGGAAATCCTTTTGCGCCAAGTCTGCCCTTAAAAGGGGAGGCCGTGCTTGACGTTGGGTGTGGAGCCGGGGTGGACGCCCTTGCGGCAGCGACTTTCGTGGGGCTGGATGGGCGTGTGGAGGGCCTTGAGTATTCGCCGGACATGCTGGCCCGTGCTGCGGACAACGCTGGCTTGTGCGGCGCTCAAAACGTCAGCCTGCAGCGCGGAAGCGCTGAACGCTTGCCGTATCAGGACTCCAGCTTTGACCTGCTCATTTCCAACGGTGTGTACAATCTGGTGCGGGATAAACCGCGTGCCTTGGCAGAGGCCTTCCGGATTCTTAAACCCGGTGGCCGTGTACAACTGGCGGACCAGATTCTTGAGGCCGATACAGCACCTGCCTGTCCGTTGCCGCAGCCAGGTGCGCTGGTGTCGGCAGCCGCATGGGCCAGGTGACAGGATGGCGCTTTGCCGGGAAGGGTCTTCCTGGATATGCTTGAGAGTGCCGGTTTTATCGATGTGCGTCTGTGCTTTCGCACACCCTTTAAAAGCTCACCGGTGACTGTTGGTGCGGTGATTGCCTGCCGCAAACCGTAACTATCCGCTTTGTCGACGTATCGGGACAGCACCGTTTTGACTTGCGCCCTGCCAGGGCGCAGGGTACTAAACTTCTGCCCTGTAAACAGGGATTGGCTTTTCGTTGTGAACCCCCAGCAGGTTTGTGTGCGTGGTCATGCCTGAAGTAGATATTCCCGGCAGAATTCTTGTTGTCGATGACGAGCCTTTGAATATCATGGTGCTCAAAGGCGTTTTGGGAAGCGCCGGCTATGCTATTGAGAGCGCTTCCAGCGGGCCTGAAGGCCTTGAAAAGGCTCGCATCCAGCGGCCCGATATGGTGCTGCTTGATGTGATGATGCCCGGCGAGACCGGTTTTGAAACCTGCAAGAAGCTCAAGGCTGATCCAGACACCGCCCACATCCCTGTGATGTTCATTACCTGCCTGGGAGAGATGTCCAACAAGCTTGCCGGGCTGGACCTCGGCGCAGTGGACTACATCACCAAGCCCTTCGTGGCGGCGGAAGTTGTCGCCAGAGTTCGATCGCATATGAATTTCCAGCTGCGCCAGGGGGCCATCATTGATGCCCAGGCAAGCCGCCTGGGGCAGGTTCGTGCCGCCCAGATGTCCCTGCTGACCCGACCTGAGTCGCTGCCTGAGGCCAAGTTCGCCGTGCATTTCCTCCCCGTGCTTGAGGCTGGTGGCGACTTCTACGATGTGCTTTCCTTCGCCGGTGGACAGACTGCCTACTTTCTTGCCGATGTGAGCGGGCACGACCTTGGAGCGTCATTCATCACCTCTTCTCTCAAGGCCTTGTTCCGGCAGCACGCTGCGCAGGGAAAATCTCCTGCGGATATTTTGTCGGGCATGAACAGAATCCTCTGCGCCGTCACGACGGAAGAAGTCTATCTTACTGCTGCCTGTCTCTGTCTTGACCGGCTTCAGGGCACTTATCAACTGGCCTCTGGCGGGCACCCTCCGGTGGCGGCCCACCTGAACGGCCAGGCACGCTGTCTCGACATTTCCGGCTTGCCGCTGGGCATGTTCGAGTCTGTTGAATACTCTGTGCTTGAAGGCTCCATGGCCGAGGGCGACCGCTTTTACATGTACACCGATGGACTGGCGGAAAACATCGGCCTTTACGTCACCAGCGAGGCTTTTCGCACAAGCCTTCTGGACTCCTGCCTGCATAACGCCATTATTCCCCTGCCCGCTGCAGTCGTGAACATGGTGCGCGACTTGTCCGGGGATTTGAGGCCATCGGACGATGTGGTGCTTCTCGGGGTGGATGTATGACCAAGGCGCAGCCGGGCATGATCCAGGGCCAGAACGGCATTGATTACGATTTTCCTGCTTGTGCAGAGAATATTGAACTTTTTATCGCCGGGATCCATGGATTTCTGGCGGAAAGGAACCTCTGCGTCTTGTCCTTCGACATGGAGCTGCTGGCCAGGGAGGCCCTGGTCAATGCTGTGCAGCATGGTTCCAAGGGCGACATTTCCAAGACGGTCAGCGCCTCGCTCCGCCTTGATGCCGGAGCGCTTGTGCTTCAGGTACGCGACCAGGGCCAGGGCTGGGATTGGCGCAACATGCCCACAACCCCGCCGGATCCGGCCACTGAATCTGGGCGCGGGCTCATCATCATCCGCAAATACGCTGACAGCTTTGCGTACAACGATCCGGGCAACATACTCACCATCACAAAGCGCGTGCCCGCAAAGGAGAACATGGAGATGCAGCAGGACGCCATGGTCCACATGACACTAGAATCACGCGTGTCGGCGCAGAACGTTCCTGCACTGCGCGAGACCTTCCGCGAACGCATCCAGCAGGGCGCGCGGCATTTGCACCTCGACTTCAGCAGGGTGGAGAGCCTGGACTCCATGGGCATCGGACTGCTGGTGGCCACACACAACTCCCTGGCCAAACTTGGTGGAGCGTTAACGCTTACCGGCGTGAACAAGGACATCCACCAACTGCTGACCCTCATGCGGCTGGACAAGCATTTCTCCATCTCCACAGCGCCGGGAAGCCAGGCATAAACATGGACATTTCTGAGCTCATCCATAGTTTTGTTGAGGATTGTCGCGAGCACCTGGACAGCATTGAGTCCTCACTCATGGACATCGAAGCTGCAGGCGATCACCAGAACCCTGAGCTTGTGAACAGCGTGTTTCGCTTGGCCCATTCCATTAAGGGCGGCGCGGGCATGCTCGGGCTCGACAACATCAAGACCCTTGCCCACAAGCTGGAGAACGTGCTGCATATGGTGCGCAGCAACGAACTCAAGCCGACGCATACTGTGGTTGACGTGCTGCTCAAGGGGTTTGACCGCCTCACCTTCCTGGTGGACAACATTCACGAGAGCGAAACCTTGTCCATTGATGCCCAGGTGGCTCAGTTGCTGACCATCAGCCACCCCGATGGAGAGGCTGCGGACGCAAAGCCCACACAGGCCCAGTTCGAGGTGGGCAACGCGGGCATCTTCAGCGTCGACGCCATAAGTCTTGAGCAGGCTAAGGGCGGCGGCAACGAGCTTTATCTGCTGGAATTTGACCTGATTCACGACATCCATGGCAAGGGGCGGATGCCCTTTGAAGTGCTGAAGATGCTCATGGACACAGGCCGCATAGTGGACTGCAAGGTTGACTTTGCCGCTGTGGGCGATCTGGACGCTTTTGGCAACAGCATACCGTTTTACGTGCTGTTCGCCACCATCCTGGAGCCCAAGTACGTCAGCGGTCTCGTAAAGTTGCCAGATGATCGCGTACGGCACATTGACAATGTTCCTCATGCAGTGGTCGTGCTTGAGCCCAGCAGCGAAAGGAAGGAGTTCGGTGCCCTGTCGTTCTGTGTTGCCGAAGGAATGGGAGTGGTGCAACTGCCGGAAGAGATCACTGCGCCGATTCTCGACAACCTTCGTGACGCCCTGCTTTTTGGGCTGGAGCGCTGTGCCGGCGTAGTGCTCGACTGGAGAGCTGTTTCCCGTTGTGATGTATTTTTCTACCAGATGATATTGGCGGCGCGCCGGAGTTACGCCGATCGCTCTAGAAGCCTTTGCGCTGCGGCTCCGCTGCCGCAGGAGCTTCACCACGCTTGTCAGCTTCAAGGTTTTTTGGGCCCTGAAGGTTCCGGCAGCCTGCTGCCCCTGGCGTAGCGCCGACACTTCGCCGGTCCGCCGCTATACAGTGGCGGCCAACGTCATTCCAACCTTTCGTTCAGCTCATATTGCTGGTTCGCAATAGGCCAATCAACTTCTGTATTTTGGTCGTGCTCTGCGTGTTATTATTCCGGCGGCAATGACTCATGCAGGCCAACGATGCATCTGTACTTTTGTATGTGTAATGCCTGGCGTCTTTGGCAATGCCGTGTGTTAACCAGAGGTCGCTCTTGGACCAGTCCGAGAGCTTTCGGTGGTTATACCGCGTCTGTGGAGATCCAGGGCATGCGCGGACTGGACGCTCGCAGTCACTCCGGTTAGCCCAGAGAATGGCTGGTTCTGACAAGGTGGTGCGGTTGGCGGCTGGTCAAGCCGCAGGAGCGGCTTCGGGCGCGGGAAGAACGCGGAACAAGGTGTCCGCCTCGGCGAGCGAGTCGATATAGCAGCGGGAGAGGTCTGTCAGGCAGAGTCCGACACTGTTGCTCAATCGGGCAGCCTGCGCCCAGTCGCTGTTCTCCATGGCCTGCACAAGAGACAGCCACGGCGACAGGCTGCTTTGCTTCCCGCAAAGGGCTTGGCGGATGTCGTCTTCCAGGGGCACTCCGGCCAGAGCCTGGGCTGGAGGCATTTCAAAGATTGCCTCAATGTATGAAAGAAGCCCAAGGAGGGACAGCTTCGGCATGAGGGGCTCCATGGCTGCGGCCTTGGCGACGCGTCGCAGAAAACCGGCTCTCTGTGCGGCGTAGAAACAGAGTTCCTGGTGGCGCGGCGTGGGTGAAAGATCCGTGAGCAGGATGATTCCCAGCCACTTCTTGAGAGGCTTCCATCCCGCCAGCACAATGGCCTGCTGGATGGAGTTCACTTGGCGCGCCAATCCCAAGCTTGCGGAGTTGAGGAAAAGCAGCAAGCGATATGTCAAAGGGGCATCGGCTTCGACAATCCGAGCCAGGGCCTTGAAGTCGGCATCGGGCTTGTCAAGGCACTCCAGAAGGCGCAAGCGCGACAGCTGGGTGGCGGTGATGCTTCTCTGGCTGGGACGCAGATTCATCTTGTTGAAGAAAAACCCTTGGAACATGTCTGCGTTGACCGCGCGGGCCTGGAGCATGGGGGTCCAACTGGTCAGGCCGCGCACCAGGGACTTGGCTCCGAATACGTGCGCATCGTGGATGCGTTCCTCCAGGGATGCGCCGCCTGTCGGTTCGTCTGCATTGATCACGAGCACATCTGCAAGGGCGTTCAGGGCGCGGCACCCAGGGGTGTTGTGGAAGTCTGAAACCGCTATCCCGTATCCGGCTTGCTTTAGTTCGGCCACGGCCTTTGGTATGCCGAGAGTTGTGCCTGTTGCTTCTTCCAGCTCAACATAAATTCCTTGAGGCCACAGCACTCGCGGGATTCCTTCCAGAACAGCTGATGCGGGGAAGGAGACGATGGTCTGGGCCTGCGATACTCCGCGTTGCGGCAAGTAGGCTTCGAGAAGCATGTTGGCAGTGGTTTCGTCGGCGAACAGCTCTCCCTCGCTTTGGGGCTGTGCGAAGCACATGGCGGCTCCCCATGGTTGAAGCCGCCGGTCAAACACCGGCTGGCGCGTAACCATGAATCCCGCTTCGCATGTGTGCCGATCAGCTAACATTGCCGCTCCTGCGTGTTGTTGCCCGGCCTGTCGAGTGTCTGCCCAGAAACGCGATACATATATTCATGAGGTCAGCCTCTGGCTGTGACTCATACGTATAATATACATTTTGAGTACGGAAATGGCAAGGTGTTGCGTAGTCTTCGTAGTCACTCAAGTGATATTTTTTCCTAATCACCGTTGAGATGCCTGGGGCCTGGTCGTTGCCCCGCTGCAGGTCGCATGGCTTTGCTTAACGCTATGCCTTGTCTTTCTCATAGATCATTCGCCTTGCTCACCGAGAAAGCCCCGCAACGGCGTCAAACCGTTGCGGGGCCTAGTCTGCTCTGGAGCCAGCGAGGAGAGTCGAACTCCTGACCTGCTGATTACGAAGAAGACGGCGGTTGAGCACTGGCAAGGCCTGCCGGGTTGTATTTACGCAAACTTTACGCGAGACAGCTTTTCAATTTCCATGATCGCCAGCTGTTGTTCACGCAGGCTTGCGAATAAATCACCTGCATCACGCAAAGCCTGGATCAACTCTTTCCGGCTGCGCTATTCTTTGTCGCGTCCGGGCCCGTTTATATCATCAGAAAGGGCTTGTCATCACACATTTTAATCCCCTTTCTTGCCGAACAGATCCAGGGGGCCGAACTTCACCATGTTGACTGCCTGCGCCATGTGGTCATTGGTCACATGAGCGTAGATTTCCGTGGTCTGGTAGCGCGTATGGCCCATGAGGGACTGGAGCGTGCGCAGATCCCCGCCAGCCTCCACAAAGGCTACGGCGAAGCTGTGCCGCAGATCGTGCAGGCGCAGCTGCGGGTTGCCGGAGGCCACCAGCGCTCTTTTGACGTAGTGGCTGATGGTGTCCGGGTGCTCCCAGCGCGAGAACACGCGGCCCGCGCCCTCGCCAATGGCCAGGAGCACAGAGCGGAACGCTGCGTTGATGGGATACTGGCCGCCTTTCCCGCGCTTGGCCGTATTGTTGCGGATAGAGTAGACCCCGCGTTCCAGGTCCACATCCCCCCAGGCCAGGGCCAGGAGCTCCGTGCGGCGGCGCCCGGTGGCCAGATACGCCGCCACAAGACGGCGAAGGTCGATATCTTCGATGGTGTGCAGGACGGTGGCGACTTCGGTTGCGGAAAGGAAATTCGGCATGCGTTCGCCGCCGGTGAGTTCTCTCACTGCGGCCAGTGGATTCACCTTCACGTACTTCCACTCAACGGCCTTGCCCATGACGGCGCGCACGTGCCGCAGGTAGCAGTTGATGCTTGCGATGGAGAGTTTCGCCTTGCGGGCCGTTGTGACCATGCGGTCCGTGTCGCGGAGGCTTAGGGCGTCGAGGCGCACGCTTCCGCCCGTTTCGGCCATGAGTTTCCCAAGGGCCAGGCGGCCCGCGCGGAACGTGGACTTGGGCTGGTTCTGCTCGCTCCATTCCAGAAATTCTGTGCGGAAATCATCAAGTGTCTTTCGGCAATCCCCATGAAGCTGCGCCAGACGGCCCGCAAGATACTGGCGCTTGATCTCGGCGTAGAGCCGCATCGCCTCGCTCTTGTCTTTGGTGTGCAGGCTGCGGCGCTTCCGGTCCACCTCGATGTACCAGAATTCCGAAGTTGGAATCTTGAAGGGTTTGCGAATAGACATGAGAATTTTCATAGTCCGATACTCGCCAAGTGTGCAAGAGCCTTGTTCCGCGTGTTGTTCAGCATGGCGTCGATGGATTCCTCGGAAATTCGCCAGTGCCCGCCGGGGAGCCGTTCGGCATCCAAGTAGCCTTCGTTGATGTACTTCTTGAGCGTGTTGCGGCAAACGCCAAGGCGCTGCATGGCAACCCCCATGCGCAGGCGCGGCGTGTTCATGCATCCCCCCCCGCAGGCCTGAGCCTGCCCACGCTCATACCCAGCGGCCCCAAGACAATCAGTAATGTCCTTGCCCGAATCCCGCCTGCAACGATGGCGTCGGGCCACAGGATTCCCACACGGATAAGCTGACCCTTGTAGGTGCAGCCCCACGGGCGTGAGGTTTCCCACACGACGCGCCATATCCACCCGCGCCAAATTCCGCCTGCGGCCTTCATTTTCCACCCCGCATCCTGTACACGGTGCCGATATACCTCTCGCCCTCGAAATATTCTTCGGTGCTCATGAGCCCGGCCTGAACTTGCAGGTCCAGGGCCTTGGTCACGGCCTGGATTGTCTCGCCGCAGATCCTGGCCACGTAGCGCGCGGTGCATCCCTCGGGCGAGGCCTGGCGCACGACGGCGACGATGTTGCGGACGGTGGGGTGGGTCATATACTCACCCCCAGCAGCGCATCATCAGCGCGGTGGCGACGAAGGTAGTCTCCGAACCCATCGTACAGGTCGCCAACCTCAAGATAGTCGAGGTAGCGCTGCCGCGAGCGGCTGATCTTGCGCACGGGGCCAAGGTCGCCGTAGACCACCTCCCACGTCGGGTGGCAAGGCAAAATCACGCCGGGCTTGTCGGCGTCAAAGTTCACCCCGATGTAGTTTCCGCAGTCCTTGACGATGACGCCGGGCCTGCCCTCAACAACTACGCGGCGGCCAAAGTCAGCGGGGACGCCATATGTATGTCTGACGTATTCGAAGGCCATCACAGCACCCCCAGCAGCGGCAGCGCCTCGCCGCAGCCATCGCCCGTGCTCTCCAGGTTGACCGTGCGTCCAGATTCCTTCGCAGTCACGATCTCGGCAAACGTTCGGTGGCAGGCATGGGCAAGGCATTCCACCTTGCGCGGGCAGCGCCAGGACACGCAGATGGGCTGTTCGGCTGCGGTCATTCGGTGGCCTCCGTGCGCTTGCGCGCATAGAAGCTGTCCGTAGTCCACTCGCCCTCGTACGGCTCGATGATGTAGATGGTGTTCTTGTCACCGTGGCCCCAGCGCGTTGGCTTGCCTGATACCCACTCAAATTCGCCTGGGTAGAGGCCCAGCAGTTCGCCGTTGGTGGTGGCCTCAATGCTCACGGCCCCGTATGCGTTCATGTAGGCCTTATGTATCCCAGGGCCAGCGGCAGTTCCGCGGAAAACAAGATCGCCGCAAACATGCTTGAGCACGCGCACAGTGGGAATTTCGCCTGCCGGGATGTGTTGTGGAACTTGCCGTGGCTCACGCATTGGGCACCTCCGTGGCGGCGAGGGCGGCTGACATGAAAACCTTTCTCCGCAGCGGCTCAAGTTCGAACTCATCGCAACTCGACGCTTCAAGAAGCGCTAGCGTTACGCCGTGTTCTCTTGCAGCTTCCTCCACCAGTGACTGTTCATCGTGGGACCCGGTAATGAAACCAGCCAGCAAAGCCCAGCCTTGCCAAAACGCTGCGTCTTTCTTTGCCTCCAGCTCCCGCACGCGGG
>NZ_JAUYFU010000088.1 GCF_030689645.1 Humidesulfovibrio sp.
TGGGATGACCGTCGAAGACGTGGTTTATTCCCACCTCAAGTCAAAGCAGATCACGCCGCTGAACCTCGCACACACAATTTCCCACGCCAGGCCGTGCCTTGCCGAGATAGGGCAGGTTCAGGTTTCCGACCTCACGAAGCATCACATGCGCGAGCTGGTCAAAACAATGCGCGCAACTGGTGTGACACAGCTTACGCTCAACCGCCGTATCAGCATCATCAAGGCCGCGCTCACCTGGGCCGCCGAGGATGAGGAGTTGATAGAGACCAACCCCGTGGCGCAGTTCAAGTGCCCGCGAGGCGAGGAAAAGAAAACAGTCCCCCCCAGCCCTGCCGAGGCGCGCCGCATCCTGGCCGTTGCCCCTCCCCACGTCTACCGGGCCGTGTTGCTGTCCTTTTACCTGGGCGTGCGCGTTGGTCCGTCCGAGCTGTTCAAACTCACCTGGGAGTATGTTGACATGGAGCGCGGCGTGGTCAACGTGCCAGCGGCGAAGAAGAACAAGACCGTCTCCTGGCGCGAGGTCGGCATTTCCGCAGACCTTGCGCCGCTGCTTATGTCCTGGGGCGAGGCCGACGGCTGGCAGGGGCCGCTCGTTCACTACGATGGCCACGCCATCACGCACATGAAACGGGCCTGGGCCAGCACCTTGAAAGCGGCGGGGATAGAACGCAGCTTGACCCCGTACAGCCTGCGCCACGCTTTTGCCACCTATGCCCTTTCGAACGGCGCGGACATCGGCGCGCTGGCAAAGATCATGGGCCATTCTTCCACCGCCATGATCCACCGGCACTATCAGCACGTTTTGGACAGCCAGCGCAGACAGGTGACGGATTCCCTCCCCAAGATCGTTGACATACAGGAGCGACATACAGCAACGCCCGCTGATGCCCTGGATTCGTCACCTTTTTGTATGTCAACGGATGCAGATATCGAATTAAAGCAGTAGTTTGCAGCGTGGGCCACGCTTTCGCAACGCATAGGCCAGGAGTTCAATCCTCCTCATCTCCACCAAAGAAAACAACGGCTTACAGCGAAATGCTGGAAGCCGTTTTTTCGTTTTGCTACCCTGAAGGCCTAACAGTCCGACGGTAAGCTCGCAGTAGACTGAGTAAACCCGCGCACAATTCGGCACTGGTCTGATACTCTTTTATTTCTTACGTTTTGGACCGCTTGGTCACTTTGCAGGTGCAGCCCTTCAGGCGTCGCCTCTTGCCTTTTGCAGGTCATCCTCCGAGGCGACAGCTTTGGGCTGCTTGCCAGCCACGCCTTCAGTAAATGGAAAGCCCCTTGCGGATGGTTTCGCAAGGGGCTTTGTCTGCGGGTGTGTTCGGAGCAACGCTCTGGAAGGTCAATTCCTATTGCTTTGCAACAGGCTTCGAATAGCTGGTGGGGCCTTGCTCGTAGCCCACCTGCTTAAGCCACCAGGCCGGGTAGAAGACCGGCTGGGCGATGCCCGTGGGCGTGTTGAGGTAGCCGTCGCTGTAGCGGATGTACAACTGCTCGGACAGCGCCCACCAGTCCTTCAGCACGTCCTGGGTCAGCTGCTCGGAGTGCTTGGTCAGCAGGGCGCGGGCGGCCTTCTGGTCGCCCTTGTTCCAGAGCGCCAGGGCGCGGGCCTCCTGGGCCTTCTGAGTGCCGAAGAACATGCTCTCGTGCTTCTCGCGCATTGCCTGGATGTCTTTGATCATGAAGGAATACTTGAGCTGGGCCTGGTTGGCCACATAGTTGAACGCGGTCCACATGCTGCCGCGGTCCAGCTTGAGGATGTCGCTGGTCTGGATGGGCTTGGGCAGGCCCGTGGCCCCGGCGTAGAAGGGCATGAGGACCGCCGTGGCCGGGCGGTCTGGGCCATACCACGTGACGCCGCCGATGGCAGCGGGAAGCCAGTCACGCGACTGATTCACGTAGGCGTAAACGCAGCGGTAGATGTTGAGGGGGCGCTCGAATTCGCCCTTGACCTTTGAGAGCTGTCCTTCCTTGTCGGCCAGGGATTCTGCGCCGCCCTCAAAGCGATTGGGGTCGCCGAAGGGACCAGCGGCCAGGCCTTTGGTGAGGTCGAACTCCGTGCCTTCGTAGTTGTCGCGGTGGATGGCGAAGATGTCCTTCACGTCAAGCTTCTGGTCCGGCTTGACGGCGAAGGGGTAGGCGCGGGTGAAGGGGCCTTCGGCCCAGGGCGAGAGCTTCAGGGAGGGCGCCACCAGGGACTGCGCGCGCCAAACGCGGCGCAGGGAATAGTAGGGGTGGTGGAACTCGCCGTCGCCGTAGACTTTGGTCCAGTCGAGGGCTCCATCCGAAGGCTTCCACCAGCCTTTCTGCTGTGCCGCTTGGAAAATGTTGGCGGAGTGCATCATGTCCGGGTCGCCGGTGCGGACCTCGCGGATGCGGAACTGGTTGGCCGCGACGAAGAATGCGTCATCCGGCACGCGCTGGGCCACCCAGACGCCAGAGGTGCCGTCCTTGTCGTAGCCGCACATCTCCATGACCCAGCCTTCTTTGGCGTCCGCCACCAGCAGGGTCTCACCCGTTCCGTAATAGCCGTATTTTTCGATAAGCTCGCCCATGATCTTGACGGCTTCGCGGGCGGTTTTGCTGCGCTCAAGGGCCACGCGGGAGAGTTCGGAAGAGTAGAAGATTCGTTTGCCGGGCTCCGGCTCGGGGTCCACCTTGGCCTTGTCCGTGCACTCGCCGATGGACACCTGGTGCTCGTTCATGATCCCGTAGTTGGCGTCGAAGTAGGCGTATGTGTGCGCCACCTGCGGGATGTAGCCGAGAGGCACGCTCTTGGGGTCTCCCTTGGTGCCGTATGCCGGGGCGCGGGAGCCATCCACCAGACGGTGGCTGATGGTTCCGCCCCATTGCGGCTTGAAGTCGAGGGCGCAGTGGGAATAGTACACGGGCCGCATGGCGCCGGGCTTGTGATCCTTTGCGGGAACGTAGACAAGCCTGGCGTCGTTGTAGCCGTCATCGGAATGGGAGACCATGACGGAACCATCCGCCGAGGCTTTTTTCCCCACCAGGATGGTGGTGCAGGCAGAGGCCATGTCTGCGCTGAAGAGCATGGTCAAGGCCACAATCAGCCACCATGCCGGTGCTCGCCGTTTGCAATGCTTCACAGCTTTTGTCTCCATGCTTCTCCCTTCTGTTTTTTGTGTCTCACCATTTTAGAGCCTGCTCATTGTCTGCAATGGAATACGTATACCCATACGGCAAGGTGAGGGCTCCAGTCCAGAAACAAGAGCGGTTCCAGCGTTATTTTCATCCCTTTCTCCTGCAAACGAACAGGCCCTTGCGATTGTCGTCGCAAGGGCCTGTTTTTTTGTCGTTTTGGGTGGATGGAGGGGCTCTAGCGTTCGGACTCCCGCTCCTCGGCGCAGGCCACGCACAGCCCAACGCCGGGCAGGGCCTTGAGCCGCGCCTCGGGGATCACTGCCTCGCATTCAGCGCAATGCGCCACCCCATCAATGAAGATCGGGCCGGGGCCTGGCTCGGAGACTGCGGCGTCCGCCAATGCGGCTGCGCGTCGATTGGTTTCAAAATCCTGGGCGTCGTCTGCGGCGTCACTCATGTATACTCCCTGCGCGTTGTCGGTGCATTGCAAAATTGTGTGGGGGTCGTCGCGCTGCTTTGGCGGCTGCGGTGTGGCGGCTGCGGTGTGTCAGCACTTGCGCAGCGGGCAGGGCACGGGGCCGGAAGGGCAGGAATTGTCGTTGTTCACTACGTCGGCCAGCCGGGTCTTGATGGCCTCCATTTCGTCCATGTTCTCCAAGAGCAGATCCACCAGTTGAGGATCGAACATTGCGCCGCTCTGGTCGCGTATATAGCCCAACACCTGCTCCTTGGTCCAGGCCCTCTTGTACACGCGGTCCGAGTACAGCGCATCGAAAACATCGGCAAGGGCCGTGATGCGCGCCAGCACGCTGATCTCTTCTCCCTTGAGTCCGCAGGGGTAGCCGCCCCCATCCCAGCGCTCGTGGTGCTGCAGGGCGATGTCTCGTGCCCGCGCCATGAACGCCTGATTAGACGAATTCAGTATCTTGTGGCCGATGACCGTGTGGTGCTTGACGATGTCGAATTCCTCTGGAGAGAGCCGCCCCGGCTTGTTGAGAATTGTTTCCGGGATGCCGATCTTGCCAACATCATGCATGGGTGACACGGTTCGCAGCAGGGCGACTTCCTCCTGCGCGAGGCCCATCTTTCGTCCCAGCAGGCCGGAGTATTCCGCCACTCTGCGCACGTGGTTGGCTGTCTCGTGCGAGCGGGTTTCAATGACTTCACCCAGGGTGGAAAGCAGCTCCACCTGCATCTCCATCATCTCCCGGTTCAGGGCGAGGATGTTTTCATTGCTGCGGTTGATTTTGCGCTGCTTGAACACGTTCTGCGCCAGCAGCGCTATGATGACGCCGAGGATCCCGATGACGGCAAGCGCCATGAGGATTACTGGTCTGTACCTCTCGAAATAGCTTTGCGGCTTGTTGAGCAACACCGTGTCCGAGGGCAGACTGGACAGGGGGATGCCGAAGCGCTGCAACGCGCGGTAATCATAGGTCGGCCCGGCCATGCCCAGAGGCTGGTCGAACACCGCTGGCGGTCGCTTCCCGGACAGACGCTCCAGCAACGTTTCAGCGGCTTTTTTCCCGTGGGCGTAGCTGTTGAGCACGCAGCCTCCGACAACGCCGGTGTTCATCTGGAAGTCCCAGGCCACGTAGACCGGCACGGTGGAGCTGGCGGCTATGGCGCGGGGGGCCTCTTCAGGGGCCAGAGCCCGCCCCGTGGAGTCCTGAAAAAGCACCAGGAGATAGAAGAGCTCGCCGGGGGTGCGGTTAAGCGCGAAATGAAGCAGGTCGCCCATGGGCATGGTCGGCAGGATGACGATCTCCACGCGCCTGGCCAGCTCGGCGGCCTGCTCCAAGAAGTCCCGGCGAATATACTGCCCGGTCAGGGTCTCGTCGACGATGACATAGATTTTTCGCGTTCCAGGGTTCTGCTCCAGCGCGGCGTTGAGGGTCTGAAGGTGCGGCACGCGCTCGATAATAATGTTCATGTCATCCGCATTGGCAGGAATGGATTTGGGGTCGTTGATGCCGCTGGCGGCGATGAAGGCATCGGGGAAGAGTTCGCCCCTGTGCTTTGCGGCAAAGTCCAGGGCATTGTTGTCGGTAAGGATGACGCCGTCGAAGTGCTGCCCGGAGAATTTCGACCGATAGAGGGCGAGAAGCTGGTCAAGGTAGGAGGCGGAGTTTTGGTACTTCGTGTCCATGTACTCCACGCGGTAGTTCGCGTGCACCAGGGGCGACTGCAATACCGAGAGGATCCCCGCGTTCTGGTCCTGGGTCCAGGAATAGTCCGCCCCGTAGGAATGCAGCACCAGCACTCGCCGACGCTGGACCGTTTCATCCGCAGGGACTGATTCCGCCAGGGTGAGCAGCAGGAGCAGCGCGAGGAGGATGGCCTTGATGGAGGGCTTCATTCTCCAGCACTAGCACGCCAATAATTCCATGCGCAAGGCAAGATGCGCCCGCGAGGCGCGAATTGCTCCTCGCAGGCGCAGGGGGGATGAAAGGGTGCTGGGCTGCGGGGGCCCGCCTAAGCTTCTTCGGTCAGCTCGGCCACGCGGGCCTCTGCTGCCTCCCAGCGGGCAAAGGCGGCTTCCAGCTCCGCCTGCATGCCGGCAAGCTCGTTGCGCATGGAGACAAGGACCTTGGGCGCCTTCTTGTACAACTCTGGGTTGGCGAGGCTTTCCGTGGTCTTGGCGATGTTCTGCTCCATAACCTCGATGCGCGCCGGGAATTCCGCCAGCTCCTCGCGCAGGGCGGTCAGCTCGCGCTGCTCCTTGAACGAGAGCTTGCGGGCCTTGCTCGACGGCGGCGCGACGGCGGGCTGCTTCACCAGGGCGGGCTTGGCGGCGGCCTTGGCTGCGGCGTCGTCCACGGCCTGGGGGCGCTGGCGCAGCCAGTCGTCAAAGCCGCCCACGTATTCGTTCACCACGCCATCGCCCTCAAAGGCCAGGGTGCTTGTGACCACGTTGTTCAGAAAGGCGCGGTCGTGGCTCACCACGATGAGGGTGCCGGGGTATTCCATGAGGCGGTCTTCCAGCAGGTCCAGTGTCTCGGCGTCCAGGTCGTTGGTGGGTTCGTCCATCACCAGCACGTTGGAGGGCCGGGTGAAAAGCCGCGCCAAAAGCAGCCTGTTGCGCTCTCCGCCGGAGAGGATGCGCACCGGGCTGTTGGCCCGCTCGGACGAGAACAGGAAGTCCTTCAGGTAGCCCATGACGTGGCGCGTATGGCCGCCGATTGTCACCTGGTCCGAGCCTTCGGCCACGCTCTCGCGCACGCTCTTGTTCGGATCAAGCTCCTCGCGGTGCTGGTCGAAGTAGGCCACCTCAAGGTTGGTGCCCAGGCGCACGGCGCCGCCTGTGGGCTTCATGCGGCCCAAGAGCACCTGGATGAGCGTGGTCTTGCCCGCGCCGTTGGGGCCGATGAGCCCCAGCTTGTCGCCGCGGATGATGGTCAGGTCCAGGTCCTGGAACACCGGGGTGTCTGTGCCGGGCCAGATGTGGGAAATCTTTTTGGCCTCGATGACCAGCTTGCCGGAGCGTTCTGCCTCCTGCACCACAATGGTGGCGGTGCCGGTGCGTTCGCGGCGCTGGGCGCGCTCGTCGCGCAGCTTCTTCAGCTCGCGCACGCGGCCTTCGTTCCTGGTGCGCCGGGCCTTGACGCCCTGCCGCACCCAGACTTCCTCCCGCGCCAGCTTCTTGTCGAACTCGGCCCAGGTTTTTTCCTCAGAGGCCAGCTGGGCCTCCTTGCGCACAAGGAAGGTGTCGTAGTCGCAGGTCCAGTCGGCCAGCTTGCCGCGGTCCAGCTCGATGATGCGCGTGGCCACGCGCCTGAGGAACATGCGGTCGTGGGTGATGAAGATGAGGGTCTTCACGTGGCGCAGGAGGAAGTCCTCCAGCCAGGCGATGGAGTCGATATCCAGGTGGTTGGTGGGCTCGTCCAGGAGCAGCACGTCTGGTGCGCCCACCAGGGCGCGGGCCAGCAGCGCCCGGCGCTTGAGCCCGCCGGAAAGGTCTTCGAAGCGCTGGTCCGGGTTCAGGGCCAGGCGCGTCACTGCGGTGTCCACGTCGGCCAGGGATTCCCAGCCGCCCAGGTCCGAGAGGGCGATCTGCGCCGCTTCGAGCTCCGCCGCGTCGCCGCTGGCAAGGGCGCGGTGGTGCTGGGCGATGTGCGTGCCGATTTCGCCCAGGCCCTGGGTCACAACTTCATACACGGTGCCGGTGAGCACCTCGGGCACCTTTTGCGACAGGCGCGCAACCTTGAGCCCGTTGGCGCGGGCGATGTCGCCGCTGTCCGGGGTCAGGTCGCCGGAGAGCAGCCGCAGCAGGGTGGATTTTCCCTCGCCGTTCCTGCCCACAAGGCAGACGCGCTGCCCCGGCTCGATTTGGAAGGTGATGCCGTCGAGCAGCTTGGGGCCGCCGAAACTCATGCACAGGTTGTTTACGCTGATAAGTGCCATGCCGGGCTTCCTATGCTGGAGCGCGGTTACGGTCAAGGGCGGCGGCCGCCGCCTGGAGGGTCAGGGCGCGGCCAGAAGCGCGGGAAGCCCGGCCAGATCCACGCAAAAAACGCCCATGCGCGAGAGATCGAAAATGTTGTGCTCCGCCACTTCGGGGGTCTGTGCCGAGCAGGCGTTGGTGACTACGATGGTGCGGTAGTCCCGCGCCATGGCGTCCACTGCGGTGGCCCGGATGCAGTTGGGGTACTGGGTTCCGGCCAGCACGAGGGTCTCCACGCCCAGGCGGCGCAGGAGCGCGTCGAACTCCGTGAACAGAAAGGCGCTGAAGCGCAGCTTGGACAGGCGATATTCGCCGGGTGCGGGGGCAAGCTCCTGCACTATGTCCGCCCCTTTCGTTCCGGCCACGCAGATGCCCTGGCCCCGGCTGAAGGCATCGCGGCGGAAAAGCTCCACGTCGGACCCGTCGGCCCTGTGGCTTCGCGTCACGTGGATGACGGCCCAGCCCTCGGCCCGCGCCTGGTCCAGCAGGCGGCGCAAGGCCGGCAGTGTGGCCTGCGCTCCGGCCACGCAGGCCGTTGCCCCAGGCAGCACGAAGTCGTTCTGCATGTCGATGATGGCCAGGGCGAAGTTGTTGGGCGCGGTCATGGGGGCTCCAGGTTGGGCGGTGTGTGGGGCGATTGCCGCAGCCTAGCGCAGGGAGCCTGTGGTGAACAAGGGGGTACGCATTGCGCCCCGCAAGCGGGCGAGGTATGGGAAGGGCGTGGTTGCCCGTCCACGCCGGGACTGAGCCAGGGGCGGGACGGTGCAGCGGGAGGTTCAGGCCAGCAGATGCCGGTACAGTGTGCGTTCGTAGGCGCGGCTCATGCGCCGGGCCAGGGGTTCGGCTATCCCGGCCTCCAGAAGGCGGCAGTAAAGGTGCAGCGGGTTCAGCAGATGTTGCAAGTGGCAGCGCAGAGTGTTCATGCGGGCCCCCTCCTTGGTGGGGGACTGGGTTTGACAAATTCTAAGCAAGGGCCGTGCCTGCCGTGAAATCGCCAATAAGTCCGCAGAGGCCGCAGAATCTGCCCTGGGTGCTTGCCGCACCCTCCTGCGTTTTGCCTGCCCCGGTGTCGGAAAATTGCATCTTTCTCGCACCGGAATTTGACGAAATCGCCCTGGCCTTCTTTGAGACCGAAGCCTGCCTGGCCTACACCGGGCAGGATTTGCCGCCAGGGCTTGCCCAATTGCCCGTGAGCTGGCACATGCACCTGCCCCTCGACCTGCCTTGGGGCGCCGGTGTGGAGCGCGTGGCTGAAATCGTTCTGGAGCTGCGCCGCCGCATAGCGTTTCTTTCGCCGGGATCCTTTGTGCTGCATCCGCCGCAGGAGCCGGACCAGCTGGCCGGCTTGGCGCTGCTGCTGGAGAAAGGCGGCCTGCCGCTCGAAGCCCTGCTGGTGGAGAACATCGCCGGCCGCGACTTGGCACAGCATTGGCAAGTCATAAGCGGCCTGGGCCTTGGCGTGTGTCTGGACCTGGGGCACATGCTGGTGCATGGGCAGGAAGACTTTCTGGACCTGCCGGAGCTTTTTTCGCGCACGCGCATGGTTCATCTGAACGCCCCGGACCCGCTCAAGCCCGCCCGCCACGCGTCCCTGTCGCTGCTGGATGGCCGGGGCCGGGCGATCATGACGCGATTGCTTGATGGACTGGCTCCGGGCGGGGTGGTGGTGCTGGAACTGTTCAACGAGGAAGCCTTGTGCGACTCTCTGCGCTGTCTGCGCGCCGCTGTTTCGGCTGGCGTGGGGCAGGGCGGAAACCTGGAGGCCAAAGCGTGATCACCTTCGTCATCGGCGGGAACAAGTCCGGCAAGTCGGACTACGCCATGAAACTGCTGGAGGCCGAGCCCGGCCCGGCGTTGTTTTTGGCCACGGGCAAGGCCAAGGATTTGTCCTTTCGCAACCAGATAGCCTCCCACCGCGAGCGCCGCGATCCGGCCCTGCCTGTTGTGGAAGTGGGCTGGGACTTGCCACTCGCCCTGCTGGAGGCTAAGAAGAATTACAAGGCGGTGCTGGTGGACAGCCTGGACTTCTGGCTGTACGTCTGCACCCAGGAAGGCCGCGACCCGGAGTTGTGCGACGCGCTGCTGGATGTGCTCCGGCATTGCCCGGATTTTCGGATCATTTTGGTGTCCTGTGAAATTGGCTTCACGCCCTTGCCCGCCTCACATGAGGCCAGGAGTTTCCTGAAAAAGCTCGGTCGGCTCAATCAAGCCGTGGCGGCGTTGTCCCACGAGGCGTACCTCGTGGTGGCGGGCCTGCCCCTGGCGCTTAAAAAGGCGGAACATGGGCGTATCCAAGCTGACTGACGAAAAGCTCCAGGCGCTTTTGTCCTTGCTGAACAAGGACCAGCGCTGGCTCATCGTCATCAACGCGGACCCGGATGCCATGGGCGCTGCCCTTGGGCTCAAGGCTATTCTCTCGCGCCGCGTGCACGATATCGGCATCGGCCATGTGAACGAGATCAAGCGCCCGGACAACCTGGCCATGATCCGGTATTTGCGTGTGCCCACACGAAAGCTCATTCCGAACCTCATCGCCCAGTATGACCGTTTCGCCCTGGTGGACAGCCAGCCGCACCACCACCCGGAGCTGGCCAAGCTGGACTACACCGTGGTTATTGACCACCACCCCATTCTGGCCGACAAGCCGGTGGTCGCGCCCGTGGTGGACATCCGCCCCAAGTTCGGCGCCACCTGCTCCATGCTGACGGAATACATCCAGCGCCTGGAGATCCGGCCCCCCAAGCTGCTGGCATCGGCCCTTTTGTACGGCATCAAGGCCGACACTCTGAACTTTCAGCGCAAGTTCATCGACGCGGACATCAACGCCTTCAAGTACCTGTCCAAGTACGCGGACCATACGCTCATCACGCGCATCGTGCGCAGCGAATACCACCTGGAGTGGATGCGCTACTTCTCCCGCGCGTTCTACAACCTGCGCCGCATTGGCACGGGCCTCACTGCGCACCTGGGCAAGGTCGCCAGCCCGGACATTCTGGTGGTTGTGGCCGACTTCTTCATGCGCGTGCACTCCATTTCCTGGGACGCCGTCTCCGGCGTCTGCGACGACACCCTGGTTGTCATCTTCCGGGGCGACGGCATCCGCAAGGACATCGGCAAATTCGCGGCCACGCTTTTTGGTGAAATCGGCTCCGCAGGCGGCCATAAGGGCGCGGCCCGCGCCGAGATCCCCCTCTCCGCCCTGGACGGCAAGGACCCGGAAATGTACGTGCTCAAAAAGCTCTCGCGTGGCAAAACAACCGGTTTCCAGCGGATCTAGCGCATGTCCCTCAAGTCACGCCTGAACCTCGGCGACGCCGAGCCGCTGTTCCTCGTCGACGGCACCAGCTTTCTCTACCGGGGCTTCTACGCCTACCCGGACCTGAAGCGCTCCGACGGCCTGCCCACCAACGCCATTTTCATCGTGCTGCGCATTCTGCTGCGCATCTTGCGCGAGGAACGGCCCAAGTTCGTGGGCTTCTTTATGGACGGAAAGGGCCCCACCTTCCGCCACGGGATGTTCGAGCCCTACAAGGCGCAGCGGCCAAAAATGCCGGAAGACCTGGCCGTGCAGATCGAGCCCCTGCGCGAGGCCGTGAAGCTCCTTGGCCTGTCCCTTACCATTTCCGACGGCATCGAGGCCGACGACTGCATCGCCAGCCTTGCCGCCGCGCACCAGGCCGAGCGCCCGGTGGTGATTGTGGCGTCGGACAAGGACCTGAAGCAGTGCCTCACGCCCAACGTCTACCTGTGGGACCCGGCGGGAAAGAACGAGAAGGTGACGAGCGAGGCCGACTTCATGGCCGAACTGGGCATCCGCCCCGCCCAGTGGCCGGATTTGCAGGCCCTCATGGGTGATTCTTCCGACAACATCCCCGGCCTGCCGGGCGTTGGCCCCAAGACGGCCCTCAAGGTCATCCACGATTTTCCCACCCTTGAGGACCTGCGCGAGGCCGAGGAGCGTGGAGACAAGCGTCTGCCCGAGAGCTTTCGCAAGAAGCTTGATGGACGCATGGACGACGTGTTCCTGTACCGCGAGTTGACGCGCCTGCGCCTGGGCTGCTGCCCGGATTTGTCCCTGGACGCCCTGGCTGTGCAGCCGCCGGACGTGCCCAAGCTTTCAGAATTTTTGCGCGCCTACGAGTTCAAGAGCCTGCTGCGCGAGATTCCCCAGGCCGGCCAGGCCGCGCAGAACGCGCACTCGGCCTCGTACAGCGGCCCGCCGCCGTGGGAGCAGGGCAGCCTGCCGCCGCTTGCGCCACAACCGCCGATGCCTCCGCAGGTCCCGCTTTCCGCCGCCACGGCCTCGTTCATCGCGCCTGTGGGATCAGAGGCGGCCACGTCCTTCGCCGCGCCCTTCTCTGCGTCGGTGCCGGCCAAGCCCACGGCCTCGAAAAAAAGCGCCGGAGCAGGGCAGCTTTCTCTTTTCGGAGGCGGCTCACCCGCCCCAGCAGCTCCCTCGCTGCTCGACTTCGTCCCCGTCGCGCCCGTTGCCGATGTGGACCCGTTGCCCCTGCGCCATGTGGCCGATGTCTCGGCCCTGCCGGATTTCACGGGCCGCACCGTGGGTTTGGTGCCCCTGGGAGATGCGAGTCCTTTGGGTGGCAAGGGTGGTTTCCGCCTTGCGCTGGATGGCGAGGAGGGCGAGCTGGTCTTTGCCGGGCCGGACGAGGATCTGGCGGTACGTCTGGCCGTGGCGGAACGCATTGCCGCGCCCAGCCTGCAAGAGCTCCTGCGCCGCAGCAAGGCGTGGGACGCCGTGCCCCTGGCCGTCTGGTTCGACCTGGGCCTGGCCGCGTACCTGCTGAATCCCGAGGACCGCAATTATTCTTTCGATCGTCTGCGCCTTGCGCTCTTCGTTGCGCCCGATCCCTTTGCCGACCTGGATGCCGCGGAAACACTCCCCCTTGAAACCCCCGAAGGGGGCGAAGGGGGCGAAGGGCCGCCGCACCCGGACGCCCAGGCCCAGGCGGCCCTGTCCTGCCTGCGCGTGCTTTCGCGCCGCTTGCAGGGCGCCGGGCTGGCCGAGCTCCTGCGCGACCTTGAGACCCCGCTCATTCCGGTGCTGGCCGCCATGGAGCGCCGGGGCGTGCGCATCGATTTCGCGGCCTTCAAGAGCTTCCTCACAGAAGTGAGCGCGGAGGTGGAGGCGCACACCAAACGCATCCAGGAACTGGCCGGAGGTCCCGTCAACGTGCGCTCCAGCCAGCAGCTGGCCGAGGTGCTGTTCAAGAAGCTGGGCCTCAAGCCCGCCGGCAAGACCCCTGGCGGCGCGCTCTCCACCGGGAGCGACGCCCTGGAGAAACTCGCAGGGCAGCATCCGATCGTGGAGGCGATTCTGGCTTTCCGCGTGCAGGAGAAGCTGCGCTCCACGTATCTTGAGCCCATGCCGCGCCTGGCCGATGCATCGGGCCGCCTGCACACGCGCTTCAACCAACTTGCCACCGCCACCGGACGTCTTTCCAGCTCCGGCCCGAATTTGCAGAACATCCCCATCCGCGGACCCCAGGGCGCGCGCATGCGGGCCTGCTTCGTGGCCTCGCCGGGCACGCTCTTCGTGGGCGCGGACTACTCCCAGGTGGAGCTGCGCGTCCTCGCCCACTTTTCCAAAGACCCGGCCCTCATCGACGCCTTCCAGAGGGACCAGGACATCCACAGCCGCACCGCCGCGCTGCTTTTCGACAAGGATGCGGCAGAGGTCACGCCGGACGAGCGGCGCGGGGCCAAGACCATCAATTTCGGGCTCATCTACGGCATGGGCCCGCAGAAGCTGGCGCGCGAGCTGTCCATCACCACCAATCAGGCCAAGGAGTTCATCGCCCGCTACTTCGAGAAGCTGGGCACCCTCAAGAACTTCTATGAGGACCTGCTCCAGGACGCCCTCATGCGCGGCTACGTCACCACCCTGGCGGGACGCCGCAGGCTTCTGCCGGAGCTGTTCTCGCGCAACCAGCAGGTGCAGGCCCAGGCGCGCAGGCAGGCCATCAACACCGTCATCCAGGGCAGCGCCGCCGACGTCATCAAGCTGGCGATGCTGCGGGTGTACAACAGCCCGGAACTGGCCGCCCTGAACGCCAAGCTCATTTTGCAGGTGCACGACGAACTGCTGCTGGAAGTGCCGGAGGCGGGCGCCCCGGAGGCTGCGGCGGAGCTTGCGCGCCTCATGCAGAACGTGGTGACCCTGGCCGTGCCCCTGAAGGTCGACCTGGGCCAGGGCCGCAACTGGGCCGAGGCGCACTAAAGAACCAATCCGGCGCGAAGTTCTTTACTCTACGGGCAGCACTGCTCTCTGGTTTTTTTAGAGCCGACGGGGTGACTCGTCGGCTTTTTTTGCGGTCGCGGCTGCGGGAGGATTGATTCTGCATGGCCGACCTGCGTCTGGAAAGGCCGCATTCGCCGGTGGCCTCGCGCCGCTTTCGCCCCTGTTTGTTTCGCGTTTTGACCTTGCGCCAGAAACCCCTTTCGGGTCGAACGGTTCTGCGCTACAGTCGCGACCGCATGCCAGACACACAGAACGCCATCCTCCTCGCCGCCTTCGGCTCGCGCCTGCCCGGGGCCGAGGCCTCCCTCGACGCCATCCGCACGCGAGCGCGTGAGCTGTACCCGCAGCATCGCGTGGAGACCGCCCTGACCTCCGGCACCGTGCGTCGCCACAAAGGCGCGCAGAGCCGCCACGGCCAGTCGCCCGAGGATATTCTGAAGGGCCTCCTGCGCGAGGGCGTGCGGCGTTTGGCGGTGCAGTCCCTGCACGTGATTCCCGGCGACGAGTACAAAAGCTTGGAGCGCCTGGTGGCGGGCCTGAAAGGCGCTGGCGGCTTCGAGCGCATTGAGCTTGGCCGGCCGCTTCTGGGCAATGCCGACGATGTGCGCCTGGTGGCCCAGACGTTGCTTACCGTGCTGCCGGAAACGCGCCTGCCCGGCGAGGCCGTGCTGCTCATGGGCCACGGCACGCGCGGACGCGCCAATGGCGTCTATCAGGATCTGGCCGACGAACTGCGCGCCCTGGACCCCCTTGTGCTCATCGGCGCGCTGGAGGCCGAGCCCGGCCTGGCCGCCAAGGTCGATGAGCTGCGGACCCTGGGCGTTTGCAAGGTGCACCTTATGCCGCTCTTGTTCGCGCGCGGCGTCCACGCCACCCGCGACATGGCCGGCGAGGGCAAGAACTCCTGGCGCGCCGGGCTCGCCAACGCGGGCTTCGCCTGCGAAACGCACATCAAGGGCGCTGGCGAGCACCCCGTGCTGGCGGGCATCTGGCTCGACCATTTGCGCGAGGCCGTGGAGCGTCTCTCAGCCTAACTTCCTGCCCCCTCCCTTTCGTTATCCCCTCCCTCCTTTTGTTGATCCCCCTGCCCACAGTGGCAGGCATTTCTTGACTGTCTTTGAAAGAACGCGATAGTATTGGAATGTGGAAATAGGCGATGCAGCCCAGGACTGTAATGTCCAAGGCGGTGTTCTTCATGACCATATCCATCCGCACCAGATTGCTTGTGCTCATGCTCGCGGCGGCCCTTCCCGCTGTGGCGATCATGCTCCTGACGGGTCGCGAGCTTGAGGAGAACGTCGTCAGCCGCGCAGAAGGCACTGCCCTGCAACAGGTGCAAAGCATGGCCGCGCATCACGAACGCATCGTGGAGAACGCGCGCCTGCTGCTCGCCACCCTGGCGAAAACCTCGGAAATACGCAGCCTGGACCCCAAGGGCAGCCAGGAGCTTCTGGCGGACATCCAGCAGCGCAACCCGGTGTACGTCACCCTGGCCTTGGCCGATGCGCGGGGCAGGATCCTTGCGCGGGCGCCGGACCATGCGCTCCCTGAAGAAGGGGCCGAGCTGGCCACGTCCGCCTGCTTCAAGAGCGCCCTGGCCAAGGGAGAATTCGTCACCGGGGATTACGCGTACCTCAAGAACGCCAGACGGGTGGTGATCAGCTTCGTCCAGCCCCTTGCCGATGGCCCAGCCGGACCCAGGGGCGTGCTGCTGGCGGCTTTTGATCTGCACCACTTTGGCAGCCTGTTTCAGGGAGCCGGAATGCCCGCAGGCTCCGTGTTAACTTTGACCGATGCAAAAGGCACGCGCCTGACCCGCTTTCCAGAAACGGAGAAGTACACCTGGGTGCCTGATCTGCCCAGGATGCTTGAGCGCATGACCGGACAAGCTGAGGAGGGAACCTTCAGTGAAACCGGGGTGGATGGCGTGCTGCGGCTTTATGCCTTCAAGCGCCTGCACTTTTCCGGAGCGCCCTTTCCGTACCTCATGATCCGGCTGGGGGTTCCCGTGGACGAGGCCCTGGCCCAGGCGCGCGGCGTGGTGCGCCGCAACCTTGCCCTCCTGGGGCTGGCCGCAGTGCTGTTCATGGCCTCGGCCTGGGCGCTGGGCGAGGTGGCCGTGGTGCGCAAGCTCAAGGGGCTCGTGGCCGCCGCCACGCGCCTTGGGGCTGGTGAGCTGGAGGCGCGCACCGGGCTGACCGGGGGCGAGGACGAAATAGGCAGGCTTGGCCAGGCCCTTGACGCCATGGCTCAGGCCTTGGAGAGGCGCGAGCAGGAACGCGACGCCTATGAGAACGAGGTGTGCCACCTGAACGAGTTTCTGGAGGACCGGGTTGAGAAGCGCACCAAGGAACTCGCCTTGGCCAACAAGGAGCTGACGGCTACTTTGGAACGCCTCAATCAGGCTCAGCAGCAGCTCATCCAGTCGGAAAAGATGGCCTCCCTGGGCGGGCTGGTGGCTGGGGTGGCGCACGAGATCAATACCCCTGTGGGAATCGGGGTCACCGCAGCCTCGCACCTGGAGGACAAGACCAAGGCCATGCTTGAGGAGTTCCGGGCCGGGGCGCTCAAGCGCGCCAGCCTCGAAGAATTTCTTGGCGTGTGCGACGAGTCCACGCACATGATCCTGGCCAACCTGCGCCGCGCAGCGGAACTCATCCGCAGCTTTAAGCAGGTGGCCGTGGACCGCTCCACCGAGGAGCGGCGGGTGTTCCTCCTGCGCAGCTATTTCGAGCAGGTGCTCTTGTCGTTGCGGCCGCATCTGAAGAAGACCGCCATCGTTGTGGAGCTGGCCTGCGATGACAAGGTGGAGATCGACTCCTACCCCGGCGTGTGGTCCCAGATTCTGACCAACCTGGTGCTGAACGCCTTGCAGCATGCCTATGAACCCGGCCAGGCCGGGCGCATCAAAATCACCGCCACCCTGGAGCCGGAACGCCTGCGCTTCATCTTCGCCGACGACGGCAAGGGCATTGCGCCGGAGAATCTGAACCTGATTTTCGAGCCCTTCTTCACCACCTATCGTCAGAAAGGGGGCACCGGGCTCGGTTTGTCCATCGTCTACAACCTCGTCACCCAGACCATGGGCGGAACCATCCATGTGGCCAGCGAGCTGGGCCAGGGCACGGTGTTCAGCATCATGGTGCCCCTGGCGAAGGCGTGAGCGCCTGCCTGAGCGCTAGCCCAGTCCCAGCATCCACACGGCCAGGGGCGCGAAACCGGCGGTGAATATGCCCGCCAGGATCATGGCCAGCCCGGCCATGGCGCCCTGCTGTTCGCCCTCCATGAGGGCTGTGGCTGTGCCCTGCCCGTGGGAAACAGTGCCCAGGGCCAGGCCGCGCGCCATGGGGTCGCGCACGCGCGCAAGGGTGAGCAGCCAGCCGCCCAGAAGGGATCCCAGGGTGCCGGTGGCCACCACAAAGGCTGCGGTCAGAGCCGGAATGCCCTTGTAGATGGCGGCGATCTCCACCGCAAAGGGGATGGTGACGCCCTTGGGCAGGATGGACGCCACGACGTCCTGGGGCATGCCGCCCAGCTTGGCGATGGCTCCTGCCGTGAGCATGGCCAGAAACGCGCCCAGGGCCACGCTGCCAAGAATGGCCGGGGCGGAGCGCAGGAGCAGGCTGCGGTGGCGGTACAGGGGAACGGCCAGGCCGACGGTGGCCGGGCCGAGCAGCGCGGTCATGATGTTTTTGGCTGGAACGTATTCGCTGTAGGGGATGCGCAAAACCACAAGAGCGGTGATGATGAGGGCTGCGCCAAGGGCCACCACGTTGAGCAGCGGGTGCCGGAAGCGCAGGTACAGGCGCCGCACGCCCAGGTATGCAGCCAGGGTGATGGCGATGCAGAAGATGGTCGTGGCGTTCATGCGCCCCGCCTTTTGTTCAGCAGTTGCGAAAGGCCGCCAACGGCCAGCAGTGGCAGCACGGCGCTGATGACGATGGCGAGAAGCAGCGTGAGGCCGTAGTCGTAGAACACCCCGCCCCATTCCATGAGGCCCACGGCGATGGGCACGAAAAAGAACACCAGGTGCTTGAGCAGGAAGTCTGCGGCCAGCTCCACGTGTTTGAGCTTGAGAACGCCAAGGGAAAGCAGGGTGAAAAGCAGGATGACCCCGATGACGTTTCCGGGGATGGGCAGGCCCGTGAAGGCCGCGAACCAGGAACTGCCCTGGTAGATGGCCCAGAGAAGCGCCAGTTGTCCAAGGGCTTTCAGCGTCTGTGTCACAAGGGGAACCTCTTGTTGTCTGTGGGGCGGGGCCAGGCCCGCATGCCTGCATAGCCCAATCCTCGCCAGGGCGGAAGAGGGCCAGCGAGGCGCATTCTGGCGGCGCATTCTGGTTGTTGAGGCTGCGGGCGGAGAGAATATCATGCTTCTGGAATGATTTGAATCCGCCTCGCCCCCTCGACGAATCGCGGGCAATGTGGCATGAGTTGCGGGCAGCGGGTGCAGGCCCGGAAAGGTCCGTCAACGACAGACAAGGAGTGCGCGCATGGCCGAGGTAATCAAGGTGCTGGTGGTGGACGATGAAGAGCGTTTCCGCAACACCCTGGGCAAGCTCCTCACCGCCCACGGCATGACCGTCACCATCGCGGACGGCGGGCAGAGCGCCCTTGAGATCCTGAGGGGCGACCCCCACGACATCGTTCTGCTGGACGTGAAGATGCCCGGCATGAGCGGCCAGGACACCTTGCCCGAGATCAAGAAGATCGACCCGGACATTGAGGTTATCATCCTCACCGGTCACGCCTCGGTGGACATCGCTGCGGAGATGATGACCCGCGGCGGCTCCGATTACCTGCTCAAGCCCTATCCCATGGATGAGCTCCTGGGCATCATCCACATCGCCTATGACCGCCGCAAGACGGCCAAGGGCCTGTAGGGGAGCCATGCGCATCATCCGTGTCCGCTACCGCGACCGTTCGTTCTACGCCGCAATCACCAGCCCGGAGTCAGTGCGCTGCCTGAACAACGAGGAGGGGCTGCCCGATGAGATCCCTCTCTCCGAGGTGGAGCTTCTGCCCCTGGTGCGGCCCAGCAAGGTCGTCTGCGTGGGGCTGAACTACCGCGATCACGCCCGCGAGCTTGGCCTGGCCCTGCCGGACGAGCCGATACTTTTCCTCAAGCCGTCCAGCTCCGTCATCGGCCCCGGCGACGCCATCGTCATGCCTGCCTGCTCAGAGCGCGTGGACTACGAGGCCGAGCTGGCCCTGGTCATCGGCAAGACGGCTCGCTTCGTCTCCGAGGCCGAGGCCCGCAGCTGCGTGTTCGGCTACACCTGCGCCAACGACGTCACCGCGCGCGACCTGCAGACCAAGGACGGCCAGTGGACGCGGGCTAAGAGCTTCGACACCTTCTGCCCCGTGGGCCCCTGGATCGAGACCCACGTGACGGATGAGCGCGCCCTGGGCATCCGGGCAGTGGTCAACGGACAGGTGCGGCAGCAGGGAACCACCGCAGACATGATTTTCCCGCCAGCGATGCTCGTGAGCTTCATCTCCCGCGTCATGACGCTCCTGCCTGGCGATGTGATCCTCACCGGCTCTCCGGCGGGCATCGGCCCCCTGGCAGAGGGCGACGAGGTGAGCGTGGAGATCGACCAGGTGGGCTTCCTGCTCAATCCGGTCATCAGCGAAGGCCCCAGCGACGCGAGCGCCGTGCAGTAGCCGCGACGGCGGCTATTTTCAGGGCCGCAATCATGGGCATTTTTTTCGAATCGCCGGAACGGGTGAATCCGTCCTGCGTCCAGGTGCTTTTTCCCCTTGCCAAGCGCTGGCGTTCGACGTAAAAACACCCGTTTCACAAATCACACGCCCCGGCTTTTTTCTGGGTGCCCCGGATGTTCCGGGGACGGCCAATTGCCAGGGCGGAGGTTAAACCCAGGAGGAATTATGGCTTACGTTACCATGAAGCAGATGCTGGAGACCGGCGTCCATTTCGGTCACCAGACCCGCCGCTGGAACCCCAAGATGCGCACCTATATTTTTGGCGCGCGCAACGGCATCCACATCATCGACCTGCAGCAGACCGTGAAGCTGTTCCAGAAGGCCCACGACTTCATCGTCGAGACCGTGGCCAAGGGCGGCAAGGTCCTGTTCATCGGCACCAAGCGCCAGGCCCAGGAGGCCATCAAGGCTGAAGTGGAGCGCTGCGGCATGCATTGCGTCACCCAGCGTTGGATGGGCGGAACTCTCACCAACTTCCAGACCATCAAGAAGAGCATCGACCGCCTGAAGAGCCTGGAATCCATGTTTGCCGACGGCACCATCAACAAGTTCCCCAAGAAGGAAATTGTGCAGATGAGCCGCGAGGTCGTGAAGCTGAACGACGCTCTGGGCGGCATCAAGGACATGGCCGAAGCCCCCAGGGTCGCCTTCATCATCGACCCCAACCGCGAGCACATCGCGGTGAAGGAATGCCGCAAGCTGGGCATCCCCGTTGTGGCCGTGGTCGACTCCAACTGCGACCCGGACCTCATCGATTACGTCATTCCGGGCAATGATGACGCCATCCGCGCCATCAAGCTCTTCGCCACCCACATCGCCGACGCCTGCATCGAAGGCGCGGCTGTCCAGAAGGAAAACGCCCCCGGCGGCGCCAAGAACGCCCCGGCCAAGGAAACTGAAGTCGATGCGGCCGCCGAGAAAGCCGCCGCCGAGGAGGAGTAAGTCATGGCTGAGATCAGCGCCCAAGCGGTGAAGGTTCTGCGCGAAAGGACCGGCGCAGGCATGATGGATTGCAAGAAAGCCCTCGTTGAGAGCGGCGGCGACGAAGAGAAGGCCATCGCCTACCTGCGCGAGAAGGGCCTGTCCAAGGCCGCCAAGAAGGCCGGCCGCGCCACCAGCCAGGGCATTGTGGGTTCCTACATCCACAACAACGGCAAGATCGGCGTCATGGTCGAGCTGAAATGCGAGACCGACTTCGTGGCCAAGAACGAGAAGTTCCAGGCCTTCGCCAGGGATCTGGCCATGCAGATCGCCGCCACCGCGCCTCTGTGCGTGTCGCCTGAACAGGTGCCCGCGGACCTGCTGGCCAAGGAGCGCGAGATCTTCAAGAACCAGGCCATGGAAGAGGGCAAGCCCGAAGCCATCGCCGAGAAGATCGTCGAAGGTCGCCTGAAGAAGTACTACTCCGAAGTCTGCCTGCTTGATCAGCCCTTCATCAAGGAGGACAAGAAGTCCATCCGGGATCTGCTGAACGAGCTCATCGCCGTCTTGGGCGAGAACATGCAGGTCGGGCGGTTCAGCCGCATGGTCCTGGGCGAAGACGCCGAAGCGGAAGCCACCGAGGAATAGCGAAAACGAACGGGCCGCAAGGCCCGTTTTTTTTGAAACTCCCCAGCTGGCGAAGATATAACAGGAAGCAACCGGGTCAACGCCCACCTTACGAGGAGGAACATGGAAAAGCTGCACTACTCACGGGTTCTCCTCAAGCTCTCGGGCGAGGCTTTGGCCGGCGAGCAGGAGTTCGGCATCGAGCCCAAGGCCATCGGCACCTTCTGCCGCGAAATAGCTGATGTGGCCAAGCTCGGCGTGCAGATCGCCCTTGTCATCGGCGGCGGCAACATTTTCCGGGGCATGGCCGCAAGCGAACAGGGCATGGACCGCGCACAGGGCGACTACATGGGCATGCTGGCCACGGTCATGAACGCCCTCGCCGTGCAGGACGCCCTGGAGAAGCTTGGCTGCGACACCCGCGTCATGACCGCCTTCACCATGAAGGAAGTGGCCGAGCCGTACATCCGCCGCCGCGCGGAACGGCACCTGGAAAAGGGGCGCGTGGTGATCTGCGCCGCCGGAACCGGCAACCCCTATTTTACCACCGACACTGCCGCGGCCCTGCGCGCCTCGGAACTCAAGTGCGAGGCGATCCTGAAGGCCACCAAGGTGGACGGCGTGTACGACAAGGACCCCAAGAAGTTCACGGACGCCGTGCGTTACGACACCGTGACATACATGGAGACCCTGGAGAAGCGCCTGGGCGTCATGGACGCCACAGCCATTTCTCTCGCGCGGGACAACAACCTGCCCATCATCGTGTTCAATCTGTTCAAGGAAGGCAACATCCGCCGGGTCATCCAGGGGGAGAAGCTCGGCACCATCGTTGAAGGAGGGAACTAGACATGCACGCAGTGATCGACGACGGAAAAAAACGCATGGTCGGAGCTCTCACGAGTCTGACCAAGGAGTTCTCGCGCCTGCGCACGGGCCGGGCCTCCGTTTCCCTTATTGAGCCCATCATCGCCGACTACTACGGCAATCCCACGCCCATTGGCCAGATCGCCTCGCTCTCCGTGCCCGATGCTCGCACCATCACCATCCAGCCGTGGGACAAGGCGGCCTTTGGCGCGGTGGAGAAGGCCATCATGAAAAGCGACCTGGGCTTGAATCCCGTGAACGACGGCAAGCTGATCCGCATCTGCATTCCGCCTCTTACCGAGGACCGCCGCAAGGATCTGGTGAAGGTCGCCAAGAAGTTCACCGAGGAAGCCAAGGTGGCCGTGCGCAACGTGCGCCGCGATTTGAACGAGGCCCTGAAGAAGCTGCAGAAGGACAAGGACATCACCGAGGACGAACAGCGCAAGCTGACCGACGAGGTGCAGAAGCTCACCGACGACACCATCAAGAAGTGCGACGAGGCCTTCTCCCTCAAGGAGAAGGAAATCCTGGCCCTGTAAGGCGCGAATGACCGGAACCACCGACGCTTCTTCCGTGCCCGGGCACATCGCCATCATCATGGACGGCAACGGTCGCTGGGCCCAGCGCCGGGGGCTCTCGCGCAGCGAGGGCCACCGCGCCGGGACCCGCACCGCCAAGGCCGTGGTCACCCGCTGCCGCGAGCTGGGGGTCAGGCACCTCACGCTGTACACTTTCTCGCGTGAGAACTGGTCGCGCCCCAAGGATGAGGTCGGGCTGATTTTCGACCTGCTGGTGGAGTACATGAAGGGCGAGCTGGGCAACCTGCTCGAACAGGACATCCGCCTGAAGGTCCTGGGCGAGATGGACGGGCTGCCCTTCGTGGTCCGGCAGAGCCTGTCCCACGTCATGAGCAAGACCGCCCACTGCCGCGCCATGACCCTCAACCTGGCACTGAACTATTCGGGCCGGGAGGAGATTCTGCGCGCCTGCCGCGCCCTTGCGGCCAAGGGCCTCGCGCCGGAAGCCATCACCGAGGATGCCTTTGCGGCGGAGCTGTACACCGCAGGCCAGCCCGACCCGGACCTGATCATCCGCACCAGCGGCGAATTGCGGCTCTCCAACTATCTGCTGTTCCAGGCCGCCTACGCCGAGTTCTACTTCACCGAAACCCTCTGGCCGGACTTTGACGAGGCCGAGCTTGAGCGTGCATTGGCCCACTATCAAAGCCGCCAGCGCCGCTTCGGAAAAACCGGCGAGCAGGTGGCCGACTAGCCCCGGCTCCCCGGCAGTCGCAGGCAGCCTGCCTGGTCTTGCCTTTCCCCCCGAAGCGTGGTTCCCTCCGAAAAACAGCAGGAGACCCCATGCGTCATCCCTTTGCCTTTGCCTTATTGCTGACCCTGTGTCTTTGCGCCTTTCCGCCCACCTCCTCGGCCCACGCCGCGGACAAGTCCGGCGATGCCGCCCAGGCCCAAGCCCCGGACCTCCCCAGCGACGCCGAGGTGTTGGAGTACTTGCGGCTCTTCGGCTATGGGGAAATGATGGAAATGGGCGCGGCGCACCAGCTCGACGCCCTCATTGAGCTGTTCCGCCAGAGCAGGCCCGACCTTGCTCCGGGGGTGCTGGATCTCATTCATCAGGAGCTGCGCGCCGAGCTCAAGGCCGCCGCCGAGCAGTCCCTGGGTGAGATGGTGGCGGTGTTCAAGCGCCATATGACGCGCCAGGACGTGCGCTACCTCATCGGCGTAGGGCGCGACCCGCGCATGCAGCGGGTGGTGCGCATGCAGCCGGGCATTGCGCGGGACATGGAGATCATAGGCGAGCGCCTGGCTGAAATCGTCACCGCCAAGGCCGCGCCCAAGATCGAGGAACGCTTGAGAATGCTTCAGGGCGGTCAGGAGCTCTAAGCTTCGCGCCTGCATCAGAATAGAACAAGGAGCTGGAATTTTGCTGAAAAAAATCTGCGCCGGGTTTGCGGCCCTGTGTCTTTCCGTTGTCGTTTTCGCCTCGGTCGCCCAGGCTGAGGAGTTGAGTCCGGCCAAGCGCCAGGAGGTGCTGCGCCTCATTGAGGCCATGGGCGGCAAGGACCTGATTATGCAGTTCGTTCGCCAGAACATGGGGTTGGTGAAGAAGTTCCGCCCAGACATCCCGGCGGACAAGATGCCTGCGGTGGAGCGCGACATCTCGGCCCTGGTTTCGGAGAAGATCGCCGCCCCGGGCGGGCTGGCCGACCAGTTGCTGCCGGTGTTCGCCAAGCATTTCAGCCCGCAGGAGATGCGCGAGCTCGCGGCCTTCTACGAATCCCCGGTGGGGCGCAAGGCCGTGGCCATCATGCCCTCGGCCATGCGAGAGTCCAAGGACGTGGCCCAGCGCATGGCCATCGGCATGATTCCGCAGCTGAACCAGCGCGTGAACGAGACCTTGCAGCGTGAAGCCCAGCGGCGCGAGGCCCAGAGCCCTGTCCAGGGCGCAGCGGTTGGTTCGGGCCAGCTGTAGCCGGACCCGCATATCATTTTAAAGACTGGTTCCGGCCTCTTTTCTCGTCGTAGCAGATGCGGGGAGGGAGGCCGGTTTTTATGGCCTTTGTCTTGGGGTGCATGACCTGGCGGAGTTGCGCCTTGCCACCGCCAGGAACTCGCGCTGAAGACGGCCAGCGCCGCCAGGGGGGCGTCTGGCAGCATGGAGTTGGTTCAAGGATGCTCAGCGATGCGGGCATCTTCTCCAGGGCGATGGGCGGATGGATGGAGCTTGGCCGTGTTAAAGCAGGCCAGCGTCCTGAAAGCTGAAGTGCGCGGCCTCGGTGACGATAAGGTGGTCCAGCACGCGCAGCCCCAGCTCCTGCGCCGCGCGGGCGATGCGCCGGGTGAGCTCGCGGTCCTGCACGGACGGGCTGGGGTCGCCGCCGGGATGGTTGTGCGCCAGGATGAGGCCCGAGGCTTGATGCTTGAGGGCCAGGGCCAACACCTCGCGGGGGTACACCGGGGTCTCGTCCACAGTGCCCTTGCCAACGCGCTCCCAGGCCATGAGCCGGTTCTTGTTGTCCACCAGCGCCACCCAGAATTCCTCCACCTTCAGGTGCCCGATGCGCGCCCGCGCGGCCTCGGCCACCACCTCCGGGCCGGAGAACACCTGCTTTTCGCGCACGGGGGCTTCGCCAAGGCGGGCGAAGATCTCGCGCAAGAGCGCCCAGTGCCCGGCCAGGCTTTCGCCAAAGCCCTTGACCTCGCAGAGGGCCTCGGGCCGGGCGGTCATTACCTCGCGCAGGGAGCCGAAGCGCGCTACGAGGTCCTTGGCCAGGGGCTTGGTGTCGCGGCGGGGCAGCACTTGGCCCAGCAGCAGCTCGAGCAGTTCGTAGTCCGCCAGGGCCTTGGGCTCCGTGGTGAGTTTCTCCCGCAGTCGCTGGCGGTGGCCAAGGTAGTGCGGCGGCGGGGTCTCCGCAGCCTTGCTGGTTGCCTTGGGCGGCTTGGGCGCGGGGCTCACGCGGGCCTCCGGTCCTGGTCCCTGCCCTGCAACAGAGCGGAAAGCTGGGCCACATAGGATTCCAGGGTGTCGTCGGGTCTGCGCGCGCCGCTGATGACTCCCAGATTGGCGTCCAGGGTCAGCTCGATGATCCGGGCGATGCCGGCGCGGCCCAGGCGGCGCGCCATCTGCGAGAGGGCGGGCTTGTCGCGCGGGTTCATGCGCACCTTGTGCTCCTCCCCTTCGCAAAGCATCCACATCTGCCGGGCCTGCCAGGCCACGTAGCCCAGAAGCTGGAAGAGGATTTTGTCGCCGCCGGGGCGCAAATGGTCGTCCAGCACGCGCGCCCAGACGGCTCGCAGCGCTTCGGGATCCTTGGCCGGAGAGGCCGCCAGCCCCTTCATGAAATCAAAGAAATCCATGTCGCCGTGCGGCGCGATGAGTTCGGCCATCTGCGCTGTGACGCGTTTCCCGTCGCCAGCGGCCAGCTCCAGCTTGTCCAGTTCAAGCCCAGCCGCCAGGGCGTCGTGGGGCAGGGCGCACAGCAAGGCCTGGCGCGCCGGGTCATCCATCTCAAGGCCCTTGTCCCTGGCCCAGAGGTCGAGGAATTTCGGCAGGGTCGATTCCGTGAGTCCGGCGGACTGCCAGATCCAGGCGTTGGCTTCCGCCGCCTGCCAGAGCTTGCGCTTGGGCAGGAACACCGGCACCGGCTGTTTGCCGTCCTTCCAGCGGCCCTCCAGGCAGAACACGGGCAGCACGGTGGACGCCGTCAGGCGGACGGCCTCATCCAGGCGGTCCCAGACTTCGGCCTTGAGGGCCTCGGCCCGGCGCAGCACCAGCACGGTGGGGGTGGAGAAGAGGTTCTGGGTTGTCAGCTCGCCCCAGTAGGACTGGGAGAAGGGCTCGTCGTCGCCCCAGAACACTTTGCGGGCCACGTTCTCGCCCAAGCCGAGCGCCAGTTTGGACACCTGGCGGCGCAGCAGTTCCGCGTCCGGGCAGATGAGGAAGCGGTGGCCGCGTCGGGCGGATATCAGCGGAGCAGAGGGCGAAGCCATGCCGGCCGCCTAGTAGTTTTCGGTGATGAGGTCGGCCATGCGCCGCACCAGCAGGTCGGTGAGACGCTGGTCCGCGCCGTCGGAATCGCCGGGGTAGAACGACTCGTTCTGGACCTGTTCGCCGGAGTCCCAGATGACGGCGCCATCTGTGGCGCGTGTGATGCGGAAAACGACGGTGATGCTTGTGCTGAGCTTCACGGACTGGTCCGCCTGTCCCGCCAAGGCCGTGGACCGGGTGAACCTCTTGATGGTGATGGTCAGCAGGCTGGTGGCCTTGGCCCTGTCCGTCCAGTTCACCAGTCGGCGGCGATTGAACTCGTCGCGGATGAGGGAGCGCAGGCGGGGCTCAAGCCATGACTCGGTGGAAGGGTTGTCCACGCGCACCAGGGCCATGTTGCGTTGGTCCGGCGCCAGGCGCGAGCCTTGCTCCGTGCCGTCGGATGCGCCCGAACCAGCGAAGTGGTAGCCGCAGCCGCACAGGGCCAGGACCACCAGGAGGAACAGCGCCAGCCTGAAGGCCAGTGTGCGCGAAAGCCTGGGCATGACGAACCTCCCCCCTGTATCGGCGGCGGGCTAGCCCGCCACCACGTTGACCAGCTTGCCCGGCACCACGATGAGTTTCTTGATGCTCTTGCCTTCAAGGTGCTTGAGCACGTTCTCGTGCGTTCTGGCGAACTCGCGCAACTCGTCCTGGTTGGCTGCGGCGGGCACCATGAGCTTGCCGCGCACCTTGCCGTTCACCTGCACCACCAGCTCGATCTCGTCCTTCACCAGGGCCGACTCGTCATAGCCGGGCCAGGGATGGGTCGCCAACTGGCCCTTGTGGCCCATGTGGGCCCAAAGTTCCTCGCACAGGTGCGGGGCCACTGGAGAAAGCAGCGTCAGCACCGTGGAGAGGGCCGAGGACAGCGCTTTCGCGCCGCCGGGAGCATTTTTCAGGCCGTCCTTCACGCCGTACATCTCGTTCACCAGCTCCATGAGCGCGGCGATGACGGTGTTGAACTGGAACTTGTTGTCCATGTCGCGGGTAACTTTGCGGACCGTGTCGTGCTCTTTGCGGCGCAGATCTTTTGCCTGGCCTTCGACGGCTCCGCCCAGTTCGGACAGGGGGGCGCAGGGGCCGACGGCCTTGAGCGCGCCCGCGTCGGCGAGCTCCTCGGCCAGGCGCCACACGCGGTTCAGGAAGCGGAACGCGCCCTCGATGCCGGCATCGCTCCACTCCAGGTCCTTTTCCGGCGGCGAGGCGAAGAGGATGAACAGGCGCGTGGCGTCGGCGCCGTATTTGCCGATCATGGAGTTGGGGTCCACCACGTTGCCCTTGCTCTTGCTCATCTTGGCGCCGTCTTTGAGCACCATGCCCTGGGTGAGCAGGTGCTTGAACGGTTCGGCCTCGTCGGTGTAGCCCAGGTCGCGCAGCACCTTCACAAAGAAGCGGGAGTAAAGCAGGTGCAGAATGGCGTGTTCAATGCCGCCAATGTACTGGTCCACCGGGGACCAGTATTTGAGGGCCTCGCGGTCAAAGGGCGCGTCGTCGTTGCGGGCGCTTGTGTAGCGCAGGAAATACCAGCTGGACTCCATGAAGGTGTCGAAGGTGTCGGTCTCGCGCTTGGCCGCGCCTCCGCACTTGGGGCAACTGGCGTTCACGAAGCTTTCCAGCAGGGGCAGCGGCGAGCGGCCGTCCTCGCGCACCTGGGCGTCCTCGGGCAGGCGAACGGGCAGCTGGTCGTCCGGCACGGGCACCATGCCGCACGTGTCGCAGTGCACCACGGGAATGGGCGCGCCCCAGAAGCGCTGACGCGAAATGCCCCAGTCGCGCAGGCGGTAGTTCACCGTGGCCTTGGCGCAACCGGTTTCTGCCAGGTGGCTGATGATGGAGGCCTTGGCGTCCTGGTTGCCCATGCCGTCGAACTGGCCCGAGTTCACAAGGAAGCCGGGGTCGGCGTAGGCCGCAGTCATGGCGGAGGGGTCCAGGGTTTCGCCCTTGGGCTCAATGACCACCTGCATGGGCAGGTCGTACTTGCGGGCAAATTCGAAGTCGCGCTGGTCGTGGGCGGGCACGGCCATCACCGCGCCGGTGCCGTAGCCCATGAGCACGAAGTTGGCCACGTGGATGGGCATGTCCTTGCCCGTAAGCGGGTTCACGCAGTACGCGCCGGTGAACACGCCCTCCTTCTCCAGATCCTCGGCCCCGCGCTTGATGCGGTCCATG